>NZ_JBIVPA010000004.1:0-629421 GCF_044754405.1 Streptomyces sp. NPDC093089
TGCCAGAAGGCATTCATCTTCTGCAGGATTCCGGCGTTGACCACCGCGTTGTCGAACGACAGCGAGATCTCGAGGACGCAGAGGATCGCGACGATGCCGAAGGCCTCCCAGCCCCCGTAGAGCACCGCGGCGACCAAGCCGAGCACAGTGATCGCGAACGACCAGCCGAAGGTTTTCAGAATCACTGTCTACCCCATCGTGGAATTCATGGCTTTACGAAACGTTGACCCCGAAGTCTAGAGCGATGCCCCGGAGCCCGGACGCGTACCCCTGGCCCACCGCCCGGAACTTCCATTCGCCGTTGTAGCGGTAGAGCTCGCCGAAGATCATCGCGGTCTCGGTGGAGGCGTCCTCGGAGAGGTCGTACCGGGCGAGTTCCTGACCGTCCAGTTGGTTCACGACGCGGATGAAAGCGTTGCTGACCTGGCCGAAACTCTGGCCGCGGTTGTCGGCGTCATGGATCGACACCGGAAAGACGATCTTGTCGCAGTGCGCCGGGACCTTGTCGAGGTCCACGATCAGGGACTCGTCGTCACCGTCACCCTCGCCGGTGAGGTTGTCGCCGGTGTGTTCGACGGAGCCCTCGGGGCTGCGCAGCTGGTTGTAGAAGACGAAGTACTCGTCCCCGAGCACCCGGCCGGCCTGGCACAGCAGGGCGCTGGCGTCGAGGTCGAAGGGGGCTCCGGTGGTGGAGCGCGCGTCCCAGCCGAGTCCGACGAGGACCTTGGTGAGGTTGGGTGCGGCCTTGGAGAGGGAGACGTTGCCTCCCTTGGCGAGCGTGACGCCCATGTTGCGGTTCCTCCCCGGTGGTGATGAGGCACGTCCGGCGCCGCACGGGAGGTGCGGCGCCGGACGGTTCAAGACGGTTCGGCTCAGACGTTGACGCCGAAGTCCTGCGCGATGCCGCGCAGGCCCGAGGCGTAACCCTGGCCGACGGCGCGGAACTTCCACTCGGCGCCGTGGCGGTACAGCTCGCCGAAGACCATGGCGGTCTCGGTCGAGGCGTCCTCGGAGAGGTCGTACCGGGCGATCTCGGCGCCGCCGGCCTGGTTCACGACGCGGATGAACGCGTTGCGCACCTGGCCGAAGGACTGCTGGCGGTTCTCGGCGTCGTAGATCGACACGGGGAAGACGATCTTGGCCACGTCGGCCGGCACGGTGGCCAGGCTGACCTTGACCTGCTCGTCGTCGCCCTCGCCCTCACCGGTGAGGTTGTCACCGGTGTGCTCGACCGAGCCGTCGGCGCTCTTCAGGTTGTTGAAGAAGACGAAGTCCTGGTCGTTGCGGACCTTGCCCTCCTCGCTCACCAGGATGGCGCTGGCGTCGAGGTCGAAGTCCGTACCGGTGGTGGTGCGGACGTCCCAGCCCAGACCGACGGTCACGGCGGTGAGGCCAGGGGCCTCCTTGGTCAGCGAGACGTTGCCGCCCTTGCTGAGGCTGACTCCCACGAGTCCCTCCATACGTTTTCAGGGGCAGCGCCCCAGTCGTGCGTTGGCATCGGATCAACGACTGGATCCTAGTGACGGGTTCCCGGTCGAAACAGTCGATTCGACCGGTGATTCCGAGGGTGTCGGCCCCGGACCGGCTCAGATGGCGTCGAGCGCCTTCAGGTAGTCGCCGAGGTCGCGGGCGTCCGAAAGGGCGTTGACGACCGTCCAGCGGACCACGCCGTCCCGGTCGATGACGAAGGTGCCGCGCACCGCGCAGCCCTTGTCCTCGTCGAAGACGCCGTAGGCGCGGGAGGCCTCGCCGTGCTTCCAGAAGTCGGAGAGCAGCGGGAAGTCCAGGCCCTCCTGGTCGGCGAAGACGCGCAGGGTGTGGATCGAGTCGTTGGAGACGGCCAGGAGCTGGGTGTCGTCGTTGACGAAGCTCGGCAGGTTGTCGCGCAGCTCGCGCAGCTCGCCGGTGCAGACGCCGGTGAACGCGAACGGGTAGAAGAGCAGCACCACGTTCTTCTCGCCGCGGAAGTCCGAGAGCCTCACGGTGCGGCCGTGGTTGTCCTTCAGCTCGAACTCCGGGGCCTTGGTGCCGACCTCGATGGCCATCGCGTACGCATCCCTTCGACGGACCCGGTCGTCCTTGGGCCGAATCGGTGAGACCCACCCTACGGCCTGCGCACGAAAGCCCCCGCCGGCGGACCGGCGGGGGCTTCTCGCAGCGTGGTGATCAGCGCTTGGGGGCGGTCAGGCGGGTGCCCGTCCAGTCCTTGGCGACGCTGATGCTCTTGGTCTGGGAGAGACCAGCAGTCTGCGCGGCATCGTTGATGTCGGACGGCTCGATGTAGCCGTCACGGCCCGTCTTCGGCGTCAGCAGCCAGATGGTGCCGCCGTCCTCCAGAAGACCGATGGAGTCCACCAGGGCGTCGGTGAGATCACCGTCCTCGTCGCGGAACCAGAGCACGACGGCGTCGGCGACGTCGTCGTAGTCCTCGTCCACGAGGTCCTGGCCGATGATGGACTCGATGCCTTCACGGAGATCCTGGTCGACGTCGTCGTCGTAGCCGATCTCCTGGACCACCTGTCCGGGCTCGAACCCCAGCCTGCCGGCCGGGTTGGTCCGCTCCTCCGCGTGGTCCGCGGTCGCGCTCACGGCTTGCCTCCTGCTCATTCGGAAAATGCTGTGGGCCACGCGTGGGCGCGTGGCGCTGGCCGTAGTCCACACGTGCCGGGGCTGATCGCGCAAGTACCAGGCCGCGGAGACCGCCGAAACGGTGACGTTTGGGGCCGTCTCGCCCCAACTTTCGGCACGCTCGGAGCCTCCTTCGCGATCAGGCACACATGGTTCGTCCCGGTTTACGGACTTCTGCCGTTTCAGTCTGCCGAACGCCCGGACGAAACGCATGCGCGAGTTGGGCGTAAGGTTGCGATTTGACCGCACCCGGCGATGTGGAGGACACCCCTGGGGGTTACCCCCCGGTAAGTGTGACGTCTGGTGTCGGCGGGGTACACGATGGACATCCCGACCACTCCGTGGCCCCGTGGGCACCACCGAACAGCGAAGGAAGAGCGTGGCTCCCGGATCCGATCGCAACCCGATCATCATTGGCGGCCTTCCCAGCCAGGTCCCGGATTTCGACCCGGAAGAGACCCAGGAATGGCTCGACTCCCTCGACGCGGCCGTCGACGAGCGGGGCCGTGAGCGGGCCCGCTACCTCATGCTCCGACTGATCGAGCGGGCCCGCGAGAAGCGCGTGGCCGTGCCCGAGATGCGCAGCTCGGACTACGTCAACACCATCGCCACCAAGGACGAGCCGTTCTTCCCCGGCAACGAGGAGATCGAGCGCAGGGTCCTCAACGCCACCCGGTGGAACGCGGCCGTGATGGTCTCGCGCGCCCAGCGCCCGGGCATCGGCGTCGGCGGCCACATCGCGACCTTCGCCTCCTCCGCCTCGCTCTACGACGTGGGCTTCAACCACTTCTTCCGCGGCAAGGACGAGGGCGACGGCGGCGACCAGATCTTCTTCCAGGGGCACGCCTCCCCGGGCATCTACGCCCGCGCCTACCTCCTGGACCGGCTGAACGACACCCAGCTCGACGGCTTCCGCCAGGAGCGGTCGAAGTTCCCGAACGGGCTTTCGTCGTACCCGCACCCGCGGCTGATGCCGGACTTCTGGGAGTTCCCGACGGTGTCGATGGGCCTCGGCCCGCTCGGCGCGATCTACCAGGCGCGGATCAACCGGTACATGGAGGCGCGCGGCATCGCCGACACCTCCCGGTCCCACGTCTGGGCGTTCCTCGGCGACGGCGAGATGGACGAGGTCGAGTCGCTCGGCCAGCTCTCCATCGCCGCGCGCGAGGGCCTGGACAACCTGACCTTCGTCGTCAACTGCAACCTGCAGCGCCTCGACGGCCCGGTGCGCGGCAACGGCAAGATCATCCAGGAGCTGGAGTCGATCTTCCGGGGCAACGGCTGGAACGTCATCAAGCTGATCTGGGACCGCTCCTGGGACCCGCTGCTCGCGCAGGACCGCGACGGCATCCTGGTCAACAAGCTGAACACCACCCCGGACGGCCAGTTCCAGACGTACGCGACGGAGACCGGCGGCTACATCCGGGACCACTTCTTCGGCGGCGACCACCGGCTGCGGGCGATGGTCGAGGGCATGTCGGACCAGCAGGTCCTGCACCTGGGCCGCGGCGGCCACGACCACAAGAAGATCTACGCGGCGTACGCGGCGGCGAAGGCCCACGCGGGCCAGCCGACCGTGATCCTCGCCCAGACCGTCAAGGGCTGGACGCTGGGCCCGAACTTCGAGGGCCGCAACGCGACCCACCAGATGAAGAAGCTGACGGTCGACGACCTCAAGCGCTTCCGCGACCGGCTGCACATCCCGGTGACGGACCGGCAGTTGGAGGACGGCCTGCCGCCGTACTACCACCCGGGCCGGAACTCCGAGGAGATCCAGTACATGCACGACCGCCGCAAGGCGCTCGGCGGGTACGTGCCGACCCGTGTCGTGCGGGCGAAGCCGCTGGCCCTCCCCGACGACAAGACCTACGCGGGGGCCAGGAAGGGCTCCGGGCAGCAGTCGATCGCCACCACGATGGCGTTCGTCCGCATCCTGAAGGACCTCATGCGGGACAAGGAGATCGGCAAGCGCTTCGTGCTGATCGCCCCCGACGAGTACCGCACCTTCGGCATGGACGCGTTCTTCCCGAGCGCCAAGATCTACAACCCGCTGGGCCAGCAGTACGAGGCGGTGGACCGCGAACTCCTCCTCGCCTACAAGGAGTCGCCGACCGGCCAGATGCTGCACGACGGCATCTCCGAGGCCGGCTGCACGGCCTCGCTGATCGCCGCCGGATCGGCGTACGCCACGCACGGCGAGCCGCTGATCCCGGTGTACGTCTTCTACTCGATGTTCGGTTTCCAGCGGACCGGCGACCAGTTCTGGCAGATGGCGGACCAGCTGGCGCGCGGCTTCGTGCTCGGCGCCACCGCCGGCCGCACCACGCTGACCGGCGAGGGCCTCCAGCACGCGGACGGCCACTCGCACCTGATCGCCTCGACGAACCCGGCCTGCATCGCGTACGACCCGGC
Organism: Streptomyces sp. NPDC093089; assembly: GCF_044754405.1. NCBI lineage: Bacteria > Bacillati > Actinomycetota > Actinomycetes > Kitasatosporales > Streptomycetaceae > Streptomyces > Streptomyces sp. NPDC093089. The sequence goes on from NZ_JBIVPA010000004.1 coordinate 5,041, forward strand.
GTTCGGCTTCGAGATCGCGCACATCGTCAAGGACGGTCTGCGACGGATGTACGGCTCCGCCGCCGAGGACGTCTTCTACTACCTGACCGTCTACAACGAGCCGATCCAGCACCCGGCCGAGCCCGCGGACGTGGACGTGGAGGGCATCCTCCAGGGCATCCACCGCCTCGGGCCGGCCGAGGCCGGCGCGATCCCGGCGCAGATCATGGCCTCGGGCGTCGCGGTGCCGTGGGCGATCGAGGCGCAGAAGATCCTCGCCGAGGAGTGGAACGTGCGGGCCGACGTCTGGTCCGCGACCTCCTGGACCGAGCTGCGCCGCGAGGCCGTGGCCGTCGAGGAGCACAACCTGCTCCACCCGGACGAGGAGCAGCGCGTCCCGTACGTGACGCGCAAGCTCCAGGGCGCCGAGGGTCCGTTCGTGGCGGTCTCGGACTGGATGCGGGCGGTGCCGGACCAGATCTCCCGCTGGGTGCCGGGCCGGTACACCTCGCTGGGCGCGGACGGCTTCGGCTTCGCGGACACGCGGGGCGCGGCCCGCCGCTACTTCCACATCGACGCCCAGTCGATCGTGCTGGCCGTGCTGACCGAACTCGCCCGCGAGGGCAAGGTGGACCGCTCGGCCCTGAAGCAGGCCGTGGACCGCTACCAGCTGCTCGACGTGGCGGCCGCCGACCCCGGCGCCGCGGGCGGCGACGCCTGAGCCCGTCGGGCATAGCACCTGGTGAGGGCGGTGGGGCCGGTGGCCTCGCCGCCCTTCGGCGTTCTCTACGATGCCCTGCATGAAGGATCGCTGGGAAGAGCGCACGCAGGTGCCGCTGCTGGTGCTGGCCGTGGCGTTCGGCATCGCGTACGCCGTGCCGATCGTCGCCCCCGGCGCCGACCCGTGGGTGCACCGGCTGTGCACCCACGTCGAGTGGGCCGTGTGGGCGGCCTTCGCCCTGGACTACCTGGTCCGTCTCGCGATCGCCCCGGCCCGGTGGGCCTTCGTCCGCTCGCACCCCCTCGACCTGCTCGCGGTCCTGCTGCCGATGGTGCAGCCGCTGCGGCTGCTGCGGGTGGTGTCCACGCTCCTCCTGGTGGGCCGGCGGGCCCGGATGGCCCCGCAGATAACGCTCACCACCTATGTGGCGGGCGCGGTGGTCGGACTGATGATGTTCGGCTCGCTCGCCGTGCTGCACGTCGAACGGGACGCCCCGGACGGCAACATCAAGACGCTCGGGGACGCGGTCTGGTGGTCGTTCACCACGATGACCACGGTCGGCTACGGCGACCACGCCCCGACCACCGGACTCGGCCGGGTCCTCGCGGTGGGCCTGATGCTCTCGGGCATCGCCCTGCTCGGTGTCGTCACCGCCAACATCGCCGCCTGGTTCATCGCCCGCTTCGACCGGGACGACGCCGTGGAGCGCCGGCAGACCGAACTCCTGGAGGCGCTGACCCTGGAGGTCCGCGAGCTGCGCGCGGAGGTGGCCCGGCTCTCCTGTCCGCCGCGGGTGCCCGCGGCGGACGGGACGCAGGAGCTGCCCGCCCCTACCGCTCCCAGATCTTGAACGCTCTGACCTCGTAGGGAGCCTGCGGCACCCAGGTCCCCCGGCCCGGGTAGGTCTCGAACTCGCCCGCCTCCGCGCACTCGGCGGACTGGTACGTGGTGACCGGCCGTCCCGTGCGGTTCGCCAGGGACTGGGCCGAGGTGCCCGCCGGCAGGACGACGCAGCTGTCGATGTCCGTCGTGGCCAGCTCGTGGGTCTGCGCCCGGCCCTTGAAGTCGGGCTTGGGCCAGAGGCAGAGCCGGCCCGGACCGCAGGCCCCGAGCACGGTCCCGGACGGCGCGGCCGCCACCGGGGCCGCCGACGACGCCGAGACCGCCGAAGTCGCCTGGCCGGCCATGGTCGCCGTGGCCGCCGTGGCCGCCGAGACCGCCGGCTGCGCCCGTACCCCCGTGGCCGCCGGTGCCGCCCGTACCACTGGTGCCGCGGGTGCCGCCGGTGCCGTCAGGACGGTGGTCACGGTGGCGGTCAGGACGGCCGCCGTGGCGAGAAGAGTCTTCGTATACATGCTGATGAACCCCCGTTTCGTCACTCTCTGTAACCACGAGCATGGCGGAGGTCGGCGGGCTACGGAAGAGGGGCCGCCCCCGTTCACGCGAACGGGTGACGGCCCCCTACGGGAACCCTGACGGGAACGCGGACGGACGTCAGATGTGGCCGCCCATGCCGCCCGCCTCGGCGTTCTCGCCGCGCTTGGTGAGCGTGGCGACGAGGGCCGCGACGACGGCGACCCCGCCGGCGACGGTGAAGGCCAGACCCATGCCGTCGAGGAAGGTGTCGTGGATGACCGAGGAGATCTTGTCGAAGAGGTCGGGGGTCATCCCCGGGGCCTTCGCCAGCTCCGGCGGCGCCATGCCGAACTCGGCCGCCTGCTCCAGGCGCGGGTCGGCCGGGACCGGGATGCCGGCCTCCTTCCAGTTGTCCGCGAAGGCACCGGAGACCTTGGAGGACATGACGGCGCCGAGCACGGCCGTGCCGAGCGCGCCGCCGACCTGCATCGCGGCCTGCTGCAGGCCGCCCGCGACGCCGGAGAGTTCCAGCGGCGCGTTGCCGACGATGACCTCGGTGGCGCCGACCATGACCGGGGCGAGACCCAGGCCGAGCAGGGCGAACCAGAGGGACATGACGAGGGTGCCGGTGCCGGCGGAGAGCGTGATCATGCCGAACATCGCGACGGCGGTGCAGACCATGCCGCCGACCAGCGGCACGCGCGGGCCGAACTTGGTGATCAGCGCGCCGGCCAGCGGCGAGGAGACGATCATCATCGCGGTCAGCGGCAGCAGGTGCAGGCCGCTGTCGACCGGGCTGAGCCCCTTCACGCCCTGGAGGTAGAAGGTCACGAAGAACAGGCCGCCCATGAAGGCGAAGGCCATCAGCACCATCAGCACCACGCCGGCCGACAGCGGCACGGAGCGGAACATGCCCAGCGGGACGAGCGGCTCCGCGACCCTGGTCTCCCAGAAGGCGAACACGGCGAAGAGCAGCAGCGCGCCGATCAGGCAGCCCCAGGTCTTGCCGCTGGTCCAGCCCCAGGACTCGCCCGCCTTGATGAGGCTCCAGACGAGGGAGGCCATGGCGCCGGAGAGCAGCAGGATGCCGACGACGTCGAAGGAGCGCGGCGCGTTCTCGGCGCGGTGGTCCTTGAGGATCACCAGGCCGAGGACGAGCGCGACGACGCCGACCGGCACGTTGATGAAGAACACCGACTGCCAGCTGACGTGCTCGACGAGCAGGCCGCCGACGATCGGGCCGCCGGCCGTGGAGGCGCCGATGACCATGCCCCAGATGCCGATCGCCATGTTCAGCTTCTCGGCCGGGAAGGTGGCGCGCAGCAGGCCGAGCGCGGCCGGCATGAGCAGGGCGCCGAAGAGGCCCTGCAGGACGCGGAAGGCGATCACGGCGCCGATGGACTCGGAGAGGCCGATCGCGGCGGAGGCGGCGGCGAAGCCCGCGATGCCGATGAGGAAGGTCTGGCGGTGGCCGAAGCGGTCGCCGAGCTTGCCGGCGGTGATCAGGGCGACGGCGAGGGCGAGCAGGTAGCCGTTGGTGATCCATTGGACCTGGGCGAGCGTGGCGCCGAGGTCGGTCTTGATGGCGGGGTTGGCGATGGCGACGATCGTGCCGTCGAGCGCCACCATCATGACGCCCACGGCGACGGCGAACAGGCTCAGCCACGGGTGGCCGCGCAGTCCCTTCGCCGGGGCCGGGTCGGGTTCCCGGAGGCCCCCCTGACCCTGCGGGGTCTTTTCCACGGTGGTCTGACTAGTCATGCGGACGAGGCTAGTGACAGTCACTGACAATTGACAAAGCGGTTCACGCGTCGGTAACTGTCACGTAGCTCACAGGTACCCTGAGGCGGACCAAACGGCGGAAAAGAGGACCCCTACGTGACCGTGCCCGGCCTGCGCGAGCGCAAGAAGCGGCGCACCCGCGACGCGCTGATCCGGGAGGCCCTGGAGCGCTTCACCACCCAGGGGTACGAGGGGACCACCGTCGACGAGATCGTCGAGGCCGTCGAGGTCTCCCAGCGCACCTTCTTCCGCTACTTCTCCTCCAAGGAGGAGGTCGCCTTCGCCGTCCAGCAGATGGTGGAGGAGCGGTTCGTCCGCACCCTCGGCGAGCGCCCGCCGGACGAGGGACCGCTCGACGCGCTGCGCAACGCCGTCCTCTCCGCGTGGGACACCATCGGCGAGGCCATCACCGAGGTCGTGCCGGTCGAGCTGTACCTGCGGACGTTCCGGCTGATCGAGTCGACGCCCGCGCTGCTCGCCGTCCACCTGCGCCGCTCCACCGAGATGGAGGAGACGATCTCCCGGATCATCGCCGACCGCGAGGGCCTCGACGTGGACGGGGACCCGCGCCCCCGGATCGCCGTGGCGGCGTTCAGCGGTGTCATGCGGGTCACCGGGCAGTTGTGGGGCCGGGGCACGGACCAGAGCCTGGAGACCATGCGCGCCCTCACCGAGCGGTACCTCGACCACATCGGCCCGGCGCTGGCCCCGCACTGGCGGGACGCCTCCTGAACGCCTCCTGGACGCCTCCTGGCGGGGACCCCGCCGATCGGGCCCCGCCCGGGCGGGGCGCCCCTCGGGACGGTTCCCGCCGGTCGGCCCCGCACCGGTGGGACCGGTGCGGCGAGGGGTTCGGCTCCGCTCCGTAACCCGCGCCCCGTAGGGTGGCGCCCCGTGACCTCAGCCGATGCCTCCCCCACCCTCACCGTCGCGCGCGCCCTGCTGGCGCTCGGCGTGGTGTTCGTGCTCCTCGCGATCACCGGGTGGACGACGATCCGGCACCGGCCGGTGCCCGGCCCGTCGCGCGGGACGGCCCTCGCCGCCTGGGCGCACGACCGGATCGACCACCGCCCGCTGCCCGACGCCGTGACCGCGCCGGCACGTACCGTCGCCGCGTTCTTCGCCGGACTCGGCCCCGCGCGCGGGGCCCTGCTCGCCGAGCGGCACCCGCTCGTCGTCGGCAACCTCAACGGCGCCCCGGTCACCCTGCGCTACCGCGCCAACCGGATCACGCTCGGCCGGGCGCTCGACGCCGAACGGGAGCGGGTCGACGACACCCGGCTGTCGCCCGAGGGACGCCACGAGGCGCGCCGCCGGTTCGACCGCTTCGCCTCGCTGATGCGGCCGGGCCGTCAGATCCTCGCCTTCGACCCGACGGGTACGGGGCGGACGGCCGAGGTCCTCGGCGACCTGGACCGGGCCCGGCGGGTCTCGGTGATCGTGCCCGGCGTCGACACGAACCTGCTCACGTTCCAGAAGACCCGCGGCCGGTACGGGGCCCCGGAGGGCATGGCCAGCGCGCTCTTCGCCGCCGAGCGGCAGGCCTCGCCCCGCGCCCGCGTGGCGGTGATCGCGTGGGCCGACTTCACCGCGCCCGCCGGGGTCGGCGTCGACGCGGCGACCGGCCGACTGGCCGAAAGCGGCGCCGTGCGGCTCGTGAAACTGAGCGAGGCGCTCCCCGGGGACGCGCGCGTGGCGCTGTTCTGCCACAGCTACGGCTCCGTGCTGTGCGGGGTCGCCGCGCCCCGGCTGCCCGCCCGGGTGACGGACGTCGCCGTGGCAGGGAGCCCCGGCATGCGGGTGGAGCGGGCGACCGAACTCGCCACCCACGCGCGCGTGTGGGCGATGCGGGACGCCGACGACTGGATCGCCGACGTGCCCCACCTGGAGCTGGGCGGGGTCGGGCACGGCGCCGACCCGATGGCGCCGGAGTTCGGGGCGCGGCTGCTCTCGGCGGACGGCGCGGTCGGTCACAGCGGCTATTTCGAGCCCGGCACGGAAAGCCTCGGGAACTTCGCCGCGATAGGCGTCGGCGCCTTCCCGAGTGTCGTCTGCGCACGTGCCGACAGCGCTTGCCACGACGGAATATCCGGCGCGGAAGGGTCCTGACGCGCGTAGATCACGCGATTTCCGGACCTTTCACAGGGGCGACGCAGCGGCACGCGCCGCTTACGATGAGGCGTATGGGTGATGTGCTGGCCGGAAATCATGCCACCTGGGAGTTCGAGAGCGACGCCCTCCTCATCCGTTTCGATCGGGGGAACCGCACGCCGAAACTCCTCAGTGTGCTGCGCGAACGACGAGTACCGCACGAGGCGTTGGCATCCGTGACGCTGACGCCCGGCAAACGGGGCACCGTGGTGCTGCACGCGGTGCCGAGACCGGGTGCCGATCCGCTGATGGAAGTGGCCGCGGGGCAGCTCAAGGAAGCCTGCGACCCGTACCGGCTCGTGCTGCCCGCGGATCGGGAGACGCTCGCCGAGTACTACCGGGACGAGCTGCGGGCCCGCCTCCCCGCGGACGCCGTGACCGCGGTCGACCCCTTGGGCCCGGTCGACCCCCTCGACGCGATCGACCGCCTGAGCGCGGTCGCGCCCCGGGACCCGGTCGACGCCATGGGCGCGGTCGACGCCGCGACCGGTACGGACGTCGGGGCCGCGGGGGCCCCGACGCCCGTCGACCGGTTCCTGGTGGCGCCGCCGCAGGGGCCGCAGTCGTTCAAGACGTACGACGGGAAGGCGAGTTTCGACGGGGTCTCGGAGGTCTCGTTCCGCTGGTCGTGGACCGGGGCGTCGACCGAGAAGTGGAAGGCGGGCGACCAGACCTTCTCGGTGCGGGACCTGTGCGGGGTGGAGTGGCGTTCGCCCGAGGTCCTCGACGGGTACCTGCGCCTGGTGCCCCGGGGCGGGGCGCCGCGGCCGACGCAGCCGGACCTGGACCCGGCGTCGGTCGTCTTCGGCCTCGGCTACGGTCCGGTGCACCTGTCGCTCCCCTTCGCCGCGGCGGTCCTCGCCGCGATCCGGGGCCGCGCCGCGGACCGCGTGCCCGTCCCGGTCGCCGTTCCTGCCGGGATGCGGGACGGGGCGAGCCGCGACCCCGGGGCCGTGGCGGAACGGATCCGGCACCTGGGCGAGCTGCACCAGGCGGGTCTGGTGACGGACGCGGAGTTCTCGGCGAAGAAGGCGGAGCTCCTCGCGGAACTCTGAGCCGAGCTCCGCACGGAACTCTGCATCGAGCCAGGTACGGAGCTCTGTACGGAACGGAACTCTGTATGGAGCTCTGTACGGAGTTCCGGGCTGAGCTCCGGCGAAGGGGATCGGGGAACCGGAGCGCCGGAGCGCCGGAGGTCATACCCCGGTATCAGGCCGCACCCCGGTCCCCGGTATGACGTCGGGGGCGGGGTGCGCTGCCTACCCTGAGCTGGTCATGGCTACCGAACCGCGGCCCGAGCCGCCCACCGCCCGCCCGTCCACCGGACGCCCGTCCGCTGTCCGCCCGCCGGACGGACGGCCGTCCGGCGGCGGTCCGTCCGGCGCCGGTCCGTCCGGTGCCCGCAGGCTCCGTGTCCGCCGGTTCACCGCCCGGACGAGGGGGATGTTCCAGGGGCTCGGGTCCGCGCTGACCACGCCGTCGACGCCGGGGGCGCCGCTGCTCGCCGACGCGTCCTCGCGGTGGGTGCGGCTGCTGCCGTACGCCGTGGCGTTCGCGTGCGTCGCGGCCCTGCTTCCCTCGTCGATCGTGTTGCTCATCGGGGACTACGGGGTCAACGGCGCCCTCGCCGGGGCGCTCGCCACCGCGCAGACGCTGCCGCTGCTGCTCGCCGTCGCCCGTCCCCTCCAGGCGTGGTGGATCGTCTTCGCCGCCGATGTGCTGGGCGCGCTGGTGCTGCTCGGCGCGGACGGCACGCGGGCGGACTACTGGCCGTGGCCGCCGCCGGTGCTCGTCGGCTACTGCGCGCTGATGGTCGCGCTCGGCCTGCGCGAGTCGCGCCGGGCGCTGTTCGGCGTGTGGCTCGCCACCGGGGTGGCCGGTTACGTCCTGGAGGCGTTCCGGCCGGACGGGTACACCAGCATCCACACCCTGCTGCTGGTGCTGAGCGGGGTGCTGCTGCTCCTGACCTCGGCGGTGCGTGCCCGGGGCGACGCGCAGCGGCGGCTCGTGGAGCAGGAGACGATCAGCGAGGCGGAGCGGGCCCGCCGCACGCTCCTGGAGGAGCGGGCGAGGATCGCGCGCGAGCTGCACGACGTGGTGGCCCACCACATGTCCGTGATCACCGTGCAGGCCGACTCGGCGCCGTACCGCATCCCTGGGCTTCCGGACGCGGCCCGCGAGGAGTTCGCCTCGATCGCGGCGAGCGCACGCGAGTCGTTGGCCGAGATGCGGCGGCTGCTGTCGGTGCTGCGCAGTGACGGCGGCGAGGGCGAGCGGGCGCCGCAGCCGGGCCTGGACCGGGTCCAGCAGCTGGTCGAGGCGACCGTACGGGCCGGGGTGCCGGCCGAGTTGCGGCTCGCCGCCGACCTCGGGGACGTACCGCAGGCGGTCGACCTGTCGGCGTACCGGATCGTGCAGGAGGCTCTGGCGAACGTGGTGCGGCACGCGCCGGGGGCGTCGACCCGGGTGTCGGTGCGGGCGGAGGACGGGTGGTTGACGGTCCTCGTCGTCAACGGGCCCGCGACGGAGCCGGGTTCCGCGGTGGAGCGCGGCGCGGCGGGCACCGGGCACGGGCTCGTCGGGATGCGGGAGCGCGTACGGTTGACCGGCGGCTCGCTCGACACCGGGCCGCTGCCGGACGGCGGTTTCCGGGTGGCCGCCCGGCTGCCCCTGGCGCCGGACCCGGTGCCGCCCACGGACCCGTCCACGGACCACGTGCCGCCCACGGACCCGGCGCCGTCCGTCGAGGCGGACCGATCGGCGGCACACGCCGGGCCGGCGCCCGCCACGACCCCGGAGGACCCCGAGTGACCATCCGCGTGATCATCGTCGACGACCAGGCCATGGTGCGGGCCGGTTTCGCCGCGCTGCTGGCCGCCCAGCCCGACATCGACGTGGTCGGCGAGGCCCCCGACGGCCGCGCCGGCGTGGAGGTGGCGCGGTCGGCGCACCCGGACGTGGTCCTCATGGACGTGCGGATGCCGGAGCTCGACGGGCTCGCGGCGGCGCGGGAGATCCTGCACCCGCCGGCCGGTGTCACGCACCGGCCGAAGGTGCTGATGCTGACCACCTTCGACGTCGACGACTACGTGTACGAGGCGCTGCGGGCGGGCGCGTCCGGCTTCCTCCTCAAGGACGCGCCGCCCGCCGACCTCATCGCGGCGGTACGGGTGGTGGCGGCCGGCGAGGCGCTGCTCGCCCCGTCCGTGACCCGGCGCCTGATCGCCGACTTCGCCGCGTCCCGCCCCGCGCCGCGCCGCGACACGACCGCGCTGCGCCTCAACGGCCTCACCCCGCGCGAGACCGAGGTCCTGGAGCTGATCGCGCGGGGCCTGTCCAACCAGGAGATCGCGGACCACCTGGTGCTCGCCGAGCAGACGGTGAAGACCCACATCGGGCGCGTCCTCGCCAAGTTGGACCTGCGCGACCGGGCGCAGGCGGTGGTCTTCGCGTACGAGTCGGGCCTCGTCACCCCGGGCGACTCCGGCCGCTGACCCCGCACGCCGCCGCGCCGGCCTCGGCGACTCCGGCCGCTGACCCCGCACGCCACCGGGCGCGACCCGACCCACGCGCCACCCCGCACCCCGCACCCCGCACCCCAACACGCACCCCGCCACCCACCCGGGGGAAAACCCCACCCCTCCCCGGGGGCTGGCAGCTCCTCCACCCCCTACCCCGGTATCAGAAGGGAGTTGGCTCCCGGGTGTGACGCGTCGTCACCCGTCGTCTTCCTACCTTCCTCTCGCCGACGAACGAGCGAGTACCGGAGAGGGAGGGCGACCCCATGCGCCGCTTTGCGAGGACCCTGACCAGCGTGGCCCTGGTGGCCGCCGTGATCGCGGGGACGGCCGGCTGGGCGTCCGGGAACGCCCAGGAGGCCGTGACCGGGGCGCCGGCGGGGACGGGGGCGTGGCGGGCGGCGGGGCTGCCGGACCCGGAGCGGATGGCGCCGGCCGAGGTGGCGCGGTACTTCGCGGGCCTGGGCCCCGTGCGGCGGAGGGAACTGGCCCGGACGTACCCGACGGTCGTCGGGAACCTGGACGGCGCGCCGCTGGAGCTGCGGTACGAGGCCAACGGGCGTTCCGTGCGCGGGGAGTTCGGCGGGGCGCGGGTGCTGGCCCACGATCCGCGCGGCCGGGGGCAGGTGGCCCTGGTGTACGGGGACCTGGCGCGGGCGGAGCACGTGGCCGTGATCGTGCCGGGGTCCGACGTGGACGCCGGTCACGTGCGGCCGCTCGCGGACATGGCGACCGCGCTGCGCCGGGCGACCGGCGAGCGGACGGCGGTCGTCGCCTGGGTCGGGTACACCACCCCCGTCGGGGTCGGCCTGGACGCGGCAACCGGACGGCTCGCGGAGGCCGGGGCGGAGCGGCTGACCCGGTTCGCGGACGGCCTCGCGGCGGTCGGCGCGGCCGAACCGGCGGTGTTCTGCCACAGCTACGGCTCCGTCGTCTGCGGCCTCGCCGCCCGCGGCCTGAAGGCCAAGGACCTCGTCGTCCTCGGCTCCCCCGGGATGCGCGCCGGGAACGTCGCCGAGCTCGGCACCTCCGCCCGGGTCTGGGCGGCGAAGGACCCCACCGATTGGATCGACCGGGTCCCGAACGTCGAGGTCGCGGGCCTCGGGCACGGCACGGACCCCACCGACCCGGACTTCGGGGCCCGCCGGATCCCGGCCGACGACGCCATGGGCCACGGCGGTTACTTCGCCGCGGGCACCGGCTCGCTGCGCGCCTTCGCGGCGATCGCCGAGGGGGACGTCCGATGAGCACCCTCGCCGCCGCGGTCCGGAGGACGGCCGCCAGGATCGAGTCCGGCACCCCCGCCCACCGCGACCGGGCGATCGACGGGCTCCGCGCCCTCGCGCTGCTCGCCGTGCCGACCGGGCACTGGCTGCTCGGCGGCTTCACGCTCTCCGCCGACGGGGCGATCCACAACGCGAGCCCGCTGGGCGCCTTCGCCGGGCTCGCCCCGGTCAGCTGGATCCTCCAGATGCTGGGGATCTTCTTCCTGGTCGGCGGCTACGCCTCGGTGCTGTCGTACCGGCGCCGCGAGGGTTCCACGGGCGAGTGGCTGAGGGGTCGGCTGGCCCGGCTCGGCCGCCCGGTCATCGGGGTCACGGCCGTGTGGGCGGCGCTGCTGCCGCTGCTCCACTTCGGCGTCGGGGTGCCCGTGGACACCCTGCGGACGGCGTCGACGCTGGTGATCCAGCCGCTGTGGTTCGTCGGCGTGTACACGGTGGTCACCGCGCTGACCCCGTTCTGCGTCCGGCTCGCCCGCCGGCTCGGCGTGTGGGCCGCGGCGCCGCTGCTCGCGTCGGTCGCCGTCGTCGACTTCCTGCGGTACGGGCCGTACGCCGACGCCGTGCCGTCCTGGCTGAGCCTCCTGAACATCCTGCCCGGCTGGCTGTTCGCCTACCAGCTCGGCGTCTCGTGGGGCGAGGGGCGGGTCGCCCGGCGGCACGCCTGGGCGCTGCTGCTCGGCGGGGCCGCGCTCTTCGCGGCGCTCCTGGTGTTCTTCGGCTACCCGGCGTCGATGGTCGGCGTCCCCGGCGAGGCCCGCACCAACTCGCACCCGCCGTCGCTGCTCGTCCTCGCCCTCGCCGCCGCGCAGAGCGGCGCGGCGGTCCTGCTCCGCGACCGGCTCGGCGCGCTCCTGAGGCGGCCGGCGCTGTGGGCGCCCGTCGTGGTCGTCAACCTGTCCGCGATGACGATCCTGTGCTGGCACCAGACGGCGATGCTCGCGGCCGCGGTCCCGGGCTCGTACCTCGGGGAGGTCCCGGGGCTCGTCGGGGCGCCGGACTCGGTCGGCTGGATCCTCGCCCGGCTGGCGTGGATGCCGGTCTTCGCCGGGCTCCTCGTCCTCGTCGGGCGGTACGCGCGGGGCTTCGAGTCCCCGTGGGCGAAGACCGGACCGGCCCGCCGCGCCGCGGCGGGGCTGCTCGCGGCGGGCTTCGCGGTCTTCGCCCTGGGGCTCGCGTGATCCGGTCGGGGCACGTGGGGCGGGCGGGGTGCGGCTCAGACCTCCCGGTGCACGGCCGTGTGGCTCATGTCCGGGTAGCGGTCGCCCGCCACCAGGCCGGCGATCGGCTCCAGTTCGGCGAGTTCGGCGGCGGTGAGGGTGATGCGGGTGGCGGCCGCGTTCTCCAGGAGGCGGGAGCGCTTGCGGGTGCCGGGGATGGGGACGACCGTGAGGCCGTGGACGGAGGCCCGGTGGTGCACCCAGGCGAGGGCGATCTGCGCCGGGGTCGCCCCGTGCGCGGCGGCGATCTTGCGGACCGGGTCGAGGAGGGCCGCGTTCCGCTCGGCGTTCTCGCCGGTGAAGCGGGGCTGGTGGGCCCGGTAGTCGCCGCCCGACAGGTCCTTCGCGGCGTCCGCGAACGCCCCGGTCAGGAAGCCGCGACCGAGCGGCGAGTACGGCACGAAGGTCACGCCGAGCTCGGCGGCGGCACCGACGGCGCTGCGCTCGACGTCCCGGGAGAAGAGCGACCACTCCGACTGGAGGGCGGCGATCGGGTGCACCGCGTGGGCCTCGCGCAGCTCGGGCCCGGTGACCTCGCTCAGGCCCAGGAAGCGGACCTTGCCCTCCTGGACGAGTTCGGCCATCGCGCCGACGGACTCGGCGAAGGGGATCGCCGGGTCGCGGCGGTGCATGTAGTAGAGGTCGATGGTCTCGACGCCGAGGCGGCGGAGGCTGTCCTCGGCGGCCTTCCGGATGTACGCGGGGTCGTTGCGGACGCCCCGGTGGGTGGGGTCGTCGGCGCGCCGCTCGATGGCGAACTTGGTGGCGAGGACGACCTCGTCGCGGTGGGCGGCGAGGAAGGGCGCGAGGAACTCCTCGTTGGCGCCGCTGCCGTAGATGTCGGCGGTGTCGACGAGGGTGACGCCGGCTTCCAGGGCCGCGTCGAGCGTGTCGCGGGCCGCCGCCTCGTCGGTGTCGCCGTAGAACTCGCTGATGCCCATGGCGCCGAAGCCCTGGACGCCGATCTCGGGCCCGTCCTGGCCGAGCCGCACGGTGTCGATCCTGGTCACGCTGGTCATGAAGCTGTGCCTCCGCATGCAGTGCCGTAGTGGCCGATCTTGATGTCGAGCACGGCGAGCGTGTCCTGGAGCTCGGTGATCCGGGCGAGGACGTCGCGCCGGGTGGTCTCCAGGAGTTCGCGCCGCTCGTCGCGGGTGTGGTCGCCCTCGCGGACGAGTTCGGCGTACCGGACCATGTCGGCGACCGGCATCCCGGTCAGCCGCAGCTTGCCGACGAAGGCCAGCCACCCGAGGTCGCGTTCGGTGAAGCGCCGCTGCCCGGTGTGCGAACGGTCGACGTGCGGCATCAGGCCGATCCGCTCGTACCAGCGCAGGGTGTGCGCCGACAGGCCGGTCAGGGCGGCGACCTCGCTGATGGTGTAGTGCGCCCGGGTGCCGTTCGTCCGCGGGTCCCTGCTCGCGATCACGCTCATGCCCCCACGCTAAAACGTTGGAGTGCACTCGAAGCAAGTAGGCTCGGCGCCATGAGCAGCTTGCCGAGCCTGGCGTCGATCGAGAACTGGCCCGTCCCCACCGCGGCGGCGGCCGTCGTCCGCGCGGACGGCACCGTGGCCGGGTCCCACGGCCCCACCGGGCAGCGCTTCCCGCTCGCCTCCGTCACCAAGCCGCTCGCGGCGTACGCCGTCCTCGTGGCGTACGAGGAGGGGGCGATCGACCTCGACGAGCCCGCCGGGCCCGAGGGCGCGACCGTGCGCCACCTGCTCGCCCACACCTCCGGGCTCGCCTTCGACGAGAACCGGGTCATGGCCGAGCCCGGTACCCGCCGGATCTACTCCAACACGGGCTTCGAGGCGCTCGGCGACCACGTCGCCAAGGCGACCGACATCCCCTTCGCCGAGTACCTCCACCAGGCGGTCCTTGAGCCGCTCGGGATGGCGTCGACGACCCTGGAGGGCTCGCCCGCCAAGGACGGCGTGTCGACCGTGGACGACCTGGTGCGGTTCGCCGCCGAGGTGCAGGCGCCGCGGCTGCTCGACGCCCGGACCGTGCTGGACGCCATGACCGTGGCGTACCCCGGTCTCGCCGGCATCCTGCCCGGCTACGGCCGCCAGAAGCCGAACGACTGGGGTCTCGGCTTCGAGATCCGCGACGCCAAGTCCCCGCACTGGACGGGCGCCACGTCGTCGCCGCGCACCTTCGGGCACTTCGGGCAGGCCGGCACGTTCCTGTGGATCGACCCCGACGCGGCGGCCGCGTGCGTCGCCCTCACCGACCGGCCCTTCGGGCCGTGGGCGGTCGAGGCCTGGCCGCCGTTCACGGACGCGGTCCTGGCGGAGCTGCGCGCGCGGGGCTGAGCCGGACACGGTGCGCGGCCGCGCACCGGACGGGCAGCGCGCGTCGAGTGACCGCGCACCGACCGGCCGCGCCCACTCGGTGGCGCGGGGGCGCCGGTCAGACCTGGCAGCGGGTCGCGGGGAGGCTGCCGTCGGGGCCGCTGAGGGCCACCTCGACCATGCCGCCCGGGTCCTCCGAGAAGGCGGCCGTGCACACCAGCTGCTGGACGGCCCCGTCCGTCAGGTCCCCGACGGGGAAAGGGGTGCTCAGCCGGACCAGGCCGCGGCCGTCCGTGAGCCCCGCGGCCTCGTCCACCACGGCGTGCGGGTTGAGCCCGTGGCGCGGGAGCCCGCTGGTCATCCCCGCGGAGGTCTCGGGGGCGTTCGGTCCGGCCAGGAGCATGGCGAGCACCTTGTCGGTGGCGACGGCCTCGCCCCGGCCGGTCTCCACTCCCATGCCGCTGCCGCTCGTGTCGTCCCGGGGCGTCCAGCCTCCGGAGAACTGCCCGAGGTCGCGGACCGCGGGCAGCGGCCGGCCGTCCGGCCCGAGGAAGTAGAGCACCACCCGGGTGGTGCCGGGCGGGGGGTAGACGGCGACGGTCGCGGCCCCGCCCGCCTCGACGACGTCGCTCCGCTGGATGCCGCAGCCGGCGAGCGCCAGCAGCGCCAGGGGGGCGAGCAGGGCCGCGGCGGCCGTCCGGCGCGTCACAGCGGCATCCGCACGGTGAAGACCGCACCGCCCTCGGGACGGTTGGCGGCCTCCACGGTGCCGCCGTGCAGGCGCACGTTCTCCAGGGTGATCGCCAGGCCGAGGCCGCTGCCCGCCGAGCGGGTCCGGGCCCGGTCGGCCTTGTAGAAGCGGTCGAAGACGTGCGGCAGGACGTCCGGGGGGATGCCCGGGCCCCGGTCGGCGACCTCCGTCACGAGCCGGTCCCCCTCGGCGTACAGCCGCACCGTCACCGGCGCGGCGCCGTGCCGCAGCGCGTTGCCGACGAGGTTGGCGACGACGACGTCGAAGCGGCGCGGGTCGAGGCGGGCCCTGATGCCCTCGTCGAGGTACGGGACGACCTGGGCCGGATCGGTCCAGTGCCGGTGCTGGAGGGTCTTGCGCACGCAGTCGGCGGCGTCGACCTCGTCCGGGTGGAGCTCGGCTGCGCGGGCGTCGAAGCGGGAGATCTCCATCAGGTCCTCGACGAGCACGGCGAGCTTGCCGGTCTCGGTGCTGATGAGGCGGACCGCGCGGGCCGTGTCGGTGTCGAGGAGGCCGGCGTCCTCGTCGAGGACCTCGGTGACCGCGAGCATGCCGGCGAGCGGGGTGCGCAGCTCGTGCGAGACGTCGGAGGCGAAGCGGCGGGCCCGCTCCTCGGCGTCCCGCAGCTCGGCGACGGAGCGTTCCAGCGCGGCCGCGGACTCGTTGAACGTCCTTGCCAGGTCCGCGAGTTCGTCGCTGCCCTTGGCATGGATGCGGGTGTCGAGCCGGCCCCGCCCCATGCTGTGGGCGGCGTGGCGCAGCTCCCGCACCGGGCGGAGCACCCCGCGCGCGGCGATCAGCGCGGGGATCAGGGCCACGGCGAGGGCGGGGAGGGCGCCGTCGCGGGCGGCCGCGACCATGGCCTCGATGTTGGCCTCCTCCTCGTCGAGCTCCATGACGGCGTAGAAGACGAGGCCGGTGTGCTGGGCCGTCCCCTGGGTCGCGTGGGTCCGGAAGACCGCCGGGACCGCCATCGTCAGGTACGGCGTGCCGTTCTTCACCACGCGCTGGAAGCTGCCGTGCGGGCCCGCTTCCCGGGACGTCGCGCGGGCCCGCAGTTCGGGGGTGATCACGGAGGAGGTGGGGCGGTCCGTCGAGGAGGCGCGGACGGTGCCGTACTCGGCGTAGACCCGCCAGGGGCGGGGCTTGCCCTGCCGGGCGATCTGCATGAGCGGGCCGCGCAGCGAGTCGGCCTCGACGGGCAGCGTGGTGCCGAGGGCGTCCACCTGTTCCCGGAACGCGGAGACGGCGGTGTCCTGGGTCTGTTCCAGGATCGCGTTGCGCGCGGCCCGGTAGGTGAGCGCGGCGGTCGTGCCGCAGCCGACGGCCGCGACGAGCAGGAACGCGAGGACGAGCCGGGTCCGCAGGCCGAAGGGGTGCGGGCGGAGGCGCGGCGCGCGGGCCTTGCGGCGCCGGCGGGGTGCGGCGCCGACGGCCTCCGCGGTCGCCCCCGTCGGCGTCGCCCCCGTCCTCGTCGCCGACGCCCTTGTCGCCGTCGTCCTCTTCGCCGTCGTCCCGGGGCCCGCCGACGTCTCGGAGGCCCCGGGCTCCGGGCTCACGCAGGCCTTCACAGCGGGCCGAAGCGGTAGCCGAAGCCCCGCAGGGTCTGGATGTAGCGCGGCTCGCCCGGGGTGTCCTCGATCTTGTTCCGAAGCCGGCGGACACAGGCGTCGACCAGCCGGGCGTCGCCGTGGTAGCTGTGCTCCCAGACGTGCTCCAGGAGCTGCTGCCGGCTGAACACCTGCTCGGGCGCGGCCGTCAGGTGCAGCAGCAGCTTCAGCTCTGAGGGCGCGAGGGCGACGCGTTCGCCCGCCTTCGCGACGGTCAGTCCGGCCCGGTCGATCGCCAGTTCCCCGTGGAACTCGACGGCGGAGCGCCCGGAGCCCGGCTCCTCGATGCGGCGCAGCACCGCGCGTATCCGGGCCTCGATCACCTCGGTGCGGGCCGGCTTGACGATGTAGTCGTCCGCGCCCGCCTCCAGGCCGACGACCACGTCGAAGTCGTCGCCGCGCGCCGTGAGCATGATGATCGGCAGCTGGCTGGTCTCCCGCACCCGACGGCACACCTGGACGCCGTTCATCCCCGGCAGCATCAGGTCGAGCAGCAGCAGGTCCGGCCTGAACTCCCCCAGCGCGGCCAGCCCCGCCTCGCCCGTCGGCGCGGTCCGCACGTCGTGGCCGCGGCGGCGCAGCCCGAGCTCCACGCCCTCCCGGACGGAGGGGTCGTCTTCTATCAACAGCACGCGGGGCATCTGCGAAGTATCCCAAGCTTGTTCGAGTAGACGGGGGTGGGCCCCGTCGTGGGCAACTGTTCCGCCGGGGCGCGGGGCCGCGTCCGGCACGGGGTGCGGGCCGCACGCGCGGGGCGTCAGTGGCGGCGGAGGCGGGTTGTCGTGGTGGTGAGGAGGGTGTGGAGTTCGGTGAGGTGGAGGGGGCGGGCGAGGAGGGCGAAGGTGGCGAGGAGCGTGCCCGCACCCGCGAGGCCGGAGACGACGGGTCCGGCGACGTCGGCGAGGCCGACGACGAAGAGCGCGTACCCGGTGGCCGGCACCGCGGCGACGAGGAGCCGGGCCAGCGCGGGGGCGGAGCCGCCGGAGGGCGTGCCCCGCAGCCGCCGGCGCAGGACGTACGCCGTGACGGCCCAACCCGCCCAGAGGGCGAGGGAGTAGGCGGCGGCCATGCCGGTGACGGCCCAGTGCGGCGGGAGCACCTGGTGGGCGGTGAGGGAGAGGCCGGCGTTGAGGCCGGCGATGACGAGGTTGAGGACGAACGGGGTGCGCGTGTCTCGGAGGGCGTAGAAGGCGCGGGTGCAGACGTACTGGCCGGAGAGGGCGACGAGGCCGGGGGCGAAGGCCACGAGGATCCAGGCCATGGCGCGGATGTCGTCGCCGGTGGTCGCGCCGTACCGGAAGACGACCGTCATCAGCGGTACGGCGAGCGCGAGGAGCGCGCACGCGGCGGGGACGATCGCGGCCGCGCTGGTCCGCAGGGCGTACGAGACGTCCCGGCGGACGGCGGCGAGGTCGCCGTCCGCGGCGGCGGCGCTCATCCGGGGCAGCACGGCGGTGACGAGGGAGACGGTGACGATGCCGTGCGGGACGGTCCAGAGCAGGTAGGCGTTGTTGTACGCGGCGAGGCCGGAGCCGCCGGTGGTGACGGAGCCCACCGAGGTGGCGAGCCAGGTGGTCACCCAGTACGCGCCCTGGTTGGTGAGGACGAGCAGGACCAGCCAGCCGGCCGAGCGCAGCGGAGCGGCGAGGCCGCTGCCGCGCCAGTCGAGGCGGGGGCGCCAGCGGAAGCCGGCGGCGCGCAGCGAGGGGAGGAGGGCGAGGGCCTGGACGGCGATGCCCGCGGTGGTGCCCCAGCCGAGGAGCGCGGCCTCGCCGGGGGTGAGGGTGCCGCCGTCGCTGACGAGCAGGAAGAGGGAGAACACGGCGACGGCGACGACGTTGTTGAGGACGGGCGTCCACATCATGGCGCCGAAGCGGCCGCGGGCGTTGAGGACCTGGCCGAGGAGCGTGAAGAGGCCGAGGAAGAGGATCTGCGGCAGGCAGGCGCGGGTGAAGGCGAGTGTCGTCTCGCGTTGCGCGCCCGTGTAGTCGGTGTAGGCGTCGACGATCAGGGGGGCGGCGAGCACCGCGGCAGCCGTCAGCGCGGTGAGGGCGAGCGCGCAGAGGGTGAGGAGCCGGTCGGTGTAGGCGACGCCGCCGTCCTCGTGCTCCTTGGCGGCCTTGACGAGTTCGGGGACGAAGACGGCGTTGAGGGCGCCGCCGAGGAGCAGCATGTAGACGATGGTGGGGACGGAGTTGCCGACCGCGTAGCCGTCGGCGACGAATCCCGCGCCGAGGGCGGCGGCGACGACGGAGGCGCGGACGAAGCCGGTGGCGCGGGAGACGAGGGAGCCGGCGGCCATGAGCGCGCCGCTGCGGAGGACCGAGGGCTTCGGCTCGGCCGGTGCCGCGGTGAGCGTCGCCGTCACCGGCGGGCCAGGTACGCCTGGAAGGCGCGGAACAGTGCCTGGTTGGTCGTGCCCTGCATCGGAATCTCCCACTCCCCCAGCGTCTCGACGACCTGTCCGCCCGTGCCGAGCTTCCAGCGCAGGAGCCCGTGGGCGCGGTCGCCCGGATCGAGGGTGGAGGGTACCCCGCGCAGGTCGTAGACGGCGGCGCCGGCGGCGTGGGCGTCGAGGAGCATGCGCCACTGGAGGGCGTTGGAGGGGCGGACCTCGCGGCGGTGGTCGGCGGAGGCGCCGGTCTGGTACCAGACGCGCCCCCCGACGGTGATCATGGTGTGGGCGGCGAGCACCTCGCCCTCGTGGCGGGCGAGGTAGAGCTTCATGCGGCCGGGGTGCTCGGCGTTGAGGACGGCGTACTGGCGCTCGTAGTAGGCGAGGTCGCGGCCGAGGCGGAAGCCGTCGCGCTCCTCGGTGATCCGGAGCAGCCGGTGGAACTCGGGGAGGTCGGCGGCGGAGCCGACGGTGATCTCGACGCCGGACCTGCGGGCCTTGCGGACGTTGCGCCGCCACTCCTGGTTGAGGCCGGACCAGAGGTCGTCGGTGGAGCGGCCGGTGAGCGGGATCTGGAAGACGTGCCGGGGCTGGGCGTCGGCGCCGTCGCCGGAGTCGCCGCCGCAGCGGTGCCAGCCGCGGGCCCGGAGCCGGTCGGCGACGACCGTGCCGAGCGGGTCGACCTCGTCGGCGAGGACGTCGGCCAGCCGGCGACCGGCTCCGGTGCCGGCCTTGAGGGTGGCGGCGTCCCACCGGCGGTAGGCGGGGCCGGGGCCGATGCGCACGGCGAAGGCGCCCGAGGCCCGCAGGTGGGCGAGGAGCGGTCCGAGCCAGCCGTCGAGGTCGGGGTCGGCCCAGTCGGCGACGGGCCCCTCGGGGAGGTACGCGAAGTACTTGCGGGTGCCGGGGAAGGGGCGGAGGAGGACGAGGGCGACGCCGGCGAGGGGGCCGGACTCGGTTCCCCAGCCGACGAGTTGGTGACACCAGCCGTCCTTCACCTGAGCCCAGGAGGGGAGTTGGAGGAAGCTGGGGCCGCCCGCGCCGGCGGCGGCCCGGGACGCGAGGAAGGCGCGGTGGACCTCGGGGGTCACGGGGCCGACCCTGAGCGGGCCGGCCGGGGCGCGGCGTTCGGCGGGTGCGGCCGTCACGAGCAGCGCAGACACAACGGGAGCCTCCTGGTTCCGCCCCTCGGTGGTGGGGCGCACAGCAGGCTCACAGCCGAATTCGACGGGTGCGCGCGTCGTATGTGACCGGACCGTGACCGTTGTGCCGCAGCCCTCGTCACATGGCCGTTCGGCGCCCCGCGGGCGCTCCCGCCGACCTACAGTCCGGACATCCCGCTCTTCTCCCCTCTCCACGGAGGTCTTCCGTGCTGCCGATACGCACACGCCGTCCGCGCACCACCCGTCCCGTCCTCGCGGCCGTCGCGCTCGTCGCCTCCGTCACCGCCTGCACGGCCCAGGCCGCGGACGGCGGCGGCACGTCGGGGACGCGGGACCACGGTTCCGCGGCGCCCGCGGCGAAGGTGACGGTCGTGGACCCGGCGGCCGGCAGTCCGGTGACCGTGCGGGCCTCGGGCGGCACGATCGCCGCGGTGAAGGTCGTCGACGCGGAGGGCGGGACGCTCACGGGCCGTACCGGCGGGGGCGGCACGACCTGGGTGTCGGACCGCAAGGCGGTGCCGGGGACCTCGTACACGGTGGAGGTGACCTCCCGTACCGGCGACGGAGGGGAGTCGACGAGCCGGTCCTCGTTCAGCACCCCCGAGCCGGCGAAGGTCAACAAGGTGACGCTCGCGCCGGGCAAGAACACCACGGTGGGCGTCGGGCATCCGCTGTCGATCGTGTTCGACCTGCCGGTGACGCGGAAGGCGGACGTGGAGCGCCAGCTCAAGGTCACCACCTCGAACGCCACGGAGGGCTCCTGGGGCTGGATCAAGGACCACTCGGGCCGCGACCGGGCCGACTGGCGGCCGAAGGAGTACTGGAAGCCCGGTACGAAGGTCACGCTGGAAGCGGACCTGAACGGCACCGACTCGGGCGGCGGCTGGTTCGTGCGGGACTACCGCACCGGCTTCACCGTCGGCGCCTCCCAGGTCGTCAGGGTCGATCTCGACGCCCACCGGCTGACCCTCGTGCGGGACGGGCGCGCGGTCCGCACGATCCCGGTCTCCGGCGGCACCCCGGGCGGCGACAAGCGGTCCTGGCGCGGCACGGCCGTCCTGATGGCGAAGGAGGGCACCATCAACATGAACTCCGAGACGGTCGGCCTCGGCGACGCCTACGACAAGATGGTCGACCACTCGATGCGGCTGACCTGGTCGGGCATGTACGCCCACGCGGCCCCGTGGAACGCGGCCTACTTCGGCAGGGCCAACAAGAGCTCCGGCTGCATCGGCATGAGCGACGCCGACGCCGCCTCTTTCTACGCCTCCGTGAACGTCGGCGACCCCTTCGAGATCAAGGGCGCCGAGACCAAGGGCGTCGTCGCCGAGGGCAACGGCTACGGGGCGTGGAACCTGAGCTGGGAGCAGTGGCGGGCGAAGAGCGCGCTGCGCTGACGGTTCAGCCGAGGGCCTTGCGCCAGTCCCGCATCTCCCAGACCAGCACCTCCGCGTCGGTCACGGCGGCCAGTTCGAGGGCGCCGGTGTCGGTGAGCCGGGCCGCGTCGCCGGGGCCGAGCTCCTCGCCGCCGAGGCGCACGGTCCCCCGGGCCACGTGGACGTAGACGAGGTCGGCGTCCGGTACGGCGGTGCGGGTGCCCGGCCCGGGGCGGTGGACGTGCAGCCGGGCGTCCGCGGCCGGCAGGTCGTACGCGACCGGGCCGGCGGTCCCGCGCACCACCTCGTACGAGGGGTCCCCGCCCGGGCTCAGCGGGGCGAGCCACATCTGGACGAAGACCAGGGGCACGTCGGCGTCGTTGCGTTCGACGTGGCGGACGCCCCCGGCGGAGCTCAGCCGCTGGAGGTCGCCGGGGCGGACGACCGTCTCGTGGCCGGCGGTGTCGTGGTGGGTGAGTTCGCCCTCGACGACCCAGGTGACGATCTCGGTGTGGCTGTGCGGGTGCTCGTCGAAGCCGGCGCCGGGTGCGAGCCGCTCCTCGTTGACGGCGAGGAGCGCGCCGAAGCGGAGGTTGTCGGGGTCGTAGTGCGGCCCGAAGGAGAGGGCGTGCCGGGTCTCGATCCCGGCCGCCGGGTCGCCGCCGGGGTAGCGCTCGCCGGCGCGCTGGATGCGTATCACGGGGCCCACCGTAGTCGCCGGGCCGGGGCGCGCGGCGGAGGCGGACCGGCGGCCGGCGACGCCCCCCGCCGGAGGCGAACCCGCCCCGACCCCGCACGCCGGCGTCCCGATAAGGCAGTCTTGTCCCCGTGCCAGAACCCGTGAACGCCGCTCATCCGCACTCCGCGACCCTGAAGCGCCTCGAACAGTCCTCCGGGCGGCTCGCCGCCGGCGCCATCGCCCGCATGGACGAGACGCTGCCGTGGTACCGCGCGATGCCGCCCGAGAACCGGTCGTGGATCGGCCTGGTCGCCCAGGCCGGCATCGCCGCGTTCACCGAGTGGTTCCGGCACCCCGAGACCCCGCAGGCGATCTCTACGGACGTCTTCGGCACCGCGCCCCGCGAGCTGACCCGGGCGATCACGCTGCGGCAGACCGTGGAGATGGTCCGCACCACGATCGAGGTCATGGAGTCGGCGATCGAGGAGGTCGCCGCCCCGGGCGACGAGTCCGTGCTCCGCGAGGCGCTGCTCGTCTACGCCCGGGAGATCGCCTTCGCGACCGCCCAGGTGTACGCGCAGGCCGCCGAGGCCCGCGGCGCGTGGGACGCGCGCCTGGAGTCCCTCGTGGTGAACGCGGTGCTCTCCGGCGAGGCCGACGAGGGCGCCGTCTCGCGGGCCGCCGCGCTCGGCTGGAACTCGCCCGAGCACGTGTGCGTGGTCCTCGGCACCGCCCCCGACGGCGACAGCGAGCTGACGGTGGAGGCGATCCGCCGGGCCGCCCGGCACGCCAAGCTCCAGGTCCTCACCGGGGTCCTCGGCAACCGGCTCGTCGTCATCGCGGGCGGCAACGACAACCCGCTGGCGGTCGCGAAGGCGCTGATCGGCCCGTACGCGGCGGGTCCCGTCGTGGCCGGCCCCGTCGTGCCCGACCTGCTCGCGGCGACCCGGTCCGCGCAGGCGGCCGCCGCCGGACTCAAGGCGTGCTCGGCGTGGCAGGACGCTCCCCGCCCCGTTCTGGCGGACGATCTCCTCCCGGAGCGCGCCATCGCCTCCGACCCTTCGGCGCGCGAACAGCTGGTGGAGGAGATCTACAGACCGCTGGAGGAAGCGGGCTCGGCGCTGCTGGAAACTCTCAGTGTCTATCTGGAGCAGGCGAGCAGCCTGGAAGGCGCGGCCAGGATGCTCTTCGTCCACCCGAACACCGTGCGCTACCGGCTTCGACGTGTGACCGACGTCACCGGCTGGTCGCCCTCCGACGTGCGATCGGCGTTCACGCTGCGGATCGCCCTCATCCTGGGGCGCTTGGCCGACGGAGATCCCCAGTCCTAGACTTTTGTCGGAGACCAACAATTCCCCCGACGGTTCTTCGTCCTTGTCCCCACGGGCGCCGGGAGCCGTCCCCAAGAGAGAGTGTGAGGGTGCTCGTACTCGTCGCTCCCGGCCAAGGCGCTCAGACGCCCGGCTTCCTGACTCCCTGGCTCGAACTCCCCGGCGCCGCCGACCGCATCGCGGCCTGGTCCGACGCCATCGGGCTCGACCTCGCCCACTACGGCACGAAGGCGGACGCGGAAGAGATCCGCGACACCGCCGTGGCACAGCCGCTGCTCGTCGCCGCCGGCCTGCTGTCGGCCTCGGCGCTCGGCGACGTGTCGCCCGGCGTCGTCGCCGGCCACAGCGTCGGCGAGTTCACCGCCGCCGCGTTCGCCGGCGTGCTCGACGACACCGCCGCGCTGCGTCTCGTCCGGACCCGCGGACTCGCGATGGCCGACGCCGCCGCGATCACCGCGACCGGCATGTCCGCGCTGCTCGGCGGCGACCCCGAGGTGACCGTCCCGCACCTCGAGAAGCTCGGCCTGACCGCGGCCAACGTGAACGGCGCCGGCCAGATCGTGGCCGCCGGCACCCTGGAGCAGCTGGCCGCCCTGGAGGCGGACAAGCCCGAGGGCGTCCGCCGGGTCGTCGCGCTCAAGGTCGCCGGCGCCTTCCACACGCACCACATGGCCCCGGCCGTGGCGCGCCTGGAGGAGGCCGCGGCGCAGCTGTCCCCGGCCGCCCCGACCACCCGCTACGTCTCCAACAAGGACGGGCAGGTCGTCACCGACGGCGCCGAGGTCGTGGCCCGCCTGGTCGGCCAGGTCGCGAACCCGGTCCGCTGGGACCTGTGCATGGAGACCTTCCAGGCCCTGGGCGCGACGGCGCTGATCGAGGTGTGCCCCGGAGGCACCCTGACCGGCCTCGCCAAGCGCGCCCTGCCGGGCGTGGCCACCGTCGCTCTCAAGACTCCCGACGACCTCGACGCGGCCCGTACGCTCATCGCTGAGCACGCGGCCGTCTGACAAGGAGTGTCGAGAAGCATGTCGAAGATCAAGCCCAGCAAGGGCGCCCCGTACGCGCGGATCCTCGGTGTCGGCGGTTACCGCCCCACCCGGGTCGTGCCGAACGAGGTGATCCTCGAGAAGATCGACTCGACCGACGAGTGGATCCGCTCGCGCTCCGGCATCTCCACCCGCCACTGGGCCTCGCCGGAGGAGACCGTCACCGCGATGTCGGTGGAGGCCTCGGGCAAGGCCATCGCGGACGCCGGCATCACCGCCGAGCAGATCGGTGCCGTGATCGTCTCCACGGTCTCGCACTTCAAGCAGACGCCGGCCGTCGCCACCGAGATCGCCGACAAGGTCGGCGCGGGGAAGCCGGCCGCCTTCGACATCTCCGCCGGCTGCGCGGGCTTCGGCTACGGCCTGACGCTCGCCAAGGGCATGATCGTCGAGGGCTCGGCGGAGTACGTCCTCGTCATCGGCGTGGAGCGGCTCAGCGACCTGACGGACCTGGAGGACCGCGCGACGGCCTTCCTGTTCGGCGACGGCGCCGGTGCCGTGATCGTCGGCCCCTCGGACGAGCCGCACATCGGCCCGACCGTCTGGGGTTCCGAGGGCGACAAGTCCGAGACGATCAAGCAGACCGTCCCGTGGAACGACTTCCTCCCCCGCGCTCTCGGCTCCGCTCGAGCAGGGGGGACCCCCACCGGCGACGTCTCCGAGCTCCCGCTCAACGAGCAGGGCGAGGTCAAGTTCCCCGCCATCACGCAGGAGGGCCAGGCGGTGTTCCGCTGGGCCGTCTTCGAGATGGCGAAGGTCGCCCAGCAGGCGCTGGACGCCGCCGGCATCACGGCGGACGACCTCGACGTCTTCATCCCGCACCAGGCGAACATGCGGATCATCGACTCGATGGTGAAGACTCTGAAGCTGCCGGAGCACGTCACGGTCGCCCGTGACGTGGAGACCACCGGCAACACCTCGGCCGCCTCGATCCCGCTCGCCATGGAGCGGCTCCTGGCGACCGGGCAGGCGAAGAGCGGTGACACCGCGCTCGTCATCGGCTTCGGGGCGGGTCTCGTGTACGCCGCGACGGTCGTTACCCTCCCCTAGGCACCGGATCCGTCCGGAAGCCCCCCTTTTACCGAAGTAACCGCAAGAAGGAGCGCCACTATGGCTCACACCCAGGACCAGATCGTCGAAGGCCTCGCCGACATCGTCAACGAGATCGCGGGCATCCCGGTCGAGGACGTCCAGCTGGACAAGTCCTTCACCGACGACCTGGACGTCGACTCGCTGTCCATGGTCGAGGTCGTCGTCGCCGCCGAAGAGCGCTTCGACGTCAAGATCCCGGACGAGGACGTCAAGAACCTCAAGACCGTGGGCGACGCTGCCGACTACATCCTGAAGCACCAGGCCTGATTCGGCCCCTGCTGACTCGGTCCGCCACCCCGCGGTGGCGCCGTATTCCGACCATCACACACATGGAGAACGAATTCCTGTGAACTCGACCAATCGCACCGTGGTCGTTACCGGTATCGGCGCAACCACACCGCTGGGTGGCGACTCCGCGTCGACCTGGGAAGGTCTGCTCGCGGGACGCTCCGGCGTCAAGCCCCTGGAGGGCGAGCGCTTCGCCGAACTGCCCGTGCAGATCGCCGCGACGGCCGCCGTCGACCCCGGTGACGTCCTTCCCCGCCCGCTGGCCCGCAAGCTGGACCGCTCGGCGCAGTTCGCGCTGATCGCGGCCCGCGAGGCGTGGGCCGACGCGGGCTACACCGCCCCCGCCGGCGAGGACGAGAAGGTCGTGCCCGAGCGGCTCGGCTCCGTCATCGCCTCCGGCATCGGCGGCGTAACGACTCTGCTCGACCAGTACGACGTGCTGAAGGAGAAGGGCGTCCGCCGCGTCTCCCCGCACACCGTGCCCATGCTCATGCCGAACAGCCCCTCCGCCAACGTGGGTCTGGAGGTGAACGCCCGGGCGGGCGTCCACACCCCGGTCTCCGCGTGCGCGTCGGGTGCCGAGGCGATCGGCTACGCCGTCGAGATGATCCGCACCGGCCGTGCCGACGTGGTGATCGCCGGCGGTACCGAGGCCGCGATCCACCCGCTGCCGATCGCCGCCTTCGCCAACATGATGGCGATGTCCAAGAACAACGACGAGCCGACGAAGGCCTCGCGTCCGTACGACACCGGCCGTGACGGCTTCGTGCTCGGCGAGGGCGCGGGCGTCGTGATCCTGGAGTCCGAGGAGCACGCGAAGGCGCGCGGCGCGCGCATCTACTGCGAGGTCCTCGGCCAGGGCCTGTCGGCCGACAGCCACCACATCGCGCAGCCCGAGCCGACCGGCCGGGGCATCGCCGCCGCGATGCAGAACCTGCTCGACTCCACGGACCTCAAGCCGTCCGAGGTCGTCCACCTCAACGCGCACGCCACGTCGACGCCGCAGGGTGACGTCGCCGAGATCAAGGCGCTGCGCAAGGTCCTGGGCGACGACCTCGACCACGTCGCGATCTCCGCGACCAAGTCGATGACCGGCCACCTCCTCGGCGGTGCCGGCGGCATCGAGACCGTCGCGACGGTCCTGGCGCTCCACCACCGCCTCGCCCCGCCGACGATCAACGTCGACGAGCTGGACCCCGAGGTCGAGGCGGACATCGTCCGCAGCGAGCCGCGCGAGCTGCCCCAGGGCACCATCGCCGCGATCAACAACAGCTTCGGCTTCGGCGGCCACAACGTCGTCCTGGCGTTCCGCACCGTCTGATCCACGGCTCATGCGAAAGGCCCGCCCCCGTCCGGGGCGGGCCTTTCGCATGGGTCAGCGGAGGGCGTAGGCCGCGGGTTCCGCCTGCATCAGGATCTGGTTGAGGACGACGTGACCGCCGGGGACGGGGACGAGTTCGGGGTAGATGGAGATGCCGACGGTCCTGCCGGTGTCGGGTTCGACGCCGGTGGCGGCCTTGCCGGTGGCGCGGTCGAGGAGGGCGATCCGGCCCGAACCCTGGTTCTCGAGCACGGCGATGCGGCCGTCGGGTTCCACCGCGAGCGCCATCGTCTGGCTCTCCGCGTGGTACGACCACGCCTTCCGGCCGTCCTTCAGGGAGTACGCGACGGCGTAGGTGGGCACCATCGACTCCCGCTGGGCGAGGGTGACGAGGAGGCCGTCCCGGACGACGGGCCGGAGGAAGTCCTGTGCGGCGACGCCTTCGGGCGCGGAGAGGATCCCTTCGGCCCCGGAGAGGGGCACGGTCACGGTCGGCGCACCCTCGTCGTCGAAGACCAGGAAGGCGTGGGTGCCGCGCTTGTCCGCCTCGTCGACCGCGAGGACGACCGGGGAGACGGAGACCACCGCCGCCGTGGCGTCCGACTCGACGGGCAGGTCGCGGGTCCACCGCTGTGCGCCGGTACGGGTGTCGAGGGCGAGGAGCCGGGCGCCCTTGCCGCACTGCTCGGCGAGGAGGGTACGGGTGGCGTCGGCGTCGACCGCCAGGGTCTCGCAGTCCTTGGGCACCGCGCGCTGCCAGCGCTGCTCACCCGATTCGGTGGAGCGGGCCCGGACGACTCCTTCCTCGGCGCTGAGCGCGGTGGTGCCGCCGACGGCGAGAGTGCCCTCGACGAGTCCCTCTCCACCGAGGTTCCGCTTCCACAGGACCTTGCCGTCGGAGACGCGGACGGCGAGCAGGGTGGCGCAGGGCTTGTCGTGGCGGCCGTACGCGATGAGCCCGACGCCCTCCTCGACGTCCGGGGTCATGGCGCACAGGGCCTCGCGGGTGGGTGCGGGCACGCCCCACCGGACGTGGCCGTCGGTGCCGTCGTACGCGAAGAGTCCGTCGATCCGGCCTTGCGCGACGGCGGAGCCGAGACCCCAGAAGCCGACCGATCTGTCGTGGTTCCGGCCCACGCCCGGGATCGACCACGCGACGGCCGGCCGGGTGTCGAGGGACGCGGTGGGAGCGGGCTTCGCGGGCGCCTTGCCCGTCGCCTCGGTGTCGTCGCCGTCGACCCAGACGCCGGCGACGATCAGCGCGAGCGTCCACACCGCGGCCGCGGCCACGACGGAGGCCCGTCCCGACGCCGCGGTACGGGGTTCGGCGTCGGTCTTGTCGGGACCGGTGCGCGGGGCGCGGGTGTCGGTGTCGTTCGTGCCGGAGCCCGGTAGCGGTGCCGCGTCCCGGACCTCCGGGGCGGTACGGCGGCCGCGCCGGGCCGCGAGGACGGTGACCCCCAGCGCCGCGCACACGAGGGCGCACACGGCCGCCGCCCAGCCCGTGGGCCAGGAGCCGCCGAGCACTCCCGCTGCCAGGAAGACCGTCGCGGCGCCGAACAAGGCGCCGGACACACCGTCACGCGTCATCTCTCAACCCCTTCAGGCGCGCCCCCTGCGCGCCCGGGCGGGAATCTACAGCGTGTCGGTGAAGGGCTGTCAGACGACCTGGTGCAGCCAGCGGACGGGGGCGCCTTCACCGGCGTACCGGAAGGGCTCCAGTTCGTCGTCCCAGGGCTTGCCGAGGAGCTTGGCGACCTCGGCCTCCAGCTGGGTCTCGCCCTGCAGGGAGCGCGCGAGGGCGGCCCGCAGCCGGTCCTCGGGGATCAGGATGTCCCCGTGCATGCCGGTGACGGCGTGGAAGATGCCGAGGTCGGGGGTGGCGCTGTAGCGCTCGCCCTCGGCGGTGGGGCAGGGTTCCGCGGTGACCTCGAAGCGGAGCATCTGCCAGCCGCGCAGTGCGGAGGCGAGTTCGGAGGCGGTGCCGGTCTGGCCCTGCCAGGAGAACTCGGCTCTCCAGGTGCCGGGGGACGCCGGCTGGCGGATCCAGTCGAGCTGGACCCTCGCACCGAGGACGCCCGCCACCGCCCATTCGACGTGCGGGCAGAGCGCGCGCGGTGCGGAGTGTACGTACAGGACTCCACGTGTCGTCACCGGGACCTCCAGTGTGGGACGAGGTTCGCCTTTCCCAACGGCCTCAGTAAACAGCATCAGGAGTAAAACGTCACAAACCGCCAAAAAGGGGACAGGAAGTGACGTGATGTAATTTACCGGAGCCGGTCGGCAAAGGCGCCTCTGGTTCGACGGGGGAAAAGCTACCGTGCCGCACCGTCGTCGGTGTGACGTACGGTCGGTCCGGGGGCCGGTGAACACGAAGCTTTCACTCGCCAGGACGCCGAAGGAGGGGCCGGGGATGCGCGGCCGACGCCGATTCCGTACCGCCGTCGCCGTCGCGGCGGCAGGACTGCTGTGCGCGGGGACGCTCGCCGGCTGTACGGCCGGGGAGCCGGCGGCGAAGGCCCCCGCGGCGAGACCGGTGCCGAGGGCGACGCCCCTCTGGGACGTCTCCCCCGCCTCCGTCGCCGCCGTCGGCGACTCCGTCACCCGCGCCTTCGACGCCTGCTCGGTCCTCGCGGACTGCCCCGAGGTGTCGTGGGCGACCGGGACCGACGCGGCCGTGAACAGCCTGGCGCTGCGGCTGCTCGGCCCGTCGAAGGTGGCCACGCACAGCTGGAACCTGGCCCGGACGGGCGCCCGGATGGCGGAGCTGCCCGAGCAGATGGCGGGGGCGGCGGCGGAGAAGCCCGAGCTGGTGACGGTGATGATGGGCGCGAACGACGCCTGCCGGCCGACTCCCGGGGCGATGACCCCGGTCGCCGACTTCCGCGCCTCCTTCGAGGCGGCGCTGGCCCGGCTGCGGGCGGGCGCACCGAAGGCGCAGGTGTACGTGTCGAGCGTGCCGGACCTGAGGCACCTGTGGTCGACGGGGCGGGTCAGCCCGCTCGGCCTGCAGGTGTGGAAGCTGGGGATCTGCGGCTCGATGCTCGCGGACGCGGAGGACCTCGGCCCGGCGGCGGAGCGGCGGCGGGCCGAGGTGCGGGACCGGGTGGTGGCGTACAACCGGGTCCTGAAAGAGGTCTGCGCCGGGGACGCGCGCTGCCGGTACGACGGCGGGGCGGTCTTCGGCTTCCGCTTCGACGGCGGCCAGTTGAGCCCCTGGGACTGGTTCCATCCGAGCAAGGACGGGCAGGCGCGGCTCGCGGAGCTCGCGTACCGGCGGATCACGAAGGAGTGAGGGACCCCGGGGCGGTTGTCAGGTTCCGCCCCGGGGCCGGTCGGGGGACGTCCTGGATCAGACGTCGAGGGCGGTCGTCAGGCGGGCGTCCGTGAGGGAGTGGGCGGCGACGACCTCGTAGGCGCCGGTGACGAGGGTCCAGTCGCCCTTCTCCTCGTCCCAGATCTCGAAGGCGCGGCGGGGCAGCGCGATCCGGGCCTCGGCGGTCTCGCCGGGGCCGGCCTCGACGCTCGCGAAGCCGGCCAGCCAGCGGGCGGGGCGTTCCACCGTGTCGCCGGTGGGCGCCAGGTAGACCTGGACGACCTCGCGGCCGGTGCGGTCGCCGGTGTTGGTGAGCCGGACGGTGGCCGTGCCGCCGTCGCCGTCGGCGGGGACGGCGACCAGGGAGTCGTACGACCAGGTGGTGTAGCCGAGGCCGTGGCCGAAGGGGTACGCGGGGACGGCGCCGGCCCTGTCCCAGGCGCGGTAGCCGACGAAGACGCCCTCGGTGTAGTCGAGTTCGCCGTCGGTGGGGGTGACCTCGGTGACGGGGGCGTCGGCGAGGGCGACGGGCCAGGTGGTGGGGAGGCGGCCGCCGGGCTCCTCGGCGCCGGTGAGGACGTCGGCGAGGGCGGCGCCGCCCTCCTGGCCGGGGAACCAGCTGAGGAGGATCGCGGCCACGTCCTCGCGCCAGGGCAGTTCGACCGGGGAGCCGGCGTTGACGACGACGACGGTGTTCGGGTTGGCGGCGGCCACGGCCCGTACGAGGTCGTCCTGGCGGCCGGGGAGGGCGAGGTCCTTGCGGTCGAAGCCCTCGGACTCGACGCGCTCGGTGGTGGCGACGACCACGACGGCGGTGTCGGCGGCGCGGGCCGCTTCGACGGCTTCGGCGATCAGTTCGTCGGGGTCACGGCGCGGACCGAGGTGGACGAAGGAGAACATGACGGCCGGGAGCGGGGCCGCGAACTCCTTGTCGAGGGTGTGGAGGAGGGAGACCTCGACGGTCTCGCCGGCGGTGAGCGCGACCTTGGCGCGCTCGACCGGGGAGCCGAAGAAGGCCTCGAAGGGGTCGGTCTCGGGGCCCATGGCCTGGACGCCCTCGAAGACGGTCTCGCCCGCGACGGCGAGGGCGAAGGCGCCGAGGCCTCGGGTGCCGAAGGAGTGCTCGCCGGTCTCGCGCGGGGTGTAGGTGCCGACGACCTCGACGGAGGCGAGGGCCTCGTGGGTGACGCCGGCCGGCAGGTCGTCGCCGATCCACTGGACCTGGCCGTTGGGCAGGGAGCCCTCGCCGAGGAGCCGGCCCTCGGCGTCGCGGCAGCGGGCCCGCAGGGCGAATCCGGTCGAGACGGAGCCGGCGGGGGTGAGTTCCTCGCTGGGGTCGGCGCCGACGGTGAAGGTGAGGGCGCCGTCGGGGAGGGCTGCGGTGAGGCCGTCGAGCGGGGAGACGACGTGGTCGGGGAAGACCTGGGCGGAGCCGCCGCCGAGGACGCGGGCGTCGCGGGCGGCGGCGCCGGAGAGGGCGACGGTGCGGCCGGCCGCGAGGGGCAGCGCCGCGTCCTCGTTGCGCACGAGGACGAAGCCGCGGCGGGCGATCTCGCGGGCGAGGGCGTCGCCGTCGATCGGGGCCGGGGGTTCGGCGACGACCGGCGGGGCGCCTTCGAGGGCGCCGACGCGGGCGGCGAGCCGCAGCACGTTGCGCACGGCCGCGTCGACGGCGGCCTCCTCGACCTCGCCGGCGCGGACGGCGGCCGCGAGGGCCTCGCCGTACACGGTGACGGGGCCGGGCATGGCGACGTCGAGGCCGCCCTCGATGCCGCCGGTGGTGGAGCGGGCGGCCATCCAGTCGGAGACGTTGTAGCCGTCGAAGCCCCACTCGCCGCGCAGGACCTCGTTCACGAGGTACCGGTGCTCGGTCATCGTCACGCCGTTGACCCGGTTGTAGGCGGTCATGATGCCCCAGGGGTGGGCGTTCCTGACGATGGCCTCGAAGGGGGCGAGGTAGACCTCGCGGAGCGGGCGCGGGGCGACCTTGTTGTCGACGGTGAAGCGGTCGGTCTCGGCGTCGTTGGCGACGAAGTGCTTGACGGTGGTGCCGACGCCGCCGTCCTGGACGCCCTGGACGTAGCCGGTGCCGACGGCGCCGGTGAGGAAGGGGTCCTCGCTGTACGCCTCGAAGTGGCGGCCGCCGAGCGGGGTGCGGTGCAGGTTGACCGTGGGCGCGAGGAGGACGTGGACGCCCTTGCGACGGGCCTCCTGGGCGAGGAGGCGGCCGGCCCGGCGGGCGAGCGCGGGGTCCCAGGCGGCGGCGAGCGCGGTCGGGGACGGCAGGGCGACGGACGGGTCGTCGGCGGTCCAGCGGACGCCGCGGACGCCGATGGGGCCGTCGGACATGACCAGGGACTTCAGGCCGATCTCCGGCAGGGCGGGCAGGGACCACATGTCCTGGCCGCCGAGCAGCCGCGTCTTGCTGTCCAGGTCGAGCTTGCCGAGCGCCGTCTCGACGGCCGCGTTCCTCGCGGTCTCCGCGCTGTTCTCCGCCATGGCCGTACCTCCTCGTTGACGTACCGATGACCCCGATGCGCCCATCGTGCACCGACCTACCTGTAGATCGGTAGGTTACGTTACCTATCCGTTACTTCAACGGCGGGGCGAAGGGGTACCGTCCTGTCGGGACGAACCTGCGAGAGGAGGCCACGGCGATGGTGCGGGCCAGGAGCGAGGAGCGACGCGCGGACATCCTGCGCGCCGCCCTCGAAGTGATCGCCGAGCGCGGCTACCGGGGCGCCACCCTCGGCTCCGTCGCCGAGCGCGTCGGACTGACCCAGCAGGGGCTGCTGCACTACTTCCCGACGAAGGAGGCGCTGCTCGTCGCCGTCCTGGAGGAGCGCGACCGCTGGGACACCAGCGGCGGCCGGGACCGCGAGGGCTGGCGGCTCGACCTGCTGGAATCCCTCGTCGAGTACAACGCGATGCGGCCGGGGATCGTGCAGACCTTCTCCGCCCTGCTCGGCGAGAGCGTGACCGACGGCCACCCGGCCCGCGCCTTCTTCACCGATCGGTACGCGCAGGTCAGGGCCAACATGGCCGACGTCCTGCGGCTCGAGTTCGGCGACCGCCTCCCCGGCGGGCTCACCCCGGAGCGGGCGGCGCCGCTGCTCACCGCGGTCATGGACGGGCTCCAGTACCAGTGGCTCCTCGACCCCTGCGCGGTCGACATGCCGGGCGCCTTCCGGGACTTCCTGCGCCTGCTGCGCGGGGACGAGGACACTGCTTAGCGGGCCACCGCCGGGAGGACGCTCCCTAGCGGGCCACCGCCGCCAGGTCCTCGCCGAGCAGCGCCGGGTTCTTGGTGAGCGCGGCGTGGACGGCCTCCAGGACGGGCAGCTTCGCGAGGGCCGTCGCCAGGGCGACGTCCTTCGCG
The DNA here is from genome assembly GCF_044754405.1 of Streptomyces sp. NPDC093089. Classification (NCBI taxonomy): domain Bacteria; kingdom Bacillati; phylum Actinomycetota; class Actinomycetes; order Kitasatosporales; family Streptomycetaceae; genus Streptomyces; species Streptomyces sp. NPDC093089. The sequence continues at coordinate 39,088 of NZ_JBIVPA010000004.1, forward strand.
GCGAGGGCGACGGGGAAGTGGGAGCCGGTCGCGGTGGCGCGGCCGACGGCGCCCGCGAGGGGGCCCGCGCCGAGCGTGCGGAGCGCGAGGTCCCGGGGCAGGCCGAGGGCGCCGGCGAGCGCGAGGGCCTCGGCGACCAGGGCGACCCCGCCGATGGCCGCGTTGATGAGGACGAGCTTGAGGGCGGCGCCGGTCCCGGGCCCACCGCACGGGGTGGTCGCGCCGAGCCGGTCGAGGACGGCAGCGACGGGCGCGGTGTCGCCGCCCGCGAGGATCAGCAGCTCGCCGGAGGCGGCCCGGTCGACGCTGCCCATCACGGGCGCGTCGATCAGGGTGACCCCGGCGGGGAGCCGGGCGGCCAGGGCGCGGACGGTGTCCGGGCCGACCGTCGAGGTGTCGATCCAGTGGGTGCCGGGACGCAGCGCCGGGACCATCCCGTCCGCGACGGCGAGCGCGGCGGCCGGGTCCGCCAGCATCGTGACGACGACGTCGGCGTCCCGGACGGCCTCGGCGGGGCTCGCGGCCCGGACGGCGCCGTCGGCGACGAGGGCGTCGGCCTTGGCGGCCGTGCGGTTCCAGACGGTCAACGGGTGTCCGGCGTCGAGGAGTCGGCGGGCCATGGGGAGCCCCATGGACCCGAGGCCGAGGAAGGCGATCTTCTGCTGCGTGTTCTCCATGCCCTCGACGCTAGGTCCGCGTCCCGCATGCGACCAGCGAATGTCTAGCATGGCCGGCATGCCCGTCTCGCATGGCCTGTACGAAGCGTTCCTCGCCGTCGCCCGGGAGGGGTCCTTCACCGCCGCCGCCCGCGTCCTCGGCTACACCCAGTCCGCGGTCTCCCGCCAGGTCCAGGCCCTGGAGGACGAGACGGCCGCGGTGCTCTTCGAGCGCCTGCCGCGCGGGGTGCGGCTGACCGAGGCCGGCCGGGTGCTGCTGCCGCACGCCGAGGCCGTACGGGACCGGCTGGTCGCGGCGCGGGCCGAACTGGAGGCGCTGCGCACCCTGGAAGGCGGGCTGCTCCGGCTCGGCTCGTTCTCCAGCGCCAACGCGGCGCTCGTCCCCGGCGCGCAGGCCGTGTTCCGGGCGCGCCACCCGGGGGTGGCGGTCACCCGCACCGAGGGGCCGTCCGTGAAGCACCTGGGGCTGCTGGCCGCCGGGGAGCTGGACCTCGCGGTGGTCAGTCCGGCCGTCACCGCTCCCCCGCCGGAGGGCGTGGTCCTGCACCACCTGCTCGACGAGCCGATGCTGGTGGCCCTGGCGCGGGGGCACGCGCGCGCGGGGCGGCGGGCGGTGCGGCTGGCCGAACTCGCCGGGGAGGAGTGGATCGTCGGCAACGAGCGCCTGGAGGACACCCTCTTCCGTCCGGCGGTCGCCGCCGGGTTCCGGCCGCGCACGGGGCTGATCGCGCACGACTGGATCGCCAAGCTGGGCGCGGTGGCCGCCGGGCTCGGCGTCACGCTCGTCCCGGCGCTCGCGGCGGCGTCCGTGCGCAGGGACGTCACGCTCGTCCGGATCCATCCGGACGACGTCCCGTACCGCCGGATCCACGCGGCGGCCCCGCCGGTCCCCACGGCGGCGGCGACCGCGTTCCTGGAGGTGCTGCGGGAGACGGCGGAGGCGCTGCGGGGCTCCCCGGGGTTCCCGCGCGGCGGCCGGGCGGGATGATGGGGGCCATGATCGTCGCAGCCACCCAGTTCGCCCCGGTCGCCGGGGACATCGACGCCAACGTCCGTACGATCGCCGGCCTGGTCCGGGCCGCCGGGGCGGAGGGGGCCCGCGTGGTCGTCTTCGCGGAGCTCTGCCTGACGGGGTACGAGCCGTCCCTGATCCGGGACGCCCCCGGCCTCGTCCTCGCCGAGGACGATGCCCGCCTGGCGCCCGTCCGGGAGGCGTGCCGGGCCGCCGGTGCGGCGGCCGTGGTCAACGGGCCGGTGCGGAACGGCGGTTCACGGCCCGGTCTCGGCACGCTCGTCATCGGCCCGGACGGCTCGCTCCTCACCCGCTACGACAAGCGGAACCTGTACGGCGTGGAGGCCGAGGTGTTCGCGCCGGGCACCGCCGACGGCCGGTTCACGCTCGACGGGGTCCGGTTCGCGCTGGCCACCTGCTACGACAACCGGTTCCCCGAACTGGCCGGGCGCGCCGCCGCCGACGGCTGCACGGTGTACCTGGCGAGTTCGGTGCTGTCCGCCGACAACGACTCGTTCGAGGCGGTGTACCCGGTGCGGGCCCGCGACTTCGGCCTGTACGTGGTCCTCGGCAACGTCCTGGGGGCCAACGAGGACGGGGTCGGCGCAGGCCGGGCCGGCGCCTGGGGGCCGGACGGCGGGCGGATCGCGGACGCGGGCGACGCCGGTCCGGGCTTCGCGCTCGCCGAGGTCGGCTGACCGCCGGGGACCGGGACGCGCGAAGCCGGGCGGCCGTGGGACGTACGGCCGCCCGGCTCGTGGACGGCCGTCACGGAACCCCCGGTCCGCGACGGCGCCCCGGCCCCGTTACGGGGCGCTCAGGCCCAGCGTGTACGTACCGGAACCGCTGTACGCGTGGACCACGTACCGGTAGTAGCCCGCGGTGCCGTAGTAGCTGGTGTTCTCGTCGGCGGAGGCCGTGCCGCCGACCGCCACGTCAGCCCAGGCCGACCCGTTCCACTTCTGCAGGTACAGGTCGAAGTCGGCGCCGGCCGGGCCGCGGAGGCAGCCCGTGTGGGTGCCGGCGGTGGCGGAGTAGTAGTACGAGCCGTCCGGCTGCGCCTGGGCCTGGCCGGAGGTCAGGGTGCCCTGGTAGGTGTTCTCGGCGCCGGAGCAGCCGGTGGGCGGGGTCGTGGTGCCGACCGTCAGCTGGTACGTGACCGTGTGGGTGGCGGAGCCCGTGCCGGTGACGGTGATCGGGTAGGTGCCGTTGGCGGTGCCCGCCGCGACCTGGACGGTCATGGTGGACGAGGAGCCCGAGGTCACCGAGGTGGGGCTGAAGGAGACGGTGACGCCGCTCGGCGCGCCGCTCGCGGAGAGCTGGACGGTCTGCGCGCTGCCGCCGGTGGTGGAGGTGTTCACCGTGGAGGTGACGGAGGCGCCGGCCTGCACCGAGCCCGAGGACGGGTTCAGGGCGAGCGAGAAGTCCGGGGTGGTGGTGCCGCCGCAGTCGGTCTCACCGGACTGGGCCGGGACGCCGACCGCGTTCCAGGCCGCCTTCACCGCGTTGCACTCGACGCTGCCGTAGGTGTTCTTGGCGCTGGTCAGCGTCGCCTTGCGGGCGGCGAGGTGGTTCCAGGAGGAGGTCTTCATCAGCAGGGCGCCCATGAACACCTTGCCGGCCTTCTGGATGCCGATGCCGGTCACGGAGGACGGACCGCCGGAGCATATGGGGCTGCTGGGCTTGCCGCCGCCCGGGTTGGAGCCCTCGGCGAGCAGGTAGAACCAGTGGTTCTGCGGGCCGGCCGCCGCGTGCACCTCGGTGCCCGAGGTCAACTGCGGGTAGCAGTTGGGGTCGTTGCCGACGAGCGAGGGGTTGTACATGTTCCGGATCGGCTTGCCGTCGCCGAAGAAGTTGACCTTCTCGCCGACCGTGTAGTCCGGGGTGTCGTTCGGGTTGTTGGCGTAGTGCTCGGTGAGCGCGCCGAAGATGTCGCCCGTCGACTCGTTCATGCCGCCGTTCTCGTTGGACGAGCCGGCGGAGCCCGGGGTCCGGTCGAAGATCTCGTGGCCGTACTCGTGCGCCACGACGTCGATGCCGGTGAGCTGGTTGGAGCCGGTCTGGGCCCGCCCGTAGGTCGTCTTCGTGCCGTCGTAGTAGGCGTTGACCTCGTTGAGTCCGGCGCGGGCCGGGACCATGCCGCCCTGGCCGTTCTGGCCGTTGTAGCCGAACCACTCCTTGAGCATGGAGTGTTCCTTCTGCGCCGCGTACATGATGTCGACGCAGGCGGTCACCAGGTCGTTGGCGCCGTTGTTGCCCCACGGCGAGGAGCCCGTGTACGCGCTGCCGTTCTGGCCGCCGCACTTGAAGCCGCCGCGGCTGGTGTCGGTCATCGAGGAGGTGGCGGTGTCGATGGTGACGTTGCCGTTGTGGTAGCCGCGGCCGTCCGCGTGCAGGATCTTGTCGGTGGCGCGGGCGACGGCGCCGGTCCGCGCGTCGACGTAGGTGTCGAGGGAGCTGGGCGCGTCCTTCGCGGTCCGGCCGATGACCAGGGTGTGCCAGGTCAGCACGGCCTTGCCGCCCTTGAGGAGGACGGTCAGCTCGGGGGCGCTCGCGCTCTCGACCGACGCCAGCTGCGCGCGGGCGGTGGCGAGGGCGGCGTCGGCGGTGACCTTCGCCTTGGTGGAGAGCCTGATGGCCGGGGCGGGGGCGCCGGTGACCTCGCGGACCCTGCCGGTGCTGTCGGTGACGACGACCGCGTCGCCGCCGCCGACGACCGGGAGGCCGCGGTAGGTGCGCTCGTACGACGTGTAGTACAGGCCGTTCGCCCAGGGGGTGACGGACGTCCGGACGAGGTCCTCGTCGGCGCCGTGCCGCAGCTCGTCGAGGCCGCTCGCCGCGGCGCCGTCGGCGGCCGCGAGCGCGAGGGACTTGCCGTGACCCGGGGGTACGGGCTGCGCCTGCGGCACGGCGCTGGCGGTGCCGGCGAGGGCGGTCGCGAGGCTCGCCGACAGGGCCAGGGCGGCCACGGTCGCCGTGAGTCTGGTGGGGTGCAACGTCTGCTCCGATCAGGGTGGGGATCGAGGTGGGGGAGACGGATCGTCGCGCCGAGTATGGGCGTGGACATGGCCAGTTCGGGACATCTCACACGGCATAAGACGCGGGTTATGGTGCGCCCGCGCGGTGCTGCGTACGCTGCTGAAATGCAGCTGGAGTTGAGGCATCTAGAGGCCGTCTGCCGGATAGCGGAAGCGGGCAGTCTGGGGCGCGCGGCCGGGCGCCTCGGGGTCTCGCAGCCGGCCCTCTCGGCGCAGTTGCGCCGGATCGAGCGGGTCGCCGGCGGGGAGCTCTTCCTCCGCGGCCGGCACGGCGTGGAGCCCACGCCGCTGGGCGAGTTCGTCCTCTCCAAGGCGCGCCTGGTGCTCGGCGAGATGGACGCGCTGGCCGCCGGGGCCAGGGCCGTCGCCCCGCACACCCCGCTGCGCCTCGGCTGCATCCTGCTCGTCCTCGTCGACCGGTTGCTCGGGGAGCTGGAGCAGGTCATGGCGGGACTCGGCACCGGGCAGGACGTCTCGGTGAACGTGGAGCACTCGGCGACGACGCTGACCCGGCAGCTCGGCGCGGGACGCTACGACGCCGTCCTGTACGGGGAGGTCAACGACCACGAGGTGGCACTGCCCGAGGGGACCACGGCCCGGACGCTCGTCCCCAAGGAGCCGTTCTGCGTGCGGCTCTCGGCGGCCCACCCGCTGGCCGGGAAGGACCGGATCGCGCTGGCCGAACTGGCCGGCGAGTCCTGGATGACGCTGGTCGAGGACGACGACGGCGGCCCCGAGGCGCTGGTCGCCGCCTGCGCGAAGGCCGGCTTCACGCCCGTGCTGCGGCACCGGGTGGCCGACCGGCAGATGCACTACGGCCTGATCGCCGCCGGCCGGGCGGTCTCGATGAGCCAGCCGACGGCCCCGCATGCCGAGGGGACGGTGCTGCGCCCCCTGGAGGGCGACCCGGTCACCGGCCGGATCCGGCTGGCCTGGAACCGCACCGCGGTCCCGGCCCCGCACGCCGAGCTGATGTACCGGGCGGCGGCCCGCGCCTATCTGGCGAACGTCGACAACAACGCCTTCTACCGGGCCTGGTGGGACGCCCGCCCCGAGCTGCACCCGGTCCTCGAAGGCTGAGCCCCCGAGGACCGGGCGCGGTGCGGCGACTAGTCGTACGAGAGGTCGCCCGGCGCGTAACGGCAGGTGGTGCCGTCCGGGCCGGTGCCGATCTCCACGGGCTCCTTGCCGGTGCTGTTGCCGGTGAAGCGGGTGCAGGGCTTGGTCTTCTTCTTGGCGTCGCCGTGGATCCGGACGTTCCGCAGGGTCGCGGTGTCACCGTAGTTGGCGTTGACGCCGACGATCGACTTGCCGGGCGCGGTGACGTCCACGTCGTTGATCAGGATCGTCCGCTTGTACTGCTTCTTGCAGTTGCCGCAGGAGCGGACCAGCTTGCCGAAGTCGGCGACCTGGAACTTGGTGACGACCAGCTTGCCGGCGCCGTTGAACTGGAAGACCTTGTCGGAGGCGCCCTTCGCGCCGCCGCCGTAGACCGCGTACACCGAGGACGCCGAGGTGCCCTTGAAGGTGGCGGCGTCCTCGCCGACGTTCTCCCACCAGACGTTCTGGAGGGTGCAGCTGCCGAGGCAGTGGACCCCGTCGGCGGCCGGGGTGCCGATGACGACGTTCTTGAGGACGGCGCCGTCCTTGAGGACGAAGACCGGCTTCTGGCTCTCGCTCTGGCCGTCGGAGCCGAGCTCGCCGGTGCCGTAGAAGCGCTTGAGCTTGCCGTCGTAGGTGCCGGAGACCTCGATGGTGGTGGCGACCGGCTTGCTGCCCTTGGCCTCCGGCCAGGCGGCGACGGCACTCGCCGCGCCCGCCGGGGCGAGCAGGGTGCCGGCGACGATCGCCGTCCCGGTGACGGCGAGGGCGCTCAGGCCGCCGATGGCCGCGCGGCGGCGGCCCGTCTTCCGCTTGTGTGACGTCATGTGTTCCTTCTTCAGTGGGGGAGGTGGTGCACCCCCTGGTCGCCACCGGTCGAAGGAAGGTTGCCGCGTCCTTGATCCTTCTTCTCCGAGTCGTCGTCGGCCGTCTCGCCGCGCAGCTCGCGCACCATCAGCGTGGCGCCCGCGACGGCCCCCGGCATGAGGAAGACGGCGACGAACGGCACCAGGAAGGAGAGCGTCAGCGGTACGCCGAAACCGAGCGCCGCGAGCCTGCGCCCGCGCAGCATCCGCAGCCGCTCCTTGAGTTCGACGCCCCGGCGCTGGAGCGCCACGGCCGTCAGCTCCTCGGCGAGGAAGAACCCGGACACGCAGAAGCCGAGGACGGGCACGACGGTCTGGCCGACGACCGGGATGAAGCCGCAGGCGAAGAGCAGGACGCCGTAGAACGCGACCCGCAGCACGACCCGCAGGCTGTCCCGGGCGGAGATCCACAGCTCGCGCCAGAGCGGCAGCCCGGACTCGGGCACCTCGCCGCCCTCGCTGCGGTCGACCTGCTCGGAGAGGGACTCGTAGAAGGGCTGGCCGACGAGCAGCGTGACGGCGGTGAAGGTGATGACCGCGAGGAACAGCCCGAAGGTGAAGACGAGCGCCGTCAGGGTGCCGCGGAAGAGCCCGATCCAGGGCGAGGTCCAGTCGTCGGCGAACGGCGTCGCCCAGGCCGCCAGGTCGTCGGCGCCGTAACCGAGACCGACGAGCGCGCCCGCGTACAGGACGAGGGTCACCAGGCCGGGCAGCAGCCCGAACCCGAACCACCGGCCGTGCCGACCCACCCACTTCTGGCCCTGCAGCAAGTACTTGAAACCCACCCCGAAATCACGCATGGGGGTCACCCTATCGGTGCCCGCGGCACCTCTCCGGGCAGGTCAGCGGCCGGACGTACGGAAGGATTCCAGGGCCGTGTCGAGGTGCCGGCGGCCCTCCGACGCGCGGTCCACCGGGGCCGACGCCCACACGTCGTACAGCGTCCCGGCCTGCTCCCAGCAGACGTCGACGGTGTGCCGCGGCCCCTCGGCGCTGGTGAAGCCGTTCCACGTGAACTCCCAGCGGGCGGCGGGCAGCCCCTTGTGCCGCGTCTCCTCGACCGTGGCGTCGCGGTACCCCCGGTTCGTCCGCGGGCCGTCCGCGTCCGCGCTCCGCATCACCCCGATCGCCCCGCCGGCCGGGATCGCCCTGATCCGCACCCCGACCCAGACCGCCCCGTCCCCCGTCGTGTAGAACACCCGCTCCCCGTCGGTCGAGCGGCGCGCCCCGGCGGGAACGGCCAGCGTGAACCCGCGCTCGTCCTCGACGGTCGTGTACCCGGCGGGCGCGGGTCCGGGCGCGGGTCCGGTGGTGGTCGTCGGGGACGACGAGCCGGCCCGGGGGCCGTCCGCGCCCGTCGACGGGTCGTCCCGTCCCGCGAGCAGCACCGCCACCGTCACCGCCGCGACGGACGCGGCGACGGCCGCGACCACGAACGGCAGCGCGAGACCGCCCCGCCGGCCCGCCCCGGCCGCGCGTCCGGCCGCGGGGTCCATGAGCGCGTCGGGGTCCGTGAGCGCATCGGGGTCCGTACGCCCGCCGGGGTGGCCCGCCGCCCGAGGCGTCGAGGGCTGCCGCGGGGTGGCGGCCTGCCCGTGGGCGTACGCGGCCCGCCCCGGGTCGTACGCGGTCGGCCCGTGGTCGTGCGCGGCCGGCGGACGGACGGGCGTCGGGTCGTCGGGCCCTACGACCGGCGGGTGGACCGGGGTCGCGGCCTCGGGCCGTTCCGTCGAGGGGTGGACCGGCGTCGCGGTGTCGGGCCGTTCCGTCGAGGGGTGGACCGGCGTCGCGGTGTCGGGCCGTTCCGTCGGGGGGCGGACCGGGGTCGGGGCGTCGGCCGGGGCGTCGGCGGCCGCGCAGGCGGCGAGCATGCGGCGGGTTTCGGCGGCGCCCATACGGAGGGCCGGGTCGCGTTCGAGGAGGCCCCGGACGACCGGGACGAGCGGTCCCATCCGCTCGGACGGCCGGATCTCCTCGTACACGACGGCGTGCAGGACGGCGCCGATCGAGTCGCGGCGGAAGGGCGAGGTGCCCGTCGCCGCCGCGCAGAGGAGCGCGCCGAGCGACCACAGGTCGGAGGCCGGTCCGGCGTCGCCGCCCTGCATCCGCTCCGGCGCGGTGTACTCGGGGGTCCCGACGAAGACGCCGGTGCCGCTGAGCGTGGTGGCGCCGGGGAGGCTGGCGATGCCGAAGTCGGTGAGGACCGCCCGGCCGCTGCCCTTCTCCAGGAGGACGTTGGCCGGTTTCACGTCCCGGTGCAGCACGTCGAGGGCGTGCGCGGCGCCGAGCGCGTCGAGCAGGTCGAGGCCGAGGCGGGCGGTCTCCCGGAGGGACAGGACGCGGCCGGCCGCGAGCCGGTCGGCGAGCGAACCGCCGTCGACCAGCTCCATCACCAGCGCGGGCCGGCCCTCGTGCTCGACGACGTCGTGGACGACGATCACGTGGGGGTGCCGGATCCGGGCGACGACCCGCGCCTCCCGCAGGGCGCCCGCCGGGTCGGCCCCGTCGTCGAGCGCGAGGGTCTTGACCGCGACCTGGCGGCCGAGCAGTTCGTCGGTGGCCCGCCGGACGACGCCCGTGCCGCCCTGTCCGAGCCGCTCCCCCAGGCGGTACCGCCCGCCGATGAGCCCTTGGCCGGCCCGCTCCGGCCCGTTGTGCGACGACACTCGACTCCCCCGTCCGCTGGACACGGACATGATGCCGCAGACGCACCGCACGGGCACACGGCGAGGGCGGCGCCGCGAGCGGCGGAGGACGCGCCGCGGACGGCGGGAGAAAGCGGCGAGGGCCGCACCCCGGTCGGTCGGGGTGCGGCCCTCGCCCAGTGTGCGCCGCCGCGGGTCAGACCGCGAGCTCGACCGTGATGTTGCCGCGGGTCGCCTTGGAGTACGGGCAGACCTGGTGGGCCTTCTCGATCAGGCTCTTGGCGGTCTCGGCGTCCACGTTGGGGATGGTCGCCGAGATCTTGACGATGATGCCGAAGCCGTCGTCGTTCTTGCCGATGCCGACCTCGGCGGTGACCGTCGAGCCGGAGACGTCCGCGTTCTCGTTGCGGGCGACGACGCCGAGCGCGCCCTGGAAGCAGGCGCTGTAGCCGGCCGCGAAGAGCTGCTCGGGGTTGGTGCCGGCGCCGGAGCCGCCCATGGCCTTGGGCGGGTTGACGACGACGTCGAGCCGACCGTCGTCCGTGGCGACCCGACCGTCACGGCCGTTCTCGGCGGTGGCGACGGCGGTGTACAGGACGTCGGAGTGCTGGATGGACATGCCGGGGTACTTCCTTCTGCAGTTCGCCGCGACTCGCGCCCACGATCGCGACGGCTGAGGGAAGACTAACGGGTCACCGAGACGATCATCTTTCCGGTGTTGTCCCCGCGGAGGAGTCCGAGGAAGGCGTCCACGCCGTTCTCGATGCCCTCGACGAAGGTCTCGCGGTGCTTCAGCTCGCCGGAGGCGAGCCAGCCGCCGACCTCCTGGACGAACTGGTTCTGCAGGCCGTAGTGGTCGCCGACGAGGACGCCCTGGAGCCGCAGCCGCTTGCCGATGATCATCGCCATGTTCCGCGGGCCCGCGACCGGCTCGGTGTCGTTGTACTGGGCGATCATGCCGCAGATGGTGGCGCGGCCGTGCACGTTGAGCGAGGAGATCGCGGCTTCGAGGTGGTCGCCGCCGACGTTGTCGAAGTAGACGTCGATGCCGTCCGGGGCGGCCTCGCGGAGCTGGTCCTTGACGGGGCCGTTCTTGTAGTTGAAGGCGGCGTCGAAGCCGAGCTCCTCGACGAGGAACTTGACCTTCTCGTCGGAGCCGGCGGAGCCGATGACGCGGGAGGCGCCCCGGAGCTTCGCCATCTGGCCGACCTGGCTGCCGACGGCACCGGCCGCGCCGGAGACGAAGACGGCGTCGCCCTCCTTGAAGGAGGCGACCTCGAAGAGGCCCGCGTAGGCGGTGAGGCCGGTCATGCCGAGCACGCCCAGGTAGGCGGAGAGGGGCGCGAGCGCCGGGTCGACCTTGGTGGCGCCCTTGGCCGGGACGTCGGCGTACTCGCGCCAGCCGAGGCCGTGCAGGACGTGGTCGCCGACGGCGAAGCCCTCGGCGTTCGAGGCGACGACCTCGCCGACCGCGCCGCCGTCCATCGGGCGGTCCAGCTGGAAGGGCGGGATGTACGACTTCACGTCGTTCATCCTTCCGCGCATGTACGGGTCGACGGAGAAGTGCAGGTTGCGCACGAGGACGCGGCCCTCGGCGGGCTCGGCGACCGGGGTCTCGCGCAGCTCGAAGTCCGCGGGGACGGGCCAGCCGTGCGGACGGGCGACGAGGTGCCACTCACGGCTGGACGCGGGAAGTACGGACATGAGCACGGCCTCCAGAAAAGCTTTGGATCACAAAAGGTTCACTACCTCAAACAACCATGCGCCTAGATATTTCATGTTGTCAAGTATCTGGGTAGACTGAACCCCATGGCCACCTCACGCACGGACCCCCTCACCCTCGAAGTCGTCGAGCTGATCGGCACGGTCGTGGCGCGCTACTACGAGGAGTACGAGCAGGCGGCCGCGCAGCACGCGCTCACCGGCGCCCAGGCCCGCGTCCTCGGCCTGCTCTCCCTCGACCCGCTGCCGATGCGCCGCATCGCCCAGAAGCTGAAGTGCGAGCCCTCCAACATCACCGGGATCGTCGATCGCCTCGAAGCCCGCGGCCTGGTCGAACGCCACCCCGACCCCGACGACCGCCGCGTCAAGCTCGCCGTCCCCACCGCCGAGGGCCGCGACACCGCCCGCCGCCTCCGCGACTCCCTCGGCTTCGCCCGCGAACCCCTCGGCGAACTCTCCGAGACCGAGCGCACCCTGCTCCGCGACCTGCTCAGGCGCATGCTGGGCGAGGACCTCGCCTAATCCCTCAGCCCCTCACCCGGACCGCCCCTCCGGGACCTACACGCACCACCAGAGGAAGCGGGTGCAGGTCGGCGTCGGCGTGCCGCTCGGCGTCGCACCCGTCGTGGAGGGCGTGGGCCCGCCGGGAGTACCCGAGCCCGTGGGCGTCGGGCCGCCCGCCGTCGACGACGGCGTCCCGGCGGGCGCGGACGGCGAGCCGGTGGCCGTAGGCTGCTGCGCCGGGACGCCCCCGTCCCCCTGCCCCGTGGCGGGCCCCGTCCCCGACCCCGTACCGGACGCCGGTCCCGTGCCCGTCCCCGCTCCCGAGGCGGAACCCGATCCCCGCCGGGCGCCCGTACCCGAGCCCGCGCTCGCCTGACGAGGGCGGGTCGACTCCGGTGCGTCGGCCACCTCGGACGGCCCCGCGCCGTCCGGCGGCCGCGTGTCGTCGAGCGGTTCCGGCGCGAGCGGCGCCGCGGTCACGTCCAGCTCCTCGACCGCCGTGGCCGCGCCGTCCGGCGGAGGATCCTCCAGGGCGAGCCGCGCCAGGCTCAACGTCCCCGCCGCGAGGACCAGGCCCACCGTGCTGACCAGGACCGTACGAGCCCCACGCGACCGGGAGCGCCTCCCCCGGCGCACGGCGGTACGCCCCCGGGCCGCGGCCCGGTCCCGCCCCGCGGCCCGGGCGGCACGACGCCCGCCCGCGGGCGGGCGCGGCGGCTCCAGGACGTCCAGTTCGTAGACGTGCTCGGGAGGGGTCTCGGACTCGGGCGAGGGCTCGGGCGAAGACTCGACCGAGGGCGCGAACGAGGGCTCGGAGCGGTCCGGCTCGGCGTACGGGCGGTCCGGCCCCGTGGAGGCGTGGCCCGGCTCGGAGTAGGTGCCGCCCGGCCCGGCATGGGCGGGATGGGGCTCGGCGTAGACGGAGTAGGCCTCGGCGTAGGCGGGGCGAGGCTCGGCGTAGACGGAGTAGGCCTCGGCGTAGGCGGGGCGAGGCTCGGCGTAGGCGGGGTCCTGGGTGTGGACCGGTGCGGGGGCCGGCGGGTGGGCCGGTACGTGGGGGTTCTGGTACCGCAGTTTCTCGACGGGAGTCCCGCACCCGGCACAGGCGAGGGCCCCGTTGAGATGCCGCCGGCACGCGTAGCAGTAGTCCATGGGGCCCGCAGGCTATGCGGCCCCGTGCGGTGACAGGGAGGCGGCGACGTGAGGATCCTGTGAGGAAACCGCAGGTCGTCGGCGGTGCGTCGCGATTCTCCCGCTTCGGGAAGGATCGCCTCCGGATTCATCGCGCCCGTACCTCCGCCTCCGTCACCGGCCGCACGCGGAGGGTGCCCGACCGGCCGGCCGGAGGGGCTCCGACCGATCCGCCCGGCTCGACCCGACAGGGGTCCGGCCGATCGCCCCGGAAGCCGCCCGCCCCCTCCGCACGACCCGACCCGGAAGCGGTCCGGCCGATCCGCCCGGTCCGAACGGAAGCCGTCCGCCCCCTCCGCACGGCCCGGCCCGGCGGGCGTCGGCGGGCCCCGGGCGGCGCAGCCCAGCGCGCGCCGGGGCGCGGACGGCCGGACGATGCGAACAGGAACGCGCAACGCGAACCACCTCGCCCGTGCCAGCACCGCACTCCGGAGGATCCGCCGTGACCGTCAGCCTTGAGCAGCTGCGTCGTTGCCATGTCGCCGTCGACCTGGGTGCCGCCCGCACCCGGGTCTTCGTCAAGGGCGCCGGACTCGTCGTCGACGAGCCGAGCGTCGCCGCCGTCAACACCCGTACCGGAGCGCTGATCGCCGTCGGCGCGCTGGCGGAGAAGATGACCGGCCGCACGCCCGACTACATCCGGGTCGTCCGCCCGGTGTCGGGCGGCACGGTCGTCGACATCGACATGGCGCAGCGGATGCTCCGCCACCTCCTCGGCGAGAAGCTGCGCAGGCAGTTGCGCCGCAAGCCCCGGTTGCGGGCGGCGGCGTGCACCCCGCACGACAGCGATCCGCTGGCGCAGCGCGCCGCCGTGGAGACCCTCGTCGGTCTCGGGGCGCGGCGGGTCGAGCTGGTCGACACCCTGATCGCGGCGGCGGTGGGCTGCGGCCTTCCGGTCGAGCAGCCGACGGCGACCATGATCATGGTGTGCGGGGCGGCGACGACCCAGGTCGCGGTGCTCTCGCTCGGCGCGATCGTGACGGCCGAGCGGATGCCGGTCGGCGGCGACGCCATCGACCACGCGGTCATCCAGCACCTGCGCCACCACCACGAGCTGATGCTGCCGAGCCAGTCGGTGCGGCCGCTGCAACTGGCCCTGAGCGGGAACGGCCTGACGGCCGAGGGTCCGGCGAGGACCGAGATCCACGGCAGGGACGTCGCCACGGGCCTGGCCCGGTCGGTCACCGTCGACACGGCCGCGGTGCGGGAGGCGATCCACACCCCGCTGACGGCGGTCCTCGACGGCATCGGGAAGGTGCTGCGGGACTGCCCGCCGGACCTGGTGGCCGACCTCGCGGACCGCGGGATCATGATGGTCGGCGGCAGCGCCCTGCTGCCGGGGCTCGACCAGATGCTGCGCGAGGCGACCGGGATGCCGGTGCACATCGCCGAACGCCCGGACGTCTGCGCGGTGCTGGGCCTCGGCGCGATGCTGGAGGGCAAGGTCCAGCCGATGGTCCTCGACCCGCTGTCGGAGCGGAACCCGCTGGACGACGAGGACTGAGCCCGGAGCACGCAAACCAGCCAAATCCCCTGATTCGTATGACAATGAGATCATGACGATCATGGACGAGGACGCCGAGGCCGCGGACACCGACGACGGCACCGGGATGCCCCGCCTGCCCCTGCTGCTCGAAGCGGTCCTCAGCGTCGGCACGGATCTCGAACTGCGCACCACCCTCCAGCACATCGTGGACTCCGCGACCGAGCTGACCGGGGCGCGCTACGGCGCGCTCGGGGTCGTCGACCCCGAGCGCCACCGGCTCACCGAACTCTTCACGTCCGGCATGACGGACGAGGAGCGGCGGCGCATCGACCGGCTCCCCGACGGCAGCACCGGGCTCCTCGGCGCGCTCGTGCGGGACCCGCGGCCGCTCCGGCCCGACGGCCTGACGGCCGATCCGCGCTCCGTCGGCGTGCCCGAGGGGCATCCGGAGATGCGCACCTTCCTCGGCGTCCCGATCCGGGTCCACACCGAGGTGTTCGGCAACCTGTACCTCACCGAGAAGCACCCGGGCGGCTTCACCGAGGAGGACCTCGCCCTGCTCCGGGTCCTCGCCTCCCAGGCGGGCATCGCCATCGGCAACGCCCGCCTGTACGAGACGGCCCGGCAGCGGGAGCGCTGGATCGAGGGGGCCGCGGCCGTGACCACGGCCCTGCTCACCGGCACGTCCGCCGAGAACGCCCTGACGACCGTGGCCGAGCGGGCCCGCCTCCTCGCCGGCGCCTCGGCCGGGGTGGTCCTCCAGCCCACCGCCGAGGGCGGGATGGAGATCGTCGCCGCCTCCGCCACCGACGACCCGGGGGACCTGGTCGGCACGACGATCGCCCCCGGCTCCCCCGTGCTCGTCCAGCTGCTCGGCGGGGAACCCGTCTTCGTCGAGGACTCCGCGACCGACCCCAGGATGACCACCGCGGTCCGCACCCGCTTCGGACCGTCGATGATGCTGCCGCTGCAGAGCGGCGGGAAGCTGATCGGCACCCTCGCCCTCCCCCGGCGGCGCGGCGACCCGCCGTACTCGGCCGTGGACCGGCTCCTCGCCTCCCAGTTCGCCTCGCAGGCGGCCCTCGCCCTGGTCCTCGCGGACGCGCGCCACGACCGGGAACGGCTCGCCGTGTACGAGGACCGGGACCGGATCGCACGGGACCTCCACGACCTGGTCGTCCAGCGCCTGTTCGCCACCGAGATGATGCTCGAGTCGACCCGCCGCCGCGCCGCCGGCTCGTCCGACGAGAACGAACTCCTCGGCCGGGCCGTCGACGAACTGGACTCGACCATCCAGGAGGTCCGCACGACCATCTTCGCCCTCCAGCAGCCCCCCGCCGACGCCCCCGCCTCCTTCCGCGGCCGCGTCCTCCGCGAGACCGGCGGCGCCGCCGCCCTCCTCGGCTTCCGGCCGTCGGTGCACTTCTCCGGCGCGGTCGACACGCTCGCCGAGGAGGAGGACGCGGGGAAGCTGCTCGCCGCCCTGCGGGGGGCGCTCGCCGCGGCCCACCGGCGGCCCGGGGTCACCGCGGTGACGGTCGAGGTGGCGGCCGGGGACGACGGCCTCCGGCTGCGGGTCGAGGACGACGGCTCGCCTCCGGCGACGGTGACCTGGCCCTGAGGGGCACCCGTACGGAGCAGTCCGGCGCGCCGGGCCCCTCTTACCGATCTTGACTGGTGGGGTGACCACCGAGACGAAGCCCCCGACCGCGGCGGCCTACCGCAATCTGGCGATGGCCACCATCGGCTTCACGCTGACCTTCTGGGCGTGGAACCTGATCGCGCCGCTCGCGAGCTGGTACGGCGACCGGCTCGAACTCAGCTCGTTCCAGCAGTCGTTCCTCGTCGCCGTCCCGGTCCTGGTCGGCTCGGTCGGCCGTGTCCCGGCGGGCGCCCTGACGGACCGGTACGGCGCGAAGCGGATGTTCCCGCTCGTCTCGGCGCTGACCATCATCCCCGTACTGCTGCTGATCGTGGTGAAGGACACCTACGGGCTGCTGCTCGTCGTCGCGTTCCTCCTGGGCCTCGGCGGCACGACCTTCGCGATCGGCATCCCGCTGGTGAACTCGTGGTTCCCGCCGGCCAAGCGGGGCCTGGCCCTCGGCGTGTTCGGCATGGGCATGGGCGGCGTGGCGCTCTCCGGCTACTTCACGCCCAGGATCGCCGAGCACGGGGAGAACCTGCCGTTCGTCGTGGTGGCGCTCGCGCTGGCCGCGTACGCGGTGCTCGCCTTCTTCCTCATCTCCGACCGGCCCGACCGGCCGGTGCCCACCGCCTCCCTCGCGACCCGGCTGGGCTCGGCGGCGCGGCTGCGGGTGACGTGGGAGCTGTCGGCGCTGTACGCGATCGGCTTCGGCGGCATCGTGGCGTTCGGCGTCTACCTGCCGACGTACCTGAAGACCTGGTACGAGCTGGACCCGACGGACGCCGGCACCAAGGCGGCCGGGTTCGCCCTGGTCACGGTGGTCTTCCGGCCGATCGGCGGCTGGCTGTCGGACCGCGTCCACCCGGCGCTGGTGACGGCCGGGGCGCTCGGCACGGCCGCCCTGTTCGCGATCGTCCAGGCCTTCGACCCACCGCTGAACCCGGGCGGCACGATCGCCCTGCTGGTCATGGCGGCCGGCCTGGGCACGGCGAGCGGCTCGGTCTTCGCCCTGGTCTCCCAGGTCACCCCGCAGGCCCAGGTGGGCAGCGTGACCGGCATCGTCGGCGCGATGGGCGGCCTCGGCGGCTTCGTGCCGCCGCTGGTGATGGGCGCGATCTACAGCGCCAAGGACTCGTACTCGATCGGCTTCATGCTCCTCTCCGACCTGGCGCTCGCGGGCTGCGTGTACGCGTACGGGCGGATGCGCGGCATCCGGCCCGGCGGCGACGAACCGGAGCCGGAGGCGGCGAAGGTCGCCGCCGCGAGACCCTGACGCCCCGGCAGAATGCCTTCCGGCGACCTTCGCCCTCGACGACCCGAGGAGCTCGACCGGTGAGTGCGTTCTTCCCGGCCCTGGCGGCCGGAGCCGATTCCGACCGGACCGCGCTGCGCTTCGGCGCGACGACCCTGACGTACGGCGGACTGGCCGGGGCGGCCCGCGCCCTGGCCGCCCGGATCGCCGGGGCCGGCCGGGTCGCCGTCTGGGCCACGCCGAGCGCGCACACCGCGGTCGCGGTGGTCGGGGCGCTGCTGGCGGGCGTCCCCGCCGTCCCCCTCAACCCGCGCACCGGCGAGCGGGAGCTGGCGCACGTCCTGGGCGACAGCGCGCCCTCCGCCGTACTGGCGGACCCCGCCGCCGAGCTGCCCGCCGGGCTGGGCGGCGTCCCCCGGATCGACGTGTCGCTCACCGGCACGGCCGCCGCCCCGCCGGCGGGGCCGGACGACCCGGAGGCCCCCGCCCTGGTCGTCTACACCTCCGGCACCACCGGCCCGCCGAAGGGCGTCCTCCTCTCGCACCGGGCGCTGGCCGCCTCCCTCGACGCGCTGGCCGGCGCCTGGTCGTGGACGGCGGACGACGTCCTGGTGCACGCGCTGCCGCTGTTCCACGTCCACGGCCTGGTCCTCGGGGTGCTGGGGCCGCTGCGCCGGGGCGGCGAGGTGCGGCACCTGGGCGCCTTCTCGGCCGAGGGCGTGGCCCGGGAGCTGGGCGCCGGGGGCGGCACGATGCTGTTCGGCGTGCCGACGATGTACCACCGGCTGGCCGACGCGCTGGAGGGCGACGCCGGTCTCGCGGCGGCGCTCGCGGGGGCGCGGCTCCTGGTCTCGGGGTCGGCGGCGCTGCCGGTGCACGACCACGAGCGGATCGCGGCGGCGACGGGCCGGACGGTCGTCGAGCGGTACGGGATGACCGAGACGCTGATGAACACCAGCGTGCTGCCGGGCGGCGCCCCGCGTCCCGGGACCGTCGGCGTGCCGCTCGCGGGGGTGGGGCTGCGGCTGGTGGACGAGGACGGTTCCGTGCTGGAGGCGTACGACGGGGAGACGGTCGGCGAGGTGCAGGTGCGCGGCCCGAACCTCTTCTCCGGCTACCTCGGCCGGCCGGAGGCGACGGCGGCGGCCTTCGACGGCGACTGGTTCCGCACCGGCGACATGGCGGTGCGGGAGGCGGACGGTGCGGTGCGGCTGGTGGGCCGCAGGGCGACCGACCTGATCAAGAGCGGCGGCTACAAGATCGGGGCGGGCGAGATCGAGAACGCGCTGCTCGACCATCCGGGGGTCCGCGAGGCGGCCGTCACGGGCGAACCGGACCCGGACCTGGGCGAGCGGATCGTGGCCTGGGTGGTGGCGGCGGACGCCTCGGCGCCTCCGGCGGAGACGGAGCTCGCGGAGCACGTGGCGGGGCTCCTCGCGCCGCACAAGCGGCCCCGGGTGGTGCGCTACCTGGAGGCGCTTCCCCGCAACGACATGGGCAAGGTCCTGAAGAAGGCGCTTCCCGCAGCGCGTTGACGGAGGAAGAGGCCGGGCCCCCGGCTCACCGGGGCCCGGCCTCGTACAGGGTCGGCGCTACTTCACGCCGAGCGCGCGGACGAGTTCCTGGGTGACCGTGCCGCCCTGGTCGTCGCTCGCGCCCGCCCGCAGCGAGACGGAGTCCGCCCCGGCCGGGATCCGCAGCTCACCGGTCCAGGAGGCGCCGCGCCACGAGGGCTTGAGGGCGACCTTCGACCAGGTCCTGCCCTCGTCGTAGGAGACGTCCAGGGTGCCGCCGGTGATCGTTCCGGTGCCGGACGCGCCCTTCACGTACTCGGCGAAGGTCCGTACGGGCAGCCTGCTTCCGGCCCGGACGTCGCCGTTGATGTCGGTGTCCAGGTCGAAGCCGAGGTTGAGCATCGGCAGGTAGGTGATCCGGTCGTCCGGGGTCTCGGCCGACCGGACGGTCCACTCGGTGTGGCCCTTGGTCGCGAGCCGCCAGCGGGCCGGGTCGAGCGCGGTGTCGGTGACGACCTTGTAGGTGGCCTCCTGCGCCGGGGCGTCCCAGGCGTAGGCGCCGGAGCTCTTCCTCCGGTCGACGCGGACGCCGTCGACGTACACCTCGGTGTACTGGCTCATCGTCGGGTCGCTCCACACGTTGCCGAAGCCGGTGTGGTCGGTGCCCGAGTCGCCCCAGCCGGGGGTGTTGAAGCGCAGGTCGTTGCCGGTGCGCTGCTGGCCCCAGCCGAGACCGGTGCCGAGCCAGGGGTGCCAGACGGGGCCGAACCAGTCGAGGTCGACGCGGCTGCCGCCCCGGTAGGACGGTGTGCCGCCGCGCTCCTCCAGGGAGTCGCCGAGGTCGACGGACTCGTGCCAGAGCTGGCCGGTGCCGGTGGAGACGTACTCGGTGCGCTCGGCCGGGAAGGCGATCCACTCCTTGAAGCCGACGCCGATCGGGAAGGCCTCGGTGATCGAGTAGCGGAACTCGCCGCCCAGCTCCGCGCGCTTGGTCGGCGCGTGGAAGGTGGAGCGGATCGTGGCCAGTTCGTCCTCGTCGGGCCGGAAGACGAGGTCCTTGCCGATGGCGCGGGGGTGGCCCTCGGAGAGGTCGTAGGTGTACGGGGTGAAGCGGGTGCCGGTCAGGTCGACGCGCTGGCCCCGGGCCGCGCCGGCGGCGAGCCGCGTCGCGTCGGCGGTGTTGACGGTGGAGACGGAGAGCGGCCGGTCCTCCCAGTCGGCGGTGCCGAACCACTTCATCAGCCGGCCCGGCTGGTCGTCGGTGACGAACAGGGCCTTGGCGCCCGCGTCCTGGGCGGTCTGGGCGAGCTGCGTCGGGTCGGCTCCGGCGGTGAGCCGGACGAGGACGGCCTTGCCGGTGGCGTCCTTGCCCGCGTACTCGGCGGGGGTGCCGGTGCCCGCGTCGACGAGGCCGAGGCGGTGACGGCCTTCGAGGAGGGTCGTTCCGCCCTGCGTGGTGGCGCCGGAGAGGCGGACGCCGTCGACGCTCGCCTCCACCATCGGCTTGCCGAGGCGCCAGACGGTCCGGTACTCGAAGGTGCCGGTGGTGACGGGCGCGGTCGGCGCGGCGAAGAGCGAGTCGTACGTCATGGGGACCTGGACGATGTCCGTGTAGGAGGTCCCGTTGGCCTTGCGGTCGTACTCCATGAGGAGCTGCCGGGTCTCGGTCCGCTTCTCGACCTCGGCGCGGATCTCGCGCAGCTGCCGTCCGTCGAGGGTGATCTCGCGGTCGCGGTCGAGGACGACCTCGGGGGCGGTGAGGAAGCCGAGGCCGAGGGAGTCCTCGCCGTGCGAGCCGCGCACGTCGAGGAAGGTGCCGACGGTGTACGTGCCGGGCTTGAGGCGCAGTTGCACGGTGCCGGAGTCGCCCACGGCCGCCGGGAAGGGGTCCTCGCCCCCGGCCAGCTTCTTCATGCCGAGGAAGGCTGCGGTGGGGGCGCCGTCGCGGTCCTTGACGTGGACCGTGAGGGTGTAGCGCTCCTCCTCCTTGACCAGGCCGAGCGCGGTGTGAGCGACGGGCGCGCCGGCGGCGGTGGCGGTGATCCGGCCGGAGGACTGCCCGACGGGGGCCTCGGTGCCGTCGCCGGTGACCGTGGTGCTCGCGGAGCCGTGGGCGGGGACGGTGAGGGCGGTGTCGGCGAGGGCGGCGACCCCGGCCGGCATGCCCTCGACGGCGAGGTCCAACTCGACCGGCGCGTCGGAGGAGTTGGTGTAGGTGACGGTCCTGGTGACCGGCTTGTTCTCCTCGTACGGCCAGGAGGCGAAGCCGAGGTCGGCGGAGCCGGTGGCGGTGACGTTCGCGGCGATCGCGGCGGCCACGTCGACCCGGCCGGCGCCGAGGGCGTACGCGGAGGCGTCGAGCGTCTTCGACGAGGACATCAGGGCGTTCTTGAGCTGGGCGCCGGTCCAGTCGGGGTGCTTCTCGGCGAGCAGCGCGGCGACGCCGGCGATGTGCGGGGTCGCCATCGACGTCCCGCTCATGGAGGTGTAGGGGCCGCTGCCGGCGACGAGCTGGGAGCGGGCGGCGAGGATGCCGACGCCCGGGGCGGAGAGGTCGGGCTTGAGGGCCTGGTCGCCGTAGCGGGGGCCCTGGCTCGTGAAGTAGGCGGCCTCGTCGGCGGAGTCGACGGCGCCGACGGTGAGCGCGGAGTCGGCGGAGCCGGGCGAGCCGATGGAGCCGGGGGCCCCGGAGTTCCCTGCGGCGATGACGAAGAGGGCGCCGGTCTCGGCGGTGAGGGTGTCGACGGCCTGGGCCATCGGGTCGGTGCCGTCGCTGGGTTCGCGGGAGCCGAGGCTCATCGAGACGATCTTCGCGTCGATGTCCTTGGCGGCCCACTCCATGCCGGCGATGATCTGCGACTCGGTGCCGGAGCCCTCGTCGCTGAGGACCTTGCCGACGGCGAGGGTGGCGCCGGGGGCGACGCCCTGCTCCTTGCCGTCGCTGGCGGCGCCGGAGCCGCCGACGGTGGAGGCGACGTGCGTGCCGTGGCCGTTGCGGTCGGCGACCTCCTCGCCCTCGATGAAGGACTTGCTCTCGGCGACCCGTCCGCCGAGGTCGGGGTGGGCGAGGTCGGCGCCGGTGTCGAGGACGGCGACCTTGACGCCCTTGCCGGTGAGCCCGGCCTCCCAGGCCTTCGGGGTGCCGATCTGGGCGTTGGAGTCGGCCATGGCGGCCTCGACCCGGCCGTCGAGCCAGACCTTCCCCGGGGCGGCGGAGCGGGAGTTCGCGCCCTTCGCCGTGAAGCCCTGCCAGAAGGCGGCGGGGTCGGTGGCGGTGACGGCCGCGCCGCCGATGCTGGGGAGGGCGCGGACGGTCTCGGCGCCGCGCGGGGCGGGGGCGGCGGCCCGGGCGCCCTTGGCTCCGTACGTGACGATCAGCGGCAGTTCGCCGGTGACGCCCTGCTCGGCGAGGCCCGTGACGTCGAAGAGGCGGGGGTCGAGCGCACCGGAGGCCAGGTAGGGGGCGGCCTCGTCGGGGACGACGGTGACGCGTCCGTCGACGACCTGGGTGCGTATCGCGCCGGTGGCGCCCTCGGCCCGGTCGACGGTGACGGTCTGCTTGCCGCCGCCGAGGTCGGTGAGGGTGACGCGGTCTCCGGTGAGGAGGGTGACGGTGGTGCTGGTGCCCGTGCCCTTGGCCCCGGTGAAGGTCGCGGGTACGGGGGTGGTGGCACCCGGCGCGGCGGCGGTCTGCCCGGCCGAGAGCATCACGAGCGAGATGCCGGCGGCGAGCAGGCCGGCCCTCCCTCTGCCGAAGGGGGTGATCCTCGACGTCATCGGCGAAACTCCTCGCGGACCCGGGGTAGGGGGTTTTCCGGGTGCCGCGAGGAGTCTTCGCCTCCGGGGCGGGAATTGACTCCCGTCGCTCCTGGCGGTTATGTGCCGTGGCGGTCAACCGCCAGGTCAGGACGGCCTCTTCGGGGCCAAACACGCACGCAGCCTCACGGAGTGGGGTCGAGTGCGTCGTACCGGCGGAAAGAGCGGCCGTAGAGGGCCAGGAGGCCGACGGCGAGGACGCAGGCGACGCCACCGCCCGTGACGGCGACGGCCGGCGACGTCAGGTCGGCGGCGGAGCCCGCGAGGAAGTCGCCGAGCCGGGGCCCGCCCGCGACGACCACGATGAAGACGCCCTGGAGCCGGCCGCGCATCTCGTCCGGCGCCGCGACCTGCATCATCGTGTTCCGGAAGATCATCGAGACGGTGTCGGCGCAGCCGGCGAGGGCGAGCAGGAGCAGCCCGAGCCAGAGGTTCCGGGTCAGCCCGAAGACGGCGACGGCGGTGCCCCAGCAGGCCACCGCGATCAGGATCGCCTGGCCGTGGTGGCGGATGCGGCTCTGCCAGCCGGAGAGGACTCCTCCGAGGAGCGCCCCGAACGCGGGTGCGGCGACGAGGAGTCCGGTGGTCTTCGCGTCCCCGCCGTACCAGAGGACGGCGATGGCGGGGAACAGGGCGCGGGGGTGGGCGAGGATCATCGCGCAGAAGTCCGAGAAGAACGTCATGCGCAGGTTGGGGCGGGTGGCGAGGAACCGCAGCCCGTCGAGGACGGAGGCCCGCTTCTTCCCGGTCCGGTCCGGCAGCATCGACGGCAGCCGCCACATCGCGTACAGGCTCGCGGAGAAGGCGAGGGCGTCGACGAGGTACGCGGTCTGGTAGCCGGCGAGTCCGACGATCAGGCCGCCGAGGCTGGGGCCGACGAGGGTGCCGAAGGTCATGACCATCGAGTTGAGCGCGTTGGCGGCGCGCAGCTGCTCGGGTGGCAGCAGCCGCGGGATCATCGACGTGCGGGCGGGCGAGTTGAGCGCGGCGCACACGGCCTGGAGGGCGACGATCCCGTAGAGGAACCACACCCGGTGGAAGCCCGCGAAGGCGGCTCCGGCGAGCGCGATCGAGAGGACCGCCGATCCGCAGGCGCTGACGAGGCCGAGCTTGCGGCGGTCGACGGTGTCGGCGACGGCCCCGCCGTACAGGCCGAACACGACGAGCGGGACGAGCGAGAAGAGGCCGACGAGCCCGACGGAGAACGGCGAGCGGGTGATGTCGTACACCTGGAGGGAGACGGCGAGCGCCGTCATGCCCTGCCCGACCCAGGAGACGGTGCTCCCGAACCAGAGGCGGCGGTAGTGGGCGGAGGTCCGCAGCGGGGTGAGGTCGGCGAAGACCCTGCGGCGGTCGTGCTGTTCCTTCTGCTGCTCTGCGGTGGTCACGCGACGTCGTACCGCAGCTCGGGACGCTCCCAGTGGACGTGTCCGGCGGGCGGTACGGCTCCGGTGCGGACGGCCCCCGTGCGCAGGTAGAACTCCTCGGCGGGCGGATGGGCCACGACCCGCACGGCGTCGAGCCCGGCGGCCCTCGCCTGTCCGGCCATGTGTTCCATCAGGAGCCGTCCGATGCCGAGCCCTTGGGCCGCGTCCGCGACGAACGCGAGGTCGAGCTCCGCCTCGTCGACGAGCAGCGCGTAGAACCCGAGGACGAGACCGGTCCCGTCGGCGGCGACGAAGACGGGGTGGTGCTCGATGTACGCGCCGCCCACCTGGTACCCCTCGACCATGGCGGCGTAGTCCCCGCGGTAGGCGCGCGAGCCCCGGACGAGCCGGGTGAGCCGCTTGGAGTCGTCGGCGGTGGCGCGCCGGATGGTGATGTCGGACATGGGGCGAGTATAGGACCGTACTCGGACGGTGATCCTTACAATTGGATGAAGCCCCACACCGTCCGCGGCACGCGCCGCGGACGGAGAGCGCCCGGCCGCGCGACACCCGCGCGAGCCCCGGGGCTCAGCCGCAGGCGTTCAGGGCGTCCGGGTCGACGGCGTCGAGCCGGACGGCCAGCGCGTCGAGGCGCTCCCGCAGCTCGCGGATCTCGGCGAGGTCCAGGCCGGTGGCGGCGGCGATCCGCCGCGGTACGCCGAGGGCCTTCCCGCGCAGGGCGGCCCCCTCGCCGGTGAGGCGCACGGTGACGGACCGCTCGTCCCGGGCGCTGCGGCGCCGCTCGACGTATCCGGCCGCTTCCAGGCGCTTGAGCAGCGGCGACAGGGTGCCGGAGTCGAGCCGCAGCCGCTCGCCGATGCCCTTGACGGGCAGCTCGCGGTGCTCCCAGAGCACGAGCATGACGAGGTACTGGGGGTAGGTGAGCCCGAGCTCCTTGAGGGCCTCGCGGTAGACGCCGTTGAAGGCGCGGGTCGCCGCGTGCAGCGAGAAGCAGATCTGGTGGTCGAGCCGGAGGAAGTCCTCGTCCGGGACGGTGTCGAGCGTCTCCATGCCTCCAGGATACGCGAGACCTCTCACACGCGATTGAGTTGTGCACAACTTAATAGTGCGCTATCAATAGAGGGCACCACTCCCCAGGACCGGGGCCACGCCCCCAGGACAGGACGGAAGAACCATGGACGCGATCTACACCGCCGTCGCCACCGCCAACGGCCGCGAGGGCCGCGCCGTCAGCTCCGACGGCCACATCGACCTCCCCCTCGCCCACCCGCAGGCCCTCGGCGGCAACGGTCAGGGCACCAACCCCGAGCAGCTCTTCGCCGCCGGGTACGCGGCCTGCTTCGCGAGCGCCATGGGCGTCGTCGCCCGCCAGGAGCGGATCGACGTCTCCGAGGCCTCCGTCACCGCCGAGGTCTCCATCGGCAAGGACCCCGCCGACGGCGGCTTCGGGCTCGCGGTCGTCATGCGCGCCGAGTTCCCCGACCACCTCCAGGGCGAGGCCGGCCTCGCGCTCCTGAAGAAGACCCACGCCTTCTGCCCGTACTCGAAGGCCACCCGCGGCAACATCGAGGTCGAGCTCGTCGTCGAGTAACCCGCCCGGCCCCGGCGTCGCCGCCTCGACATGACCAAGGAACCCGGCCCACAGGGTGGCGACGCGTCAGGCACCCGGCATACCCTGGACCGTGGGCGGCGGCGCCCGGACCACCCATGTCCGTTCAGGAGTTGGGCACATCGGAGCCGTGACGGGGGGGCTTTTGTTCCATGGGAGCCATGGCGCTCATGCACCGGGGTTCGAGCATGAGCTGGTGGACGAGTTGTGTGAGGTGACAGGCCTCGACGCTCCTAACGAGCGCGGCCTGTTCATCAGCATGCTGGCGAGCCGGTTACCCGAACTGGCCAACATCCGTCAGCACGGCCGGACGCGGTCGGACATGCTGGAGATCGTGCAGGCCTGCCTGCGGCAACCGCGCGGACTGCCCGAACTCGTCGACACCCTGACGGTCTACGCCCCCGGCTCCCCACCCGTGCAGAGGATCCGGCAGCTCGTCACCACCCCGCCCGTCCTCGCCGTCCTCCCCGAAGCGGAGTTACGCGAGGCCCGCACGCTCCTCGCCCGCGTCCCGCACCTCGACGCGCACGGCGTGCTGTACGCCGCCGCCGGCGACCTCCCCCTCCCGCAGCACCCCGTCGCCACCCTCGGCGAGGCCTTCGACCTCCTCAGCCGGGTCAACGCCCGGCCCGACGGCCTGCTCCCCCTGATGGTGCTGGTCGAGCACGTGGCCGCGGCCCTCGACGGATCCGGCCCCGACCGGCCGGTCGCCACCGGCCTGCGCGAGTGGAACGACGCCCAGGCGGTCAAGCTCGGCCTCGCGACCCAGCTCGATTCCGTCCGCACGGACACCTCCGGCGACACGACGGCACAACCAGCTCCCGCCTGTCTCGTTGTCCAGTTGGACAGACACGGGATGGACCCGGACCGCTATCTGCTCTCCCACTGGCGCCAGATACGTCCGGGTCCCTGGCGGCCACAGCGCGGAGAGGACCAGGTCGTGTCCTTGGGTGAGGTCGAGGCCGCCGTGGAACGGCTCGTCTTCCAGGCGGAGAAGGACTGGGCCGGCCGACCCGGCAAACCGGTCCTCGAGTTCATCCTCCCCGTACACCTGCTCAACCGCCCCATGGAATGGCTGCCCCTGGCGTCCGACTCCGCCTTCGCCGCCGCCCTGTGCCTGAGCTATCCGGTCGTGCTGCGCAGCCTGGAGCGCATGCGGGCACCCCACTTCCACCGGCGGTGGCACAACCGCTGGCAGCTGATGCTGGACACCGCCGAGACCGTCTGCCACTGGGACACGGCGGGCCGGCGCGGCCACGACCCCGTCCAGTGGAACAGCAGGCTCACCGCCGACGAACGGCTGGTGTCGGTCGCCCTCAACGCTCCCCCGCTGCCCGGCCCCGAGGGCAGTCTTGCCTCACTGGAGACCGCCCTGCGCGCGGGAGTGCCGATGGCCGTGTGGGACCGCCGCCCCGGCACCTCCGGCGACTTCCGCCGCAGGGCCAAGAAGCTGATGAAGGGCAAGGCGATCGAGTTGCCGCAGCGCGTGCAGCGCCTGCGGAACGAGGCGGCCACCGCCGCGGCCGCCCAACGGGACGTCCACGTGGGACGCCATCTGGCCGTCCTCTTCGACGACCCCAACCGCATCGTCGACTGGTCCGGATCACCCGGGACCGACACCGCACGGGTACGCGGCGGACACGACGACGAGGGGGAAACATGAGCGGTGTCCAACATCCGGTCGAGGGCAGCCGGAACGGAGGGCACGTCAGCAGCCGCAGCTGGTGGATCTACCGGGGCACCGGCCGGCCGCTGACCGACATCCGACTCGGCAACGTCCTGCCGCCGCCGCCCGGCTGGCGGGACTTCGACGGCGGCCCTGTGCTCCCGCCCGTCCCGGCCGAGAGCGCCGAGACCGACCGCAGGCTCGGCGCCGTGGGCCGCGCCACGCCCCGGCAGGACCCGCACGACATCGACATGATCAACACGGCCCTGCTGCTCCGCAGGCCCCTCCTCGTCACGGGCCGGCCGGGGATCGGGAAGTCCACCCTGGCCTACCTCGTCGCCCGCGAACTGGGCCTCGGCCGCGTCCTGCACTGGGGCATCACCTCCCGCAGCACCCTGCGCTCCGGCCTGTACGAGTACGACGCCATCGGCCGCGCCCAGGCGTCCCTCGGCCGCGGCCGCGCCGCCCTCCCCGCGGCGGAGGGGGACCCCGACGACGCCGGAGCCGACGCGAAGATCGGGGACTTCGTACGGCTCGGCCCCCTGGGCACCGCCCTGCTCCCCTACGAACTGCCCCGCGCCCTCCTCATCGACGAGCTCGACAAGAGCGACATCGACCTGCCCAGCGACCTGCTGCACGTCCTGGAGAACGGCGCGTACGACATCCCCGAACTGGTCCGCGCCCGCCACCGGGAGGGCCGGGCGGAGGTCTTCACCGACGACCCGGACCAGCGGGTCGCGGTGACGGACGGACGCGTCCGCTGCCGGGCCTTCCCGTTCGTCGTCATCACCAGCAACGGAGAGCGGCAGTTCCCGCCCGCCTTCCTCCGCCGCTGCGTCCGGCTGGACGTCTCCCCGCCCCGCGAGGACCAGCTCGCCGCCATGATCGCCGCCCACTTCCGGGACCAGGGCGGACGGCACGACGCCATGATCCGGAAGTTCATGGAGCGCAGCAAGCAGAACGGCGGGCTGGCCACCGACCAGCTCCTCAACGCGATCTACCTGCGGACGGCAGGGGTCCGGGAGGACGAGGAGGCATGGAGCGAACTGCTGGACGCGCTCTGGCGTGAACTCTCGGGATCGCCCTGATGGACGACGACGCCCCCTCGTATCCCGAGGCCTTCGAAGTGGCGGAGGCGCTGTGGCTGCACGCGTACCAGACGCTCGCGGCCCCGCTGCCCCCGTCCACCGAACCACCGCGGCCCCGGCCGGACACACCGCCGGGCCTGTCCGTGCTGCCCGACTTCCTCACCGGGCTCCCGGCGGCCGGGACCGTGGCGGACACCGCACCCGACGGAACACCGGTCTCCGGCAGCGCCCCCTCCACGCCACCGCCCCGCGACGACACCCGGCGCCCGCCCCCGCGGGACCTCGACCACCGGGTGCCGCTCCTGACGCTGCCCCCGGGGTCCGGGCTCGGGTCCGCGCCGGATCCCCTCGACGGGAACGTCGCGGCCGAACCGCTGCCGGACCTGCACGACGCGCCGGGCATCGCCCGGCGGCTGCGGCCGCTGAAGCAGCTGTGGCCCTCGGCGTACGACATCGAGCTGGACGAGGAGGCCACCGCCGAGCACGCCGCGGAGGACGGCCTGTGGATGCCCTACACCCGGCCCGCGGGCGAACGCCGCTTCGACCTCGTGCTCGTGGTGGACGACCACGCGACCATGGCGATCTGGGAGCAGACGATCGCCGAGTTCACCAGTCTGGTCGAGCAGTTGGGGGCGTTCCGGGACGTACGGGTCCGCCGGCTCGGCGTGCGCGACACCCCGGACGGCGAGGAGGCCGTGCTGCGCGGCCCCGCCGCCGGCCACGGCGCCGCCGCGGTCCCCGCCGAGCTGGTGGACCGGACCGGCCGCCGGATCGTCCTCGTCCTCACCGACGCCCTGGGCCCGGCCTGGAAGAACGGGGTCGCCCTGAAGGCCCTGGAGCTGTGGTCGACCGCCGGGCCGACCGCGGTGGTGCACCTGCTGAACCAGCGGGACTGGCACCGCACCGCCCTCACGCCCTGGCGGGTGCGGCTGCGCGGCCCCCGCGCGGGCGGGGCCAACACCACGCTGTCCGTGGCCTTCCCGCCGGAGGCGCGGGACCCGTTCGACCCGCCGCCCGACACCTGGACGGTGGCCGTGCCGGTCCTGCAGCTGGAGGCCGACTGGCTGGGCCGGTGGGCCGCGCTCGTGGCCGGCGAGGCGTCCGGCTGGGTCGACGCCTCCGTGCTGTTGCTCGGCGCGCCCGACCGGTCCGGGGCGGACGGCGCCGAGCCGCCGGAGGTCGTCCCCGCGCCGTCGGTGCAGGAGCGCATCCGCCGCTTCCGCAGCCACGCCACGCCCACCGCCTTCCGCCTGGCCACCCACCTGGCCGCCGCGATCCTCGAACCGCGCCTGGTGCGGGACGTGCGGCGCGCGCTCGTGCCCGAGGCCCAACCGGTCCACGTGGCGGAGCTGTTCCTGAGCGGCCTGGTCGAGGAGTGCCCGCCCGACGAACCGCCGGGCCCCGTCCCCGAGGCCCCGCTGGACTTCGTCGACGGCGCGCGCGAGGCGCTGCTGTCCAGCGCGATGCGGGCGGACACCGCGCGCGTCGTGCGCTCGGTGTCCGACTTCTACGGCGACCGGTTCGAGGCGGCCCGCGGGCTGCACGGGGCCCTGCTCGCCCCGGAGCAGGTGCCCGACCCGCCGCTGACGGCGGAGAGCCTGCCGTTCGTCCGCGTCGAGTTGGCCGTCCTCCGCGCTCTCTCCGGGCCCTACCTGCTCCGGGCCCACCGGATCAGCGCCGCCCTGGAAGGGAGTTCGACGGGACCGTCGGGCACGTCGGCGGGAGCGCCGGACGTGCCGGCGGGAGCGTCGGGCATCTCGACGGGAGCGTCGGACATACAGAACACACCTGGACTGGTCCACGATATCCGCAGTACTCATGAAAATTCCGACACGGGCGGCTCCATGACCGACACCAATACCAGTCAGCACCAGCGCGAGGACGGAGGGGTCGTGAACGGCACCGCGGTCCCGTCGATCCCGGCGCCGAGTCCCGACGGACTGCCGGGCACGGCGACCCCGGCGACGGGCACACCGATCCCGGGGCCCGTCGCGCCGCACCCGGTGGACCGGCCCCGCTCCGCCGTCCCCGCCATCTGGGGCAACATCCCGCCGAACAACCCCAACTTCGTCGGCCGCGAGGACGTCCTCGCGCAGGTGCGCGAGCAGTTGCTGACCGGTGACACCTCGGCGGTGCTGCCGCACACGCTGCACGGCATGGGCGGTGTCGGAAAGTCCCAGATCGCCATCGAGTACGTCTACCGGTACGCCGCCGACTACGACGTCGTCTGGTGGATCCCCTCCGAGCAGCCGACGATGATCCTCACCGCGCTCACCGAACTCGCCCAGCGGATGGGCCTGAACGTGAGCAACGAGGCCAACCGGGCCGTCCCCGCCGTCCGCGAGGCGCTGCGCAGGGGCGACCCGTACACCCGGTGGCTCCTGGTGTTCGACAACGCCGAGAACGTGGAGGCCGTCCGCCCCTACTTCCCGACCGGCGGCACGGGGAAGATCCTCATCACCTCACGGAACCAGGAGTGGGACCGGGTGGCCAGGACGCTGTCCGTCGACGTCTTCACCCGGGAGGAGAGCAAGGCCCTGCTCAGGCGGCGCGCCCGCGACCTGAGCGACACGGACGCCGACAAGCTCGCCGAGGCCCTGGGCGACCTGCCGCTCGCCATCGAGCAGGCGGCGGCCTGGCAGGCCGTCACCGGCATGGCCGTGCCCGAGTACCTGCGGCTGATCAACGAGAAGATCGCCGAGCTGATGCTCGAACTCGTCCCCTCGCCGGACTACCCCATGTCGGTGGCCGCCGCCTGGGACGTCTCGCTGCGCCAACTGGAGCAGCGCAATCCCGCGGCGCTCCAACTCCTGCAGGTCTGCTCGTTCTTCGCGCCCGAGCCGATCTCCCGCTCGCTGTTCAACAACTCGCGCAGCACCACGATCGCCCCCGAGCTCGACGACGCCCTGCGGCATCCGATCAAGCTCGGCCGGGCCATCCGCGAGATCAACGTCTACGCCCTGGCCCGCATCGAGCACCGGCACGACACCATCCAGCTGCACCGCCTGGTCCAGGCCGTGCTGGTCAACCGCATGTCCCCGCAGCAGCAGGCGGACATGCGGCACGGCGCGCACCTGCTCCTCGCCGACGCCAACCCCAACAGCCCCGGCTCCCGCGAGCTGTGGCCCCGCTACCAGGCGCTGCTGCCGCACGTGGTGGTGTCCCGGGCCGTGGAGTGCGAGTCCCCGTGGGTGCGCGGCCTGGTCCGCGGCATGGTGGAGTTCCTCTACGTGTGGGGCGACCACAAGAACTCGGCGGCGATGGCCCGCGAGGCCCTGGAGATCTGGACCGAGAAGTTCGGCGCCGAGGACCAGCAGACGCTGGAGATGGCGAAGTGGCTGGCCTTCCTCCTGCGCGTGCTCGGCGAGTACCGCGAGGCCGCCGCGATGATGGAGCGCACCGCCGACATCTACATCCGGACCGCCGGCGAGGAGGACGAGGGCACCCTCGACGCCCTCATCCAGCTGTGCAGCGGGCTGCGGCTGCGGGCCGAGATGGCCCGGGGCCTGGAGATCAACCGCTCGGTGTACGAGCGCTCCCTGCGGACCTTCGGCGAGGACGACCCCGCCACCCTCCGCGCGGCCCACAGCCTCGGCGTCGGCCTGCGCCTGATGGGCCTGTACCGGGAGGCGCGCGCACTCGACACGGAGACGGCCCGGCTGCGCGCCCTCAACCTGGGCGAGGACCACCTCGACACCCTGAACACCCGCACCGGCCTGGCCATCGACATCCGCGAGGACGGCGACTACCTGGAGGCCGCCGCCCACCTGGAGGCGGTCTACGAGCGCTACCTCGACGTCTTCGGCGAGGACACCCCCGTCAGCCTCGGCTGCGCCCGCGTCCTCGCGGTGTGCCGCCGCCGCGCGGGCAACCACGAGGGGGCTCTGGAGCTCGGCGAGACGGCGTGGACGAAGTTCCACAACCGCTACGGCCCCGACCACCCGGACGTCGTCGCCTGCGCCGCCAACCTGGTCGTCGAGTTCCGGCAGGACGGGCAGCTGAGGCGTTCCAGGGAGCTCGGCGAGGCGACCGTCGAGCGCTACACGGCGAAGCTCGGGGCAGCCCACCCGTACACCCTGTCGGCCCGCACCAACCTGGCGATCACCCTGCGCCACCTGGGCGACCTGGAGACCGCCGGGGAGCATCTGTCGGTGGCGCTGCCGGGTCTGGTCGACTCGCTGGGCGAGGAGCACATCCTCACCCTGACCACGGCCATCGGATCGGCCAGCCACCACGCCGACGAGGGGCGCCACGCGGAGGCCCTGGAGCTGGACCGGCGGACCCTGGAGATCCTCACCCGGGTCATCGGCGAAGACCACCCGACCACGCTGGCCTGCGCCACCAACGTCGTCCTCGACCTGCGCGCGCTGGACCGCGACACCGAGGCCACGGCGCTGCACACCGAGACCCTGGCGCGCTTCCGCCGCAAGCTCGGCGAGGACCACCCGGCGACCGTGTCCTCCGCCAGCGGCCGACGCGCGGACGTCGACATCGCCCCCGTGCCCTTCTAGGAGGGCCTGCCCGCCTCCGGGACGGGGACGCACGAGAGAGCCGGCCGGGTCCTGGGACCCGGCCGGCTCTCTCATGTCCCTCGTACAGCGCCCTAGGACCGGGGGGCCGGGCCCGCTTCGGCGGTGGGTACCCGGTCGGGGTCGGGTCCGGGGCGGGGTTCGAGGGGTTCGCCGGTGCCGATGACGAGGTCGACGGGGACGGCGGGCGGGCCGTCGCCGGGGCGGCGCAGGAGTCCGATCAGCGGGCCGGTGGCGGCCGTGGTCAGGAGGGCCATCACGACGAGGAGCGCGTAGAGCCGGGGGCCGATCACCCCGGTCTGCAGGCCGACGTTGAGGACGATGAGCTCGGTGAGCCCGCGGGTGTTGAGCAGGACGCCGATCAGGAGCGACTCGCGCCAGGGGAGGCGGGCGCCGCGGGCCGAGAGCGAGCCGGCGGCGACCTTGCTCACCATCGCCGCCGCGCATATCACCACGAGGAGCACCAGGTCGGACGAGCGCAGCCCGTCGAGCTTGACCGCCATCCCGGAGACGGCGAAGAACACCGGGAGCAGCAGGCCGCCGATGTCCTGGAGCGGGCGAAGGAGCCGGCCGTCCGGGGCGCCGTTCGGGAGGCGGGGCATGATGACCCCGGCGAGCAGCGCGCCGAAGATGACGTGGAGTCCGAGCGCGTTGGTGGCCCAGGCCGAGGCCATGGCCAGGGTGATGACGACGGGGAGCCGGGCGGAGGCGTGGACGCCCGGTCGGCGCATCCACCGCTCCAGCGCGGGCCGTACGGCGAAGAGCATCACCAGGACGTACAGGACGAGCAGGACGGCCTTGACGGCCCAGTCGCGCACCGAGCCGTGTTCGCCGCCCACCAGGACGACGGCCAGGATGGGCCAGCTCAGGGCGTCGATGACCCCCGCGGAGGCCATGGCGACGGTGCCCGGCCTGGTTCCGGCGAGGCCCTGGTCCTTGATGATGCTGGCCAGCACGGGGACGGCCGTGATGGACAGGGCGATCGCCATGTAGAGGACGAAGGTGGTGTCGGTCGGGCGTCCGTCGTTGACCGATCCGAAGGCGTCGGGGAGGACGAGGACGATCCCGGCGCCCACCGCCATGGGGAGGACGAAACCGCTGAGGGAGACGGCGGTCACGGAGCGCTGGCCGCGCAGCATCCCGAGGTCGAGTTCGTATCCGACGACGAAGAGGAAGAGCACCAGCGCCACTTGGGCCAGTGAGGTCAGGATGGGTTGGATCTGTGTCGGGAAGAGCGTCTCGTAGGCCTGTCCGGGGACCAGGCCGAGGAGGCTCGGACCGAGCGCGATGCCCGCGAAGAGCTGTCCGACGACCGGTGGTTGGCCGAGTCTCCGGGCCAGCGCTCCCAGCGCGTACGAGGCGGCGATGACCACGGCGAGTGCCCCGACGACATGCGTGACGACGGACTCAGAGCTCACCGGTGTTCCCCTTCCGGAAAGTGCCGCCCAGTGAGGCACAGCCCCTACGGAGTGTATCTGTTTCAACGACAAGTGGCCTATCTTGAAAGCCATTTGGCGTAGCGTCACGGACGGGGGCCAGTAGTGACGACGGTGTTGTTCGTACACGGCACGGGGGTGCGCGAGCCGGGGTACACCGCCTCCCTGGAGCGGGTGCGGGAGGGATTGCGGCCGTTGCGGCCCGAGGTCGCCGTGGCTCCCTGCTACTGGGGCGGGGACGCCGGAGCGGCGCTCCGTTCGAACGGCCTCTCCGTGCCGGGGTACGGCACGGGGCGCGGGGCGGCGGAAACGGGCGCACCCGGCGCGGAGACGGGGGCGCTCGACGAGGACGTCGCGCTCTGGGGGCTCCTCTACGTGGATCCGCTCCTCGAACTGCGGCTGATCGCCTCGGAGTCCACCGGGCGCGCGGAACTGGCTCCGGGCGCCCTCCCGCCGGGCGAGGCGCTCCGGTCGGCGGCCCTGTCCCTGGCCGGGGACGGCGAGCTGCGGCGGCTCCTGGACGCCGCGGGGATCGGGGAGGAGTTCGCCGCCGCCACGGCCGCGGTCCTCACCTCGCCCGACGGCCGCCTGTTCCTGCGCGCCCCCGACGCGGGCGCGGCGACGACGGAGCTGGCGAGGGCGTTCGTCGCCGAGGCGGTACGCCGCCGGGTGGACCGGGACGGTTCGGCGCCGGCCTTCGACGGCACCGCGCGGGACGAGGCGGTCGCCCGGATCACGGCGCTGCTCCCCGGGGATCCGGGCGGCGAGGAGGGGCCGGGGACGCACCGCGGGCCGGTGGCGCGCAAGGTCGGGCGGCTGGCCGGGCGGCTGGCGCTCGGCATGGCGTCGGCGCAGGTGGTGAAGCGGCGTTCGGCGCTCACCGACGCGGCCCATCCGGCGGCCGGGGACGTGCTGCTCTACCTGTCGCGGGGCGAGGCGGTCCGCGAGGCCGTCCTGGCGGCGGTGCGGGCCGCCGAACCGCCGGTCGTGCTGCTCGCGCACAGCCTCGGCGGCATCGCCTCGCTGGACCTGCTGGTGCTGCGAGAACTGCCGGAGGTCGAGCTGCTGGTCACGGTCGGCTCGCAGGCGCCGTTCCTGTACGAACTGGGGGCGCTGCCCAGCCTGGAGCACGGCACTCCGCTGCCCGCGCACGTGCCGCGCTGGCTGAACGTGTACGACCGGCGGGACCTGCTCGGCTACGTCGGCGCCGGGGTCTTCCCCGGGCGGGTCGACGACGTCGCCCTGGACAGCCGGCAGCCGTTCCCGCTGTCCCACAGCGCCTACTGGAGCAATCCGGAGCTGTACCGCCTCCTCGCGGGGGAGCTGCCGTGACCCCCGCCCGCCCCGAGCGCACGTACGCGGTCGTCGTCGGCGCCGAGCGGTACGACGCCGGCCCGTCCTGGGACCTGCCGGGGCCCGCCGCGGACGCCCGCCGCTTCACCGCCTGGCTGCGCGGGTGCGGGGTGCCCTCCTCGCACATCTCCCTGCTGCTCGCCCCGCTGCCCGGCGCGGGCGGACCCCGGGTCGACGTCGCCGAGGGGTCCGCCGGGCGGGAGGCCGTGCAGGAGGTGCTGACGCGGCGGCTGCCGGCCCTCGAAGGCGACCTCCTCTGGGTGTTCTGGGGCGGCCACGGGGTCACCGACCCGCAGGGGCACCGCCGGCTCTTCTACGCGGACGCGTCGAGGGACGAGCGCCGGAACCTGGACCTGGACGCCTGGCTGACCGCTTTCACGACCGATCTCCTGCCCGGGTTCCCGCGCCAGATCTGGCTGGTGGACTCCTGCCAGACGTTCGTCGAGGACCTCGGCTTCGCCCGCACCCTGCCCGCCGAGGTCCCCTCGGGCGGCGACCGCCTGCCCGGACGCGAGCAGTTCGCCCTGCTGGCCTCCGGACCGGGCCAGCTGGCCGCCAACGACCCCGTGGGGCAGACCGGGGCGTTCTCCCGGGCCGTGCTCGACGCGCTGGCCGCGTCGGACGGCGGCGCGTGGCCGCCCGACATGAGCGGGATCGCGGACACCGTGATCGGCGGGTTCACCTCGCGGGAGCAGCGGCCCACCTCGCTCTGGTACCGGTCCTGGGCGGGCGACGAGCGCCGGCTCGTGTTCCCCTCCGCCCGCCGCGGCGAGGTGCCGGTGCCGGACTCGGCGCTCAACGAGCTCATCGGTCTGCTCGCGGGCTGGCCCGGCATGGCGGACCGGGACCAGCGCCAGCTCGTGCTCGGCCTGCTGCCCACCGACCTGGCCGGCTCCATCCCCCGGATGGGGGCGACCCGACCCGACATCATCAGCATCGTGCGCACCTGCCGTCGCTATCCCGGAGGCCTCGCGGCCCTCGTCGAGGCGGTCGGTCTGCTCGAACCGGGCTCCCTGGAGCAGCGCGACCTGAAGAACTGGGCCGATCGCTGGCTGAGCGCGTGAACGGACGGGAGCAACCGCCTGATCACGCCCTTCCCGAACCCTTCTGCCTGCGTCATCATGAAGGCCAACGGGGTTCAGGGCAGTGCTAGGGGGATGTCGTATGTACACGTCCGACGATGACATGGGATCCGAGCTCGTCGACCTCAACGACGTCCCGCTGTCCGAACTCCGTTCGCAGGACCCGGCCCTGCACGCCCACTCGCGGGAGCGGCTGCTGCGCCAGGTCGAGCGCCCCCGGGTCAACTTCTCCTCCGGCAGTGGCGACGGGGCGCCCGGACGGGCCGACTGACGGCTTACCGGGAGGAGATTCGTGCAGACCGACGGACGTCACGAACCCGCCCGTACCGCGCACCATCTCATTCCCACGGCGCACTTCGACGCCCTGGCCGCGGGGCGGGGCGGTCCCGACACGATCCGCTTCCTGCGGACCTGCGAGTACAGCAGGCGGCTCCTGCTGCTCCGCGCCCTGCTCGACTCGGTCGAGGTCACACCGGGCGCGCTCGGCCCGCTGCCGTCCGTGGACAGCGCCTGGGGCGTCCTGGCGGCCGCTCAGGAGCACGCCCCGGACGCGTTCCGGGAGTTGCTGCTGCATCCGCAGGTCGGCGTGTGGCTCGGGCACGGGCTGCGGCGGATGCGGCACACGGCCTGGGGTGACGGGCCGCTGTGGACCGATCTCGGCCATCTGCACGCGGTGTGCGCCGTCGCGGCGCTGCGCGCCGGGCTTCCGCTGCGCACCACCGTGCCGCTGCGGGACGGCACCGCGATGTTCCCCACCCTCGGCCTCGCCCACCTGCCGGGGCACCCGCACTGGGCGACGGCGGAGGTCGTCGTGGAGGCGGGCCGGCTGCGGATCGGCCCGCACGGGGCGCGCGTGGGCCCGCCGGAACCGCCCGCGCCGTCCGACGGCGACGCTCCCGGGTGGACCGGCCTGCGCCGGCTGCGCGCGCACGCGGCGGGGCGGCGCAGGGACGTGTGGCTGGACGACATCGACCCGTACCGGGACCTCAGCGAGCCGCTGGCCCCGGAGCGCCTCGACGCGGCCGAGACCGCCCGCTGGCAGGAGCGGTTCGCCCTGGCGCTGGAGGTCCTGGAGGACAGCGACCCGGAGTCGGCGGCGGCGCTCGCGGAGGGCTTGCGGAGCCTGACGGCCGTCGCGCCGTCGACGAGCGGGGTGGTCCTCAGCGCGTCCTCCGGGGATGCCTTCGGCGGTCTGCTGACCTCGCTGCCGCCGGATCCGGTGACCCTGGCGGTCACTCTGGTCCACGAGTTCCAGCACACCAAACTGGGCGCGCTGATCCACCTGCTGACGCTGGAGCGGGACGGCGGCGCCGAGCGGCACCACGCGCCCTGGCGGGACGACCCGCGCCCCCTGAGCGGGCTGCTGCAGGGCGCGTACGCCTTCCTCGGCATCACCGACTTCTGGAGCCGTCATCTGGACCGGGCTCCGCGGGCCGGGCGGGCGACGGCCGAGTTCGAGTTCGCCCTCAGCCGCCGGCAGACGCGGGAGGCCGTCGACACGCTCGGCGCCGATCCGGCGCTGACCGCGCACGGGCGGCGCTTCCTGAGGGGCATGGCCGCGCGGCTGCCCGCGTGGGCGGCCGACGGCAGGGTCCGGCCCGGCGTCGACGCCATGGCGGCGTTCGCCGCCACCGACCACCGCACCGGCTGGCGGGTCCGGCACCTGGTCCCGGCTCCGGAGGACGTGCGCGCGCTGGCGCGGGCCTTCGCCTCGGGGGCGGCGGCCGACTGCCGGGTCGCCGGTTCCGCCGTGGTGCCCGACCTCGCCTCCCGCTGGCCCCATGCCCGGACCCGGCTGCTCCGGCAGGTCCTCGCCGCCGCGCCGGACGGCGGAGGGCCCGAGCCGTCCCCCGCCGACCGCGCGCTCGTCACGGGGGATCCCGCGGCGGCGGGCGCGTACGCCGGTCTCCTCGCGGACGATCCGGAGTGCCCCGAGGCGTGGACGGGTCTGGTCCTGGCGCTCGCGTCGGGTGATCCCGCCGCCCGTCCGCTGCTCCGGCGCCCGGAGCTGCTGCGGGCGGTCCATCGCGAGCTCCGGGCCATCGGCACGCCGGCCGATCCGCGGCGGGTGGCGGGGTGGCTGGCCGCCGGGAGGGTGTCCGGACCGCCGGGGTGAGCGTCGGCGCCCCCGGTGCCGGTTTCTGTTGGTTCATGCCGCCCCTTGGTGGTCAACAGGACACGGGGGGCGTTCGGTTGTGAGTTTTCACGTTCGGGCACGGGGGATTCGCCTGCCGTACGACGGGCAGTCATGGGACGGCCGCCGGGAGGTGGCCCACGGGCGCTCTCCTTGGGGCGCTCGTCGGCCGATCCACCCGGTCCGCGCACCCGCACCCGCACCGTCCGTACTCACCCCGGAGGAGAACCCCCCATGGCCGACCTCAATCGTCGCCGGTTCCTGCAGCTGACCGGCGGGGCCGCCGCGTTCACGATGCTCTCGGAGAGCATCGCGCGCGCCGCTTCCATACCCGCGCAGGGCGCCACCGGCACGATCCAGGACGTCGAGCACATCGTCGTCCTGATGCAGGAGAACCGTTCCTTCGACCACTACTTCGGTGCGATGAAGGGCGTACGGGGCTTCGGTGACCCGCGCCCCGTCACCCTGCCCAGCGGGAAGCCGGTCTGGAACCAGTCGGACGGCAACAAGGTCACGCTCCCCTTCCGGCCGACCAGCGACAAGCTGGGCATGGAGTACCTCCAGGGCCTCAACCACGACTGGGCGGGCGGCCAGAGCGCCTTCAACAAGGGCAAGTACGACAACTGGGTCCCGGCCAAGACCAAGGCCACGATGGCCTACCTCACCCGGGACGACATCCCCTTCCACTACGCGCTCGCCGACGCCTTCACCATCTGCGACGCGTACCACTGCTCGTTCATCGGCTCGACCGACCCCAACCGCTACTACCTGTGGAGCGGTCACACCGGCAACGACGGCACGGGCGGCGGTCCCGTCCTCAACAACGCCGAGGCGGGCTACGGCTGGACCACCTACCCCGAGCGCCTGGAGGCGGCCGGGATCTCCTGGAAGGTCTACCAGGACATCGGCGACGGCCTGAACGCCGCCGGCTCCTGGGGCTGGATCAACGACGCCTTCCGCGGCAACTACGGCGACAACTCCCTCCTGTACTTCAACAACTACCGCAACGCCCAGCCCGGCAACCCGCTGTACGACAAGGCCCGCACCGGCACGAACGCCAAGAACGGCGACGGCTACTTCGACGTCCTGCGCGCCGACGTCCAGGCCGGCCGGCTGCCGAAGGTCTCCTGGATCGCCGCCCCCGAGGCCTTCTCCGAGCACTCCAACTGGCCCTCGAACTACGGCGCCTGGTACATCGCGCAGGTCCTGGACGCGCTGACCTCGAACCCGGACGTGTGGGCCCGTACGGCCCTGTTCATCACCTACGACGAGAACGACGGCTTCTTCGACCACGTCGTCCCGCCGTACGTCCCCGGCTCCGCCGCCCAGGGCCTCTCCACCGTCCCGACCGCCCTCGACCACTTCCCCGGCAAGGTGGGCTACACGGCCGGCCCGTACGGCCTCGGCCCCCGCGTCCCGATGATCGTCGTCTCGCCCTGGTCGACCGGCGGTTACACCTGCTCCGAGACCTTCGACCACACCTCGGTGATCCGCTTCATGGAGAGCCGCTTCGGGGTGCGCGAGCCCCAGATCTCGCCCTGGCGACGGGCCGTCTGCGGCGACCTGACCGCCGCCTTCGACTTCACCCGCACCCAGACGCAGCCGGCCGCGCTGCCGCCGACCGCCGGCTACTTCCCGCCGGACCGCAACCGCCACCCCGACTTCCTGGCCACCGCCCCGGCCGTCGGCACGATGCCCCGCCAGGAACCCGGAGCGAAGCCCACCCGCCCGCTGAAGTACGCCCCGTACGTCGACGGCACCGCGGACGTCGCCGCCGGCACCTTCCGCCTCGCCTTCAGCGGCGGCCCGGCCGCGGGCGCCCAGTTCTACGTGACCTCGGCCAACCGCACCGACGCCCCCTGGACGTACACGACGGAGGCCGGGAAGTCGATCGCCGACACCTGGAACACCAAGTACTCCAAGGGCGTCACCGACCTCACCGTCCACGGCCCCAACGGCTTCCTCCGCCGCTTCCGCTCCCCCGGCAAAACCGCCGTCCCCGAGGTCACCGCCCGGCACGACGGCACGACCGGCGACCTCACCCTGACCTTCACCAACGCGGGCGCCGGCACCCAGGTGACCGTGACCGGCGCGTACGGCGGCCCGCCCGTGACGC
Organism: Streptomyces sp. NPDC093089; assembly: GCF_044754405.1. Taxonomy (NCBI): domain Bacteria; kingdom Bacillati; phylum Actinomycetota; class Actinomycetes; order Kitasatosporales; family Streptomycetaceae; genus Streptomyces; species Streptomyces sp. NPDC093089. Next base: position 79,958 of record NZ_JBIVPA010000004.1, read on the forward strand.
TGTCCGTCGCCAAGGGCGCCACGGTCACCCACACCGTCCCCCTCGCCTCCTCCGGCCGCTGGTACGACGTCACCGTCACCTCCCCGGTGTCGACCGACTACGTCCGCCGCCTGGCGGGCCACGTGGAGACGGGCGCGGCGGGCGTCTCCGACCCGGCGATCCTCACGTACTGACACCCGCCGACGCCCCGAAGCCCCCTTCTTGAGTTCAGACATCACTGCAGTTCAGGGCCGAGATCACCACATTTCTCCCCGGCCGTGCGTCGCTAGAGTGAGCCTGTCGATCAAGAGGGGGGCCTCATGAGTCAACTTCCCCCTTTCGACATGCCTGTTGACGCTACGAACCGTCACCATCGCCACGAAGTCCGCATCGCACCGTGCATGCGCGATGCGGCTTCGCTTCGAAAGGTACGAAGTGAGACAGCACATGGGGCGGGGCCTGGCCATCGCCCTCACCACCGCGTTGGCCGTGGGGGTGATCCCCGCGTCCGCGGTCGCCGAATCCGGAGGACGGGCGGGCCTCTCCCTGCCGACCCCCGGCCAGCCACGGGCCGTCCCGGTGAAGCCGGTGAAGTCCGGCGGCACGGCGTTCCCTGACGCCGCCGCACTCCACCCGTGGAAGGGGGCCCCACGAGTCAGCCGGCCGGCCTCGGGCAGCACCGACATCCCCCTGGACGCCGCGCCCGGAACCGGTCCCGTCTCGGTGAGCACCACTCCGGTCGGCCCCCTCGCGCAGGCGGGCGTACGGGCTTCCCGTTCCACGCTCGTCGACCCGGCGCCCAAGGCCGGCGCCAAGGTGAAGGTCACGGTCGCGGACCGGACCGCCACCCGTCGGGCGGGCGTGCAGGGCGTACTGCTCAGCGTCGACCGCGCGGTCGCGCAGAGCACCACCGACACCCTTCGGGTCTCCGTCGACTACGACGGGTTCCGCGGCGCGTTCGGCGGGGACTGGGCGGCGCGGCTCCGCTTCGCCGAGCTGCCGTCGTGCGTCCTGTCGACCCCGCAGCGGCCCGAGTGCCGCAGCCAGCGGCCTCTGGACTCCGTGAACGACACCGAGACCGGTGAGGTCTCGGCCGAGATACCCTCCGGCCCGACGACGGTCCCGCGGACGGACGCCGCCAAGGCCTCCTCGGCCTCCGCCTCCGGCGCCATGGTCCTCGCCGTCACCGCCGATCCCAGTGGTCCGACCGGCGACTTCAAGGCCACCCCGCTCGACGCCTCCGCCTCCTGGAGCGCCGGCGGTTCGACCGGCGCCCTGAGCTGGAACCACCCGTTGGAGATTCCCGCCGTGCCGGGCGGCCTGGTCCCGGGCGTCGAGCTCGGCTACAACTCCCAGGCCGTGGACGGCCGTACCGGCGCCTCCAACAACCAGGCGTCCTGGATCGGCGACGGCTGGTCCTACGAGCCGGGCTTCATCGAGCGCCGCTACAAGTCCTGCGAGCAGGACAAGGCGAACGGCACCAACACCACGAAGCGCTTCGACCAGTGCTGGTACAGCGACAACGCGGTGCTGCACCTGGGCGGCAAGTCCACCGAACTCGTCTACGAGAAGGACAAGGGCTGGCACCCCGAGGCGGACTCGGGCGAGAAGGTCGAGAAGCTGACCGGCGCCGTCAACGGTGACGAGGGCACGGACGACGTCGACGGCAAGGGCGAGCACTGGAAGGTCACCACGACCGACGGCACCCAGTACTTCTTCGGCCGGAACCGGCTGCCCGGCTGGACCGACAACGGCACCATCACGCCCGAGGACGACAGCCCGGTGACGGCACCAACACCACCCGGTGCTTCCCCGTGAAGTGGGCGTACGAGGGGGACACCGCCCAGCTCGACTGGTTCAACTCCTACGTGGTCACGCAGGTCGTCGAGGGCGACAACCTCGCCGAGTCCCCCGACAAGGTGACCTCGTACTCCTACCTGGGCGGCGCGGCCTGGGCGAAGAGCACGGACGAGTTCACCAAGGCCGAGGACCGCACCTACTCGGTGCCGCGCGGCTACGGCCGGGTGCAGACCCGGACCGGCGCCGCCGACGACCCCCGCACCCTGACCGAGACCCGCTACTTCCGGGGGATCGACGGGGCTTCGGTCACCGACTTCGCCGGGGTGTCGGCCACCGACCGGGAGCAGTTCGCCGGCCTGCCGCGGGCCACCGCCACGTACAACGGGGACGACACCTCCAAGCTCGTCTCAGCGACCTCCGCCACGCCGTGGCGTTCGGCGGTGGTCGCGACCCGCGCGCTCCGGTCTGCCGGACCTCGTCTCGTACAAGACGGGCATCGAGAAGGAGGAGACGCTCACCACCGTCTCCGGTGGCACCCGCAGGACCTCGAAGACCCGGACGTTCGACGCGTACGGCATGGTCAGTCAGACGTCCGACCTCGGTGACGTGGCCAAGCCCGGTGACGAATCCTGCGTCACCGCCCACTTCGCCCGGAACACCGGCACCTGGCTGGTGAACCGGGTCTACCGCACCGAGGTGGTCGCCGGCGCCTGTGACGGCGCCATCAGCCGGCCCGCGGACGTCATCTCCGACAACCGCAGCTTCTTCGACGGGTCCACGACCCCGGGGACCGCTCCCACCAAGGGCGACGTCACCAGGGTGGAGCAGATCAACGCACTGGGTACCGGATACGACGTCACCAGGACCGTCCCGGTCGCGGACTACGACGTGTACGGACGTCCGCTCAGCTCGACGGACTACTACGGCAAGAAGACCACCACGGTCTACTCCCCCGCCGCCGGCGAGGTTCCCACCAGTTCGGTGACCACGAATCCGCTCGGCCACCAGATCACCACGGTCTCCGACCCACTGCGGGCGAAGCCGACGAGCGTCACCGACGCCAACAACCGGGTGACCACGACGGCCTACGATCCGCTCGGCCGCGTCGTGAAGATCTGGGCCCCGACCCGCTCGGCGGTCACGTACCCGGACTCGCCCAGCCACACCTTCGCCTACACCGTCCGCAACGACGGCCCCAACATCGTCACCAGCAGTTCTCTGGACCACAACTCGGTCTACAAGACGTCCTACGTCTTCTACGACGGTCTGCTGCGGGTCCGGCAGAGCCAATCCCCGTCACCCGACGGGGCGGGCAGGCTGGTCAGCGAGAACTTCTACGACACCCGCGGCCTGGCCTGGCGCACCTCCGGCACGTTCTTCGCCACCGGCCCGGCGGAGCCCGCCCTGGTCACCGGCCAGAACCTCAACTACCCGGGGTCCACGGCCACCGAGTACGACGGCGCCGGTCGAATCACCGGTGTACGTCGTGGTGGTGCTTCGGCGACGAGACCCGCCGCACCACCACGACGTACACCGGTGATTCGACCACCGTCGTCCCCGAGCAGGGCGGCACCACCCTGGCGACCTGGTCCTACGACACGGCGACGGGAGGCAAGGGCCAGCCGGCGAAGTCGACCCGCTGGATCGACGGACGCGCCTACGAGGAGTCCGTCGCCACCTACAACGGGGCCTACCAGCCGGTCGTCACCCAGCTGACCGTCCCCGCGGCCCCGGAGACGGGCACGCTGGCCGGCACCTACAAGTGGACCACCAACTACAACGCCAACACCGGCCAGGTCATGTGGGTCATGCACCCCGCCGTGGGCAACCTGCCGGCGGAGAAGGTCGCCCACACCTACACGGCCACCGGCGGCTTGCTGAACACCGTCGGCGCGGGTACCGACACGCTGGTCTCCGCGATGACGTACGACCACTACGGCCGGACGACCAAGGCGGAGTACGGCGCGTTCGGCAAGCACCTGTGGAAGTCGGTCGAGTACGACGAGCACACCGGCGCGGTGACGCGCACCTACACCGACCGGGAGCTGGCCCCGCAGCGCATCGACGCCACGAGCTACACCTACGACCCGAACGGCAACGTCACCTCGGTGAAGACCGTGTCGGGCCAGGACGCCCAGGCGGTGACCGACACCCAGTGCTTCACCCAGGACGCGCTGCGCCAGATCACCGAGGCCTGGACGGTCGCCCCCTCCGTCGCGAACGGCTGCGCGGCGGGTGCGTCGGCGGCCACCGTGGGCGGTCCGGACGCGTACTGGACGACGTACTCCTACGGCCCGACGGGCAACCGGAAGACCGAGGTCCAGCACAAGACGCCGTCCGGTCCGACCGCTGACATCACCCGCACGTACGCCGCTCCGGTAACGGGCAGCCACAAGCTGCCTTCGGTCACGCAGACCGGTCCGGCGGGCACCACCACCGAGACGTACCAGTACAATGAGACGGGAGCGACGAAGAGCCGGAAGATCGGGGCAGCGGCCGAGCAGATCCTGGAGTGGGACTCCGAGGGACACCTCGCCAGGACCACGCAGGGCACGCTCGTCGACACCTACCGGTACGACACCGAGGGCGACCGGCTCCTCCGTACCGACTCCTCCGGCACCACGCTGTACCTGCCCGGCGGCAACGAGCTGAAGCTGACGAAGACGGGGACGCTCTCCGGCACCCGCCACTACAGCGCGGGCGACACCAAGGTCGCCATGCGGACCGGCGGGAAGCTGGTCTTCCTGCTGGCCGACCACCACGGCACCGGCACGACCCAGGTCGACGCCGCCACCCTGGGCATCGTCCGTCGCAAGACCGCCTTGTTCGGCGGCCCCCGCGGACCTCAGCCGAGTGCGTGGCAGGGCGACCGGGCCTTCGTCGGCGGCGTGCGGGACGCGGACACCGGACTGACGCATCTCGGAGCGCGCGAGTACGACCCGGCGCTCGGCCGGTTCGTCTCCGTGGACCCGGTGATCGACATCTCCGACCCGCTCCAGCTCGACGCGTACGGCTACAGCCACAACAACCCGATCACGAGCAGCGACCCGTCGGGACTGTACGACCCGGACGTGCGGAAGTACTGCCTCGCCAACCCGAAGCAGTGCGACGGCCCGGACCGGCTCAAGCACGTCGACAAGAAGCTCAGGAAGCAGACCGGGACCGTCGTGTTCGTGGCTGAGAACCTGGCGCAAGCGGAGGACTACGCCGCCCACTTCCAGTTCAACCCCAACGTCCGGGTCATCTACCCGGCCAGCGGCTTCGACACCCACAGGACGCCCGTTCCGACACCGAAGTCCGCTCCGACACCGAACATGATGAAGGGCCCCAAGGGTCCCAGGGGCCCCAAGGCGCGTACGGTCGGCATCCTCGCGGTGGCCCAGGCGCCCGGCTACATCATGGAGTACGGCTGGCGCCACGGCTCATGGGAGATGCTGGAGGACTTCTGCGATCCCCTGAACCTGGCCCCGGACGAGTACGTCGACCCCTGGTACCAGCGCCCGGTCGAATGGGCCTGACCTGAGGTCCACCACGTGAGGAGGGTGTCCGTCGCGGCGATCGCCGCGACGGACACCCTCCTCGTTCTTCGCTCAGCGGCCCGGCCGGTCGGTACGGCTGAGCACCCCGACGATGGTGTCGGAGAAGGGGTCCCGGCGCGTGCGGGGCAGCGGCACCTCGACCAGTTTGCCGTCGTGGAGCATCCACAGCCCGAAGCAGTCGTCGTCCTCGTCCCGCACGAGGACCTGCACCGACCACGGATTCGGCCAGGGCAGGGACTCCAGGTGCGACAGAAGACCGGTCCAGTTGCGGCGGATGAACTGGACGACCCAGGCGTAGCACTCGTCGTCAGGGGAGTTCTGCCCGGCGAACATGCCGTCGTCCACACGTGTGAAGCACTGATGCCACTCCCGGTTCTCGTCGGGCTGGGTCAGCGGCTCCATCACCTCTTCGGCGTCCCGCGCCAGCACGATGATCTCGGTGTATCGGCTCATGCGGGCAGTATTCCAACGGAGCTGCGCAATCCGGGTACCGCCCCGGACGACGGCCGGGGCGGTACCCGCCCCAGGTCAGGTGAGGGCGCGCTGGAACTTGTACGTGACCTTGCCGTCCGTCAGGTCGAAGGACGCCATCGGCGGGAACAGGCCCGTCGAGGCGTCACAGTGGTAGTTGAGCTTGTGGCCGGTCGTGGCGGGCCAGTTGGGGTACGCCTCCGAGTGGACCACGCACGAGGCCCGGGGCACGATCGCCCAGAACTGCGCCTCGGTCATGCCCAGCTGGACCTTGTTGTACTTGGACAGCGTCATGGACGGCGCCGTCGGCTTGTACAGGAACTCGTGCTGCTTCAGCACCAGCGTGCCGGCCGCGTTGAAGCTGAAGTTCGCGTACGGAACGTAGTCGCCGCTCTTGGTGAAGCACTGGATGGTCATCGTGCTCACGTTCTCGCACCAGCCGCCCGCCGCGCCGGGCGGGGGCGACTGCGGCCCGTCGAGCTGCTGCCACACAGCGGCCTTGGTCGCGCCGAACGGCACCGCCTCGTACTTCTCGACCGTGAAGCTGAAGCCCGCGTCCGCCCCCGCCGGCGCGCCGTGCGCCGCGCCGGCGCCGGCCGACATTGCCGCGACCGCCGCGACCGAAGTGACCGCCGTGCGCCATGCCTTCGTCATACCCTTACGCCCTTCCTGTCGGATCTGTCCGGATGCACGGCCATCCTTTCCGACGGCGCTCTCCGGATGATCTCCCCGGACTCCGGGCGGCCGGGGTCAGGCGAACGCGGTGCGCAGGTCCACGGGCCGCAGGGGCCCGGGGTCGAGGACGCGGCAGACGCTCGGGGCCAGTCGGGACAGCTGCTGGGCGGCGGAGGGCTGGGCGGCGTGGGCGGTGTGGGCCGTACCGAGCGGTGCGACCAGGTCGTCGTGGTGGGTCGGGATCAGCAGCGGCGGGTTCTCCGTGGCGCGCAGCAGCCGTTCCACGTAGCGGTGCACGGCGCCGTGCGAACTCATCGGGACCAGGGCGACGTCCGGTCGGATGCCGCTCAACTCCCGCTCGACGAAGTTGCTGGCGCCCATGAGGAGGATCCTCGGGCCCGAGTCGACGGACACCTGGTAGGCGAACGTGTCGCCCTCGACGAGGTCGCCGAGGACGGCCGGCCTGCGGGGCGGGGCGGCCCTGCGGCCGGGCGCGAAGGAGCCGTGGTCGGCCAGTTGGCTGTGCAGGCTGCGGAAGACCTCCACCGTGTACCCGTCGAACTGCAGGTACTCGCCCCCCTTGACCTGGATCACGTCGGAGACGCGCGCGGGCGGCGTCCCCATGGCGGTGAGCAGGTGCCGGACGGTCTCGTCGCAGACCGTGCGGATCCGGGACCCCCGCCACTCCGGGCGGCCGAGGAGCTGGGGCACGTCCGCCACGTGGTCGAAGTGGCCGTGGCTGACCAGGATCAGCTCGGGCGGTGCGGCCAGGTGCTGCGCCGCCACCCGTTCCACGGCGGCCGGGTCGTTCCGCAGCGGCAGCCCGGGGTCCAGCCGGCCGGTGGGCCCCAGGCAGGGCATGCGGCTCAGGTACGGGTCGAAGAGGATGCTGCGGTCGCCGTCGATGACGATCTCCCAGCCGGCGACGCCGAGCCAGCGCAGCTCGACGGGGGTGGAGTAGGGTCCGCCGCGTCCGGGCGTCGGCGCGGCGGCGGTCGTTCCCGTCCCGGCGATCGCGGCGCCCGATGCCGCGAGAACTCCCTTGAGTACCGTCCGTCGTTCAGCCAACGTTGCCGCCCTTGCCGTGCGTGATCCCTCGGAATGGGGCGACCATACGGGAGGTCTCGGTACGTACGGCGCCTTTCACGTCACCCCTGTCCTCCGAACGGGGGACCCCGGCGGGGGGGGTGCCGGAACACGCGTACGGGCCCCCGCCCCTCACCGGTGGCGAGGAACGGGAGCCCGTGGGTGGGCGGCGTGGAGCGGGCCCGTGGGCGGGGCCGTCACCCCTTGCCGCAGCCGACCTTCAGGTAGTGCTCGTCCTGGCGCAGAATCGCCTGCATCACCTTCGTCAGGGGGATGCCGGGGTTGATCCCGATCTGCTCGCGCAGGATCTTCTTGGCCTGGTGGAAGACCTGGATCGCGTCGGCCTGCCGGCCTTCCGCGTAGTACGCCATCATGAGCTTGACGTACAGGTCCTCCCGGAACGGGTCGTGGTCGACCAGTCCCGACAGGCGGTTGATCGCCTCGGTGTAGTAGCCGAGACCGAGGTCGGCCTGGGCGCGGAGTTCGACCGCCGCGGTGCGCTCTTCCTGGAGGGCCTCGGCCTTGAGGCGGAGCCGGCTCGACGTGACGTCGGCGAGGGCCGGACCGCGCCAGAGGGCGAGCACCGCGTCGAGCCGTTCGGCGGCGTCCTTGTGCTTGCCCCTCTGGTGCAGTTCCCGGGCCGCCCGTACCGCGTCCCGGAACACGAAGAGGTCGATGGACTCCTGCGGCACCCTCAGTTCGTAGCCGCGGTCGTGCGAACGGATCACGTCGCGTGCAAGACCGGCCTGGGTCAGGGCCTTGCGGACCATCCAGACCGAGGTCTGCAGCTGTCCCGTGACGGTGAGCGGGGGCTCGCCGTCCCAGGAGTCCTCGATGATGGCTTCTTTGGAGACGACCTGTCCGGCTCGCAGGGCGAGGGCGGCGAGGAACCGCCGCTGCCGCTGACCCTGCATGGGTACCGGATCACCCTCCTGCACGAGGGCCACCGGGCCGAGAAGCCGGATCGTCGCCTCATTCCACGTACTCATGGCTTAACTTCCCCCGTCGAAGACGAGCCAAGCCCCTGTCGGAATGGGGCAGGCGTGGCTGGATGCATTTTCGTTTGGCCAGTACTTGCCATTCCTTGGATGTGCGGGCGCTGATCCTAGGCGATTGAGGAGAACGCGGTGAGTGCGGAGATCGGCTCCTGGCTGAAAACTCACCGCAGTCGGCCTCGACTGTCACTCCGTCAGATTCTTCAGGAACTTGGCCGCAATGGGACCCGCGTCGCGGCCGCCCGACCCGCCGTCCTCGAGGAGAACGGCCCAGGCGAGGTTCCGGTCGCCCTGGTATCCGATCATCCACGCGTGGGTGCGCGGCGGGGTCTCGGTGCCGAATTCGGCGGTTCCCGTCTTGGCGTGCGGTTCACCGGAAATACCTCTGAGCGCCTTGCCGGCACCGATGGTGACGGTCGCGCGCATCATGCCCCGCAGGGAGTCGACGACGCCGGCGTCCAGGCGGGCGGGCGCCTCGTACTTCTTGCGCACGGCGTCCGGCACGAGGACGGGCTGCTTGAAGACGCCCTCCTTGACGGTGGCGGCGATCGAGGCCATCACCAGGGGGGACGCCTGCACCCTGGCCTGTCCGATGGTGGACGCGGCCTTGTCGTTGTCGCTGTTGGAGACCGGGACGCTGCCGTCGTAGGTGATGGTGCCGACGTCCCAGGCGCCGCCGATGCCGAAGGCCTGGGCGGCCTCGTGCAGGCCGGCGCCGGGCAGCTTGGCGCGGGAGGCGACGAAGAAGGTGTTGCAGGAGTGGGCGAAGCTGTCCCGGAAGGTGGATCCGGGCGGCAGGACGAACTGGTCCTGGTTCTCGAAGCGCTGGCCGTCGACGTGGGCGAACTTGGGGCAGTCGGCGGGGTCCGAGGGCTTCATGCCCTGCTTGAGCAGGGCGGCGGCGGTGACCACCTTGAAGGTCGAACCGGGCGGGTAGCGGCCCTCCAGGGCGCGGTTCATCCCGGAGGGCTTGTTCGCGGCGGCCAGGATGTGGCCGTTGGTGGGGTCGATCGCGACGACGGCCGCGTTCTTGGTGACGCCTTCCAGGGCGGCCGCGGCGGCCTCCTGGACCTTCGGGTCGATGGTCGTGCGCACCGGCTTGCCCTGCGCCTCTCCGCCACCGGAGAGGGTCTTGACCGGCTGGCCGGAGGCACGGTCCACCACGACGACCGACTTGGCCTGGCCCGAGCCGCCGGCCAGCTGCTTGTCGTAGCGGGCCTCCAGGCCGGAGACGCCCTTGCCGGTCTGCGGGTCGACGGAGCCGACGAGGGAGGCGGCCCTCAGCTCGCGGCCGTCGGCGTCGAGGACGGCGGCCCGGTCGCGGGCGTCGAGGGCGAGGGTCTGCCCGGGAACCATGTCCGGGTGGATCATCTCCGTGCGGAATTCGACCTTCCACTCCTTGCCGGACTCGACCACGTCGGCCTTCGACTTCCAGGAATAGGAACCGGCCCCCGGTATGTCCATCGTCACGGTGAACGGAACGAGGACCTTCGAGGCCTTCCGCTCCCCGTCACCCGCGTCGATCCGGGTCGTGGCGGGCTTCAGGTTGGTCATCACGGACTTGATCAGCGACTCGGCGCCGTCCGGGGTGTCCGTCAGGCGCGCGGCCCGCCCGGCGTCGCCCGCCTCCCAGGCGTCGAGGAAGGCCGTCATCGCCTTCGTCGCCGCCACGACCTTCGGGTCGTCGGAGGCGCCCGCGTCCTTGAACAGAGTGGAATATCCCCAATATCCGGCTCCCGCGACCGCCGCCAACACGACACAGGTCGCGATGACCGAAGAGCCACGAGAGCGTCCCCGGCGAGTGCGGGGCAAGCCGTCCTGATTTCGATAGCTAGCCATGATGTCGAGATTATGCGGACCCGCCTTTTACGCCACCGCCCACAGGAGCATTTCAGGACATCGGCACAAGTGAAGAAATCGTGAAAGGCACAAGAATGGGGAACCACCGGAGACTTGGGCGAGTCGGCGAAAAAGCCGGACAGTGCGGACCCCACCCGTCGGGAACCCCGCGACACGGAGCAAAGAGAGGCGACGAAAGAGGGCATCCCGGAGATCGCTAAGTGGACTAGTCCACTGGAGAAATCGCCCCGAACTCCCGTTCCCGTGAGCGGGAACTGTCCGGATCGCAACCGGTCGCGCGGACGTCCGGGACCCCCGTTCCCTCTCTCCCCGGACCGCGCCCCTTCTTCTCCCGCTCTCCGGCCGGTCCCCGCGATACGGCCGGGAGAGGAGATGAAGAGGAGGCCCGATCAGGGTGGCGGCATCGCCCTTCCGACCGACTCTGGAGACTCCATGTCCCGTGTATCGACCGGCCCCAGCACCGAACCGACCACCGCGCACGCGCTCCTGTCCCGGCTGCGCGAGCACGGTGTGGACACGGTGTTCGGAGTCGTCGGCCGTGAGGCCGCGTCGATCCTCTTCGACGAGGTCGAGGGGATCGACTTCGTCCTCACCCGGCACGAGTTCACCGCCGGCGTCGCCGCCGACGTCCTCGCCCGCATCACCGGCCGCCCCCAGGCCTGCTGGGCCACCCTCGGCCCGGGCATGACGAACCTGTCCACCGGCATCGCCACCTCGGTCCTCGACCGCTCGCCGGTCATCGCCCTGGCCGCCCAGTCGGAGTCCCACGACATCTTCCCGAACGACACCCACCAGTGCCTCGACCTGGTCAAGATCGCCGAGCCGATGACCAAGTACGCCGTCGAGCTCCAGCGCCCCCACGAGATCACCGACCTGGTGGACTCCGCGGTGACCGCCGCGATGACCGAGCCGGTGGGCCCGTCGTTCATCTCCCTCCCCGTCGACCTGCTCGGCTCCAGCGAGGGCATCGACACCTCCGCGCCGAACCCGCCGGCCCGCACCCCCGCCAAGCCGATCGGCGCGGTCGCGGACGGCTGGCAGAAGGCCGCAGACGAGGCCGCGGAGCTGCTCGTGAACGCCGAGCACCCGGTCCTCGTGGTCGGCGCCGCCGCCATCCGCTCCGGCGCGGTGCCCGCCATCCGCGCCCTCGCGGAGCGGCTGAACGTCCCCGTCATCACCACGTACATCGCCAAGGGCGTCCTGCCGCACGACCACGAGCTGAACTACGGGGCCGTCACCGGCTACATGGACGGGATCCTCAACTTCCCCGCCCTGAACACCCTGTTCTCCCCCGTGGACCTCATCCTCACCCTCGGCTACGACTACGCCGAGGACCTGCGCCCCTCCATGTGGCAGAAGGGCGCGGAGAAGAAGACCGTCCGCGTCTCGCCCACCGCCAACCCGGTCCCCCGCGTGTACCGGCCGGACGTCGACGTCGTCACCGACGTGCTGGCGTTCGTCGAGCACCTCGACGCCTCGACCGCCGGGCTCGCCGCCAAGGACCGGCACGACATCGCCCCGCTGCGCGCCCGGATCGCGGAGTTCCTCGCCGACCCGGAGGCCTACGAGGACGGCATGCGGGTCCACCAGGTCATGGACTCGATGAACACCGTCATGGCGGAGGTCGCCGGCGAGGGCCGCGGCACCATCGTCTCCGACATCGGCTTCTTCCGGCACTACGGCGTGCTGTTCGCCCGCGCCGACCAGCCCTTCGGCTTCCTCACCTCGGCCGGCTGCTCCAGCTTCGGCTACGGCATCCCCGCCGCGATGGGCGCCCAGATGGCCCGCCCGGACGAGCCCACCTTCCTCATCGCCGGCGACGGCGGCTTCCACTCCAACAGCGCCGACCTGGAGACCATCGCCCGGCTCAACCTGCCGATCGTGACCGTCGTCGTCAACAACGACACCAACGGCCTCATCGAGCTCTACCAGAACATCGGCCACCACCGCAGCCACGACCCCGCGGTGAAGTTCACCGGCGTCGACTTCGTCGCCCTCGCCGAGGCCAACGGCGTCGAGGCGACCAAGGCGACGGACCGCGACGAACTCCTCGCCGCCCTGCGCAAGGGCGCCGAGCTGGGCCGCCCCTTCCTGATCGAGGTCCCCATCTCCTACGACTTCCAGCCGGGCGGCTTCGGCGCCCTGAGCATCTGACCGTGAAGGCACCGGCGCTGCCGGCTGCCCACGGGTTCCTGGCCTCCGCCCGCTCGGGCGGGGGCCGGGTGCCCCAGGCGGCGTTCGCCGCCCTCGGCAGCCTCACCGACATCCACACGTCCCTGCCCGACCAGAACCTCTCCGCGGTCCTGGTGCACGGGCCCGAGACCGCACCCGAGGGCGCCCAGGCCCGGGACGCGGACACCGCCGTACTGCTGGCCGGCGAGCTCTACAACCGCGAGGCCCTGCACTCCGTCCTGCCCCCCGGGCCGGAACCGGAGAGCGACGCCCAGCTGCTCCTCCAGCTCCTGCGCCACTACGGACCGCACGCCTTCCGGCTCCTCAACGGGCGCTTCGCGGCCGTGGTCGCCACCGGGCGCCGGGTCCTGCTCGCCACCGACCACGCGGGCTCGATACCGCTGTACGCGCGCGTGACGCCCGGCGAGGTCACCGCGTCCACCGAGGCCAAGACCCTGTCCCAGCACCGCCACCCGCGGGGCTTCCCGCTGTCGGACGCGCGGCGCGTGCCCGGCCTGCCGGACGTCTACCAGGTGCCGGCGGGCACCGTGTGGGACACCGACCTGGAGTCCGGCACGGTCGAGGCCCACCCCGTCTGGCGGCCCCCGCTGTCCCGGCGGATCGTGCCCGAGGACGAGGCGGTGGCGGCCGTCCGCGCCGCCCTCGACGAGGCCGTCGCGGTCCGCGTCCCGGTCGGCGACACGCCCCTGGTGGTGCTGTCCGGCGGCATCGACTCCTCCGGCGTCGCGGCCTGCGCGCACCGGGCGGCCGGCGCGCTCGACACGGTGTCCATGGGCACCGACACCTCGGACGAGTTCGCCCAGGCCCGCGCCGTCGTCGACCACCTCGGCACCGCGCACCGCGAGATCACCGTGCCCACCGCCGACCTGCTGGCCCAGCTCCCGTACGCGGTGTGGGCCTCGGAGTCGGTGGACCCGGAGATCATCGAGTACCTGCTGCCGCTGGTCGCGCTCTACCGCGAACTCGGCGGGCCGGCCCGCCGGATCCTCACCGGATACGGCGCGGACATCCCGCTCGCGGGCATGCACCGCGAGGACCGGCTGCCGAACCTGGACACGGCCGTGGCGTACGACATGGCCACCTTCGACGGCCTGAACGAGATGTCCCCGGTGCTGTCCCTGCTCGGCGGCCACTGGACGACCCACCCGTACTGGGACCGGAACGTCCTCGACCTGCTCGTCTCCCTGGAGGCCGGGCTCAAGCGGCGGTACGGACGCGACAAGTGGGTGCTGCGCGCCGCCATGGCCGACGCGCTGCCCGAGGAGACCGTCACGCGGCCCAAGCTCGGCGTCCACGAGGGCTCGGGCACCACGTCGTCGTTCTCCCTGCTGCTGACGGGGCACGGTTTCGCGGAGCGGTCGGTCCCGGAGGCGAAGCGGCTCGTGGTCCGCGAGCTCTTCGACCGGACCGTGGTGGCGGGCCGCCACCCCTCCGAGGTGAGCACCGCCGACGCGGTGCGGTCCGTGGCCGAGCGCTTCTCCCGCGGGGCGGCATGAGCGCCCGGGACCACCGGGCCCCGTCCCCGTCCGTCGCCGACTTCCAGGAGGGTGGCTGAAGCCGTGGAGCGCATCGACTCGCACGTCTCGCCCCGCTACGCGCAGATACCCACGTTCATGCGGCTGCCGCACGACCGGGACCCCCGCGGCCGCGACGTCGTGGTGATCGGTGCCCCGTACGACGGGGGCACCAGCTACCGCCCGGGCGCCCGGTTCGGCCCGCGGGCGATCCGCAACGAGTCGGGGCTCATCCACGGGGTCGGCATCGACCGCGGCCCCGGCACCTTCGACCTGATCGACTGCGTCGACGCCGGGGACATGGACCTGACCCCGTTCGACATGAACATCGCGATCGACACGGCGCAGAAGCACCTGTCCCACCTCCTGAAGGCCAACGCGGCCTTCCTGATGCTGGGCGGCGACCACTCGCTGACCGTGGCCGCCCTGCGCGCCGTCGCCGAGCAGCACGGTCCGGTGGCCGTGCTGCACCTGGACGCGCACTCCGACACCAACCCCGCCTTCTACGGCGGCCTCTACCACCACGGCACCCCGTTCCGGCACGGGATCGACGAGAAGCTGGTCGACCCCCACGCCATGGTCCAGATCGGCATCCGCGGACACAACCCGAAGCCGGACTCGCTCGACTACGCCCGCGACAACGGAGTGCGCGTGGTGACCGCCGACGAGTTCTCGGAGCTGGGCGTGCGCGGCACCGCCGACCTCGTCCGCGAGCGGATCAAGGGCCGGCCCGTCTACGTGTCCGTCGACGTCGACGTGGTCGACCCGGCCTTCGCCCCCGGGACGGGCACGCCCGCACCCGGCGGCCTCAGCTCCCGCGAGGTGCTCGCGCTGCTGCGCTGCGTGGGCGACCTCAAGCCGATCGGCTTCGACGTGATGGAGGTGTCCCCGCTCTACGACCACGGCGGGATCACCTCCGTGCTCGCCACGGAAATCGGCGCGGAAATGCTCTACCAGTACGCCCGCGCCCATCGGATCCAGAAGTAGAAGGAGACACGGCGTCATGGCTTCTCCGATCATCGACTGCACGCCCTTCCGCGAGGAGTTGCTCGACCTCGCGGGGCGGCTCCCGCAGGTCCCGCGCGCGGACCTGTACGACTTCCTCGACCAGGCGGGGGAACTCGCCGAGGACCTGCCCAAGGGGCTGTCCGCCGCCCTCGACTCGTTCAACGCCGAAGGCAACACGGACGGCTACCTGCTGCTGCGCGGGCTGCCCGTCGACCCGTCCGAACTGCCCGACACGCCCACCACGACCCCGGCCCCGCTGGACCGCCCGCTGTTCGTCATGGAGGCGATGCTGGCCCTGGCCGGGCGCCGGCTCGGCCTGCACACCGGGTACCAGGAGCTGCGCTCCGGCACGGTCTACCACGACGTGTACCCGTCGCCGGGCGCGCACTACCTGTCCTCGGAGACCTCCGAGACCACGCTGGAGTTCCACACGGAGATGGCGTACCACGTCCTCCAGCCGAACTACGTGATGCTCGCCTGCTCCCGGGCCGACCACGAGCGCCGGGCCGAAACACTGGTCGGTTCGGTCCGCAAGGCGCTGCCGCTGCTCGACGAGCGGACGCGGGCGCGGCTCTTCGACCGCCGGATGCCGTGCTGCGTCGACGTGGCCTTCCGCGGCGGCGAGGAGGACCCGGGCGCCATCGCCGAGGTCAAGCCGCTGTACGGCGACGAGGGGGACCCGTTCCTCGGGTACGACCGCGAGCTGCTCGCGCCGGAGGACCCGCGCGACAAGGAGGCCGTCGCCGCCCTGTCGCAGGCCCTCGACGACGTGACGATCGGGGTCAAGCTCGAACCGGGCGACGTGCTGATCATCGACAACTTCCGCACCACGCACGCCCGTACGCCGTTCAGCCCGCGCTGGGACGGCGAGGACCGCTGGCTGCACCGCGTCTACATCCGCACCGAGCGCAACGGCCAGCTCTCCGGTGGCGAGCGCGCGGGTGACGTCGTGTCCTTCACGCCTCGCCGGTGACCTTCCCGCACCCACGGTCGCGCCCCGCCGCCCGCTCGGCGCCGGGGCGCGATCGCGTGCGGAGAAGCGCCCGCACACGGACACGCGCCGCATGCATAGATATGCTGTGAACCTGGAAATGATGCGGTAGGGCGACGGACACCGCCGTCGCCCCGCCATCCGCGTGACAGGAGACGCCTTCATGTCCGAGCCCACACCGCGCGCACCGCGGGGATTCGTCACCCACACGGCACCGGTGGGACTGGCCGACGACGGCCGGGACGACTTCACCGTGCTCGCCTCCACCGCCCCGGCCGTGGTGAGCGCGGTCTTCACCCGCTCCCGGTTCGCCGGTCCGAGCGTCGTGCTGAGCCGCGAGGCGGCGGCCGGCGGCCGGGCCCACGGGGTCGTGGTCATCGCGCGCAACGCCAACGTCGCCACCGGCCTCGAGGGCGAGGCCAACGCGCGCGAGGTGCGCGAGTCCGTCGCGCGCACCCTCGGCGTCCCGGAGGACGAACTCCTCATCGCCTCGACCGGGGTGATCGGCCGTCAGTACCCGATGGAGTCGATCAGGCAGCACCTCAAGACGCTCGCGACGCCGTTCCCCGAGGGCGGCTTCGACCGGGCGGCCCGCGCCATCATGACGACCGACACCCGGCCCAAGGAGGTCTCGGTGCGGGTCGGCGACGCCACCCTCGTGGGCATCGCCAAGGGCGTCGGGATGATGGAGCCCGACATGGCGACGCTGCTGACGTTCTTCGCCACGGACGCCCGGATCGACCCCGAGGAGCAGGACCGGATCTTCCGGCGGGT
Source organism: Streptomyces sp. NPDC093089 (assembly GCF_044754405.1). Classification (NCBI taxonomy): domain Bacteria; kingdom Bacillati; phylum Actinomycetota; class Actinomycetes; order Kitasatosporales; family Streptomycetaceae; genus Streptomyces; species Streptomyces sp. NPDC093089. The sequence continues at coordinate 96,843 of NZ_JBIVPA010000004.1, forward strand.
GATGGACCGGACCTTCAACGCGGTCAGCATCGACACCGACACCTCCACCAGCGACACGGCGGCGCTGTTCGCCAACGGCCTGGCAGGGGAGGTGGATCCGGTGGAGTTCGAGCAGGCGCTGCACACCGTCGCGCTGGCCCTGGTGAAGGACATCGCGAGCGACGGCGAGGGCGCGAGCAAGCTCATCGAGGTCCAGGTCACCGGGGCCCGCGACGACGCCCAGGCCAAGCGCGTCGGCAAGGCCGTGGTCAACTCCCCGCTGGTGAAGACCGCCGTGCACGGCTGCGACCCCAACTGGGGCCGCGTCACGATGGCGATCGGCAAGTGCTCCGAGGACACCGACATCGACCAGGAGCGGGTCACGGTCCGCTTCGGTGACGTCGAGGTCTACCCGCCGAGCGCCCGGGGCTCCGCGGACGAGGACGCGCTGCGCGAGGCCGTGGCCGAGCACCTGAAGGGCGACGAGGTGATCATCGGCGTCGACCTGGGCATCGCCGACGGGTCCTTCACCGTGTACGGCTGCGACCTCACCGAGGGGTACGTGCGGCTCAACTCGGAGTACACCACCTGATCCAGGCCCTCCCGGCCGTGGCCGCCGCCCCCGGCCGGCCCGGGGCGGCGGCCACGGCCCCGCCCCGGTCCGCGCCCGCCGGTCGGCCTGTCGGTGCACGCCGGTAGGTCCGCGCCGCTCGGTCCGCGCCGCTCCGTGCACGCCGCTCGGTGCACGCCGCTCGGTGCACGCCGCTCGGTCCGCGCCGCTCGGACCGCGCCTGCCGGTCGGTGCCCGCCGGCCGGTCGCGGTGCCCGCCGGCCGGGATATGCCGACCGGCCCCGGGGCTATGCGCACGTCCCGCCGCACCTCCTCGCCCGCCCGCCGCCGCCCCCAGGATGGGACGGACGGCATCGCGACGAAGGCTGGAGGATCATGGAGACCACTCGGTCGAAGACCGTGGACCAGGGGGACGAGGGGTTCGACGCCGCCGTACGGGGTGTGGTCGCGCCGACCGGCACGGCGGGCGGCACGCTCCGGCTCGTCCGCACGGACGACTTCGACTCGCTGGACCCCGGCAACACCTACTACGCCTACACCTGGAACTTCCTCCGGCTCGTCGGCCGGACCCTGGTCACCTTCGACACCGCCCCCGGCAAGGACGGCCAGCGGCTCGTGCCCGACCTGGCCGAGGCGCTCGGCGAACCCTCCGAGGGCGGCCGGGTGTGGACGTACCGGCTGCGCGCCGGACTGAAGTACGAGGACGGCACGCCCGTCACCTCCGCCGACGTCAAGTACGCGATCGCGCGCAGCAATTACGGCACCGACGTGCTGGGCGCCGGGCCGACCTACTTCCGCCACCTGCTCGGCACCGACTACGGCGGCCCGTGGCGGGAGCCGGACGCGGACGGCCCCGTCACCCTGGAGACCCCCGACGACCGCACCCTGGTCTTCCGGCTCCTCGAACCGTTCGCCGGCCTCGACCTCCTCGCGACCATGCCGAGCACCACGCCGGTGCCGCGCCACCGGGACACCGGCGCCGACTACCGGCTCGGACCGGTGGCGACCGGGCCGTACCGGGTCGCCTCCTACACCCGCGGCGAACTCGCCGTCCTGGAGCCCAACCCGCACTGGGACCCGTCCACCGACCCGGTGCGCGTCCGGCGGGCCGAGCGCGTCGAGGTCCACCTCGGCAAGGACCCGCACGAGGTCGACCGCATGCTGCTCGCCGGGGAGGCGCACGTCGACCTGGCCGGGTTCGGGGTGCAGCCCGCGACGCAGGAACGGATCCTCGCGGACCCGGAGCTGCGCGCCCACACCGACAACCCGCTCACCGGGTTCACCTGGATCTACTGCCTGTCGAGCAACATCGCGCCGTTCGACGACGTGCACTGCCGGCGGGCCGTGCAGTTCGCCACCGACAAGGCCGCGATGCAGCTGGCCTACGGCGGAGCGGTCGGCGGCGACGTCGCGACCACCCTCCTGCCGCCGACGCTCGACGGCTACCGGCCGTTCGACCGCTACCCCGTCGGCCCCGACGCCACCGGCGACCTGGACGCCGCGCGCGCCGAACTCAAGGCGGCCGGCCTCCCGGACGGCTTCCGCACCAGGATCGCGGCCCGCAAGGACCGCCTGAAGGAGTACCGGGCGGCCGAGGCCCTGTCGGCCGGCCTCGCCCGGGTGGGCATCGAGGCCGAGGTCGTCGACTTCCCGTCGGGCGACTACTTCGACCTCTACGGCGGCTGCCCCGCGTACCTGCGCGAGCACGGCATCGGAATCATCATGTTCGGCTGGGGCGCCGACTTCCCCGACGGGTACGGCTTCTTCAAGGAGCTCGTCGACGGCCGGGCGATCAAGGAGCGCGGCAACCAGAACATGGGCGAGCTGGACGATCCCGAGATCAACGCCCTGCTCGACGAGGGCGCGCGGTCCGCCGACCCGGAACGGCGCGCGGAGATCTGGCACCGCATCGACCGCCTGGCGATGGAGCACGCGGTGATCGTGCCGTACCTCTACCCGCGGTCCCTGCTCTACCGCCACCCGGACACCCGCAACGTCTACGTCACCGGTTCCTTCGGGATGTACGACTACGTGGCGCTCGGCGCGAGCTGAGCACGGCCCCCGGCCCGCCCGCGCACCGCTCCGGGTGCGCGGTGCGGGCCTCGGCCCGTCCCGTAACGGTTGCGGGCCCGGCTTGTCGGCCCAGGACGGGTGCGCGGCGCGGGCCTCGGCCCGTCAGCCCGCCTCGCCCGAGAGGCGTACGGCGGTCGCGGCGGCGTGGCCGGCCGGCCACGGGCCGGACGGCAGGGCCCGCCCGGCGGCGCGGCAGGCGGCGGCCGCCTCCCGGAAGTCGGCCTCGTACCCGTCCAGGAGGGACAGGAACCGGCGGGTCGGCCCGGTGAGGCTGGTGCCGCGGGGGCTGCGCAGCAGCAGGCGCGCGCCGAGCGCGTGCTCCAGCCGGTGGATGCGCCGGGTCAGCGCGGACTGGCTGATGGACAGCACGGCCGCCGCCCGGTTGATGCTGCCGTGCCGGGCCACCGCCCGCAGCAGGTGCAGGTCCTCCACGTCCAGCTTGCGCCCCTCCTGCGGCAGCGCCGGCGCGCCGGGGTGCGGGCCGGTCCCGACGGGGTCGGCGTGCCGCCGGGTCTGCTCGGCGTGCCACCGGGACCACCAGGGTTCGTCCAGGAGGTCGCGGTGGTCCGCCGCGAAGCGGCGCAGGTGGCCGCGGGCGATCAGCGCGGCCAGCCGGGCGGCCAGCGCGGGCGGCACGACCGTGGGGTCGGCCAGCAGGCTCGCGGTGCGGCGCGGGCGCTCCACGAGCGAGCGGCGCACCAGCGAGGGCGCGTGCGCGGCCGGGTGCGCCGGCGAACCCAGTCCGATCGTGTCCCCGCGGCTCAGGATGCCCCGCACCACCGAGGCGTCGGCGACCTGGAGCCGCGCGGGCACCGGCAGGCCGGCCGTCTGGAAGACCCGGGCCACCAGGATCTCGGACGCGGGCCCCGATTCGGAGACCCAGGTCTCGTCCCCCAGGTCGGCGAGCGAGATCCGCGGCCGGGCGGCCAGCGGGTGGTCCCGCGGCAGGATGACCCACAGGGGGTCGTCGAGGACCTCGTGGGTCCGGGTAGGCCGCTCCGGCGAGTGGCGCGGCGCGTCGCCCGTGGTCCAGGTGTACGCCGCGTCGACGAGGTAGTCGGTGAGGTGCGCGGCGACCTGGTTGGGCTCCTCGTGGCGGACCGCGAGGAGCAGGCCGAGGGTGGCCGCGGCGTCCTCCACGACGTCCTCGGGGAGCGGGGCCGTGGTGGCGAGGGAGAGCACCTCGGGAGCATCGACGGCCTCGGAGCGGTGGCCGAGGAGCTGGGTGCGCGCGGCGAGGTCGATCCGGCGGAAGAAGCGGCGTCCGGCGACGAGCAGGCGGGAGCCCGCCGACGTCAGCTTCGCGGTGTGCAGGCCGCGCAGGGTCAGCGGGGCGCCGACGGCCCGGTCGAGCCGGTCGAGCCGGCGGTCCACGGTGCCGTGCCGGGCCCCCGCGCGCCGGGCCACTTCCGCGATGTCGCCGTACTGCCCCACCGCGGCCAGCAAGGACAGGTCGTTCCTGCTGATGGCGGACAGACATTCCGTCCCGTCGGCTACGGTCTCCCACTCCACCAAGACTGACAATTTCGATTCCTTTTTCCATCGAAGAATCAACGTCTAATTGCCCGTTGTCTTTCCGGAATTGCGGAATCGATCATGGCAGGCGGTCCTCTCCTGCCGCTCCCCGCCGCCGCGCGCCGAGAGCGCGCGGAGACCGGGGCGATAGCCGTCAGGCCTGGTCCGTGGGGCGGACGAGGATCTCCTGGACGGTCGCGTGCGGCGGTGCGGTCACGGCGTAGCGGACCGCCTCGGCGACGTCGTCGGCGCTCAGCCGGCGGATCCTGCGGACCTTCTCCTCGAAGGCGGCCTTGGTCGGCGCGTGGGTGATGTGGGTGCGCAACTCGGTCTCGGTGGTGCCGGGTTCGATGAGCACCACGCGCACGCCGCGTTCGGTGACCTCCTGGCGCAGCGTCTCGCTGAAGGCACCGACGGCGAACTTGGTGGCCTGGTAGACGCCGGCGTTGCGGACGACCGTGCGGCCCGCGATGGAGGACATCTGCACGATGATCCCGCGGCTCTCCAGCAGGTGCGGGAGCGCGGCGCGGGTCATGTACAGCACGCCCAGGACGTTGGTGTCGATCATGCGGGTCCAGTCCGTGAGGTCGGCGCCCTCGATCGGCCCGAGCAGCATCAGGCCCGCGTTGTTGACGAGGATGTCGAGGCCGCCCAGCGCCTCGACGGTGGAGCGCACCGCCTCCTCCGCGGCCGCCGGGTCGGTGACGTCGAGCTCGACGACGTGGACCTTCGCCCCGGCGGCGGCCAACTCGTCGGCGAGCGCGCGCAGTCGCTCGACCCGGCGGGCCGCGACGGCCACGGCGGCACCCTCGGCCGCCAGCATCCGGGCCGTGGCCTCGCCGATCCCCGAGCTCGCCCCGGTGACGAGCGCGACCTTCCCCTGCAGTGCGGTCATGGTGTCTCTCCTGTGGTCTCGCCGCCGTCCCGGCCGACGGAATTCCGGCGTACGGATTTCCGGAGAATACGGAGACGGCGGGCCCCTCATCCCGTTCCTGGTTATGACTGTTTCCGCCGGGTTATGCGACCGGGGATGACGCCCGGGCACGGCCTTCGCCGCTCCGGCAGATTGGCTGCACGACATGGCGTTCCGTGCACGGCGATTGGGCGGTGGAAGATGAGCGAGACGGCTCCTCGACAGCGGCAGGAGGCCTCGGCGTACCCGATGCCCCGCGTCTCACCGGTGGATCCCCCGCCGCGGCTCGCCGAGTTGCGGTCCGGGAGCGCCGCGAGCCGGGTCACCCTGTGGGACGGCAGCGAGGTGTGGCTGGTGACCTCGCACGCCGGCGTACGGGCGCTGCTCGGCGACCGCCGCCTCACCGCGGTCACCAGCGCGCCGGGCTTCCCCATGCTGACCCGCACCTCGCCGCTGGTGCGGGCGAACCCGAAGTCGGCGTCGTTCATCCGCATGGACGACCCGGAGCACTCCCGGCTGCGCTCCATGCTCACCCGCGACTTCCTGACCCGTCGGGCCGAGGCCCTGCGGCCGGCCGTGCGGGAGCTCCTCGACGAGACGCTGGCGAAGCTGGTGGCCGGGGAGCGGCCCGTCGACCTGGTGCAGGGGCTGACCATCCCGGTGCCGTCCCGTGTCATCACCCTGCTGTTCGGGGCCGGCGACGACCGCCGGGAGTTCATCGAGGCCCGCAGCGCGATCCTCATCGACCGCGGCTACACGCCCGACCAGGTCGGGAAGGCCCGCGACGAACTGGACGGCTACCTGCGCGAGCTGGTCGAGGAGCGGCTGGCCGATCCGGGCTCCGACCTGATCAGCCGGCTGGTGCTCGACCAGGTCCGGCCGGGGCACCTGACCGTCGAGGAACTGGTCCCGATGTGCCGGCTGCTGCTCGTGGCGGGCCACGGCACGACCACCAGCCAGGCCAGCCTCAGCCTGCTGAGCCTGCTGACCGACCCGCACCTCGCCGACGCCCTGGCCAAGGACGCGGACCTGCTGCCGCAGGCGGTCGACGAGCTGCTGCGCTTCCACTCCATCGTGCAGAACGGCCTGGCCCGGGCGGCGATCGAGGACGTACAGCTCGACGACGTCCTGATCAGGGCCGGTGAGGGCGTGGTGCTGTCGCTGTCCGCGGGCAACAGGGACGAGCGGGTGTTCCCCGATCCCGACCGGCTCGACCCGCACCGCGACGCCCGCCGGCACCTGGCCTTCGGCCACGGCATGCACCAGTGCCTGGGCCAGTGGCTGGCCAGGGTCGAACTCGAGGAGATCCTCGCCGCGGTGCTGCGCTGGATGCCCGGCGCCCGGCTCGCCGTCCCGTTCGACGAGCTGGACTTCCGTCACGAGGTGTCGAGTTACGGCCTCGGCGCCCTGCCCGTCACCTGGTGAGCGCCGTGGACCGGCTCACCGTCACGGTCGACACCGACGCGTGCTGCGCCATGGGCCGGTGCGCCGCCGGCGCGCCGGAGGTCTTCGACCAGGACCCGGACACCGGGACCGTGGTCCTGCTGAACGCCACTCCCCCGCCGGAGCTGCACGAAGCGGCCCGGCTGTGCGCCGAGCTGTGCCCCTGCGCGGCCATCACGGTCACCGAGGCCTGATCCGGCCTCCTCGGCGCCCCCGCACGTCCGTCCCCCGCACAGCGGCCGACAAGGAGCGATGATGAACGACGCTGCCGGTTCCGTCCCGTCCGCCGCCGAGGCGGCGCTCGCCGCCGACGACTCCCCCATGGGCGCGGCGGCCCGCTGGGCCGTGGAGCTGCTCACGGCGCCCGGCCTGGCCACCGAGGACGCCCTCGCCGGGCGCTTCGTGCCGTCCTTCCCGTTCGGGCTCGGCGGGGGTTTCACCCAGCGGCTCCGGGAGTGGCGGGAGAAGGGGCCGTTCACGGTCGAGGCGTACGAGCCGGTCGCCCACAAGGGGTGGGTGACGCTGGGCGGGGGCGGGACGCGGCACCTCCTGTCGCTGACCCTGGACTCCAGCGGTCTGCTGCGCCTCCTCACCTTCCAGCCCGAGACGGTGGTCCCGGAGGTCGGCTCCTGGGACGAGGTGGAGGACCTGCTGCGCACCGCCGGCGTGGAGCACTCCGTGCTCGCCGCGCGCCTCGACCCGGCGGGCCCGGTCGTCCTGCACGAGTCGGCCGCCGACCTGCCGATGCCCACGGGCTCGGTGTACAAGCTGTTCCTGCTGCGGGCGCTCCTGGTCGCGATCGACGAGGGCCGGGTGAGCTGGGACGACGAGGTCACGCTGACGCCGGAGCTGCGCAGCCTGCCCACCGGCGACATGCAGGAACTGGCGGACGGGACGCGGGTGTCGGTGCGCGAGACGACGCACAAGATGATCGTTCTCAGTGACAACACGGCCGCCGACCTGGTGACGGACCTGCTCGGCCGGGACGAGGTGGAGCGGGCCCTGGGACCTGCCGGGCACCACGACCCTTCCCTGATGCGGCCGTTCCTGACCAGCCACGAGGTCTTCGAGCTGGGCTGGGGCGATCCGGAGCGGCGCGCGGAGTGGGCGCGGCGGGACGAGGCCGGGCGCCGGGCGCTGCTCGCCGAGGTCGCCGGGCCGATCGAGGTGGGCATCGGCGACCTGGGCGAGACCGTGCACCAGCTGGGGCTGGACTGGCACATGGACGCCCACGACGTGCTGCGGGCCCTCGACGGGCTGCGGCAGGACAGCGAGCGGGACTCCACCGGTGTGGTGGAGGAGATCCTCACCGCCTACCCGGGGATTCCCGTCGACCGGGACCGGTGGTCGCGGGTCTACTTCAAGGCGGGTTCGAGCCCGGGCGTGATGACGTTCTGCTGGCTGGTCCAGGACCGGGCGGGCGACGCCTGGGCGGTGGTGCTGCGGCAGGCGGCGGCCGAGCAGAAGCTCATCGGCGACGGGGTGTTCCTGCGCGGGGTGGGCCGCCGGATCATCGAGTCCGGTCTGCTCGCGGCGGGCCCCGGGGGACCGGGCTCCTCGGCCGGAAGCCCCGCCCGGTGAGCGTCCGGGACCGGCTGCTCGCCGTGCTCGTCGCCGTGCTGTGGGGGCTGAACTTCCTGGCGGTGCGGATCGGGCTCGACCACTTCCCGCCGGTGTTCCTGTCGGCGATGCGGTTCCTCGTCCTGGCCGTTCCGGTGGTCCTGTTCGTGCCGCGCCCCAAGGTGGCGGCCCGCTGGCTGGTGATCTACGGGCTGGGCTTCGGCGTCGTGCAGTTCGCGCTGCTCTTCCTCGCCATCGACCTCGGCATGCCGTCCGGGCAGGCGTCGGTGGTGGTGCAGGCGTCGGCGCCGTTCACCATGCTGCTCGGCCTGCTGTTCGGGGAGCGGATCAGCCGGCGGCAGCTGGTGGGGATCGCGCTCGCCGTGCTCGGCATGGCGGCGATAGCGGTGGAGCGGGCGCAGGGCGCGGCGCTGCTGCCGCTGCTGCTGACGCTGCTCGCGGCGCTGGGCTGGGCGATGGGCAACGTGGCGAGCCGGCAGGCCAGGCCGGACCATCCGCTGCGCTTCGCGCTGTGGATGTCCGTGGTGCCGCCGGTGCCGCTGCTCGCCCTCTCGGCGCTCCTGGAGGGCCCGGCGACGGGCTGGCGGGCGCTCGGCGAGTCGTTCGGCCCCGCCGGGGCGGCCGGTCTGGTGGCGTTGCTGTACACGTCGCTGGCGGGCACGGTCGTCGGCTCCGGCATCTGGACGACCCTGCTCAAGCGGTACGAGGCGGGGACGGTCGCGCCGTTCTCGATGCTGGTGCCGGTCGTCGCCGTCGCGGTGGCGTGGGTCTTCCTCGACGAGCGCCTCACCGCCTGGTCGGCGGTGTCCAGCGCGGCGGTCGTCGTCGGCGTGCTGGTGGGCACCACGCGGGGCCGGACGCCCGCCGGAGGGGCGGGCGGGTCGGGCCGCGGTCTGCCGGGGCCGGCGGCCCCGGCAGGGCCGGGTCAGTCCGAGGAGCCGACGTCGCGGGTCCAGAACACCCAGCGGTCGTAGGGCTCGAAGCCCATCGCCTCGTTGAGCGCGATCACCGGGTGGTTGTCCTCGGCGTTCGCCGTCTCTATCAGCCGCACCCCGGGTTCGTGCCGCAGGACGTACGCCAGGTTGGCCAGCTTGAGGAGCAGGCCGAGGCGGTGGCCGCGGTGGTCGCGGTGCACCACGGTCATGCCCTGGAGGGCGTAGGCGGGGTTGCCGGTGGTCTTGGAGACGCTGGTGTAGCCGGCGAGGGTGCCGGTCGCCCGGTGCACCACCCCGGTGTGGTGGGCCCGCCGGCCGCGGCCGACCCGCATGGTCTCGAACTGCCGGGCGTAGCTGGCGCGGACGTCCTCCTGGGCCGGGTCCGCGGGTGCGTCGCCCAGGGACAGTTCGAGCCGCGAGACGGGTACGGCGTACTCGTCGGGGGTGACGGTGCCCCAGGTGACGAGGGAGTACCCGTCGGGCGTGGCGGGCACCCCGCCGGCCAGCGGGTCGTGCCGGTCCAGGTCGAGCCACTGGTGCACGCCGGCCGGGATCCCGGACCGGTGCGCGCCGGTCGCCGCCGCGAAGGCGGCGGGCGCCGGGTCCTGCGGCGGGCCGTCGGGCAGGCTCTCGACGACCGTGGCGGTGAGCGAGGTCCGCCCGTGCTTGCGGGCCAGGGACACCGCGTGGTCGTGCAGGGCCCGGCCGATGCCGCGGCGGCGCATCCCGGGGTGGACGAGCAGCTGGTCGACCCGGACGGACGCCGCCCCCTCGGGCAGTGCCAGCCGCAGCGAGCCGACCACCCGGCCGCCGGCGCGGACCACCCAGTCGTCGAGGACGGTGGCGGGCGGCGCGAACCTCAGCGACCCGACCAGGTCGACGTTGCACGGGGGTGCGGAGCGCGGGCCGGCGGCGGTCGCCACGGCCGTGAGGTCGAGCCACTGCCCCACCGTCTCGTCGTCGTCCGCGTCGAGCGGCACGAACTCCAGTTCGTGGGGGGCGTCGTTCATGCGGTGTCCTTCCGGGTCGGTGCGCACGGCGCGTCCGCGGCGAGTCCCATCGCCTGGACGTCGTAGAGCCCGAAGGCCGGGTGGACGTAGACGTTGGTGACCCAGGGGTTGCGGAAGTGCAGGGTCTTGTCGTGCACGAGGGGTAGGAGTACGGCGTGGTCCATCACCCGTCGTTCCACGGCGCGCCAGCGCGAAACCCGTTCGTCGGGATCAGTGCTGTGGAGGGTCTCGTCGATGAGGCCGTTGATCACGGGGTCGTCGAGCTCGGGGAGGTTCCAGTTCCCGCCGTTGCGGCGGATCTGGCGGCCGTCGACGAGGGGGGCGAGGAAGCCGTACTCGGTGGGGAAGTCGGCGCCCCAGTCGGTGACGATGAGGCCGAGTCCGTGCCGGCGCACGGTGCCGGGGTGGCCGGCGCCGAGGCTGAAGTACGTGGCGACGTCGAGTTCCTTGACGGTGAGCCGGATGCCGACCCGGGCCACCGACTCGGCGAGCGCGTCGGCGACCAGCCGGAACTTGCCGCGCTGGGTGCCGATCACCGCCTCGAAACCGTCCGGGAGTCCGGCGGCGGCCAGTTCGGCCCGGGCCGCCGCGAGGTCGCCGCGCAGGTCGGGACCGGTGGGGTACGGGTCGAGGTCCTGGTGCGCGGGGAGTCGCGGCGGGAACAGGGCCGTGGTCAGGTCGCCGCCGGTGACGGGGCCGCCGCGGGCCTCCTGGAGGAGGATCTTGTCGGCGGCGAAGTGCACGGCCCGGCGGGCGTGGACGTCGCCGAAGGGCGGGACGTGCGGCTGGACGGCGACGAAGTGGAGGAAGCTCGTCCGGGGGTTGTCGACGTGCGAGCGCAGCACCTCGTCGGAGGCCATCCGGCCCTGGGCCGCGTGCTGGAGCCCGCGGCCCTCCAGGTTGATGTCGAACTCGCCGGCGATCAGCCGGTCGTCGAGCTCGTCGACGTCCATGCCGATGGCCAGCTCCACCCGGTCCGGCAGCGCGGGCCGCAGCGGGTCCGTGTCCCGGTCCCAGTACGGGTTGCGATCCAGTCGCAGGTGCCGCCCCGGCCGGTGCTCGGCGACGCGGTACGGGCCGCTGGAGCGCGGGTCCTTCCCGTAGTCGGCGCCGGTGTCGGCGGCCTGCGGCACCGGAGCGGTGCACGGCTGGGCCATCAGGTGGTCGAAGTCGGAGAAGGGCCGGCTCAGCCGGAAGACGATCGTACGGTCGTCGGGGACCTGGACGGACGCCAGCGGCCGGTCGGTGCGGTACGGCCCCGGGTAGGGCCGCTCCGGGTCGTCGAGGAGCGGGATCAGATAGGTGGGGCCGCCCGGCAGCACGTCCTGGGCGAAGACCCGCTGCACGGCGTGGCGCACGTCGGCGGCGGTGATCGGCGTGCCGTCGTCGTAGCGCAGGCCGGGGCGCAGCCGGTACGTCCAGGTGCGGCCGCCGTCGCCGACCTGCCCGGGGCCCTCGGCGAGGTCGGGGACGGGGACGAGCCCGGCGGGTCCCGGGTCGGTCGGGTAGGCCATGAGGGTGCGGTTGAGCATGCGCTGGAGCAGCCACACCCACACGTAGTACGTACGGGCCGGGTCGAGCGAGTCGACGTCGGCGGAGGAGGCGAGCCGGAGGGTTCCGCCCCGCCGGTCCGAGGGGTTGACCAGGGCGCCCACGCCGGTGTCCCAACCGGCTCCGGGGCGTGCGGGAACGCTCATCGTGGTGTCCTTTCGAGCCGGAGGAGGAAGGAGTGCTCCCGGGCGGCGAGGCAGCCCCGGGCGAGTTTGGCCTCGACGCTGCCGATGCCGGCGTGCAGGACGCGCACGCCCTGCTCCGCCGCGGCCTCCAGGACGCGGTAGTACAGGACGTCGTAGTAGAGCGGCAGCTTGCCCTGGGCCTCGTAGTCGAAGCCGGCGCGGTGGCCGAACCACTCCTCGGTTCCCTGGGCCCGGTTGCGCAGCACCATGCCGAAGCCGATGGGCACGCCGTCCTTGCGGGCGACGGACACCATCGCGTCGTCGCCCATGACCTCGCCGATCCAGCGGATGAGCCCCGCCGAGTACTCGGGGGTGGCCGGGTTGCCGTACTTGCGCAGCAGGTTGCAGTCGAGTTCGCCGAGCCGGGGCGCCAGTTCCGGGGTGATCCGCTCGATGCGGACGTCGATCCCCGCCTCGTCGAGGGCCCGGCGCTCCAGCCGGACCCGGCGCCGCCGGTGCGGGGTCATCTCCGCGAGGAACTGGTCCCAGCCGCCCGGGGGGACGGGCAGCCACGCGTAGTGCGCCGACGGGTGGGAGCGGTAGCCGCGCCGGTCGAGGAGGTCCACCAGGGCGGTGTCCCGCTCGTCGACGTGCGGGAAGCAGACGGTGGCCGCGCCCCGCTCCCGCGCCAGCTCCTCGGCCTCCGCGACGAGCGCGGCCACGTCCTCCGGCCGGGCGCCGGCGCCCGTCAGCGGCCGGGTGCGGCCCAGATGGCGGCCGCCGCACACGAGGGACGGCAGCAGGGACGCCGGGTCCTGGCCGGCCGTGTCGCGGAGCCGTTCCAGCGCCTCGGGGTCCTCCTCCCGCACGGCCCGCTCCAGCATGGCGTCGGGGCGCGCGAGGAGCCAGGGAACCGTGTCGTCGGCCCAGGCGGTCACCAGGCCCGCCACGGGCCGGCCGGCCCGGCGGCGGACCAGGAAGTCCATGGTGGTGCCCGAGTTGCGCTCCTGCACCGCGAGCCAGCGCGGGGTCTGGAAGAAGTCCTCGGGACCTGCCAGGTCGGCCCAGCCCGCCCCGTCCAGCGCGGCCGCGCCGGGCACGTGCTCCACCACGGCGGTTCCCGCCGGCGCGTCGCCGCTCACGGGCGCTCGGCCCCGTCCGGGCCGGCCGCCCCGTCGTGCCCGTCCTCCTCGACGACGAAGTCGAGGAGGGCGGCGGCCTTGTCGGCGAGGGCCTGGGCCTCCAGGCGGTCGGGGCCCGCGCAGTAGGTGAAGCCGACGCAGGAGGAGTTGTCCATGCGCTGGAGCAGGTGGTCGCCCTTCTCCACGTGCAGCAGGACCTGCACGCCGGGGACGGCGGCGGCGTCGTCGACGCCGTCGACGCGCAGGAGGGTGCCGCGCCGCTGGGGGTAGATCATCCGCACGGCGGCGCCGCCGTTGTGGACGACGGGTTCGATCGGCGGGACCTCGCCGATGGTGAGGAGCCAGGCGTCCAGGATGGGACTGCGTCCGGTGACGTCGGTGACCAGCATGGTCATGCAGCTCGACGGGGTGCGCGGGTTGGCCTCGATGACGCGCCAGCCGGACTCGGTGCGCCGCACCTCGGTGTGGCAGGGCCCGTGGTCGTAGCCGATGGCCTCCAGCGTCCTGATGACGACGGAGTACAGCGCGTCGCGCTCCTCGTCGGGCAGCGGCACCGGGAAGGTGTGCCCGCACTCGATGTACGCGGGGTCGCCGAAGAGGTCCTTGGAGGTGACGCCGAAGACGTGGGTGCGGCCGTTCACGGTCATCGTCTCGACGCTGACCTCGACGCCCTCGACGTACGTCTCCAGGAGCACCTCGCCGGAGCGCGGCTGTCCGCGCAGGCTCCGCCGTACCCCGGACAGCTCCTCGAAGGCCTCGGTGAGCTGCGCCATGTCGTCGACCCGGCGGACGCCGTAGCTGATGGCCTCGGCCGGCGGCTTGGCGATCATCGGGAAGCCGAGCCGCCGGGCCGCCTCGGCGAGCCCGTCCTTGTCGGAGACCAGCACGTGCGGGATGTTGTACGGCACGTCCCCGAGGGCGACGCGGAGCCGGTCCTTGACGTTGGCGGTCTCCACGGCGGCGGGGTCGGGGCCGGGCAGGCCGAGCCGCCGGGCCGCCTGCGCCGCGAGGACCGTGTGGTAGTCGGAGAACGAGGTGAGGCCGTCGACGAGGGGGCTCCCGTCGTCGCCGGTGACGACGGCGAGCACGGCGTCGAGGTCGGTGGTGTCGACGTCGATCACCCGGTCGACGGCCGCGCCCAGGGGGTGGGTGTCCCAGTCGTGGCCGTGGGTGTACCAGTTCCGGTCGCCGGTGAGCAGCCACACCTCCAGACCGTGCTCTCTCGCCTGGTGCAGTCCGAGGACGAAGGGATGGTTCTGCATGTGCTCGACGATCGCGATGCGCTTGCCCGCGAACTTCGCGTAGTCGGCCAGGGGTGTGGTCATCGAACCGCCTCCGTGATTCCGCGGCGCAGTCGCCTGGGCCGCAGTCGCTCGACTGGAACCCCAGTGGACCGCGAGGGTGCGCCGGGGGTCACGGGTGTGGCGGAGGAGTGCATAGGCGGCGGGCCAGGCGCATAGGAAGCGCCTGGCCCGCCGGGCCCGGAGCCGGACGCGGTGGGCGGGGCGGTTGCGCGGCTCAGCCGAAGCGGCCCTCCACGTAGTCGGCGGTGCGCGTGTCCCGGGGGCTGGAGAACATCGCCTCCGTGGGGCCGTGTTCGACGATCACGCCCGGGGTGGCCTGCTCGGCGAGGAAGAAGGCGCACTGGTCGGAGACCCGGGCCGCCTGCTGCATGTTGTGGGTGACGATCACGATGGTGACCTCCTCGGCGAGTTCCCGGATCGTCTCCTCGATCCGCCGCGTCGACGTGGGGTCGAGCGCCGAGCACGGCTCGTCCATCAGCAGGATCCGCGGCCGGACCGCGAGCGAACGGGCGATGCACAGGCGCTGCTGCTGGCCGCCGGAGAGGGCGCCGCCCGGCTGGCGCAGCCGGTCGCGGACCTCCCTCCACAGGCCGGCCCGGGTGAGGCACTCCTCCACGAGCAGGTCCCGGTCGCCGGCGGAGACCCGGCGGCCGGTCAGCTTCAGGCCCGCCGTCACGTTGTCGTACACCGACATCGCCGGGAAGGGGTTCGGCTTCTGGAAGACCATGCCGATGTCGCGGCGGGCCTCGGTGAGCCGCCGCCCGCGCGCATAGATGTCGTTGCCGTCCAGGAGCACCTCCCCCGCGAGCTCGGCGCCCGGGATCAGTTCGTGCATCCGGTTGAGGATGCGCAGGAAGGTCGACTTGCCGCAGCCGGAGGGGCCGATGAGCGCGGTGACGCGGCCGGCGGGCATGGTCAGCGAGACCCGGTTGAGGACCTTGCGGGACCCGAACCAGGCGGAGAGGGAACGTGCGTCCAGATGGGAGGCCACGGCTGTCCTTACAGGAGGTTGGGAAGGAGGAGCGCCGCCCGGTCGCCGGCCGTGAGGCCGAGCGCGACGAGGACGGGGAAACCGACCAGCCAGACGTGCGCGCGGGGCACCCGCGTCCGCGCCCAGACCAGCAGCGCCGCCGCGAGGAGCAGGGCCTGCGCCCACAGCACGAGCGGGAGCCACGCCGAGGGCCGTCCCGCGAGCGGGAGTTCGTCGTCCGGGACGTGGCCGAAGCGGAAGGCGGGGGCGGCGCCCGGCTGGGGCGGGGAGATCAGGTCCGCGTCGACCAGGAGGACCCCGTCCGGCCGGTACGGGGAGCCGGTCGCGGTCATCAGGGTGAGCCGGCCCGTCCCCGGCTGGAGGGCGGGCGGCCGGGGGTCGCCCGCCCTCCGGACGCCGGCCACCCGGTAGGTGTGCTCGCCCTGGCCGGTGACGACCCCGATCGACTCGCCGGGCTGGAGGGTGTCCAGATGCCGGAACGGTCCCCCGTACCCCGCCCTGCGGCCCATCACGATGCTGTTCCCGGCCTGCCCGGGCAGCACCGTGTCACGGCGGTGCCCGGGGCCCGAGGCCAGCACGTCGGCGGAGCTGCCCTCCCGGACGACCTCCTTCACCCCGAGCTGGGGGATCGTCAGCAGGGCGACGGGGGTGCCCGGTTCGGCGGACGGTCCGATCGGCGTGGTGGCCTCGGCCAGCGTGCCGCGCAGATCGGCGTAGCCGACGCGGCGGTCCCGCTCCTGGCGGAGGTCGCCGAGGGGTCCGACCGCGGCGACGAAGCCGAGGAGCAGCGCGCCCAGGATCGCCAGGGTGCCGCCGACGGTCCACAGTCGGCTGGAGCGGGGCGCCGGCCCGGCGGGTGCCGGGCCGGCGGGTGCCGGGCCGGCACCGGACGGCACCGGCCCGACCGGGGCGGGGCGCGCGTCCACCGGGGTGGGGGTGGCTGTCATCGGGTCTGCTCCGTCCGTCGGGGGGTCAGGGGGTGCCGAAGGTGAGCAGTCCGCGGCGGCGTGCCCACCGGACGGCGAAGGCGCCGGCGGCCACCAGGGCGGCGGCGAGGATCCCGAGCAGCAGGGGGTCGGCTCCGGTGTCCGCCAGGCCGCCGCCCCCGCCGCCGCTTCCGCCCGAGGCGCCGCCCGACGCGCCGCCGGAGCCGGTCGTGCCGCCCGCGTCGGTGGAGCCGGGGCCGGTGGCCGAGGGGGTGGCCGTGCTGGGCCGGATGCTGGTGGAGACGCCGACGGTGTCGCCGCCGGTCGCGGTCTCCGACGGCGTGCCGGTGGGGCTCGCGGTGGCCGAGGCGGTGCCGGTCGGCGACGCGGTCGCCGTGTCGCTCGGGGTGGGGGACGCCGTGCCGGTGGGCGTCGTCGTGGACGTGGGCGTGCCGCTGGGCGTGCCGGTCGGGTTCGGGCCCGCCGGGTCGGTGTCCCGGTAGGCGGTGCCGGAGGTGAACCAGAGGGAGCCGGTGAAGTCCCCGTACGTGTCGGTGCCGAAGGCCTTCCGGCAGATCACCGTCAGGTCGTAGCGGCCTTCGAGGGTGGTGAACCCGGCCTCGTTGGCGTAGTCCCGCATGGTCATGGTCAGCGGCACGACGAAGCCGGTGCCGGTGGGGTCCTGCCCGTAGGTGGAGAGGGGCGCGTTGCCGACCACGTTCTTGCCCTCGGCGGGGAAGCCCTTGCCCGTCACCTTCACGAGGACGTGGGTGGCGGGCGACGGGCAGCCGCCCGAGGTGGTCAGGGAGATGCTGGTGTCGTCGGCGCCCTGGCCCGGGGTGATCCGGGCGGTGCCCAGCGGGGCCGCGGTGGCGGTCGGCACGACGAGGATGCCGACGCCGGCGAGGGCCGTCGCCGCGGCGAGGGCCGTGCCGGCCGCGGTCCGCCGGGAGAGGCGTCTGAACTGCACGATGAGCTCCTTGTCGGGGATCTCGGGGTTCTCGGGGTTCGCGGTGGACGTGGCCGGGGCCGCCGCCGTGCGCCGTCCACGGCCGTTCCGCCGCGCCCGCCGGCGCCACAGGAGGCCCGCGACGAGGAGGAGCAGCAGGCCGAGCGCCGTCCACGGCACCGTCCACAGCGGCACCGACCGGGTCAGCGAGGGCAGGCGCGGATCGACGCCGTCCCGCGTCACCACGGGCTGTACGGAGACGACGGCGGAGGCGCGCAGCAGCGGGGCGACCCCGTCGGCCTCGGCGGTGACGGTCAGGGCGCTGCCGGGAAGCAGTTCGCCGAGGTCGCGGGTGCCCGAGGCGATGACGGAGGAGCCGAAGAGGCCGTTGACGCGGACGGCCTGGCGGGCGCCGAGCCGGACGTTCCCGGTGTTGCGGACGGTGTAGGTGACCGTGGCCGTGCCGGCGGCGAAGGGGTTGGGGCTGCCGTGGTACTCGGCGCGGACGCCGTCCACGGTCAGCTCGGGGCGGATCGTGCCCGCCACCCGCAGGTAGACGCGGGCGCCGACGCGCTGGTCGAGCCGGACCTGGTTGCCCCGGGCGTCCTTGCCGGTGCCGGAGAGCGAGGCGACGATGCCGCCGGTGTGGTCGCCGGGGGTGGCCTCGGTCGGCACGGTGAGCGTGAAGGGGACGATGACCCGGCCCTTGGGCGGGATCGTCACCTTGTTCTTCGCGAGCTTGATCCAGCTTCCCGCGTCGGTCGGCTTCGCGCCGGCGGGGAGCAGGTCGAAGCCGCCGTCGACGGTGTTGACGGCGTCGCTCGCGTAGACGTCGAGGGTCAGCGGCCGGGAGCCGTAGTTCCACAGGGCGATCCGGTCCTGGATCCCGGCGCCGCCGGTGACTCCGTACGAGAAGTGGGGCCGCTGGTCGGGCTTCCGGGGGCCGGAGGGCTGGACGCCGAAGACGGCCTTCCCGTCGTTCTTCCCGCCGTCGGCGGGGGCGGCGGCCGTGGCGTGCGGGATTCCGGCGCACGCGAGCAGCAGGACGAGCAGCGCCGTGAGGAGCGCGCCGGCCGGTCGGGCGGGGCTGGGCGGGGTCATGGCGGGTCTCCAGAGGTCAGGGGCGGGGCGGAACCGCGGCGCGGTTCCGCCCCGGAGCTCACGCCTGGATCAGATGGCGGTGAGGGTGAGCGTGGTGGTGTACGTGCCGGCCTGCGTGGAGGTCGGGACGCTGAGGGCCAGGTCGGCACCGATGTGGGCGGTGCCCAGGCCGGTGCCGTTGGCCAGCGTGCGCGCGGTCTTCAGACCGCCGGTGCCGGTGTCGCCGGGGGCCACGCCCTCGGCCGCCGGGACGGTGGAGCCGGGGGTGACGGTCTGCGCGGGGGCCTTGCCGACGACCTTCGGGGACCAGCCGAGGTTCTGGCCGTTGATGGTGTGGGTGGCGCCGTCGGTGAAGTCGGTGACCTGGCCGCTCACGGTCCAGCCGGGGTTGCCGGCGCGGGTGTCGGTCAGCGTCACCGGGCTGAGGGCGCCGGCGGTGGTGAGCAGGTCGCCGTCGCCGTTGAGGACCGGCGAGGGGAGGGTGACCTGCGGGGCGTCGACGCTGATGACGAGGGCGCCGGCGTTGACGGTGGTGGTGATGGTCTCCGAGGCGGTGACGCCGGTGAACGCGCCGACGGTGTACGGGATCGCGGCGGAGTCGGAGGCGGTGTACCGGGCCGGGTCGGCCGGGACGAAGACCGCGGTGAGGGAGTGCGCGCCGGCGGCGAGGCCGGAGGTGGTCAGGACGGCGGTGCCGTCGGTGACCGGGACGGTGCCGAGCGGGACGGTGGCGCCGCCGACGGTGTCGGTGAACTTCAGCGAGCCGGTGGCGCCGGCCGGGGTGACCGTGCCGGTCAGGGTGACGGGGCTGTACTGCGGGGTGCCGGACGCCGGGGAGACGGCGAGCGCCGTGGTGGTCCGGGTGGCCGCGGCCGCCTCGACCTCGTAGGAGACGGCGGTCGACGTGGAGCCGTTGTAGGAGGCGTTGGCCGGGGTGAACACGGCGGTGAGCGCGTGGGTGCCGGCCGTCAGGTTGCTCGTGGTGAGCGTCGCGGTGCCGCCGTTGACGGTGACCGGGGTGCCGAGGTCGGTGGAGCCGTCCTTGAACTGGACGGTGCCGGCGGCGCCGGAGGGGGTGATCGTGGCGGTCAGGGTGACCGGGGAGCCCGCCTGGGCCGGGCCGGCCGGGGTGACCGCGAGCGAGGTGGCGGTGTCCGTCTTCACGGCCGGGTCGTTCGCCTGGTAGGTGGTGTCGGACGTGAACCAGATGGCGCCCGTGAAGTCGCCCAGGCTGGTGCCGTTGAACGCGGTGCGGCAGATGACGGTGAAGTCGTACTTGCCCTGGAGGGTGGTGAAGCCCGCCTGGGAGGCGTAGTCGCGCATGGTGGACGTCAGCGGGATGATCATGCCGCCGTTGCCCGCGGTGGGGTAGGTGGCGATCGGCGAGTTGCCGACCACGTTGAGGCCGCCGGCGGGGAAGCCGGAACCCTCCACCTTCACCAGGACGTTGGTGGCGTTGGCAGGGCAGGCGCCCGAGGTGGTGAAGGAGACGCCGCTGGTGTCGGCACCGGTGGCGGGGGTGGTGTCGAGGGTCCCGATGGGGGCGGCGTACGCGGCGCCCGCGGTGGCGAGGCCCGCCGCGACGGCGGTGGTGACGGCCGCGACGCCCAGCGCGAGGGCCCGGGAGATTCTGTTCTTCAGCACGGTGGAGGCTCCTGTCAGGGGGTCTGCTTGGTGATGTCGCCGCAGTTCGGGCTGGTCGCGAAGCCGTAGGTGTTGATCAGCGCGGACTGCTTGCAGATCCCGGAGTCGGGGCCGACGAAGGCGTCGCTCCACGGCGAGGTGGTGACCTTGCCGGTCGGGATGACGTTGTAGACGTCGCGCTTCACGCCGAAGCCGGTGTTGAGGACCGTGGGCGCCACGCCCTCGACGGTGCCGAGGAGGGCGCGGCCGCGGAGGTCGGCGATGGTCTGCGAGGACTGCGCCTGGTACTGGGCGATGGAGAAGGGCACGATCGACTTGTCGTCGAGGACGCGGCCGTCGTGCTCCTGGACCGGGGCGGTGCCCTTCTTGTCCTTGATGCAGGGGTAGACGCCGGCGACGACGTCGGCCTCGGTGATGCCCATCTGCGACTGCCAGAAGGAGCGCGTGCCGGAGCCGGCCTGCGGCAGGTAGACGGTCAGGTCGTAGTTCGGCCCGGCGCCCACGTAGTTCGGGTCGCAGTGGTAGATGGCCTTGAGGTCGGCCATGGCGAGCTTGCGCGGGATCGAGGAGCCGGGGGTGACGGCGTAGCTGACGCCGTCGATCGCGAACGGCACGTACGTCAGGCCGGGGCTGGCCGCGCCGAGGTTCAGCGAGGAGGAACGGGCGAAGTCGAGGCACCCGTTGGCGTTCTGGAGGGAGGACAGGAGTGCGGTGCGTCCGGCGCCGGAGCCGTTGGCGCGCGGGATCGTGCAGTTGGGGTTGGTCGCCGGGTTCTTGGTGGTGATGGTGGCCGAGCCCGTGGCGTCGTAGGAGCCGAGGACCTTCTGGCCGTTCACGGTGACGACGTCGGCGAGGCCGTTCATCACGTCCTGGGTGGTGTCGGAGCCGACACCGGCGAGCTGGCGGTACTGCGGAGGGCCGGCCGGGTCGGCGGCGGCCAGGCCGCTGCCGGCGGTGATGGCCGCGACCGCCGCGAAGGCGAGCGCGAGGCCGGTCTTCTTCTTGTTCACTGGGGGTTCTCCTCAGCTAGGCTGCGCTCCGGTGGTGCCCGGGGCGCGTGTGCAGGACTTCCGTTGGCGCGGACGAATCAGACGTTCTCGGGCATCACCTCCCCGTCCGCTCGCGTACGGCCGCCACGAGGCGCGGCAGGTACCTCGGCAGCGTCGGGCCCGCGAAGGCGGCGAGCGCGCCGACGATCAGACAGACGAGCAGCACGTACCGGACGGCGCCGACCGTCCAGGCGGGCGTCGGGGAGCCCACGGCCGTGACGGTCTGCGGGCCGGTGGCGGGCTTCGTGGCCGCGGCGGGCGGGGCGGACCGGCTCGTGCTCGGGGCCGGGCTCGCGGAGGAGCCCGTGCCGCCGGCCGCCGCCGCGCCGGCGGCGTTTCCCGAGCCGCCGCCGGATCCGTCGCCGCCCGATCCGCCCGTGGTCGTGGCGCCGTCGGACCCGCCGGTGGTGGTGCCGCCGTCGGAACCGGTGCCGGTGGTCGTGCCCCCGGTGGCCGGGGACGTGGACGGCGCGGGCGTCGGCGTGGGCGTGGGGGTGGCCGTCGGCGGCTTCACGCCCGCCTGGGTGGTCACCTGCCGCGCGGCGGTACGGGTCTGGGCGCGCAGCGTCTCGGGCAGCGGCGCGTAGCCGTGCGGCAGGCTGCCGGCGGCGACGCCCGGGGTCTGTCCCGCGCCGGCGGCGTAGGTCAGCAGGGTGCCGTAGTCGCGGCCCTCGGCGGCGGTGAGGTCGGCGGGGACGGTGGCGGCGTAGGTGAGGACGGTCAGCGGGTAGGCGGCGGGGTCCCGGGTCCCCGGGTCGGGGACGCTCACCCCGTTCGCGCCGGGTTTGCGGGCCTTCGCGCCGGCCGTCAGGGACGCCGCGTCGGGTGCGGTGAACCGGCCTGCCGCGTTGAGGAGTTCGGCCCGCATCAGGCCGTACCGCTCGGCGGTGGCGGTGTCCGTCACGGCGAGCACGGCCCGCTGGCCGGCCGGCTGCGGCGGGTCCTTCTTGTACGCGGGCGGGGTCGCGGTCGCGTCCCAGGAGGTGCGGGCCAGCGTGTCGCCGCGACCGGCGGCGCGCGCGGCGGCGTGCATGTCGGTGGCGTACGGCTTCTTGTCCTGGACGCAGAGCGGGTGCTCCGGCCGGTCGTCGAAGGTCTGGCAGTACGGGTCGCTCTTGGGGAAGGAGTCGAGGGGCGTCGCCAGGCCGCGGTAGTGCGGGTTGACCTTCATGCCGGCGTTGCCCGGGTCGCCGTGGGCGCCCTCGTCGTCGGGGGTGCCCTTGAGGAACTCGGCGGCCGCCGGGTCCTGCGCCACCCAGTCCCACAGCTGCCGGGTGGTGTCGGCGAGCGGCTGCGGGACGAGGGCGTCGCCGAGCTTGCCGCCGAAGTCCAGGTCGGCGTACTCGGGGTTGTGGCGGATGAACTCCGGGTCGCGGCCGAGGTTCTCGGGGTTGCCCGCCACGCTCTCGGCGAAGCGGGAGACGCCGTCGCGGTACGACTCCGTCAGGAGCTTGGCGACCAGGCGCGGGGTGAGCCGCAGGGTCGTCATCCGGGTGCCGTTGCGCTGCCGGACCTCGTCGGGGGCGCGGAAGGACGCCTGGCTCTCGATGGAGTAGCCGATGGTGATGCCGGAGAGCGCCACCGGGGCGTAGACCGGGGTGCGCCCGGCGGCGGCGGGGGCGGCGCGGCCGAGGAAGACCAGGCCGGGCGTGCCGGAGAGCAGTTTGACGCGGGCGGTCTCGTCGGGGACCTGGGCGTAGCCGTAGATGGCCTTCGCGCCGGTCCGGCAGAGGGTGGGCTGCCAGCGGGTGACGACCTCCGCGACCATCTCGCTGCCGAGGGTGCCGCGTTCCTCGGCGCCGATCGGGCAGTAGCTGCCGATCGGTTCGAAGCCGAGGGGGACGGTGATGCGGTGCTTCCAGTTGGCCGGGCTGAGCGGCGAGGACTGGAGCTGGCCGCTGGACTGGGCGGTGTACGGGGTGCCGTCGACCTCCTTGGTGCCGCGCGGCACGACGACCAGCCAGCAGCCGCGGCCGGTGACGGTGCCCTGCGTCTCGACGGCGGCGCCGCAGCCGAGGCCGGGCGCCTCGACGCCGGTCTGCATCTCGAAGTGGACCTCGCCGGTGCCCCGGGCGTCGGTGCGGGCGTAGGGGACCTCGTTGGTGCTGTTGACGTCGAAGAACTCGTTCCAGTTGCCGGGGCTGACGTCGTCGCCGGTGACCGAGCGGAACGGCGCGTACGAGATGCCGCTGGGGCCGGGCGGGGGCAGCGGCTGGTTCTCGGAGTCCTTGAGGTGGGCGCCGTAGTTGAGCTGCCGTCCGTTGGTGTAGGCGCCCGCGGCCTGGTTGCCGGCGCCCGCGCCGAGCGCGGAGGAGCCGCCGAACTGGCACTGGTCGGTGCCGGGGCCCCGCTCGTCGCCCCAGCACTGCATGATCTGGAGGTAGTCGGCGGCGTAGGCGGTGTCGGAGACGGTGGGCGTGCCGCCGGTCCAGTTGATCCGGACGACCTGGTTGACGAGGTTGCGGGTCTGGCCGACGGTGATCCGCAGGCCGGCGAACTCGCCGGTGCCGGAGACCGTCACCGCCGAGTTCTCGCCGGTGGCGGCGTAGGCGGGTGCGGCGGCCGGGTCGAGGCCGGTGCCGACGGTGGCGACGACCGGGACGAGGGCCAGGCAGAGGCTGCCGAGGAGGGCGCGCAGCCGGCCGGGGCGGCGGGGTCTCATCGGGGTCCCTCCCCCGCGCGGCGGGCGGCGAGCCGGCGGTGCAGCAGCGGCGGGCCGACGGTGACGGCGACGAGGAGCAGCGCGCCGAGCACCATGAGGGTGGTCTGGAGGCCGCCGCCGACGCTCGCCGCGGTGGTCACGGGGACGCCGTACAGGTCGCCGCCGCCCCCGCCGGAGCCGCTGTCCGCGCCGCCGCCGGTGGCGCCGCCGTCGCCCAGGGGCTGGCCGGTGTCGGGGTCGAGCGCGCCGCCGGTGGCCGCGCCGCCGGTGGCCGCGCCGCCGCCGGTGGCGCCGCCGGAGCCGCCCGTCGCGCCGCCCGCGGCGGTGCCGGTGGCGCCGCCGTTCGCCGCGCCGCCGGTGCCGCCCGTGCCGCCGCCGGAGCCGCCGGTCGCCCCGCCGCCGCCCGTTCCCCCGGTGCCGGCGCCGGTGGTGCCACCGGAGGAGCCGTTCGTCCGGGTCGGGGTCTTGTTGCCGCCGGTGCCGGTGTCGCACTGGGTGGCGCCCTTGAGGTCGCAGGCGGGCGGCATGGGGGCGGTCCTGGCGAGGGTGTTGGTGCCGTCGCTGGAGAAGGTCGGGTTCTTGCAGCTGCGGATGTCGATGCTCTCGGCGACCACGCCGGGGATGCGGCGGACCTGGTCCAGGCCGGCCCGCACCAGGTTGACGGGGAGCGGCGAGTAGCCGAGCCGGTCCACCGACTGCTGTCCCTGGCACAGGAAGTAGTAGGCGAACGCGCCGAGGGACTTGCCCTTCTGCGGGTTGAAGTTCGACTCCACCGCCGTCGGGACGATCATGTAGCTGTAGCTGGAGAGCGGGTAGGTCCGCGGGTCGGTGGAGTCGTAGACCCCGTCGAGGCGCTGGGTGAGGTCGGGGTTGAGGCGCGCCTCGGTCAGCGAGACCGCCACGTTCTGGGCGGTGGGTTCGGTGTAGTAGCCCTTGGCGTTGAGGATCTTGGCCACCGGGAAGCCGGTGGTGGACACGGCGTACGAGTACTCGACGTAGGTGATCGTGCCCTGGTTGCCGTCCTGGGCGACGTAGCCGGAGACGCCGTTGGAGCCGGACTGGCCGACGAAGCCGGTGCCGCCGACCACGGGGAAGTTGGAGGTCGGCCCGCAGGGGGTGCTGCGGCCCGCCCGGCGGCAGTACGCGTCCCAGAGCGCGGGGTGCTTCCTGCTCATCCAGGTGGTCAGCTGGGCGGTGGTGCCCGAGCCGTCGGAGCGGACCACGGGGACGATCCGGCGGGCCGGGAGGCTCGCCGCGATGCCCGGGTTGTCGGCCTTGAGCGCGGGGTCGTTCCACATGGTGATGGCGCCGGTGAAGATCTTGGCGACGTTCTCGCCGGACAGCCGCAGGTTGGTCACCCGCCGGTTGCCGATCCGCAGGTTGTACATGAAGGCGGTGCCGCCCGCGACGATCGGCATGTAGCTGAACTTCCGCGAGGGCGGCGGGTCGGCGACGCCCGAGTCGTTGATGCCGTACGGGATCTCCGAGACGGCGAAGTCGACGGTGCCGTTGCGGAACTGGTTGCGTCCGTCGGAGGAGCCGGTGCCGTTGTAGTTGACCGTCATCCCGTACTGCTTGACGTTGGCCCGCCACTGGTCGAGGGCGTTCTGGCTCCAGGTGGAACCGGCGCCGGAGACCGGCACGTAGCTCTCGGCGGAGGCGGGCTGAGCGGCGGGCGCCACGAGGGCGAGGGCGGTGACGAGCACGGCCAGGGTGCGCCGCAGCACGCTCGCGGGGAATGCCGGTGGGCGTCCGGACATCGGGTTCTCCTGATCGGTGGCGGGTGGTGCGGGTCGTACCGGCACGCGTACGGGACCGGGTCCGCGGGCGGATGCGGGTCGTACCGGGGTGTCGGGGTCGTACGGGCGGCCGGTCAGCCGGCCGGGGGCGGCACGGTGGGCCCTGGCCCCTCCGGGCGGTCGCCGGCCGGTGCCGGCCCTTCGGCGGCCGGTGCCATGCGCTCCAGGTCCCGCAGCGAGGCGGCGGCCCTGCGCCGCTGCTGACGGCGGCTCAGCTGGCCGGGTCCGCGCCCGCCGATCAGCCGGGCGAGCAGGAAGAGCAGCAGGACGAGGGCCATCAGCAGGGCGGCGCAGCCGAAGCCGCGGGCGATCATGGTCTTCTCCGGGGAGGCGACCAGGGTGAAGGTGGCCAGCGGCAGCGAGGTCTGCGGCCCGTCGAAGGGGTTGAGGTTGAGGCCGGTCGCGGCGCCCGAGGTCAGCAGCACCGGGGAGGTCTCGCCGATGCCGCGGGCGGTGCCGAGGATGACGGCGGTGGTGAGGCCCGAGCGGGCGGTGGGGAGCACCACCGTCCACACGGTGCGCCACTGGCCGGCGCCCAGGGCGTACGAGGCCTCCCGGAGCGAGCCGGGCACCAGCCGGATGACCACGTCCGCGGCCCGGATGATGATCGGCAGCATCATCACCGAGAGGGCGAGGGAGGCGGCGAATCCCGACTTGCCGAGGCCCAGGGCGAGGATGGCGGTGGCGTAGACGAACAGGCCGGCCACGATGGAGGGCAGCGCGGTCATCGCCTCCACGATGGTGCGCACGAAGCGGGCGTACCGGCCGGGCACCTCGTTGAGGAAGACGGCGCAGGCCAGGCCCAGCGGCACCGTGACCAGCAGGGAGATGCCGATCTGCTGGAGGGTGCCGACGATGGCGTGGACCATGCCGCCGTCGGTGAGCGGCTGGAGGGGGCCGGTGCCCGACATGTCCTCCGTGAAGAAGTTCAGGTGGGGCAGGGCCTCCCGGCCGCGCCAGAGCGCGTAGCCCACGATGAACAGCAGCGCGGCGAGCAGCAGGAACGCCAGGGCGTGGACGACGGTCCGGGCGAGCCGGGCCCGGATCGTGGCGCCGTTCTCGTCGAGGGAGACGAGCACCGCGTACAGCGCCGTGAAGACGAGGTAGGTGACGACGGTGAAGCCGATGGCGCCGTCGAAGGGCAGCACCCGCCCGAAGAGCACGGAGGTCAGGGCGACGGCGGCGGCACCGGCGCCGACCAGCGCGAAGACGTCCCTGGCGTGCAGCGAGGAGGTGGCGCGGCGGGTCTCCGCGGGGGCACCGGGACCGTCGGGGACGACGTCGGGCGTGACCGTGGCGGCGTCCGGGGTGATCTGGTCGGTGGTCAGGGTCATGCCTCGGCTCCCGTTCCGGACCGGCTGCGGGCTACCACGGAGGACGCGATGAAGTTGACGACGAGGGTCATCAGGAAGAGCGAGAGGCCGGCCGCCATCAGCGCGGACATGCCGAACGGGCTGGCCGCTCCGTAGCGCAGGGCGATCAGCGCGGAGACGGAGTTGGCGCCGTTCTCCAGGAGGTGCGGCTGGAAGACGAAGACCGGGGAGATGATCATGACGACGGCGATGGTCTCGCCGAGCGCCCGGCCGAGCCCGAGCATCGTGCCGCCGATGATGCCGCCCTTGCCGAAGGGCAGGACGACGGTGCGGATGACGCCCCACTGGCTGGCGCCGAGCGCGAAGGCACCCTCGCGTTCGCCGGGCGGCGCCTGGGCGAAGCCCTCCCGCATCACGGAGCAGGCGATCGGGGTCACCATCAGCGCCACGACGATGCCGGCGATGAAGGTGGAGGAGGTGTAGACGGTGGCCGGGGACAGCGGGTCGTCCGGGTCGGCGCCGTTCACGGCGAGGATCGGGATCCAGCCGAAGTAGGTGGAGATCCAGCGGGCCAGGCCGGTGACGTGCGGCTGGAGGAAGAAGAACCCCCACAGGCCGTAGACCACGCTCGGCACGGCCGCCATCAGGTCGACGAGGCTGACCAGGGTGCGGCGCAGCCTGCGGGGCGCGTACTCGGTGATGTACAGGGCCGTGCCGAGGGCCAGCGGCACGGCGAAGCCGATCGCCGTGAGGCCGATGAGGACGGTGCCGGGCAGGACGGCCGCGATGCCGAAGCGCCGGGAGTCGGGCTCCCAGGCCGGCGTGGTCACGAACGAGCCGCCGGCCTCGCCGAGCGCCTGGGCGGCGCGGACCGCGAGGAAGACACCGACCAGCGTCATGGTGACGAGGACGACGGCGCCGGCGCCGCGGGCGCCGATGCGGAAGACCCGGTCGGCGGGGTCGTGCGCCGCGGTCCCGGTGCGCGGCGGCTCGGCCTCGGTGGCGGCGGGGACGGTGGGGGTCACGGTGCTCACGGGGCGTTCCCCCGGACGGCGTCGGGCAGCCGCAGGTCGCGCAGCCGCCGGGTGTGCGTCACGTCGGCGGCCACGTGGCCCTCGGCGGCCGCGACCAGGAAGAGGCGGAGGCTGTCGCGGCATTCCCGCTGGCGGCGGAAGGCGCGGGAGGCGACCGCCACGCGGTGGTCGTCCACGGCGAGTTCCCACGTCCAGGCGCCGTCGGAGGAGGCCATGAGCACGTGGGGCACCGCGCGGTCGAGTCCGGCGCGGAGCCGTCCGACGGCGGCGCTGCAGGCGGTGTGGTCGCGGTGGAGCTCGGGTCCGCGCCCGAGTTCGTGATTGTTGGCGCCGACGAGCCGCCAGCTCACCGTGCCCGCGCGGCCCGCGCCGGTCGTCCCGGCGTGCCGTACCTGAGGTCTTTCGAGGTCCACCCGTGAGACAAACAGAAACCGTGGCCGAGACACGGAACCGCCCCCTTCGCCCGACCCTTCGTGCAGGGCCGACATTCGGCCACGCATTCGGGGCCGCGGGCATGACAATCACGGCGCTGGGCGCTGACCACTCCACGGACCGGTGAAGCAGCAACGGCGAGAACGTGAACGCGAGACGGAAGGCCTTGGGAGGTATGAAGGGGATCGCCGCCCTCCGGTGGTCGCGGAGCCCCACCGGGCGGGCGGGTCAGCCGCGCAGGGCTTCGGCCGGCTGTACGGAGGCCGCGCGCCGGGCGGGATGGATCCCGGCCACGACCCCGGTCGCCAGCCCGATGAACGGGGCGGTGGCCAGGACCGCCGGGTGCATGACCGGGGTCCAGTCCCTGGCCAGCGCCACCCCCAGGACGGTGAGCGTGCCGATGGCCGTGCCGACGAGCCCGCCGAGCGCGCCGAGCGTGCCCGACTCGGCGAGAAACTGGGCGGTGACGTGCCACCGCCGTGCGCCGAGGGCACGGCGCAGGCCGATCTCCCCGGTGCGCTCCAGGACCGCGACCAGGGTGGTGTTGGCGATCCCGACCGCCCCGATGACCAGGCACACCCCGGCGAGCAGCAGGAAGAGCTGTTCGAGGTCGGAGGTCACCGAGGTCCGCAGGCCCCTGGGGTCGGGCGGCGGGACCGCCTTCAGATACTCCGGGTGGTCGGGGCGCAGTGCCGTGGGGGCCTCCCCGGCCACCTGGCGGGCGGCACCCAGGTCGGTGGCGATGAGCATCCCGGCGCCCTCGGCGGGCCGCCCCCAGAGTTCGACCGCGGTGGTCTGCGGCACGAGGACCGAGAGCAGCACGTCCGGCCGGCGCCGCACGTCGTCGACGATGCCGATGACGGTGAACGGCTGCCCCCCGATGAAGACCGCCGGCCCGGTCTCCAGCGTGGCGATCCCCAGCCGTGCGGCGACGCCCGAGCCGATGACGGTGACGCGCTGGCGGGTGCCGGCGTGGAAGTCGTCGTACAGCCTGCCCTGGGAGACCCGGGGCTCGGCGGCCAGCAGGGCGCCGGGGGCGGCCGCCACCACACCGAGGGCCTCTCCCCCTCCCGTGTCGCCCACCGGGGCGGCGGTGACGGCGAGTTCGCCGCCGCCCCGGGGCCGCACCGTCCACAGCACACCGGCGTGCCGCACCCCGTTGAGCCTCTCGACGCGCTCCGAGGCGTCGTCCGGGAACGCCGGGCCGGCGAACTCGTCCTGCTCGCGGGCGATGTCCTGGACCGTCACCTCGGTCGCGGCGAGCACGTCGAAGCGCGCGTCGATCTGCGAGGAGGCGGTGGCGGTGAGCCCCAGCACGGCGACGAAGGCACCGACGCCCAGGACGGTGCCGAGCATGGTGAGCGCGGAGCGCGCGGGCCGCTGCAGCATCCCGGCCAGTGCCTCCGCCAGCAGGTCCCGCGGCGCCAGCACGGAGCGCCCGACACCGGGCGGGAGAGCGGCACGCTGCGCCCTGCCCGTACGGCTCAGCACGCGCGCACCCGCCCGCTCTCGCTCAGGACGCCGTCCCGGACGGCGACCGTCCGCCGACCGCGCGCGGCCACGGCCGGGTCATGCGTGACGAGGACGACCGTGACGCCCTCGGCGTTGAGGGCTTCGAGGAGCCGCAACACCGCCTCGGCGTTGCCGGTGTCGAGGTTCCCCGTCGGCTCGTCGCACAGCAGCAGCGAGGGCTCGGCGACCAGGGCCCGCGCCACGGCCACCCGCTGGCGCTCGCCGCCGGACATCCGGGTGGGCAGCGCCTCGGTCCGGTGGCCGAGGCCGACCCGGTCCAGCGCCTCGCGGGCCCTCCGCGGGCGCTCGCGGCGCGGCACGCCGCCGTAGACCAGGGCGAGTTCGACGTTCTCACGGGCGCTGCGGTGCGGCATCAGGTGGAAGGCCTGGAAGACGAACCCGATGCGGCGGCCGCGCAGCGCGGTGCGCTCGCCGTCCCCGAGCCGCCCGGTGTCGACGCCGTCGAGGAGATAGCTGCCCGTCGTGGGGGTGTCGAGGAGTCCGACGATGTTCAGGAACGTGGACTTGCCCGATCCGGAAGGGCCGACGACAGTGACGAACTCGCCCCCAAAGACGGCGAGTTCGCAGGGGCGGAGCGCCTCCACGGGCGGCGGCCCCGGATAGGTGAGGCCGACCTGCCGGAATGCGATGACGGGCGGCGCGGACGGGGGCGGGGTCGGGGCCGAGGTCGGGGCCGGGGCCGAGGCCGAGGTCGAGGTCGGGGCCGGGGCCGAGGTCGGGGCCGGGGTCGGGGCCGGGGTCGAGGTCGGGGCCGGGGCCGGGGCCGGGGTCGAGGTCGGGGCCGGGGCCGGGGCCGGGGCCGGGGCCGGGGTCGGGGCCGGGGCCGAGGTCGGGGCCGGGGTCGAGGTCGGGGTCGGGGCCGGGGTCGAGGTCGGGGCCGGGGTCGAGGTCGGGGCCGGGGTCGGGGTCGGGGCCGGGGTCGGGGAACTGGTCATCCGATGCCTCCCCGCGCGGCGGCGTCGGCCCGGATCCCGGTCACCACCCGGTCGCCCGCGCCGAGGACCCCGCCGTCCAGGGGAACGACCTCGACGTTGCCGTCGCCGGTGGTACCGGGCCTCACCCGGACCCGGCGCTGCCCGCCGTCGTCATCGAGCACGGTGACCGCGGTGGAGCCGTCGGCGCCCGCCGACACCGCCGTGACGGGCACGACCAGGACCTTGCCGCCGGTCGTGGCGGCCACGACCGTCAGGCGGACGTTCCGCCCGGTCCACTCGGCCCCCAGCGGCCGGCCCGGCGCCAGGACCATCAGATAGCCGTCCGCACCGGCCTGCCCCCCAGCCGGCTGCCCGTCCTGTCCGTCGCCCCCGGGACGCGGCGTCGTACGGGTGGTGGCGAGGGACCGTACGGAGGCCGTGGCGGTGGCCCCGTCGAGCTCGGAGAGGACCTCCGCCCGCTGCCCCGCCCTGATCAGGCCCCTCTGGTGGTCGGGCACGTAACCGTGCACCACCGGGGCGCCCGCCGCGACGGTCATCACGGCCCCCTGCACCTTCGCCCCGAGCCGCACCGGAAGGTCCTGCACCCGCGCCGGGAAGCTCACCAGGAACGCGACCTCCCCCGACGGCACCATGGGCCCGGCCGCCGCCCTGGCCGCGACGAGGCCCTCGCGTGCGGTCGCCAGATCCTCCCGGGCCCGTGTGACGGCCTTGCGCAGGCCGCCCAGGACCCGACCGCCGCCGCCCGCCTCGGCCGCTCCCGCGGTCACTCCCCCGGTGGTCACTCCCCCGGTGGTCGCTTCCCCGGTGGTCGCTTCCGCGACCGTTCCCACCGCCGTTCCCGCGACGGATCCCGCCGTAGTTCCCGGGGCCGCTCCCGCGGTCGGGCCGGGCGTGCCGCCCGAGCCGGTTCCGGAGCTACCGGAACCGGAGAGGGAGCCAGGGGCGCCTCCGCCTCCAGCTACAACTCCTGCTCCTGCTCCTGCTCCTGCGCCGAAGTCGGCCTCGCCCTCGGCGGTCCTCAGCGCGTCCTCGGCGTCGTCCAGGGCTCGTTCGGCCGCCGTCACCTGTGCTTCGGCCGCGGTGACGGCGGCCGGGCCCTCGACGCCGCCGACCGGGACGGGTTCGTACCCGAGTGAGCCGTAGAGCGCGGTGACCGCCGCCTTCGTACCCTCCCCGAACAGCCCCCGGTCGTCGGGGGCGGTGGAGTGGCCGAGCCGCCGGAGCGCGTCCTGGAGCCGGCCCACGTCGCTGCCGCGGGCACCGGGCTTGAGGTCGCGGTAGAGCGGCACGGTGCCCTGGAGCGCGATCACCGGCCGGCCGGATATCTCGACCAGCAGCCGGCCCGCGCGCACCTCGTCCCCCGCTTTCAGCGGCAGCTTGGAGACCGTGGGGATGCTCCCGTCGGCCGTGCCGCCGGGGGTGATCTCGACGCTCTGGCCGGCGACCACGGTGCCGCGGAGGATCACCGAGGAGGCCAGCGTCCGGTACTCGACCGGGGCCGTGATCACGGACGGCGCGGGGGGCCGGGAGTCCGCCGCGGCCTGGGCGGGTGACTTGATCAGCAAGGAGGCACCGAAGCCCGCCCCGGTGAGCGCGACCGCGCCCACCGCGACCAGGGCGACCCAGCGGCGCCTGATCCGTACCCCGTCACCACCGCCGCCGGCCCCCTCGGCCGCGGAGGACTTCTCGTCGCTCTGCATTCAGTTCGCCCATGCCTCGGCGGCCGACATGACGACCGCGTCCTGGTCCTTCTCCACCGGTGCTCGCGCCTTCTCGGCCACGCTCGGCCATGGGTCGGCGATCAGAAGTTCTACACAGTCCCCGCGCGGTTGTCGCCACGGAGGGGCGAGTCCATCACGTCGCCGGCAGGGGATCCGCGCTCCCAACCGCACGCCGCTCGGCACCGATCCGATTCCCACGCGCAGAGGCTCCGCCCCCCGTACTGGGGGCGGAGCCTCATGGCCGTTCGTCGGCCCAACGTCTTCCGCCAGGTCACCGATCGCAGCCCTCTACACCAAGAGGAGCTGGACCCCATCCTGACGTACCGACCCCGACGACCGCCCCGGCCCCGGGGGCACCGCATGTGCGCGGGCCACCCAGGGCGGCTACCCGAACGGCGGTTTCACCCGATATGACACCGTTTTAGGCTGCCCGGACACGGGACGGGTGTAATCCGTTCCGACAGCCCCGGATCGGGAGGCTCCATGCGCGGCCGGACGACTCGTCGTCGGAGCAGGACCAGGGACGCACTCCTCGCGCTCGTTCTCCTCTGCACCGGGGCCGCCCCGCTGACCGGCTGCTCCTCCGGGTCGGAGGGGGAGGACCGGACCTCCGAGACCGGCGTCGCCTCGGACGCCACCGACACCGCGGCGACCGCCGGGACGACGGGGGGAGGCGACCAGGACGAGGACGCGCAGGAGCGGCGGAGGCAGGAGAAGGACAGCGGAAGCTTCAGCCGCGCGGGCCGGCTCTCCGACGAGTTCGGTGGCTTCTTTCCGGAGAACTACACGAAGTTCATGGAGAATCCGTCGTCCGAACCCTACGTGGGCACGGTCGCGGTCGTGGACTGCTCGCCGGACGGGAAGCGCCAACCCATCGCCCCGCCGAGCCAGACCGTCACCGTCCCGCCGAAGACGGAGGGGAAGGACTTCGGGGTGTCCTTCGATTTCCCCCAGGAGCAGGGAGACGTGACCTCCAACGAGCCGCGCATCATGTGCGTGACCCTTCGGGACGAGGGCGGGTTCAGGGGTGAGGACAAGGACGCGCTCTCCGTTCAACTGAACCCCCCCAGCGAGACCCCCGGCGAAGTGACCGAGGAGACGACCGGAGAGGCCACGGGCGAGACCACCGACGGAGGCACCGGGGAAACCACCGACGGAGGCACCGGCGAGACCACCGATGGAGGCACCGGGGAAACCACCGACGGAGGCACCGGCGAGACCACCGACGGGGGCACCGGGGAAACCACCGACGGGGGCACCGAAGAAACCACCGCCGGGGGCACCGGCGAGTCCGGCGGGCTCGGCTGAGCCGCCCGAGCGAAGGGGGCCGCATGGCCGAAGGGAACCGGGGGAACGACGGGGGCCCCGGAGCCGACGGGCCCGTCACGGCCGAGGAGGACTCCGGCAGCGGCGGCCACCCCTGGAGCAACTGGGCCATCACGCTCGCCACGCTGCTCGCCCCGACCACCTTCATCGGCGCCCTGCTGCTGTACTTCGGCTTCGCCTACACCGGCGCCCTCTACGCGCACTTCGGCGTCGACGCGGCGACCCTCGGTTTCTCCACCCAGGACTACGCGCTGCGCAGCGCGGGCGCCCTCTACGTACCCGCCGGCGTCGCGCTCACCGTCGCGCTGGTCGCCGTCCTGGTCTACTACGCGGCACGCGCGCTGGGAGCAAGGAGCGGTCGCCTGCCGCCCGGCGGCCGGTTCGCGCCGTACCTGCTCTCGGTCTGCGGCCTGGTCCTCTTCGCTCTCGGCATGCTCGGCGGGCTCGGCGTGTGGGACGCCGGGGCGATGGACACCCCGCTGCTGCTCGGCAGCGGACTGGTGCTGGTCGTGTACGGCAGGGCCCTGTTCTTCAAGCTGAGCGGCGCCGACTACCCGGTGGCGCGCGAGCGGCTGGCGCTCGCGCTCGTCGCCGCGCTGGTCGGCCTGTCGTCCTTCTGGGCGGTCCACGCGTACGCGAAGCAGCACGGCGACGACGACGCCCGGTATCTGGCGCGCAATCTGTGGCTGCGCCCGGCGGTGACCGTCGACACGACGGAGCGGCTCCACCTCCCGCCCCGGCAGGTACGCGAGACCGTCCTGCCCGCCACCGACCAACCGCAGCGGTTCCGGTACAGGTACGAGGGCCTGCGCCTCCTCGCGGAGGTGAACGGCCGGATGTTCCTCATCCCCGAGAACTGGTCCGAGACGGGCGGCAGCGTGCTCGTGATCCCGGCGGGCAACGCGGTCCGCGTCGCCTTCCGCACGGACTGAGGCGTCCGGGTGACTCCGGGCGCGTCGCTGCCGTGATGCACGTCATGACGGGTGCGCCGTGGGAGTAGGAAGCCCGCGGTCGCGGAGAAACCTTCCTGCGGCCACGGGCTGCGGTGGGGCGGGTGGGACTCGAACCCATTTCGGTGACGCGTCTCACCTGCGACGTTGTCGAAGGGCCGGGCACATCCATCCGATTCCATCCGGCTGGATCCCCCCTTCAATCCCGCTGAATCGGGGGCCGTTAGGCGTTCGCCACACCACTTCTTCTGCGTCCCGCGCTCCTCATGCACTGGCGGAGTTGGGGAAGACCCCGCCTGACTGTGTTCCCGAATCACTGCGCAGGTTGCCACGGCTCCCCACGCCCTGACCCTCGTTCGCCCATTGCGCACAGCTACGTTGCGTAGTGCCGCTGCCATTGACTCGGGCGTCCGCACGTTGACGGTGACGACGTCCTCGTCCTCACCACGGGCTACAGGGGTGATCGAGCCGAAGGCCATACAGCTATGGACCCCCGTCACCGCTTGCCTTCCCTCTCGGCGTCCGGTCGACCGCAAGGACCCCGGAAAGGCGCCGATCAGGGATCGCCGTCGCGCGGCTTCCCGGCAGTGTCGAGTCCGTGACAGTTGGGTTTACCCGACCCCATGGCGGCTTCTTCAGCGCCGTGCTGCAACGTGCGGCAGTCCGCGACGAACGGCGACCTCGGCCGGACTGCGTCCCCGGATACGAGGACCGCGGCCAACGAACCTTGATCTCCTACGCGGGCAACGACCTGTGAGCGCGGCTGCCCGGGGCCACCGCGGCTTCAGCGTCGGGACATGCAGAGGTCGAGGGCCTTGTGCAGAACCTTGTCGAGTGGAAAGTCCCACTCGCCAAGGTATTCGACGGCCTCGCCGCCGGTGCCGGACTTGAACCGCAACAGTCCCAGCAGGTGGTTGCTCTCCTCCAGGGTGTCGGTGATGCCGCGGAAGTCGTAGACACCGGCGCCGAGCGCATGGGCGTCGGACACCATCCGCCACTGGATGGCGTTGTTCGGCTGGACCTCGCGCCTGCGGCTGGTGGAGGCGCCGTAGGAGTACCAGACCTGCTCGCCGACAGTCGGCATCATGGCCGCCGCGAGCACCTCACCCTCGTGGTGGGCGAGGCAGAGGCGCATGCGGTCGGGGTCCTCAGCCGCCAGCGCGGTCCACATGCGCTGGAAGTAGGCCAGCGGGCGAGGAATGAACCGGTCCCGCTCGGCGGTCTCCACGTAGATGTCGTAGAAGGCGGGCAGATCCTCGTATCCGCCCTGGACGACCTTGACGCCGGCCTTCTCGGCCTTCTTGATGTTGCGGCGCCACTGCTGATGGAGGCCCTGCTGGATCTCGTCCGGGGAACGCCCGGCGAAAGGCACCTGGGAGACGTAGCGTGGCTGGCCCGCGGCGAAGCCGTCCTCGCCTCCCGGCCCGGTCTGCTGCCGGCCCATCCGGCGCAGCCGATCGGCGATGTGGAAGGCCCGCGGCTCGTGAACAGTCGCCTCCACGTCCCGCAGCCGCCCCGCCTGCGGGTCGGCGATCGCCGCCTTGACCGCCTCGGCACTCCAGCTGATCGACCTGACATATTCCACTACTGGATTCAGCAGCCCCGCTTGTGTCCGCAGCGCTCTGGACAGAAGAAAATTCCGCCCGCGCCTCGGCCTTTAGATCGGTCAAACCCCATCCAATGTGTTATCTCATTTGGTCGGCCCCGCAGTAGCGGGAGGGGCGGAAACGATGGTGGCGAAGGCAAGGAAGTGGGCGTCTATACGTTCGCAGCAACAGCGGGGCCGACGGCCCGCCGGGCCAAACCACGATGCGGTCGAAGCTTCAGCGATGACGCCCCGCCCGTGCCGAGCCCTCGGCGATCAGGTCGACCTTCACGCCGACCCCGCTCCGACCTCACCGGATCCGGGCCGACAGATCCCCTATCTCATCGCTCTCCCGTGCACCGAGTCGATCGCACTACGCGACCAGTCGAGCTCGTCTCGGGATCCGGTCCCCTCGAGGATCAGGCGGTGGAGATCGACCCACACTCCGGCTTTCGTCCACTCCGAGAAGCGTCGATGAACTGTGGCTCCCGAAGGACCGAAGGACGCGGACGGCAATTGCTGCCATGCACAGCCCGACGTCGCCACGAACATGATCGCAGCCAGCACTTCCCTGTCACCGTGGCGCCGACGCCCACCACCCTGAGGCCGCGAAGGAACCTCTGGCACCACCCGCTGAAACAATTCCCACAGGTCATCCGGCACTAATCGCTCAACGATCCCCACCATGACGAACAGCCTATCGAGCCAGCCGGTTGAGATGATCGTGAAACGGCAGGCCCTGCATCGACATAACCCTCAAAAACCACCCAAAAGATCATCACTGCACGGGAAAGCTCTCGTATCTTGCAAATTACTGCACGTCAGGCACCCTCAAGGCCGGCGTGATCTACGAGACGCATATCGACCGGTGCTAGGTTCTGTAGCCACTGGAACTGAATCCAAGGGGGGATTCGGCGACCGTCGCCAAAATGGATCGGACGGCCGCACCAGCAGGCGTCGACTTCACTGACGTCGACTCTTCTCAACACTTTCAGTGTGTTTTCAAGAGGGGGTAGCAG
Source organism: Streptomyces sp. NPDC093089 (assembly GCF_044754405.1). NCBI lineage: Bacteria > Bacillati > Actinomycetota > Actinomycetes > Kitasatosporales > Streptomycetaceae > Streptomyces > Streptomyces sp. NPDC093089. Next base: position 133,954 of record NZ_JBIVPA010000004.1, read on the forward strand.
TGAAACGAGTCACTACGCACAAGGTTCGCAACACAGCGGCTTCCGCGCTTCTCGCCTCAGGAGTCGTCCTCGGAGGGAACGCCGGCACGGCTTCGGCCGCGACGACCGCAGTACCCTCCTGTGCCAGTGGCAACGCCTGCGTGTACTGGAGCTCGTTCTTCAAGGACGGGATGAGGGGCTTCTACGGCAATGTGAACGAGTACGGCAGCTTTGATTCCTGGGGCGGTCGCGAAGGATACAGCGAATGGAGCACCCTTCCCGACACCCGCAAGAACGCGTTCAGCTCTCACGAGTTCTACTAGGATCGCGGCGTGCGGGCTCCATCACATGGGGCCCGCACGGCCTTTTAGTGACACCCCGATCCACTTGGAGTCGAGCATGTCCCCGATACAGGCAGGTCCCCGGCGTTCGATAATTGCGATCGGGGCTTTGCTTGCAATTCTGGTCATGTCGGGGTGCAGCACTGAAGATCCCCCCTACGAGGGATCGGCGCACAGTCCCCGAGTAGAGGGCGATTCAGTGACCGGCGCCTGGGTGCGCCTGCAGGCGACAGAGTACGGAGGCTGCCCGAAGGGCAGCTGTAAAGACTACTTGTCGAATCTTGTTCAGCAACTGGAAAGCCTCAACGAAGTGATGGCGGCGACCGACAGCGAGAAGTTCGCCAAGCCAATTGAGATCATGCAGGAAATCCCGGATTCCCCCATTGACGACATCGACTCGAAGAGGGAATCCATCCTGGACATCCGAGCGCAATCGAAGTCCCGGCTCTCCCGCCATCCAGAGGAAGCCACGGGGCTGGGGTTCCCTCTCGGCGCCTACCGCCTGTCACCGGAGGAGGACATGGTTCTCCAGCAGGGCGTGGATGCACTGGTGACCGATTGCATGGCCCGGTACGGATTCCAGTACAAACCCGCACCCGCCCGCACCCCTTCGGGGCAATCGCGAAGCCGGATCCACGGAGTCACGGAGTCACGGAGTCACGGAGTCACGGAGGAACGCGAAGCAAGGTCTTATGGCTATCGCAATCCGGAGCAGAGTAGACCTAAGAATTCCGGCAATCAGGCCGGCGCACCAGACGAGAGCGCGTGTTCACGAAGTGGTCCGCCTACATGAAGGAGAAAGGTTACTCGTACGCCACTCCGGTAGCTGTGCTCGAAGACAGCGCGATCTTTGAATCCCCGACCGCTGGCAGTCGCGAGATAAACATGGCCGTGGCCGACGTCCAGTGCAAGAAGAAGCACAACGTCGTGGGGGTGTGGTCGTCGGTCGAGATGGCTTACCAGAACGTTGCCATCGAGCAGAACGCCGAGGAATTGAGCGAAATCAAGGAGAATCTCCGCCATCAGATTCCGACCGCAAATTCCGTGATGGCGGGCCGCACAAGGTAGTAATTTCGGCAAACCTATCGGGCTTGACATTGAATGAGGAACTGGCATGTCGACGGGTGATGAGACAGAAGCGCTGACGACGCTGAGCCGCCGACGTCGATGGGTGGGAGGCCTGGTCGCCTGCACCGTGCTGCTCGCAGTGGGGGGATCACGGCCATGCAGGTGATCAAGTCGCCGGCGCAAGCGGCGGCAGAGTCGTCACCACCGCCCCCCAGCCTCTTGACAGCCGAGGTTGAATATCGCGTGCTCGCCGACGCGGTAATTCTGCGAGGCAGCGTGACGGCGAATCAACGCTACGACGTCACTGCCGTTGCGGGCGAAGCGGAGGCCTCTGCTGTGGTCACCAAACTTCCACTCGCTGCCGGCGCAGAGGTCCGCGAAGGACAACTTCTGGCAGAGATATCCGGGCGCCCCGTCGTCGCCTTGAAAGGTGGCCTTCCGCTCTATAGGGACCTCAAACCGGGTGCCGGGGGCGATGACGTCGGTCAATTGCAAGCGGCGCTGGCTCGGGTCGGTCACAGCACTGCGGGCGCTCCCGAAGGATTCTTCGGTCCTCAGACGAAAGCCGCGCTAGCAGCCCTTTACGCACGGATCGGCTACGATCCTCGGCCGGCACAGCCGGACGAAGCCTCTCTCGTCGAGGGGGCCGAGGAAGAGGTGACATCTGCCAGGCGGGCCCTCGAAGACGTCGAAGAAGCCACCGATTCCAAGCAGGGCAGCTCAGCTGTCAAACAGATCCGGCGTGCGCAGCAGGACCTTGCCAAGGCACTCGGTCGGCTGGCCGACGTAGAGGCGAAGACGGGACCGATGCTGCCCATGTCCGAGGTGGTCTTCCTGTCTCGATACCCGGGCCGTGTCGACACCGTCAACTCCCTTCTGGGGGCTCAGGTTTCAGGAAGCGTTCTTTCGGTCTCGGCCGGCGGGTTGGAAATACACGGCTACCTTCAGCAACACCAGAAGGGTCTCGTCAGGCCGAACCACCGAGTTGACATCCTGTCCGAGGCGACAGGGCAGTCGCTTTCCGGGACCGCCGTGACGGTGGCGACAACCAACGGCGATCGTCGTCGCGTTCCGGTGACGACCGGTTCAACCGGAGGCGGATACGTCGAGGTTCGCCCGAATGCCGGGGAACGCTTGGCCGCTGGCGACCGAGTGGTCGTGGGAATCAGGGACGAGGCTGTCGGGGAAGGCAACGGGTGATGGCCGACAACGCTGCGGGCCGGCAGCCGGTGATCGAGCTGCGGGCGGTCGGCCTGAGGTATCCCGGCCCCCCTCCGGTCGTAGCCCTCTCTCCTTGTGACCTGCGCATCTGGCCAGGTGAGTTCGTGACCGCGGTCGGGCCGTCAGGGGCCGGCAAGTCATCTCTGTTGAACATCATCGGCCTGCTGGACGCTGCGACCGAGGGCAACTACCTGCTGGACGGACGGGACACCGCAGCCCTCGGAGAAGCGCAACGCACTGCTCTCCGTGGGAGGGGCATCGGGTTCGTGTTCCAGGCATTCCATCTGCTGCCGCACCGCACGGCATGGGAGAACGTGGAGCTCGGCCTCATCCACGGCGGCACACCGAGGAAGGAACGCCGGGCGACGGCTCGCGATGCTCTCGTGCGCGTGGGCCTGGAGCACCGTCTCAAGGCGCTCCCGACCACCCTGTCCGGCGGGGAGCGTCAACGAGTGGCGATCGCCAGGGCTGTCGCGGGCAGTCCGTCGCTCCTGCTCTGTGACGAGCCCACGGGGAACCTCGACAGCGCCACCGCTGCAACGGTCTTGAATCTTCTTGACGAGCTGTTCCTTTTGCCGGCATTCATTTGCCTGTTCGTCGGCACGGTCGGCATTGCCAACACCACGCTCGTGGCTGTGCTCGAACGCACCGGGGAAATCGGTCTGCGTCGAGCTCTGGGAGCACGTGCACGCCACGTCGCGGCACAGTTCCTCTTGGAATCGGGGACTTGGGGGGCTCTGGGCGGCCTGATAGGGACGGCTCTCGGAATTCTCACCGTTGTCCCGGTGGCTCTGGCGCGGTCTTGGACTCCGGTGATCGATCTCGGTTTTGTGGCAGCAGCGCCTTTCTTGGGTCTGGCCACCGGGCTGTTGGCGGGCCTGTACCCAGCGTGGAGAGCGAGCCGGATCCAACCCGTCGAGGCACTCCGCCGCTGAAGTCAGGCTTCGTCGCGAAACAGAGCAACCGTCCCAGTTGCCGCCCACAACAGTGGCGCCCGGGCTCCGTCGCGACCCTGTTGGCCGAGGTCACTGTCCAGGGTTGCTCGCAGTCTCCGCCTGAGGGGCCACCTCACGTCACGTAGAGAAGGAAAACCCATGCACGTCCTCAGGCGAACGACCGTCGCCACCACTGTCATGCTCGCGGCAATCTCGCTCGGTGCCTGCGCCTCGTCCGGATCGGCCTCCGACCCGGCGAAGGACAAGGCCCCGATCGACCAAGCCAACTGGCCTGCGGAGGTCCCCACTTCCGGGCTGGTCAAGGGCCTGGAGCTGCCGCTTGAGTCCTACCTGCCCTCCTACGCGGATCAGGTCGCCGTCGACACCGCGCTGCGCACCCTGCAGACGCGGTGCATGTCCGAGTACGGGCTGACCGTCGATCTGCCGCGTCCCGGCGCGAACCCGCCGCCCCACAGCAACGCCGTCTCGATCGAGCGGCGTTACGGCCTCAGCGACCGCGCACAGGCCCAGAAGTACGGGTACGGGCTGCCGAAGGAGCTGACCCGGAGCCTCGAATCCGTCGAGGAGGGGCTTTCAGGCATCGAGGTGGAGGTCCTGACCGGGCGGAAGAAGCCCGAGTTCGCCCCGCCCAAGGGCGCCAAGGCCAGCGACGGCCATTTCGGTGGGGTCCCGGAGCCCGCGCGCGCCGAGCACAACGGAAAGAGGCTGCACGAGGGCGGCTGCGACGGCTGGTCGAAGCGGCGGCTCAAGGTGAACGAGGAGGATGCGGGCTTTGTCTCCGGGCTCGCCTCGACGAGCCTCTCCGAGTCCCGGCCGCTGAAGCCGGTCGAGAAGGCTCTCAAGAGCTGGTCGACCTGCATGAGGGGCAAGGGCCGCAAGGTCGCCGATCCGTACCGGGCGATGGAGCAGGGCTACGCCGACGGCGACGGCACCACCAAGAACGCGATCGAGCTCGCGCTGGACGACATCGACTGCAAGGAGCAGACCCGTCTGATCGAGGTCTGGTTCAAGGAGGAGTCGGCAGTCCAGAAGCGGCTGATCGAGGAGAACAAGGACCAGCTTGCCGCCATCAAGAAGCGCACGGGCGAGGTCCTTGCGGCTGCGAAGACAGTCAAGTAACCAGAGAGGGAAAGCAGTTGAGAAAGATACGTATCCGTCTGCGCGTGCCGATCACCCTTGCGGTGACCACCGCGCTGGCGATACCGCTGAGCCTGCCCGCGCAGGCCGAGGAACCAAAGCCGCCCAAGGGCGCGGCGCAGGGGTGGAGCGACACCACCCAGCAGCAGAAGAAGCTGTCCCTGGAGCCCTCCGCGATCCCCGCGAAGGACCGCGTCGGCCTGCTCGGCAAGGGCTACGAGAAATCCGCGGACACCGCGGTCACCACGACCGGTGACGGCACCGGCTTCCACCTCCTCGCGGGCAAGGAGAAGGACGGCTACCAACTCCGTACGGTGGCCAGTCTGTTCGAGGACGGTTTCGCCTCGGACACCTGGATCGGCAACCACTGCGTCACCGAGTCCGGCAAGTACGCGGCCGTCTCGTACGCGCCGCGGATGTTCACCAACAAGCCCGAACTGATGGTGCGCGGTGCCTTCACCGCGGTGGTCGACCTGACCTCGGGCGAGGTCACCAAGCTGCCGTTCCAGTCGTCGCTCGCCTACTTCTCGCCCGGCTGCGGCCAGGGCGATCAGGCGGTGTTCACCCAGCTCACCCATGACGGTGACGACAAGCAGCAGACCCGTCTGATCACCGTCGACGCGGCCACCGGCAAGAAGTCGAAGCCGGTCACGCTCGCCGGCCAGATCACCTCGGCGATCCCCACCGACGCGGGCATCGTCGCCGCCCACGGCAACAAGCTGGTACGGATCAACGGCACGGCCGAGAAGATCCTGGCGTCCACCACCACGGTGCCGTTCCAGATCACCGCCGACGCCGACGGCGGTATCACCTTCATCGACCGCGAGTTAGACAAGAAGGCGTCCGACAAGCCGGCCGCCTGGGCCAAGCACCTGGACCGTACGAAGGTGAGGCAGGGCAAGAAGACCGAGCCCGTCACCGTCGCCTCCGGCGGGCTGCACGCCTGGGACCTGACCCGCTCGGCACACGGCGAGGTGTTCGTCACCGGTGACGCCACGTCCAAGGCCCTGCCCAAGCGGGTGCACAACCCCGGCAAGCTCCCCAAGGGCGCGGCGATCTCCAGCAACGCCCAGGCGGCCCTGACCACCACCTGGTCCGATGGGAAGAGCACCCTGGTCAACCCGGAGGACGCCGCCAAGCCGCGCCCCGCCCGTACGGCCCTGCGCATGCTGGACTCGGGCAAGTCCGTGACCCTCGACCTGCGCCCCGGCGCGCACCGCGTGGGCGACGAGGCACAGGGGCACGCCCTGTCCCCCGCTCTACCCACCGGCGGCCCGGTCGACTCCGGCCCGGACATGGGCGAGAAGAGCACAGACGGCCTGGCCACGCAGGCCGTCCGTACCCAGGCCCTCACCGCGCAGGCCGACAACCCGAGCGAAGGCACCGGGGAACGCTACTGCTCGGTGGCCCGCAACGACGTGAAGAAGCAGGCGTTCCAGCCCACTCCGCGCCAGGTCGAATGGGCCGTGGACCAGGCCGTCGTCGGTGAGCTGAACTTCTACCGCGACAGCAACTGGAAGAACACCGGCATCGCCGGCGGCTACCAGCCCCAGGGCCTGTTCCCGCCGACCGTCCTCGCGGGTGACCCCAACGGCAAGCTCGACAACGAGGACCCCGACGTCACCGACAAGTGGCACATTCCCGCGCAGGTGATGCTGGGCATCACCGCGCAGGAGTCCAACATGTGGCAGGCCACCCGCTTCGCCGTGCCCGGTGTCACCGCCAACTCGCTGATCGGCAACTACTACGGCGTCGACTACGCCGCCTCCGGCGAGCAGCTCGACCCGTGGCGTATCAACTGGGCCGACGCCGACTGCGGTTACGGCATCACCCAGGCCACCGACGGCATGCGCCTGGCGGGCAAGACAAAGCCGGGCGAGACCGCCCTGTCCACGCTCGCCCAGGAAGCGGTCGCGCTGGACTACACCGCGAACGTCGCGGCCGGCGTGCGGATCCTGTCGGAGAAGTGGAACCTGACGTACAACGCCGGCATGAAGATCAACGGCGGCCACCCCAGGTGGATCGAGAACTGGTTCTTCGCCCTGTGGGCGTACAACTCCGGCTTCTACGGCACCGCCGACTCCGCGGGGCACTCGGGCGTGGGCTGGACGAACAACCCGGCCAACCCGCTGTGGAAGGCCAACCGGGTGCCGTTCCTGCAGCACGCCACCGACTCCTCCAAGGACGACTACAGCCACGCCGCGCACCCGCAGGACTGGCCGTACCAGGAGAAGGTGATCGGCTGGGCGGCGCGCCCGATCTCAGCGATGTTCGCTCCGGGTAACTTCCAGGCGGGCTATCGCCCCGCATGGTGGACCACCAACGCGGACCGCGCGAGCGCCAAGCCTCCGGTCGACCTGTTCTGCAACGCGTCGAACAACTGCAACCCGGCCAAGATCGGCGACAACGACTCCAACGACCCGGGCCTGGGTGCCTGCACCCTGGACGCGGGCAACAGCGACACCAACCCGCACTGGCTGCACTGCTGGTGGAACCAGCCAGTCACCGAAGCGCAGTGGAAGAACTGCACCACGGGGGCCAGGTGCGGCAACGGTGTGCACCGCTTCACGACGTCCTACGGCGAGCAGCCGGATGCCGGCTCCTACCCGCCGAACTGCGCCACCACGCCTCTGCCCGCCAACGCCCTGGTGGTCGACGATCTGGCGGACGGGACCATACCCGCCGGCGTGGACGCCAAGCGGGGATGCGGGGCGGTGAAGTCGAGCGGCACATTCAACTTCACGTATGTCCCGTGGGACACGCAGATGGATCTCACCAACGACGGTACGGACAACCCGACCACCGTCACCACGTATCCGGGGAAGATCGACACGCATCAGATCGGTGCGGGCTACGGCAACCACTTCTGGTTCACGCACACCCGCTCGCCCGAGTCGACCCCGGCCAACGCCGAGCGTCTGAAGGTGACCGGCACGTGGAAGCTGAACGCTCCGCTGACCAACACCACGCGCCAGGCGAAGATCTTCGCGCACATACCCGACCACGGGGCGCAGACCACCAACGCCGTGTACCGGATCCAGACCCCCGAGGGGGAAGAGGAGGCGGCGATCTCGCAGACGGCGAACCAGGCCAACAAGTGGGTGGACCTGGGCGCCTATGAATTCGGTGACCAGATTCCCGAGGTGCGGCTCGACAACTTCAACGGCGGCAACGGGTCGGCGGACATCGCCTTCGACGCGGTGGCGTTCGTCCCGGGCACGTACGAGGGTCAGGCGCTGACCGGCAACATGACGGCCGACCCGACCGCTCCGGATCCGGCGCCGGTCGAGCCGGACGAGGACGTCACCAACGGCCTCTTCGCCGCGGCCGGCAGGTCATCGGCGAACACCGCCACGGTGGCGCCGATGGCGGCCATGAGCACCGCGACGTGCTCGACGGTCAACCACTCCCTCAGCCGCAAGCGCACCACCGCCTGTATCCACAGCGACTACGCGATGACGGAGTACTCGAACACCGTCCCGGTCGTCCCGCTCGGAAGCGCGGCATTCGACCTCTACATGACGTACTACCTCGACCCCAAGAGCGCCGAGTTCTCGCAGGTCGCCACCATCCGGCTGAAGTCGATGGACGGTTCGGTGAACTCCGCCACCCTCGACTACGCGGCCAAGTGCCGCGGTTACTGCGACATCACCAGCGTCGACTGGAACGGGTCGAAGACCTTCGCCAAGGGCGACACGCTCCTGAGGACCGTCACCACGCGGTTCAAGTGGTCGCCCAGCGCCGCCACCAGGAACTCGATCACCCCTTACCTGTCTCTCGGCGGTAGGGTCAACAACACTTCGGTCGTGAATCCGACCGAATTCGAGAGTGGCCAGCTGATCATCCGCTGCGACACCGAGGTCTCCAGCGCGGGCACCGGCTGTGTGTTCCCCGGCTACAAGCCGACGTACGTCATGAACTCCAAGAAGTTCCCCGGGGCCGCGGCACACATCGACATGATGTGGCGCAAGACCAACATCAAGTGGGGTCAGCGCAGCAGCGGCAAGTCGCTCACCTACCTGGGCAACAAGATGTCCGTCGACGGCTCGGGCAAGATCCAGTCGGATCGCAACCGTCAGCTCATCTGCGGCAGGAAGTGGAAGGCCTACAGCGGCACGGGTCTGTTCAGTGACAAGTGGTCCCTGGACGCAGGGGAGCCGCGTACCGACTCGAAGAGCTGTGACGAGTTCGTGTTCGCCAACGCCGCCCAGAGCGCCGGAAACTCGGCGGGCCCCAACCCGGTCGGTTACAGCGGCGCGGAGTGCATACAGACGTATGTCAAGCGCAACGCCGACGACACCATGTCGCTCCGCCTGCGCCCGGATGCCACGGCACCGACGTGGAACGAGCCGTGTGGCCGGTCCTCGATGTCGAACTGGCAGAACACCCAGTCGATGCGGCCGTTCGGCGACTTCATCAAGGAACAGCGCCTGATGGAGGACGACGGCTACTGGGTCGACCTCGCCGGATTCACCGCACCCACTCCGTAACCGGACCATGAGAAGTGCCCCCCGGACGCTCTTCGCTTCCGGGGGGCACCTCTGTTTCACGGCGTCGCGGCCTCACGACCAGACAAGTCGCCCATCGACAACGGAACAGACCGGATGGTCTCCCGCGCCGATCCTCGTCAGCATCTCCGCCACGGAGTCGAAGTAGTGGGCCAATGACGCGTACTCGCCGGTGATCGTGGGCTCACCCACGAACCATCTTCCGATACGTCCGTCCGTCGCATCGATGAACTTCCCCGTCCAGGCGTCCTGATCCGACAGGAACGGGATCCACTCCTCGCGCCATTCGTCCCCACCGGACAAGGGGTGGTTCGCGTGGAGCCTCTCCATCGCCCGGATGCCCAGAAAGAAGCTCCCCTCGTCCGGGAACCCGTCGTAACCGCAGCAGGCGACGTCGTCGTCCACATCGCCCTCGGGAAGATCCAGATTGTTCTGCAGCAGCCACGCCCGCAGTTCCTGAGGCAATGAGACACCCATGCGCTCCTCGGCGGCCGCGAGCATCCGCTCCGGGGCCGGGCCGGGCAGGTCCGCGTGATCGGCCGGAGCATGCTCCCGGAGGAGATTCATTACGCGGGACCAGCTCTCCACCACACTCATTCCCCGCTGCCCCTCTCTGCACGGATTCGCTAGGCCACTCAACGGGCTCGCCTACTGTAGCCGGGTAGCACGGTGGGCCGGTCGAAGCGCCCTCGGGCTGCTGGAGCCCACGCTCTCCGCGGTTTGCGTCGCCGCTTGCCCCAGAGGCCTGCTGTCCGCAGGACCCCCAGGCATGACCTGTGCACGACACTGCAGCGTCCCTTCGGAGAATGCCCTACGCGATGGAGGTCGGGTCGAGGATGTCGGCGAAGGCATCCAAGGCGGCCCGCCACGGGTACGTGGCGGGGTTGCCCTGGCCAGGCTCGTTCGGGATGAAGCCGCCTTCGCCGTACAGCACCCGGACCCCGGCGCTCCGGAGGCTGTCGATCGAGCGCTCGAACTGCGGGTGCGCGACGTACGCCCGGTTCACGCACGGCATCATCGCCATGGGGATGCCCCTGCCGATGCCCTCGGCAACCACGCCGACGAGCCACTTGTCCGTGATCCCGAGCGCCCACTGGTTGATCGTGTTGAAGGTCGCCGGCGCGACGACGACGGCGTCCGGCTTCGGCCACACGTCCGGCTGCCCGGGGAGGCGGTAGTCCCAGCGGACTGGGTGGCCGGTGAGGGCGGCGAGGCCGTCGAGCGAGTCGGCGAGCCAGCGGGCCGCCGTCGGGGTGAGACCGAGGCATACGTCCCAGCCGTCGGCCTGCGCCTCCTCGATGACGCGGGCGACATCGAGGACCGGCGGCGCCGCACAGCTGAACAGGTACAGGGTCGGGTTGGTCATGTGGGCTATCCGATCACAGCCGGACCGCCCTCAACTTGTCGGCGTCCCTTGCGAATCGGTCCGCCTCGGCATCGAGTGGCACGTAGCGTTCGGGGTGACGGGTCAGAGACGGGAGACCGGGACGACGACCCGGGACGACGACCACACCGGTGCGCGGATCAAGAAACAGCGCAGGCTGGCCGGTCTGACGCAGCGGGAGCTGTCCGACCGGATTCCGTACTCGTACAGCTGGCTCACCCAAGTCGACTGCGGAGCGCGACCGGCGTCCGTGGACTTCGTCGCGGCCACGGAGGAGCTGTGTGCCCACGTCCGCGCCACCCATCTGCACGCGGCGGCGGCAGCCCTACCGGACGTGATCACGGAGCTGACCGTCCTGTGGTCGGCGCTCGCCGACGACGGAGCTGTGGCGGGCCTCGGGTTCCGCCTACCGCACCGCGCACGACGTCACGGTGAAGCTCGGCTTCTTCGATCTCGCGGGCATCGCCCTCGACCGGCTGGGCTGGGCTGGGCTGGGCTGGGCTGGGCTGGGCTGGGCTGGGCTGCTGAGCGTGCCTCGGATCCCTGTCTGGCGGGCATGAGGCAGTACCTCCGGGGGCTGGTCTACTTCCGCGAAGGGGAATACGGCATCGGTCTGCGCCTGATCCGCTCCGGCCACATCCTGCTCGACCCAGGTGACTCGACCCGCGAAGCCCTCACCTCCGCCGGCCAGCTCCACCTCGGCGGCTCCGCGCTCGCCGCGCGGGCGCAGGAGGCACGGACGGCCGGGTCACCGAGAACGTGGCTGTTGACTGCCTGCTCAATGACGGTGAACCGCTCGCTGGAGAGTGCGGCGAAGTACGCGGAGTCGAAGTAAGCGGGACCGCCCCGTTCGCGTCGGCGGCCCCTGCCGCACGCGCGGATCGGGGGCGGAGATCCTGCCCACCAGCACCCCCGAGTCACAGCCTGAGCCGCTGCGAGTCCCCACCACGCCGGTTCATGATCATCCATGATGCATGGCTACGCCACGTAGCCCGCGACGACTCACTGGTCCGGCTCGCCACCTTCCGTTTCGACGGTCTCCCCGACAGGGGCGTCGAGGAACAGCGTGCAGAGCCTGTCCAGAATCCATGAGCCGCTGGGGAATGTCGCGCCGTCGATCGTCACCGGGTGCGTGAGCATCGCGGTGGCGGCGAAGACGGCGAGGGCGGCTTCCCTCACCCCGATGACCGGGGCGAGCCGCTCGTGGAACCGGAGGAGTTGAGCCGCTCCCCGCGCGAGGATCCTGCCCTCGTAGTGCCACTCCGGGGTGTCCTCCCGCACCTCTGTGAGGACGCCGAGGCCGGCGGCGACGAGGTACGGATCCCAGGCATCGGGCTGGGAGCTCAGCCAGGCGACCATGGCCGCCAGCTCGTCGCCCTCGCGCTCCGGCCGGCACCCGCCAGGCGCGGAGCGACGACGGGTTCGGGCAGCCCTTCCCTGAGCTGCGGGAGACTCGTCTCGATCGGGCTGCTGTCGAGCACGTTATCTCCCCCGGCCTCGCGCAGGGCTTCTTCGAAGGTCGCCGGCTCCCAGACGAACGCGGTCGCGGGGCTGGAGGAATGGATCCTGAGGAGGTCGGCCCGGATCAGCGTGCCGAGGAGCGAGCCGGTCTTGCCGTTGTCCGGATACAGCAGATCCGGCCAGGACCCGACTCCGGCGATGGGAAAAGTCGACGGGGCGTACCGCAGCAGGGCCAACGCACCGACCATCTCCCGCACCCCCGAGGCAGGCACCTCCCCCGTCGAGGGGAAGACGGCCGCATACTCCTCTGCGATGACGTCCCGCTGGAGTTGCTTCCAGCGTGCATGGGCGGAGTCGGCGGCGTTCCGTTCTTCGGCCTTGGCTCTGGCGGCGTCTCGCTTGGCTTTCCGTGCGGGGTCGACGACGAGGCGCGCCGCGGCGGCCAACGACTCGTTGCAGTCCACGCAGACGGGGGCATACCCCTCGCAGACCTGCTGGAAGGCGGCTCGGGAGGTGAGGCTGAGCGGGCCTTGGCATTGCGGGCACAGCCGTCCGGCCACCACGGCCCGGACACCGGCTGCGGCGACTGCGTAGACCTGGTGTCCCCGGCCGGCGGTGTCGATGTCCTTGACCTTCTCGCACCAGAGCGGAGTGCCGAGTTCGGGCGCAAAACCGGCGAACGCCCAGTACCGCTCCCCGATCACCACGAGTTCCGCATCGGCTCCCTCTCGGGGGGCGACCGCCGGAATGAGCTGGGCAAGATCATCGACAGCCGGTCCCGGTCTGGAAGCGTCACTCAAATGACGGCCCCTGACACGACGGCTTGTTCCGGCCACCAGCGGCCGTCTCGTCAGCGCGCGCCGGTCTCCGGCTCGGGCCGGGGCAGCTCGTCCGGGTCGAGAGTGAAGGTCCGCCCGTCGGCCAGGTCGATGGGGAGTTTGCCGGTGCCGTACTGGTGCGTGTGTGCCGCGATGTAGCCGGTTCCGGTGGGCTGGGTGTGGACGACGACCTCCGCCGCGTACGGGTCCACGACCAGGTAGACGGGGATGCCGTAGCGGCCGTACTTGGCGGTGCAGTCGTCGTAGTCCTTGCGCGCCGAGGAGACGGACACCACCTCCACGATCAGCAGGACGTCCTCGAAGCTGTAGCGCTTGCCCACCCTCTGGGAATCCTCACGCAGAATCGCGAGATCGGGGGCGGAGTTCTCGTCCGCCGGGAAGTCGAGAGAGACGTCCGAGACAGTCTTCGCGTGGCGCCCGAGCGACACGATCGTGTCGTACTGCAACGATTTGATCGTGCTGGAGTGCTCCAGGCTCCGCGGAGTCATGATCACCTTCCCGTCGACACCGAAGAAGACCGTGTATCCCTCGGGGAACTCGGTGTGCATGATCGCCTCGACGCTCATCAGCGGCTCCTTCCCGTCGCCTCCCAGAATGCGATCCACCCGCGTCAGCAGCGGGCGCCACTGGCGACCTGGAGGCACCTGGGTTCGGGTACCGCCAGCCGTTCGGCGCTCATGCTGACAGCGTTCCTCGGCCCGCGCATCGGCCTGTCGTTCCGCATGGTCCGGATTCTCGCCTGGCCCGCATACGTGTGGGTCGATGTCGCCTTCCACCTGCTGCTCAGCGTCCTCGTGGGCAGGGCCGTCAGGCCCGTCCTGACCAGATGCTCGCGGCGCCGGAACGGGCCTTTGGCGGACTTCGGCACTCCTCACCACCGACAATCACCGCGCAGCCCGCCACGGACTCCCCCGCATCCTGACCCCTGCACGCCCCCTGCGCACGGTCACGTTCCGTGGCGCCGCACCTGCGGGCACGGGCGTCCACACGCTGCCCCCGCCAGGGCCGTCCGGGCCCCGACGGCCCCCGTTCGCCCCTTGCCGTACGGGAGACGGCGGCGGCACCCTCGGATCACCGGGGCCCAGGGGACGCAGCAGCAACGGTGGCCCGCGGGCAGCGGACAAGCGGCATCCGACGGTCGACGAGGACGACTGCCCCGTCGGTGTCGTCAGCCAGGGCCACCCCGGCGACGGAGCGGCGCCCGCTTACGCCCCTGGGGCCGGACCGGTCGAGGCTCGGATCACCAGTTCCGGGTCGAAGAGGAGCTCTCCGGTCGGTACGTCCCGGTTGCTGACGAGTTCCAGGATGCTCCGCCCGACCTCCAGCGCCAGGCGGTCCGTGGGCTGCCGCACCGTCGTCAGGGGCGGGTCGAGGAACTCGGTGATCATCGTCCCGTCATAGCCGACGACCGAGACGTCGCCAGGCACGGAGTACCCCTGGCGGCGGATGCCGCGAATCGCCCCGAGGGCCATGTAGTCACTCGCCGCCACGATCGCGGTGGCGCCCAGACCCAGCAGGGACGCGGCGGCGGCCTGACCGCCCTCCACGGTGTACGACTGGCGGATCACCCACCGCTCGGCGCCCTCGACACCGCGCCTGCTCATCGCTTCCACGAAGCCGCGTACCCGCCGTTCGGCGGGCTGGTTGCCCGTAGGCCCCGATGCCATGCCGATCTTGCGGTGGCCGAGCCGGTACAGGTGGTCGACGGCCAGCTCCGCCGCGAGCGCGTCGTCCGTGGTGAAGACGGGGGCGGGCACCCCGTCGGCGAACTCGCCGTTGACGCCGATGTACGGAATACGGCGGGCACGGAGCAGTTCGTACGCGTCGGTGTCGGCGCCCTCCAGCGTGTTGGACGCGGAGAGGAAGACCACGGCCGCGATGCCCTTGTCGACGATGGACGTGATGAACTCGGGCTCCTGCACACCGCCGGGGAACGCCGGACAGATCACCGTCTTCAGCCCGTGCGGGGCGAGCGAGGACTCGATGCGCTCGGCGACGTCGGCGAAGAACGGATTCGAGACGCGTTCGGTGACGACGGCGACCAGCTGGCCCTGCACCGGACGTTCGTAACCGAGCTCGGCCATGGCGCTCTCGACCGCGTCCCGCGTCCTCTTCGCCACCCCCTGCCGCCGGTTGATCACCCGGCTGACCGTCGCCTCACTCACTCCCGCGCGAGCCGCGATGTCGACGATGCCGACCTTCACAGGTCCCCTTTCGACATGAGGTTCATCCGATGCTCCTGACCAGTGCCAACCCCATCCGCGGAACGGAAAGGCTCTGCAGCCCGGGGCGGAGGGTTGTCCGGCTCCGCTCGATCATACGGCCGTCACATGCGTGGACCGCGATTTCCGTATACGCTGCGGCGCCCTCGACGTCCAGCACGAGACGGTCCACGTCCGAGGCGTTGACCAGAACCGTTTCCCTGAACTCCGCGGGCCGGACCCGCACCGCGCGCTCGCCGTGCACGGCCAGCACGCTCACCCCGCCCGCCTCGGCGCGCACCACGGTGTACAGGTTGTCGGGGCGGCCGGGCCGCACGGTTCCGTCGAGCAGCTGCGGACGCAGCCGCCGCCACTGCGCCAGCCAGAAGCGCAGCGCCTCGACATGGTCGTGCGGCAGCCTGTCGAGCCGGACGGAGATCTGCGGTACCGAGTGCAGGGCCCCGATGAGCTGCCGCGCCGCGGCTTCCACGGGGGCTGCCGCGCTCCACAGCAGAGGGTCGGAGTGTACGGCTCCGCCCACGGCGAGCAAGGACGTGTCGATCGTGCGCACCCGGTTGGCGGCGGCGTCGCCCGGGCAGTCGAACGACCGCAGCATGTTGCCGAACGGCACCATGCCGGGGCCGACGTACGGCTGCCGGAGTTCGAGCAGGAGCTCGGAACGCTCCGCTTCCAGCGCGGACCGCAGTTCGGCGAGCAGCAGGGTCAGGGTCTGCCCGATGTCATCGCCGCCGTCGCCGGCGTACACCATGGCCTCGTCCAGGAAGTCGATCTTGAGGCCGTCGAATCCGTGGTCGCGGACGAGGGACACGCATGTGTCGATCACGTGGGCCCGTACCTCGGGTCGGCGTGGATCGAGGACATGTGCCCCGGGTACGGTCGCCGCGACCGGTGCGCACGATGCCCACCGGTCGTAACAGTCCGCCTCGGGGCCGAGCAGCAGCGGGGCGATCCAGGCCATGTATCGCAGACCGGCACGGCGCACGCGGTCGACGTGCCCGGTGAAGTCGGGGAACTTCGCGGGGTCGGGCTTCCAGTCACCGCAGCCGGCGTAGCCACGCCCGCTGCCCAGGTGCTGCCAGCCGTCGTCGAGGATGAGTACTCCGCAGCCCACGTCGGTGGCGAGTTCGGCCTGCCGCTCGACGGAGGCGGCGTCCACCTGCTGGTTGAAGGCGTACCAGGTGGAGTAGACGGGCAGTCGGGCCGATTCCGGGACGGGCATGGCCCGCGTCTCGGCCGCGAACCAGTCACGCAGGGCGCCCAGCGCCGAGGCGACCGAGGGGCGGCGCGGCACGAACAGGATGCGGTGCGGGTCCGGGGCCGCGGGCAGTTCGAAGTGCACGACGTAGGTGTCGTTCTCCTCGGACACCCCGAAGCGAAGCCGGACCTCGGGCACCGGGTCGGTTGCCGCGAAGGTGAGCATGGTCGCACCGGAGTGGTCGTACAGGCATCCCGTGGCGAACCCGTCGACGAGGCTGACCGTGGACCGCCCCGCCCAGTCGGCGACGAGGGTGCGCGTCCAGCCGGCCTTGGGATGCCAGTAGCCGGTGGCGTCACCCAGGGGGAGGGACAACCGGATCTCGACGGGTGCGCCGCCGGCGTCGATGTGCAGCATCCGCAGGCCGTCCGGGAGTTCGGACAGCGTCCATGTCGGTTCGGTTCCGGGAGCGAGGACGGCCATCTCGACGGTGTCGAGCAGCGGCTCGTACGTCGCCGGCGCGAGTTCGGCGGTGGTGACGGCCTCGTGGGTCAGGGTGCTCACGTTACTCCTTGACGGCCCCGGCGAGCAGGCCGGAGACGAAATGGCGTTGCAGGGCGAGGAAGACGACGGCCATGGGGATCGCGGCGACGGCCGTTCCGGTGAGGATGGCGCCGTAGTCGGTGTCGTCCACTCCTTGCAGGGAGGCGAGTGCCACCGGGATGGTGTACGACGCTCCGTCGCGCAGCACGATCAGGGGCCAGATGAAGTCGTTCCACTGGTAGAGGAAGAGGAAGATGCCCAGGGCGGCCAGCGCCGGCTTCATCGGCGGGAGGACGACCTTGACGAAGAGCCGGAGCTCTCCGCAGCCGTCCATGCGGCCCGAGTCGAGGAGTTCGTCGGGGAGCGCCGCCATGGACTGCCGCATCAGGAAGATCCCGAAGGGCAGGGCGAGGTTCGGCATGATCACGGCCTGGTAGGTGTTGAGCCACTCCAGCTCGGCCATCAGCTTGAACAGCGGCACCAGGGTGACCTGGGCCGGGATGACGAGGCCCAGCATCAGCAGGCCGAACAGCGGATCGCGGCCCTTGAAGCGGTACTTGGCGAAGGCGTAGCCGGCGAGCGTGCACACCGCTCCCGCACCCAGCGTGTAGATGACGGCGATGCCGAGCGAGTTCAGCACGACGCGGCCGAAGGACGCCGTCTCCTGCAGGTGGGAGAGGTTCTCCGCGAGGTGTCCGCCGGGGAGCAGCGGTGGCGGGGAGTCGAAGATCTCCTGGGAGCTGTGGGTGCTGGCGATGACGAGCCAGTAGAAGGGGATGAGGACCACGGCGAGAGCGATCGCCAGGCCCGAGGTCAGCATGATGCTGGTGCCACGGCTGCGCCGTGGGCGTGTGTCGCGGCCCGTGGCTCTGCCGGTTCCGGTCGTGTCGGTGGTCATTTCCTGTCTCCCAGGACGCGGAACTGGATCACCCCGAGGATGCCGATCAGTACGGCGAGGGCGTAGGCGATGGCCGAGGCGTAGCCGAAGTCGAAGTACACGAAGGCGTTCTGGTACAGGTACACGCCGATGGTGAGGGTGGCGTTGTCCGGTCCGCCGCGGGTGAGGATGTAGGGCTCGTCGAAGATCTGCAGGGTGCCGATGGTGGACAGCACCGTGGTGAGCAGGATCGCCGGTCGCAGTCCCGGAAGCGTCACGTGCAGGAAGGACTTCCACGCACCGGCTCCGTCGACGGAGGCCGCGTCGTACAGCTCCGTGGGGATGGACTGCAGCCGTGCGAGCAGGATCACCGCGTTGTAGCCGGTGTAGTGCCAGGTGAGGGCCAGGCCCAGGGAGATCTTCGCCCACAGCGGGTCGACGAGCCAGGGCACCTCGCCGATTCCCGCCAGTCCCAGCAGCCAGTTCACCAGCCCGTACTTCTCGTTGAGCAGGACCGAGAAGATGAGGCCGTACGCCACCAGGCCGGTGATCATCGGCAGGAAGAACCCGAGCCGGAACACCGAGCGGCCGCGCAGCAGCGCCGAGTCGAAGGCGACGGCCAGGCCGGTGGCCAGCGCCAGCATCACCGGTACCTGGACGGCGAGGATCACGGCGGTGTTCCGCAGCGCGGTCCAGAACAGCGGGTCGTCGAGCAGCCGGGCGTAGTTGTCGGCCCCGACGAAGGTGTCGGCACCCCCGACCGTCTTGTAGAGGCTGAGGACGAAGGACTGGACGATGGGGTAGATCTTGAACGCGGCGAAGAGCAGCAGCGCCGGCAGGACGAAGGCGTACGGGGCCAGGCGCCGGGCGGTGAACCGTGGCGGGCGCGTCCTCTCGGCCGGGCCCGTCCGCGGCTTCGTGCCGGCCGGCGAGGTGAGGGCGGTCATCATGCCTTCTTGCGGCCGGTCTGCCGGGCGAGCTGGTCGGCGGCCTCGCGCAGTACCTTGGCGGGGTCGGTGCCGGCCAGGAGCACCTTCGTCTGGGCGTCGGTGGTGGCCTTGAGCGCGCGGGCGTAGTCGGCGGTGTAGTTGAACGCCGGCGAGTCCGCCTTCAGCGCGCCGAGGAAGACCTCGCCCTTCTTCTGGCCGCTGAAGAACGCCGACTCGACATGGAAGACCGGGTCGTCGTAGGCCTTCATCAGGGCGGGGGCGATGCCCTTCTCCTTGTAGATCCTCACCTGGTTCTCCGGGCGGGTGAGGATGAACTCGGCGAATCTCCAGGCCGCGGCCTGGTGCTTGCTGGTGCCGGACACGGCGAGGTGGGTCGAGTTGACGGTGGCACTGGTGAGGCCGCCGCGGCGGACGGCCGGGGGCAGGCGCACACCCCATGTGCCGGCCTCGCCGGGGACGGTCTCCTCGATGATGCCGCCGAACCACGTGGGCATGGGCAGTACGGCGGCGGTGCCCTTCTTGATGGAGCTGATCAGTGCGTTCCATCCGCCGGAGATGTCGCTCACGAGACCGGCGTCGTTCATCCGCTTGATGATCGTCATCGCCTTGACGGCCTCGGGCGAGTCGAGCGTGATCTCGCCGGCCGCGTTGAAGTAGAAGGCGCCCTGCAGCTGCAGGAGCATCTGGAAGAAGTTCGCGGAGTCGGCCTGGGAGGCGGGCTTGTCGATCCCGAGGAGGTACTTCCCCGTCTTGGCCTTGATCTGCTTGCCGGCCTCGATGGCGTCGTCCCAGGTGTCGATCGCCTGGACGTCGACGTCCGCGTCCTCGAAGACGTCGGCCCGGTAGTAGAAGCCGGCGGAGTTGGCTTCCCAGGGCAGGGCGTTCACCCGGCCGCCCTCGGAGGAGACGGTCTGCCACAGGCCCTTGGCGAAGGCGTCCTTGTAGGTGTCCGCGCCGAGCTTGCTCAGGTCGGCGAGGCCGCCCGGGAACTTCTCGACGTAGCCCGGCAGGTAGTCGACGCCGATGTGGAGCACGTCGGCGAGTCCGGCTCCGCCGGCCGCGAGTCCCGTGGTGATCTTGTCCCAGATGGCCGGGTTGCCGATGTCCTGGACGGTGACCTTGATGTCCGGGTACTGCTTGTTGAACGCCGGTACGAGCGCCTTCATCTCGGCGGCCGGGCCCGCCCAGCTCCAGACCTGGATGTCTCCCTTCCCCGGGTCGCCGGCCGCGCCGGCCCCCTTGTCCGTGACACCCGTGCCGGAGCAGGCGGTGACGCCTCCCAGGCCGGCACCGGCGGCGAGTATGCCGCCTGCCCGCAGAACCTTGCGACGGTTCATGCCCATGACACAACCCCTTGCCTCGCGGATCGAAGGGCCAAGCCGGCGAGCGCCAGGCTGACGAGTGGCGACGTTAACAATCAGCCAATCACGCTTGCAAGACTTCGTTGAAAATTTACTGCCTGACCCACAAAAGAATCTTGCAGGAGTGTTGCAGGGCCTCGAAGCGCACTGTTAGCGTCCGGCCACCCGTACCGGCCCACTCGCCCGGAGAGCTCATGAGACGCACTCGCCCCGCACGCCTGGCCCTCGTCGCGGCCATGACCCTGCTCACCCCGCTGACCCTGGGCGGTCAGGCCGCCGCGGCGGGCCAGCCCCTGCTGACCATCGCGAACCCCGGGTTCGAGCAGGGCTCCACCGGCTGGGCCTTCACCCCGGGCACAGGCGTCGCCTCCAACCTCCCGCACGGCGGCACCGGACTGGTCTATCTGGACGCGGGAGCGGGCAGACGGGTCTCGCAGACGGTCACCGCCGAAGCCCCCGGCATGTACGACTTCTCCGCCTGGATCGCCACCGGCGGCACCGGCGGCAGGTTCGTCGTCCGGGTCAACGGCGCCACCGTCGGCGCGGTCAGCCTGCCGAGCCGCTCCACATACGCCCGCTACACGATCAGCCGGGTGGAACTGAGGGCGGGCGACCAGCTCGAGACGTCCTTCGAATCCGGCGACGGCTGGGTCAACGCCGACGATGTCATGATCTCGCCGGCCGCCCCCGCCGACCCGGTCGTGACCTCGTCCGACCCGAAGGTCGTCGAGATGTTCGACTGGGCGAAGCGCAAGGCCAACAGCTGGGTCCAACTGCCGGGCACCGTGGGCCCGCTGAACGTCGACGAGCGCTACCCCTCGGGCTCCGGCAGCGCGACGTACGGCCCGTCCTACTGGGCGGGCTACGCCCACCGCAGCGCCTACTACTCGCGCGACATGGTCCACCAGCTCGGTGGCGCGGCCGTGCTCGGCCTGCACGCCGAGAACAAGAGCATGCTGCGGGCCTTCGCCGCCTCGTCCACGGCCAAGCACAAGTACTTCCCCGTGTGGGCCGTCAACTTCGACAACAAGACCTACCTGTCGATCGACTACCGCAATCCCCACAGCTACGTGCGCGAAGTCCCCGCCCCCTTCGAGCTGGTGGAGAAGGCCCATGAGGCCTACCGCTGGAGCGGCGACCCCGCGTATCTGAACGACCCGGTCCTGTGGGACTTCTACCAGCACACCACCAAGGAGTTCATCGCGCTCCACGACGCCCAGAAGCCCAACGGCGTCGCCGAGGGCACGGGCGACGGCATCTTCGCCGGAGCCGCGAGCTACAACGAGGTCGGCGAGGAACGACTCGCCGAGTCGGGCGACGCCATCGCCTCCCAGTACCAGGCGTACCTGGCCATGGCGGCCCTCGCGGAAGGCAAGGGCGACAGCGCACTGGCCGCCGGCTTCACCGAGAAGGCCGCCGATCTCAAGGAGTACTTCAACACGACCTGGAGCGGCACCGGCTCCGGTGAATCCATGGTCCGGGGCTACACCGTCGACGGCCAGGCGCTCACCGGCTGGGGCAAGGAGAACAGCTGGTTCATGCCCATGAAGCGGCTCATCGCCCCCGGAGCTCGCAACGACGCCTACCTCGACTACGTCGACCAGCAGGCGAGCGGAAGCGGCAAGCCGGCCAACATCGAGGCGATCTCGTACCTGCCCGACACCTTCTTCGCCCACAACCGCAACGACACCGCGTGGAAGTGGATGAACCACGTCTACGACCAGCGCGACGTCCAGCACCCGGTGTCCCGGCAGGGACCCAACGGCGACTACCCGGAGGTCTCGTACACCCTGGTCGACCAGACGGTGAAGGGCCTCATGGGCGTCGAGCCCGACGCCCCCCACCACCGGCTCACCACGCAGTCCCGCCTGCCGGCGGGCATGGGCTGGCTGAAGATCGACCGACTGGAGATCGGAGGCCAGACCTTCGCGCTGCGGCATGACGGATCCACGAAGTCGACCCTGACCAACAACGGGTCCTCCGCGTACGCGTGGGAAGCCCGCTTCCCCGGCCGACGCTCGTCGGTCACGGTGGACGGTACGGCCTGGCCGGTCAGGACCAAGGTCGTCGACGGAACGACGTACACCTACGCCGAGGTCTCCGTGCAGCCGGGCCGGACGGTGACCGTCGAGGCCGGCTGAGGCCCGGCCGGCCTCCGCCCTCGCCTCCGCCTCCGCTCCTGAGCGGGGGCGGAGGCTCCTCGCGTTCCCTCACTCCCGCCCGCTGGTGCGGGACCAGGCCCCGAGCACGGGAACGCAGTGCTCGGCGAAGTACTCGAAATCGGCGGCCGTGTTGTACACGTGCGCCGAAAGGCGCAGGTAGCCGACGCCTCCGAAGCTGGTGATGGCCACGGCGACACCCGGCTCCCGCCCGACCCGGTCACGTAGCGCGTCGGCCTCGGCGCGGGTGGCGGCCAACGGCGCGGGCAGCCGCACCAGCCGCATGGCACCGACCGGCATCCCCACATCCACGCGGCAGTCCTGACCGGTCAGGTCCGAGAACGCCACGGCGATGATCCGCTCCGCGTGGTCGGCCGGCTCGCGCATGTAGGTGCGGGCCTTCCCCCACCCCCAGGTGTCCTCGATGAAGCCGAGGGCGGCGGGCGCGGCGAGGTAGCTGGTGGCGTCGACGGTCCCCTGGGTGTCGAACCGGTCGGGGGAAGCGCGGGAAACCACTCCACAGGTGAGGCGTCCATCCGCCGGCGAAGCCGGTTCTGCTCCTCCTGAGCCGGCAGCGGCACCGCTCCGAACGACCCGTGGTTCAGGTGCTTGACCGATGGATCGAGCGACCAGGCAGCGGCGGCGGGACGGCCGTCGGCCAGCTCCAGCGGAGGCGGTGCGGTGGTGTGGTCTGTCGTGTTCACGAATATCCCAAGGGCTCGGGCAGGAATCCGGATCGGGCGCGGGGCGCAACGCCCGATCCGGCGGGTCGCCCCGTGGGGCTCCCCGCCGGATCGGGTGTCGGCGCTACTTCACCAATGCGGCCCCGGCCCAGTCGGCGTGGTCGCTGTCGATGCCGTCGCCCGCGTCCGTCACCTTCAGCACCAGGGACTTCACCCCGGCGACATTGACGTCGATGGACTGGGTCGCGCTCGACGGCGTCATCACCGACGGGCTCGCGTAGAGCTTGACCCCGTCACCCCACACCTCGAACCGGACCGTCGCGTTCGCACCGACCTCGTCATCGACACCCACATCCGACCGGAACCGCGTGTAGGCACCGTTCAGGGCGTACGTGATGGTGCCGTTGGCGTGCGTACCGACGCCCTTGGTGTACGTGGTGCCGTTCAGCCTGAGAGGGTTCGACCCGACGCTCCTGTCCTTCTGGACGGCACCCCACCCGATCGTGGGAGTACCCGTCCAGTCCAGTTCGCTGAGGGACGTCGGCGCCGGGACGTTCCCGATGAGCTTGGCCCCGGCCCAGTCGGCGTGGTCGCTGTCGATGCCGTCGCCCGCGTCCGTCACCTTCAGCACCAGGGACTTCACCCCGGCGACATTGACGTCGATGGACTGGGTCGCGCTCGACGGCGTCATCACCGACGGGCTCGCGTAGAGCTTGACCCCGTCACCCCACACCTCGAACCGGACCGTCGCGTTCGCACCGACCTCGTCATCGACACCCACATCCGACCGGAACCGCGTGTAGGCACCGTTCAGGGCGTACGTGATGGTGCCGTTGGCGTGCGTACCGACGCCCTTGGTGTACGTGGTGCCGTTCAGCCTGAGAGGGTTCGACCCGACGCTCCTGTCCTTCTGGACGGTGCCGAAGTCGCTCCGGGCGTCGGTCCAGGTCAGATCGCTCAGGTCGACCGCCGGGCCGCCCGCGGTGGTGGTGACCGCGGCGGTGTCGCTGGCCGCGGAGTAGTTCTCCGCCGCGTCGACCGCCCGCACCGTGAACGTGTACGGCGTCGAGGGCGACAGCCCGGTCGCGGTGAAGGTCGTACCCGTCGACGTGCCGACGAGCGTGGTGCCGCGGTAGATGTTGTAGCCGGTCACACCGACGTTGTCGGTCGACGCCTTCCAGTTCAGCTCCACGCTGCTCGACGTCACGTTGCTCGCCGTGAGGTCGGCCGGCGCGGTGGGCGCCGTGACGTCGCCCCCCGCGGTCCCGGCGGTCGCGGTCGCGGACGCGCCGCCTGCCAGCGGTACGGTCACGTAGGACACCGTCTGGCCGTACAGCGACTTGGTCCGTGCCGGCTGCTCGGTGCCGTTCACGTTGATCGTGGCGTGGGTTCCGTAGAACTGGGCCTCCCAGTCGACGGAGGAGCCGGAGTTGTTGGTCAGCGTCGAGCTCGTCGTGCCGGTGTGCTTGAGCTTCAGGTCGTTGCCGCCGACCTTGAGGTGGTCGATCTCCACCCACGGCGTCTCGGACGTCAGCCGCGAGACGGTGGCCAGTTTCCCGTTCGGAGCGTCCGGCTGCACTCCCATCATGCCGTCGATGGTGTTGCTGACCGCCAGGAACGAGATCTCCGGGTAACTGTTCTTGCCGTTCATGAGCTTCTTGAGCCACGACCAGCCCTCCGCGGACCGGTTGTACTGGTAGTACATCTCCGGCAGGTAGGAGGTGGCCTCGACGTTCAGGTCGTCATCGTTGGCGGCGATGAAGTCCAGATAGCCGCTGGTTCTGGGGCCGTGGTCGCCCAGGCCCGTCAGCATCATCAGGAAGCTGGCCTCGTGGCCCCAGCTGCTGTAGCCCTTGCCCGTGGCGTCCTTGCCGCGGATGTACCGGTTGTTCGAGGCGTCCCACCACTTCGCCTCGAAGTGGTCACGCACCCGCTGAGCGCGATCGGCCCACTTCGCGCTGTTGGCGTTGTCGCCCTTCGCCTTGAGGATCTCCGCGTACGCCAGCATCGACTGGTACTGGTACCCGAGCGCATCGGCGGCGGAGACGAGGTTCTCGTTCGCGAACTCGAAGAACGTCGCCGAGTACTCCCCGGACTGCTTCTTCGCCGCCGGCTGCTCGCCGGACGGGTCCGCGTCGTTCCACGTGACCTCGTGGTCGGTCAGGAACGAGCCCATGGTCGAGTCGTAGTACGCGGAAAGGGTCGGGTCGTTGATCCAGTCCGAGTCGCCCGTCCACTGGTACTGCTTGTACGCCTTGGCCATCACGTTGAACGGCGAGGGCAGTTCCCGGAAGCCCGTGCCGTCGATGTAGTACATGGCGCCGTAGGAGCTGTGCGCCCACAGCGGCCAGCCCTTCTGGCCCGGATCGTCGGCATCGCCGGCGAACGTCTTCATCATGTGGAACGTCTCGGCGTCGAGGCCGAGCGCGTGCGCGCCGTCCGACTGGTGGGAGATGTCCCGGTTGTAGTACGACTCCCGGTTGGTGTAGGCGCCCCAGTAGCCGGGCTCCACCGTGGTGTGCGTGGAGTTCTTGAGGCGCCACCACTCGGGTTCGTGCCCCATCATCGGGTTTCCCGGGTAGAACGTCATCCCCAGGGCCCGGTTCTTGCCCCAGTTGAAACCGCTGTTCAGTGTGGCGTTCGGCGAGTCGATGGTCAGCGTGCTGGTCGGCGCCCCCACGTGTTCCTGGACCGTGATGCTGTCGACGCGCGGCACCTCACCGGCGGACACAGCCGTCAGCTCGATGGTGTCACCGGCCTTGAGGGTGACTTCGCTCGACGTACGGGTGTCGATGTTCATCGGATCGGTGTAGTCGCCGCCCCACCGCTGGGACGTCGCCCACGAATCCACGGGGGCGGAGTTGACGGAGAGCCTGTAGGTCACTCCGTTCGCGGTCTTGCCGTTGTAGCGCGTGATGAGGTCGTAGGTTCCGTCGGGGCCGGTGAAGGTTGTCCTGGCCGTGCTCGTCTGGCCTGCCACGCCTTGGGCGTAGGTGACGTCGTCGACCGGAGCACCGTTCCAGGTGTGGTTGACGGTGGATGTCGTGAAGTTGGTCAGCGCCATCCTCTCGACTTCGATCACGTACGGCTCCACCGTCGCCGCCGCCACCGCGGGTGCGGGGGGAAGGGCGACGGCGGTGGCAGCCGCTGCCAGTACGGCGGAGAGTGCACAAGCAATGCGACGCATGTGCGGTCGGTTCCTCTCGTGTGGGGGTTTCCGGTCCTGAGCGCGGTCGAGCGCGGTCGAGCTCGACCGTCCATCTGGTGAGGTGCGAGAGACGCCGGGACAAAGGGGCTCCCGGCAGCCGTCGACGACCCGGGCACGGCAGAGCCGGCCCAGGCGCGGCGGAGCGGATCCGGCCCTGCCGACGGGGGGTGCGGTACGAGATCGCCGTGATCGCGTCGATGGCGAAGCGTGGCCGGGGGTACCTCCGGCCGGAGAGGTCGCCCGAGCTCGCGACTGCGGGGCGCTCGGGTGTGCTTGCCGACGCTGTCTCACGCGGCGGGCGGTACGGGGTGACGTCCCTTCATCGCCACACCATGTTGGAAGACGTTGAACTGTGTCGCCTATTGAGTACTTCACCGAGAGTGCTGTCAATAGTTGCGTCCGGTTCGATCGCGCCGGCCCCAGTCGCCCGCGGGCCGAGCGCCCAAGCCCGAGCGCGCCGCCCCGACATGCCGGATCCGGCGACGCTCCGCAGGTCAGCGGCCTGGCATGACCGGCCGACATCCGCCCGACAGCCGGCCGCGACAAGGCGATCCCGCCCGGAACGGCGCGAGTGAATTCACGCCGACCCCTGGACTTGCAACGAACCGATGATGATCGGAATGAAAGTTTTCATCAATGCCTTGCATGCCTGCGGTGAACGCGAGTAGCGTTCCGCCACGCAGACCCATCTGCACAACTGTCCGACTGCGGCAGGGGAGGAAGCGGTGTCGGCGCCCATGCACAGCCAGACCGGCCGGTCGGAGGGGGCCACTTCAGTTCCAAGCGGCCCCCTCGTCCTCGACCGCGAAGGACTCCTCAAGGCACCACCACCCGGCCTTGGGGTGGAAGCCCTCCCTCCTGGCCGTCGAACCGATCACCGAGCCGGCCGCCCGCCGCGCTCTCCCACCTCCCTACCGGCCCGGGCCCTGATCCGGAGTGCCGCGCTCCCGCCGCGGCGTCAAGCGCAGCGGCCTGCTCCGCCACGCCTACGCCCCACCGGTCGGCCTTCGTGGACGAGGCCGTACGGCACGGCGTGCACCTGCAACTGTCGGGATCCACGGCGGTCAGCCGTGGCCGATGAATTGCGTGGCGGAGCCGGCCAACCCGACAGTCGCGAGGCTGGAACGCCGCGGAGAGTGTCACGGGGCGCGGGCGTCCGGGGCCCACCGGCCCGGGTCGGCGCGCCTTCGGACGTGACGGGGGTGGAACGGCGTCGGGCCGGGTAAGAGGCCGGGCCGACCGCGGCGCATCACCCCGCCCCCCCCTGGCCGAAAGCACCACGGCCCCGCTCCCAGGCGGTCCGACGGAGTCGAGGACCGCCAGAACGTACTCGGCTGACGGGCCTCGGCCCTTACCCTCCGCTCTGCGTCAGAAGCGCGTTGGTTGCCCTTCGCGGCTGCCAGTAGATGCCGCGGCCGTCGGTGGCGATGCAGACGCGGCCGGGCCGGTCTGCTGCGGAGCAACGCGCGGTGGAACACCCCTCTCGGCCCCCTCCGCGCTCCGAAGGCCGTCTCAGAGAGTGAGGACCAGCTTGCCGCGTACCCGACCCTCCTTGCTGATGCGGTGGGCCTCCGCCGCCTCCTCCAGCGGCAGGACCGCTTGGACCTCCACACGCACGGCGCCGGAGTCGATGAGCGTGCCGATCCGCCGCAGGGCCTCTCCGTCGGGGGTGACGACGACGCGGTCGGCGTTGATTCCGGGGAGGCGGTACGCCTCGTCCACGGGTTCCGGGAGGGTGATGAGGGTGCCGCCGCGGTGTAGCAGCCGCCAGGACGCGTGCTGCACCGGGCCTCCGACGGTGTCCAGGACGATGTCGAAGGGCGCTGCGGCGGCCAGTCCGGTCGTGGCGCGGTCGATCGGCTCGTCGACGCCGAGGCGGCGCAGGAAATCCAGGTTGCGGGCGGAGACGGTGGCGGTGACGTGCGCGCCGAGGTGGCGGGCGAACTGCACCGCGAAGTGACCGACGCCGCCGGCTCCCGCGTGCACCAGGACCCGCAGACCGGCCCTCGTGCCCGCCGCCTCCAGCGCCTGCCACGCCGTGAGCGCGGCCAGGGGCACGGCGGCGGCCTCGGCGTGGGTCAGCCGGGCGGGCTTGGGCGCCACGGCGGAGGAGGGCAGGACGGCCAGTTCCTGATAGGCGCCGCCGTACGGCAGCGGAAGCATCCCGTACACCTCCGCACCGATCGCCGGGCCGCCGGGCACCGTGGCCCGGACGACACCGGACACGTCCCAGCCCATGCCGAGCGGGAACGGCTGGTCGCTGCGCACCGCCCCCTCGCGGTGCTTCCAGTCGACCGGGTTCACCCCGGCCGCCTTCACCTCCACGAGGACGTCTCCCTCCCCGGGTGTCGGCACCGGCCGCCGGGTGAGTTCCAGAACGTTTTCGTCGCCGTACCGGGAGAAGACCACTGCGCGCATCAGAACAGGCTCCTGTCGTGTCGGATGGGGTGCGGTGCGGTCGCACCTCCGTCACCTTCGCGACGCCGTAGCCGTGGAGCCATTACCCCGCGAGTACCAGGCGAGAAGCGGGCGGGGCCGGCAGAGGGGTACTCGCAGGGACAGGCAGAGCGCCACCGGTGCCGCACATACTGACGCGCATGAACTCAGCGAACGAGCTCGGCCGCTTCCTGAGCTCCCGCCGTTCCCGGGTGACTCCGCAGGAGGCCGGGCTCCCCGTCCTCGACAGGCGCCGGGTGGCGGGGCTGCGGCGCGAGGAGGTGGCCGACCTCGCAGGCGTCAGTGCCGTCTACTACGCACGCCTGGAACAGGGCCGGGCCCGTAATCCCTCCGACGCCGTGCTCGACAGTCTGGCCCGTGTCCTGCGACTCGATCCGACCGAGCGGGCCCACCTGTACGACTTGGCGCACCGGGCTCACGGCGGAAGGGCGACGCTCTCCTCGGCCCCGGTCGGCGCCGAGGAGACGGAGGAGGACGACGTCTCCGTACGGGACGGGCTGCGGCGGCTGCTGGACGCGGTGGGAGCCGTCCCGGCGTACGTCCTGGACCCGTCGATGGACGTCCTCGACGCCAACAGCCTGGCCCGCGCCCTGGTCGGTGGGCCGGCCCCGGAGCCGGCCCGCCGGCTCAACCTCGCCCGGCACGTCTTCCTCGACGCCGCCGCACGGGAGCTGTACCCGCGGTGGGCGGACGTGGCACGGCAGACCGTCGGCTTCCTGCGTCTGTCGGCCGGGCGTCGCCCCGGGGACGTACGGCTGGCCCGGGTCGTCACCGCACTGAGCCGCCACAGCAAGGAGTTCCGGTACCTGTGGGCGGCACAGGAGGTGCGGGAGAAGACCCACGGGACCAAGACCTTCCGGCATCCCGTGGTGGGCGGCTTCGACCTCGCGTACGAGACGCTCGCGCTGCCCGGTGACGAGGGCTTGTCCCTGGTCGTCTTCACGGCACCCGACGCCCGGGCGGACGCCGCGCTGCGTCTGCTCGGCAGTTGGGCGGCGCCGACCCCTGACTGTCGGGGAACTGATGGCGCGGGTCACGGATTCCTGCACAGAAATACGTGATGCATGTCCGCGCACTGCTCGCTCCGGCGGGCGGCGCGCGCCCGCTTGCCGCAGCCGATCGAGCACCATGCCTGGTCCCGCCCGCGCGCGAGGAAGCACATCCCGCAGCTCGGCGCGGGACAGCGCCGCAACCGCGCCCGCTCCGGCCCGGCGGCCGGCACGAGCGCCTGCCCGGCGACCGCCGCCGCGACCGGCCCGCCGGCCTCCTGCTCCGTGAGATGCCCGGCATCGTCGCCCCGGAACGTCACTGGAGCCGCGCGGCCAGTGCGTTGAGCCGGGCCCCCGCCGGCGCCGGCAGCGGAGCCTGCCGCGCGGCCGCGTGCAGCGCGTCCGACCGGGGCGCGCAGCTCCGCCAGGTCCTCCAGGGGCAGGTCCGCGAGTTGCCGGTCGAGCACCTTCTCCCGCCAGGACACCAGCAGCTCACCCAGCCTGCCCGCACTCGTCGCCGACCCGACCCCCGCCCTGCCCGTCCTGGAGGCGCTGTACCGCGCCCCTTCCGCCACCTCACCACCCGCCACCACCCCGGCGTGCACCGCGTTCGGCTCCCTATCAACGGACGCCCCCACGGCACAGCGGACTTCACTCCCCTGAAGTCCTGACTCCCCACACGGCCCCTACGGACGCTCAGCCCGACGCGCTTGCCGAGCGGGCCGGTCTCCTTATGGCCGACCTTGGACTCCCGTGAGTCCTTCAGGCGGGCGTGGTCACTGCGGGTGACCATGACGACCGCGTGCAGCATGAGCGGCCTGGCTGCTGACAGGCACAAGCGGACCCGAAGTCCTCACCGACGGGCAACCGATCACCTGGCCGAAGAGGGTGTCGACGAGGGCGCGCAAATTCGGCTCGGTGTGCGGCGTGTCACATGCAGGAGCCGTGGGATCGCCGTGGGATCATCGATATCGCTCCCACGGTTGCGCTCCACCCGGAACCGCAGGTCAAGAAGGCACGGACCCGGCGAGGCGACCCCAGGGCACCAGTTTCGCCGCACCGACGAGAGCCGATCACTGCACGCGAAAACACCCCTTCCGGGGCGTTTTCGCAGGTCAGAACGTTTTTCTTGGTGGGGCGGGTGGGACTCGAACCCACGGCCGACGGATTATGAGTCCGCTGCTCTAACCGGCTGAGCTACCGCCCCGAACGGTGAGGCGCGTACATGTGTGCGCGCCGTCTGCCGCAGCATAGCCGCTCATACGATCTCCTGCTCCGGAAGATCGGCTCTGCCGACCATGAAGACCGCATGCGACCGCGCATGGTTCCCCGAGACGCGAAAAAGGACCCCGAAGGGTCCTCTTTCGTTTGGCTCCCCCGACTGGACTCGAACCAGTAACCCTCCGGTTAACAGCCGAATGCTCTGCCAATTGAGCTACAGGGGATCGCGCTCCCCCGACTGGACTCGAACCAGTAACCTGCCGGTTAACAGCCGGCTGCTCTGCCAATTGAGCTACAGGGGATTGCTGCGTTGCACCGAACGGCCCCTGTCCGGCCGAACCGGGAAGGCACTCGCTCGCTGCGAGACATACATTAGCGCAAGCAGGGGGGTGCTCCGCCAATCGGTATCCCCAGGGCCTCCAGGGAAGGATCGCAGCCGTGCGGTACAAGCTGACGTTCGTCGTGGGACTAGCCCTCGGTTACGTGGTCGGGACGCGGGCAGGGCGCGAGCGGTACGAGCAGATGAAGAAGTCCGCGCAGGACTTCGCGCAGAGCCCGGCCGTGCGCAACGCGGCCGAGTCCGCCGCGCAGACCGGACGCCAGGTCGCGGGCAAGGCGGCGCACGTCGTGGGCGACACCATGGGCGACCGGCTGCCCTCCTCCGTGACCGACCGGGTGCACGCGCTGCGCAACCGCGGCCGGGTGAACGGCAAGGTCGAGGACGACGACTGGGGCACCAGCAACACCTGAACGCCGCCGGGGCACCCGTATCGCCCCCGCGTGCGGCAGAATCAAGTGCCATGGGGATAGTCGCCGGACTGGACAGCTCTGCTGAGTTCACACGCATCGTCGTCTGTGACACGGACACGGGTGCCGTACTGCGGCAGGGCTACGCCGCGCATCCCGGTGAACCGAAGGCCGTCGACGTCGATCCGCAGTCGTGGCTGCTCTCGCTCGGAGAGGCCGCCACCGGCGGGATCCTGGAGGGCGTGGAGGCCATCGGCGTCTCGGCGCAGCAGCACGGGCTCGTGCCGCTCGACGCGCAGGGCGGCCTGGTGCGGCCCGCGCTCGTCCGCAACGACAAGCGCGCCCAGATCGCCGCCGCCGACCTCGTCGAGTCGCTCGGCGGACGCCAGGCGTGGGCCGAGGCCGTCGGCTGCGTCCCCGGCCCCGGGCAGGCGGTCGCGAAGCTCCGCTGGCTGGCCCGCACGGAACCCGACCACGCCCGCCGGATCGCGATGATCCTCCAGCCCCACGACTGGCTGGTCTGGCAGCTCCTCGGCCGGCCCGCCCGCCGCACCACGGACCGCGGCGCCGCCTCCGGCACCGGCTACTGGTCCGCCCGCACCGGTGCCTACCGCCCCGACCTGGTGGAACTGGCGCTCGGCCACCAGGCGGTGCTGCCCGAGGTCCTCGGCCCGGCCGAGGCGGCCGGCACCACCCCCGAAGGCCTGCTGATCTCCGCCGGTACGGGCGAGACGATGGCCGCCGCGCTCGGCCTCGGCCTGGGGCACGGCGACGCGGTGGTCTCGCTCGGCGCGTCCGGCTCGGTGATGGCCGTGCACCACGAGGCCCTGGCCGACCCGAACGGCATGATCACCTCGTTCGCCGACGCCACCGGCATGCACCTGCCCGTCGTCCACACCTCCAACGCGGTGCGGGCGCTGCGCGGCACCGCCGAGATGCTGGGCGTCGAATCCCTGGAGGAGCTCTCCGCGCTCGCCCTGAAGTCGACCCCCGGCGCGTACGGGCTCGTCCTGCTGCCCTACCTGGAGGGCGAGCGGACGCCGAGCCTGCCGCACGCCGCGGGCACGCTCAGCGGGCTGCGGCGCGAGTCGATGAAGCCCGAGCACCTGGCGCGGGCGGCGTTCGAGGGGATGCTCTGCGCGCTCGGCGACGCCCTGGACGTGCTGCGCGGGCGGGGCGTCGAGGTGCGGCGGATCTTCCTGCTCGGGGCCGCGGCCGCCCTGCCGGCCGTGCAGGCGCTCGCGCCCGCGCTGTTCGGCGCCCAGGTCGTCGTCCCCCAGCCGGCCGACTACGCCGCCCTCGGCGCGGCCCGGCAGGCCGCCTGGGCCCTCGGCGCGGCCCGCGGCACGCTGTCGCCGTCCGCTCCCCCGGCCTGGCAGGGCGCGGCCGCGCAGCTCCTGGAGCCGGGCGACGACCTCCCCGCGGGCCAGGCGGTCCGCCAGCAGTACGTGGCGACGCGGGAGCAGATCCACCCGGGCTCGTTCGCCGGCTAGGGGTGCCCGGCCTGATCGGGCCCAGGGGTGTCCGGCCTGATCAGCCCCAGGGGTGTCCGGCCTGATCAGCCCCAGGGGTGTCCGGCCTGATCGGGCCAGGAAGCGTCCGACCTGGTCGGGCCCGGCCTGTCGGCCTGGTCGAGCCATGGGCTGTCCGGCCTACAGGGCCAGGGGGTGTCCGGGCTGATCGGTGGGACGCCCCCTGAGCGGCAGGACGCCCCGGGCGGGCACGTGCCGGGAGGCCTTGTCGCGCACGGTTCGTAAAGTCTTCGCCAGGGTTCGCCGGACACCCCCGGACACGCGGCAAACCGAGTCGTAACGTCCCGGGGGTGCGGGCGATAGTGGAGCCGTGCTCATAAGACTTCTCCGAACCCATCTGCGGCCCTATCGAAAACCCATCGCCCTGCTCGTCCTGCTCCAGTTCCTCCAGACCTGCGCGAGCCTCTACCTGCCGACCCTGAACGCCGACATCATCGACAACGGTGTCGTGAACGGGGACACCGGCTACATCCTGCGGTTCGGCGCGCTGATGATCGGCGTGTCCGTGGTGCAGGTCGTGTGCAACATCGGGGCCGTGTTCTACGGGGCCCGGACGGCGTCCGCGCTCGGCCGCGACATCCGCGGCGCGGTCTTCGACCGCGTCCAGTCGTTCTCCGCGCGGGAGCTCGGCCACTTCGGCGCGCCCTCGCTGATCACCCGTACGACCAATGACGTGCAGCAGGTCCAGATGCTGGCCCTGATGGCGTTCACCCTGATGGTCTCCGCGCCGATCATGTGTGTCGGCGGCATCGTGATGGCGCTCGGCCAGGACGTGCCGCTTTCGGCCGTCCTGCTCGCGGTGGTGCCGGTCCTCGGCGTCTCCGTCTCGCTGATCGTGCGGCGGATGCGGCCGCTGTTCCGGACCATGCAGGAGCGCCTCGACACGGTGAACCGGGTGCTGCGCGAGCAGATCACCGGCAACCGCGTCATCCGGGCCTTCGTGAAGGACGGGTACGAGGAGGAGCGCTTCCGCGGGGCCAACGCCGAGCTGACGGACGTGTCGATGGCGACCGGGCGGCTGATGGCGCTGATGTTCCCGGTCGTGATGACCGTCGTGAACGTCTCCAGCGTGGCCGTCGTCTGGTTCGGCGCGCACCGCATCGACAGCGGCGGGATGGAGATCGGCGCGCTGACCGCCTTCCTCGCCTATCTGATGCAGATCGTGATGTCCGTGATGATGGCCACCTTCATGTTCATGATGGTGCCGCGGGCCGAGGTGTGCGCGGAGCGCATCGAGGAGGTCCTCGCGACCGAGTCCAGCGTCGTGCCGCCGGCCGAGCCGGTGACGACCCTCGACCGCCGCGGGCACCTGGAGGTCAGGAGCGCGGACTTCCGGTATCCGGGTGCGGAGGAGCCGGTGCTCAAGGACGTCGGGCTGGTCGCCCGGCCCGGCGAGACCACCGCGATCATCGGGTCCACCGGCAGCGGGAAGTCGACCCTCCTCGGGCTCGTGCCCCGGCTCTTCGACGCCACCGGCGGCGAGGTCCTCGTCGACGGCGTCGACGTCCGGAAGCTCGACCCGAAGCTGATGGCACGGACCGTGGGACTCGTCCCCCAGAAGCCGTACCTCTTCTCCGGCACCGTCGCGACCAACCTGCGGTACGGCAAGCCCGACGCGACCGACGAGGAGCTCTGGCACGCCCTGGAGGTCGCCCAGGCCGCCGACTTCGTCCGCAAGCTGGAGGCCGGCCTCAACGCCCCGATCGCGCAGGGCGGCACCAACGTGTCCGGCGGGCAGCGGCAGCGGATCGCCATCGCCCGGACGCTGGTGCAGCGCCCGGAGATCTACCTCTTCGACGACTCGTTCTCGGCGCTCGACTACGAGACGGACGCCCTGCTGCGGGCCGCGCTGGCCCGCGAGACGGCCGACTCGACCGTGGTGATCGTCGCCCAGCGCGTCTCCACCATCCGGGACGCCGACCGGATCGTCGTCCTCGACGAGGGCCGCGTCGTCGGCACCGGACGGCACCAGGAGCTGATGGCGGGCAACGAGACGTACCGGGAGATCGTGCTCTCCCAGCTGACCGAGGCGGAGGCAGCCTGATGGCCGGTCCTGGTGGACGCATGATGGCCGGTGGCGGCCCCGACCAGCGGTCGATGGACTTCAAGGGCTCGGGCAAGCGGCTGCTGCGGCAGCTGGCTCCCGAGCGCGGCGCCCTGTGGGTGATGCTGTTCGCCGGCGTACTGTCGGTGGCGGCCTCCGTGGTCGGCCCGAAGATCCTCGGCAAGGCGACCGACCTCGTCTTCGCGGGCGTCGTCGGGCACCAGATCGAGAGCGGGACGAAGGCGGAGGCGATCGCCGGCCTGCGCGCCTCGGGCGACGACGGCATGGCGGACATGCTGTCCGGGGTCGACTTCACGCCGGGCCAGGGCATCGACTTCGCCGCGGTCGGCCAGGTGCTGCTCGTGGTCCTCGGGGTGTACGTGGCGGCCGGCCTGCTCATGCTGGTCTCCACCCGCATGTCGATCAAGGTGATCAACCGGACGGTCTACCGGATGCGGGAGGACGTCCAGACGAAGCTGGCGCGCCTCCCCCTGTCGTACTTCGACAAGGCGAAGCGCGGCGAGGTGCTGTCCCGGGCGACCAACGACATCGACAACATCTCGCAGACGCTCCAGCAGTCGATGGGCCAGCTGATCAACTCACTGCTCACCATCGTCGGCGTGCTCGCCATGATGCTCTGGATCTCGCCGCTGCTCGCGCTGGTGGCGCTGGTGACGGTGCCCGTGTCGGTGTTCGTCGCCGCGAAGATCGGCAAGCGGTCGCAGCCGCACTTCGTGCAGCAGTGGAAGTCCACGGGCACGCTCAACGCCCACGTGGAGGAGATGTACACCGGGCACACCCTGGTGAAGGTCTTCGGGCGGCAGGACGAGTCCGCGCGGGACTTCCGCGAGCAGAACGAGGCCCTGTACGAGGCCGGGTTCAAGGCGCAGTTCAACAGCGGCGTGATGCAGCCGGTGATGGTCTTCATCTCGAACATCAACTACGTCCTGGTGGCCGTCGTCGGCGGCCTGAAGGTGGCGACCGGCTCGCTGTCCATCGGTGACGTGCAGGCCTTCATCCAGTACTCGCGCCAGTTCTCGATGCCGCTGACGCAGGTCGCGTCGATGGCGAACCTGGTGCAGTCGGGCGTCGCCTCGGCCGAGCGGATCTTCGAGCTGCTCGACGCCCAGGAGCAGGAGCCGGACGCGCCGAGGAGCGAGGCGCCGCGGGACCTCGGTCCGGCGGACGTCAAGGGCAGGGTCGCGCTGGAGGACGTCGCCTTCCGCTACGAGGCCGACAAGCCGCTCATCGAGGACCTGTCGCTCACCGTGGAGCCGGGCCAGACGGTCGCGATCGTCGGCCCGACCGGCGCCGGCAAGACGACCCTGGTCAACCTCCTCATGCGGTTCTACGAGGTCACGGGCGGCCGGATCACCCTCGACGGGGTCGACATCGCCAAGATGCCCCGCGCGGAACTGCGGGCCGACATCGGCATGGTCCTCCAGGACACCTGGCTCTTCGGCGGCACCATCGCGGAGAACATCGCGTACGGCGCCACGCGCGAGGTGACCCGCGAGGAGATCGAGAGGGCCGCGCGGGCCGCGCACGCCGACCGGTTCGTCCGCACCCTGCCCGACGGCTACGACACGGTGATCGACGACGACGGGGCGGGGGTCAGCGCGGGCGAGAAGCAGCTGATCACCATCGCCCGGGCGTTCCTGTCCGACCCGGTGATACTCGTCCTCGACGAGGCCACCAGCTCCGTGGACACCCGCACCGAGGTGCTCATCCAGAAGGCGATGGCCCGACTCGCCCACGGCCGCACCTCGTTCGTCATCGCCCACCGGCTCTCCACGATCCGGGACGCGGACGTCATCCTGGTGATGGAGAACGGCTCGATCGTCGAACAGGGCACCCACGAGCAGCTGTTGGCGTCCGGCGGGGCCTACGCCCGGCTGTACGCGGCGCAGTTCGCGCAGGCGGTCGCCGAGGTCGACTGAACGGGCATGTGACCCATGCCGCATGATGTGCGGCATGGGTCACGCGGTGAAGAACACGGGGTACTGGGTGCCTTCGGTCGCCCTCCGGGCGCGCATACCGGGGGCGGAGCCGGCGGTGCTGCTCCTCGATGGGTCGGGCCGGGTCCGCGGGGACGCGGATCTGGTCTTCGAGGAGCAGCCCTCGCACCCGTCGGGGGCGGTGCTGACCGGCCCTTCGGGCTTCGAACTCGATCTGAACGGGGTCGAGTCCGAGGTCGAGCGGATCGTGGTCGCCGGCTGGAGCCGACACGGCGGATTCGGGATCCCCCCGGTGCTGGACGTGGTCGCGCCGGACGGCTCACCCGTCCTCTCCTACGCGCCGGTGGAAGCGCCCGACGTGCCCGCCGTCGCCTTCGGTGTCTTCTACCGGGAGGCGGGCGGCTGGAAGTTCGACGGTCTCGCGGAGGGGTACGGCTCCGGACTCGCCGGGCTCGTCACGGCGTACGGGGTCGAGGTCGCCGAGGACGAGCGGGTACCGGCTCTCGCGCGGCCGGTACGGCTGACCGGTGTGGTGAAGGTTCCGGGCGGGGCTCCTGCCCCCGGCGGGTACCTGCCGGGGTGCTTCCCGCCGCCGGAGCGGCCGTACGAGCTGGTCGACGGCTGGGAGTTCGGCCCGGTCTTCGAGCCCTTCACCGCCGAGGGCCACGGCCACCGGGTGGTCACCGTCGACGCCTCGGT
Organism: Streptomyces sp. NPDC093089; assembly: GCF_044754405.1. NCBI lineage: Bacteria > Bacillati > Actinomycetota > Actinomycetes > Kitasatosporales > Streptomycetaceae > Streptomyces > Streptomyces sp. NPDC093089. The sequence continues at coordinate 171,693 of NZ_JBIVPA010000004.1, forward strand.
CCCGCCGGGTCCCGTCCTCGTCGAGATGGCGCACGAGGGAGAGGGGTACGTCTCCGTCCATCCGCTCTCCAAGTGGAACAGGGACGAGGAGTTCCTCTTCGCCAACGCGCTGCCCGACTTCCGGGGCTGCAAGATCCTGGAGGCTCCGGAGGGCCGTCCGCTGCGCCTCCGGATCGTCGCCCCGGGCCGGTGGGTGCTGCGGGTGAAGCCGGTCGCGGCGGCCCGCCGCATCGAGACGGTCCTCCACGGCTACGGCCCCGAGCCGATCCTGTACACCGGCCCGGTGGCCGACCTTCAGGTCGACTTCTACGGCTCGCTGGAGATCGACGGGGGATACATCAGCGCCTACACGTACAGGGTGGAGGGCCGCACGACCGTGCCGAAGGACGACGATCTGCTGATGACCGCCAACGGGAAACTGCGGCGGTCGATTCCGCTCCAGGCGGGTCCGCTGGTGCTGCGCTACTACGCGGCGGGCCCGTGGACGCTGACCCTCTTGGACGTCGACAAGGGCCCGTCCTAGTCCAGGTAGCCGCGCAGTTGGTCCGCGTAGGCGTGGTCCCGCAGTTTGGTGAGGGTCTTGGACTCGATCTGGCGTATGCGTTCGCGCGTCACGCCGAAGATGCGCCCTATCTCCTCCAGGGTGCGGGGCCGGCCGTCGTCGAGTCCGTAGCGGAGCTGGACGACCTTGCGTTCGCGCTCGCCGAGGGTGGAGAGGACGTCCTCCAGGTGGCGGCGGAGCAGCAGGAAGGCGGCGGACTCGACGGGTGAGGCGGCGTCGCCGTCCTCGATGAGGTCGCCGAGTGCGACGTCGTCCTCCTCGCCGACGGGGGCGTGCAGGGAGACCGGTTCCTGGGCGAGGCGGAGGACCTCGCCGACGCGTTCGGGGGCCAGGTCGAGCTGGGCGGCGACCTCCTCGGCGGTGGGTTCGTAGCCGCGCTCCTGGAGCATGCGGCGCTGGACGCGGATGACCCGGTTGATGAGTTCGACGACGTGCACGGGGACGCGGATGGTCCGGGCCTGGTCGGCGAGGGCCCGGGACATCGCCTGGCGGATCCACCAGGTGGCGTACGTCGAGAACTTGTAGCCGCGCGCGTAGTCGAACTTCTCCACGGCCCTGATGAGGCCGAGGTTCCCCTCCTGGACGAGGTCGAGCATGGTGAGGCCGCGGCCCACGTACCGCTTGGCGACGGAGACGACGAGGCGGAGGTTGGCCTCGATCAGCTTCCGCTTGGCGATCCGGCCGAGGACGACGATCCGGTCGAGGTCACCGGCCAACCGGGTGTCCAGATCAGGGGTGTTGGCGAGCTTCTCCTCGGCGAAGAGCCCCGCCTCGACCCGGCGGGCGAGCTCGACCTCCTCCTCGGCGGTGAGCAGCGGGATGCGGCCGATCTCGCGGAGGTACTGGCGGAAGAGGTCGGAGGAGGGGCCGTTGCCGCCGAGGTCGGTCCTGCGCCGCTGGACCGGGACCTCGGGGCGTTCGGCCTGCTCGTCCGGTTCGGTGGTCTGGATCTCGGTCTGCACGGCGGGCGACCTCCAGGTGGGGCGGAACGGCACCGTCACCCAGTGTGGGGTACGACACATCGCCGCCACGAGGGGCGTGCGGTGACTTTTTGAGTCCGTTCCGTGACCGTGGGTCAGAGTGCGGCGGCGCCGTTGTTCCGGAGGGACTGGCCGTACTGGGTGAGCACCCACAGTTCGTTCTGGACGGCCGCGAGCTGCTCCGGGTCGCCGTGCGCGCCGAGCCGGGCGAGGGTGCCCTGGACGTCGCGGATGCGGCGGTCGACGGCGCGGAGCCGGACCGTGACGAGCTGGTCGCCGGCGTAGGCCTCGTCGACGTTCTTGGCGAAGATCGTCTCGACGGCGAGTTCGGTGACGAGGGAGCGGACCGTGTCGTTGGGGGCGGCCTCGCGGACGGTGTCGAGGTAGTCGGAGGGCGCGCCGGTGGCGCCGCCCGCGTCCTGGACGCACTGGCGGACGGCCGCGTACGGCGGGGCGGTGAACTCGTCGATGCCGTACGCGTCGAAGGCCGGGGAGACCAGTTCGGGGCGCTGGAGGGCGAGCTTGAGGAGTTCGCGCTCGGTGCGGTGGGCGGGGCTGCGCAGGTTGAGCGCGGGCCCGGAGGGGGCGGTCGGCGGGGCCGGGGTGTCGTAGCCGCGCTGCGGGGCGGGCTGTGCGGGGCCCTTGCCGCCGCGGTCGCGGGCCCAGCGGGCGAGCTGGGCGACGCGCTTGACGACGAACTGGGTGTCGAGGATGCCGAGCATGCCGGCGAGCTGGACGGCGACCTCGTGCTGGGCGCCGATGTTCTTGATGCGGGCGACGACGGGCGCGGCCTCGTCGAGGGCGGCGGCCCGGCCGGCCGGGGTCTCCAGGTCGTAGCGCTTCACGATCTGGCGGAGCGCGAACTCGAAGAGCGGGGTGCGGGGCTGGACGAGTTCGGCGACGGCCGCGTCGCCCTTGGCGAGCCGGAGTTCGCAGGGGTCCATGCCGTCGGGGGCGATGGCGATGTACGTCTCGGCGGCGAACTTCTGGTCGTCCTCGAAGGCGCGCAGGGCGGCCTTCTGGCCGGCGGCGTCGCCGTCGAAGGTGAAGATGACGCGGGCCGAGCCGTTGTCCATGAGGAGCCGGCGGAGGATCTTGATGTGGTCGCCGCCGAAGGCGGTGCCGCAGGTGGCGATGGCGGTGGTGACGCCGGCGAGGTGGCAGGCCATGACGTCGGTGTAGCCCTCGACGACGACGGCCCGGCTGACCTTGGCGATGTCCTTCTTGGCCAGGTCGATGCCGTAGAGCACCTGGGACTTCTTGTAGATCGGCGTCTCGGGGGTGTTGAGGTACTTGGGCCCGTTGTCGTCGTCGCGGAGCTTGCGCGCGCCGAAGCCGACGACCTCGCCGCCGACGTCCCTGATCGGCCACATGAGGCGGCCGCGGAAGCGGTCGATGGGGCCGCGCCGGCCGTCCTGGGAGAGGCCGGAGACGATCAACTCCTTGTCGGAGAAGCCCTTGCCGCGGAGGAAGCGGGTCAGGTGGTCCCAGCCGGCCGGGGAGTAGCCGACGCCGAAGTGCTCGGCGGCGGCCTGGTCGAAGCCGCGCTCGGCGAGGAACTTCCGGCCGATCTCGGCCTCGGCGGAGCCGAGTTGGTCGACGTAGAACTGGGCGGCGACCTTGTGCGCCTCGATCAGGCGGATGCGCTCGCCGCGCTGGTGGCCCGGGTTGTAGCCGCCCTCTTCGTACCTCAGGGTGATGCCCGCCTTGGCGGCGAGGCGCTCGACCGTCTCCGAGAAGGAGAGGTGGTCGATCTTCATCACGAAGGCGATGGTGTCGCCGCCCTCCTGGCAGCCGAAGCAGTGGAAGAGTCCCTTGCTGGGGCTGACCTGGAAGGAGGGCGACTTCTCGTCGTGGAAGGGGCAGAGGCCCTTGAGGTTCCCGCCGCCCGCGTTGCGCAGCTGGAGGTACTCGGACACGACGGCGTCGATCGGGACCGCGTCCCGTACCGCCTTCACGTCGTCATCGTTGATCCTGCCTGCCACGCGTGAAGTCTACGTGGGGGCGGAGGTGATCAGATCAGGCTCTCCAGGGGTACGGAGGGGTCGGCGAGGGCGTCGGGGTCCACGGCCGTGCGGGAGCGGATGAGCTGCTGGATCGGCTCTGTGACGTCCCACACATTCACGTTCATGCCGGCGAGGACCCGGCCCTCCTTGAGCCAGAAGGCGATGAACTCGCGCTTCCCGGTGTCGCCGCGGACCACCACCTGGTCGTACGAGCCGGGCGGCGCCCAGCCCGAGTACTCCATGCCCAGGTCGTACTGGTCGGTGAAGAAGTAGGGCACCCGGTCGTACGAGACGTGCTGCCCGAGCATGCCGCGGGCGGCGGCCGGGCCGCCGTTCAGGGCGTTGGCCCAGTGCTCGACGCGGAGCCGGGTGTGCAGGCGCGGGTGGAGTGCGGCGGCCACGTCCCCGGCCGCGTAGATGTCGGGGTCGGAGGTGCGCAGCGACGCGTCGACGGCGATGCCGCCGCCGTCGGCGCGGTCGACGAGGGCCAGCCCCGCGTTCTCGGCGAGGGCGGTGCGGGGCGCGGCGCCGATCGCGGCGAGCACGGCGTGCGCCGGGTGCTCCTCGCCGTCGTCGGTGCGGACGGCGAGGACCATGCCGTCCTGGCCGACGATCTCGGTGAGCCGGGCGCCGAAGTGGAAGCGGACGCCGTGGTCGGTGTGCAGGTCCGCGAAGAGCTGGCCGAGCTCGGGGCCGAGGACCCGGTGCAGCGGGGTCGGGTCGGCCTCGACGACGGTGACCTCCGCGCCGTAGCCCCGGGCCGCCGCCGCGACCTCCAGGCCGATCCAGCCGCCGCCGGCGATCACCAGGTGGCCGTTGTCCCGGCCGAGGCCGGCGAGGACCTGGCGGAGCCGGTCGGCGTGGGCGAGCCGGCGCAGGTGGTGGACGCCGGCCAGCTCGGTGCCGGGGATGTCGAGGCGGCGCGGCTCGGCGCCGGTGGCCAGCAGCAGCTTGTCGTAGCGGATGACGGTGCCGTCGCCGAGGCGCACGGTGCGGTCCTCGCGGTCGACGGCGGTGACGGACTGGCCGAGGTGCAGCTCGACGTCGTTCGCCGCGTACCAGGCGGCCTCGTGGACGAAGACGCCGTCGCGCTCCTTCGCGCCGGTCAGGTAGCCCTTGGACAGGGGTGGGCGCTCGTAGGGGTGGTCGCGTTCGTCTCCGATCAGGATCACCCGGCCGTTGAACCCCTCGGCCCGCAAGGTCTCCGCCGCTTTGGCCCCTGCCAGGCCCCCGCCGACGATGACAAAGGTCTGATCTGCGTCGACCACGTCGTTTCCTCCTCTTTGCGACCGCTTCCAACCTACGCCCCCCGGCGTTCGTCGGGCCGTTCCGGCTCGGGGCGTGCATGCGAGCGTCCCGCACGGAGGGAGGGGAGGGAAGAGGACCTACCCGCCGTGGCGGCGGAAGCGGTCGTGGAGGGCGCGGGCGGAGGCGTCGGTGAGGTTGGCGATCTGGTCGACGATGACGCGCTTGCGCGCACGGTCGTCGCGGGCCGCGTCGAACGCCGCCCGGAACTGCGGTTCGAGACCGTCCGGGGCGCGGGCGACGAGTGCCTCGGCGAGTTCCGCGACGACGATCCGCTGGTCGGCGCGGAGGGCCTCCTGCTCGGCGCGCTGCATCACGTACCGGTCGGCGACGGCCTTGAGGACCGCGCACTCGTTGCGCGCCTCGCGCGGCACCACGAGTTCCGCGGCGTAGCGGGTGAGGCGCCCGGATCCGTACCGCTCGCGGGTGGCGCCCTCGGCCGCGAGGCAGAACCGGCCGATCAGCTGGCTGGTGGCGTCCTTCAGCCGGGCCTGGGCGACGGCCGAGCCGTCGTATCCGTGCGGCCACCACTCCTGGTCGACCAGCCGGTCGAGCGCGTCCGCGAGCTCCTGCGGATCGGTGTCCTCCGGTACGTAGCGGCCGATGGCGACCGCGAAGACGTCGGCGCGCTCGGGCTCGGCCAGCAGCAGGTTCGGGTCGATGTGACCCGCGTGCAGACCGTCCTCGAAGTCGTGGACCGAGTACGCCACGTCGTCGGACCAGTCCATGACCTGCGCCTCGAAGCACTTCCGGTGGGCCGGCGCGCCCTGCCGGATCCATCCGAAGACCGGCAGGTCGTCCTCGTACACCCCGAACTTCGGCGAACCGGGGTCCTCGGGGTGCCCGCCCCGCACCCACGGGTACTTGGTGGCCGCGTCGAGCGCGGCGCGGGTCAGGTTGAGGCCGACGCTGACCAGGTCCCCGTCGGCGTCCTTCACGAACCGCTTCGGCTCGATGCGGGTGAGCAGGCGCAGCGACTGCGCGTTCCCCTCGAAGCCGCCGCAGTCCTTCGCCACGTCGTTGAGCGCCTGCTCGCCGTTGTGCCCGAACGGCGGGTGGCCCATGTCGTGGGACAGGCAGGCGGCCTCGACGAGGTCCGGGTCGCAGCCGAGCGCGGCGCCCAGCTCCCGGCCCACCTGCGCGCACTCCAGGGAGTGGGTCAGCCGGGTGCGGGGGCTGGCGTCCCAGGCGTGGCTGCGGGTGCCGGGCGTGACGACCTGGGTCTTCCCCGCGAGCCTGCGCAGCGCCGCGGAGTGCAGGACACGGGCCCGGTCGCGCTGGAAGGCGGTGCGGCCGGGGCGTTTGTCGGGCTCCGCCGCCCAGCGGTCGGTCGCGGCGGAGTCGTAGCCCGGGGTGTCGGTGGTGGTGTCCTGTCCTGAGGTGTCCGTGATGCCTTCCATGCGTCGACGGTAACCGGAGGGACCGACAGAAGCGCTCAGATGGCGGCGAGTTCCCGCGCGGGGGTGGTCGTACGGGCGGCCGTGCGGGCGGCCGGGTGCGCGGTCGTGTGCGACGCGGCCGGGTGCGCGGTCGTACGGGCCCGGTCGTAGCGGTGCAGGACGAGGCGGGCGAGGGCCGGGTGGGCGCCGAGCGGGTCCGCGGCGATCCAGGAGGCGTGGGCGGCGGCCCGGGTGGCGAAGAGGCCGGGCGCCGTGAAGCAGGAGGCGACCGCGACCCGGTGGCGGCCCCGGGCGGCCAGGGCCCGTACGGCTTCGGCGACGGTGGGCGCGGCGGCGGAGGCGTACGCGGGCACGACCGGGACGCCCCCCAGGCGCTCGCCGAGCAGCGCGGCGATCCGCCGGATCTCGGCCCCCGACCGCGGGTCCCGCGAGCCCGCCGACGCGAGCACCACCCCGGTGTCCCGGGCCCGCCCGTCCCCCGGCTCCCAGCCCGCCTCGGCGAGCCGCCCCACGAGCGCCTCGACCAGCAGCGGGTGCGCCCCCAGCGGCTCCGCCACCACGGCCCGGAGCGCGGGCGCCGCGGCGACGGCGGCGGGCAGGTCGTGCGTGACGTGGTGGCCGGGCGCGAACAGCAGCGGGACGAGCACCGCGTCCCGGCCCTCCGCGGCGACCTCCGCGAGCGTGTCGTCCAGCAGCGGCGCGTTCAGCTCTATGTGCGCCAGGCGTACGTCGAGCCCGGGGCGCAGCTCCCTGACCCGCTCCAGCAGGCGGCCCAGCGTGGCCCTCGCCCGGGGGTCCCTGCTGCCGTGGCCGACGGCGAGGAGCGTGGGGGCGGGTGCGGCCGGTGCGGGGGTGGTGCGGCCCTGTCCGGCGAGGGTGGGGACGTTCATGGCCGGCGTGCCTCCTCGTCGTGTCTCTCGTGCGGCTCGGGCTTCTCGCGCCGCTCGGGTGTCTCGTGCTGCTCGGGCGGCTCGGGTGTCTCGCGCCGCCCGTGTTCTTCGTGCTGCTCGTGTTTCCGCTGCCGGCGGTCGTACGGACGCACCTCGGCCGGTCGCGCCGCGAGCCGTCCGGCTCCGTCCGTGTGCCGATCCTGACGGGGGCGCGTTGCCTCGCCGTTTCGGCCGCGTGACGTGTCTTTGCCGCCGCCTCACGCGTCCCGGCCCCCGCCTGCCAGCCGGGCCGCGCGGGCCGGTGTGGCATCCCGGCGGCAGGGCGCCGAGAATGGGAGGGCCGGACGGGGCGCGAGGGCACCCGGGGATCCGGCAGGGACCCAGGTGATCGCGCATGTGCCGCTGGCTCGCGTACTGGGGGACGCCGGTGCTGCTCGACACCATCCTGTACAGGCCGACCCACTCCCTGATCGACCAGAGCCTGCACTCCAAACTCGGCGTGGAGACCACCAACGGCGACGGGTTCGGCGTCGGGTGGTACTCGGCGCACAACGACACCCCCGCGCTGCTGAGGGACGTCGGCCCCGCCTGGAACAACCGCAACCTGCGGGAGCTGGCGGACCACGTCAGGTCCCCGTTGTTCTTCGCCCACATCCGGGCCTCGACCGGGACGGCCGTGCAGCAGTCGAACTGCCACCCCTTCCGGTACGGCCGCTGGATGTTCATGCACAACGGAGCCGTCGAAGGGTTCCCGGTCGTCCGCCGCGACCTCACGATGCTCGTCGCCCCCGGGCTGTACACGAACATCGAGGGCACCACGGACTCCGAGGTGATGTTCTACCTGGCCCTCACCTACGGGCTCGACGAGGACCCGCCCGGCGCGGTCGCGAGGATGGCGGGCGTGGTGGAACGGGTCTGCCGGGAGCACGGGGTGGAGTTCCCCCTCCAGATGACGCTCGCCCTCACCGACGGCGAGCGCGTCTGGGTCTTCCGCTACTCCAGTGCGCGCGCCTCCCGGTCGCTGTTCTACAGCAGCCGGGTGGACGCCCTGCGCAGGCTCCACCCGGACCTCGGGTTCCTGCAGCACGTGTCCGGGGACACCCGTCTCGTCGTCTCGGAACCCCTCGGGGACCTGCCCGGGGCCTGGAACGAGGTGCCGGAGAACAGCTACGGCGTCGTCCAGCCCGGGAACGACGAGCTGCACCGCTTCGCGCCCGCGGCGGCGTGACGCCCCGCGGGGAGGAGGCCCCCCAGTGCTGCGACCGGAAAGGTTTGCCGGTCACAGCACTAGCTGCTCAGCCAGACGCGGAGGGGGCCGGCGGGGGTGAAGCCGGTGGCGAGGGCCGGGGGGAGGTCGGTGGCGGATTCGTAGCCGACGAGGGGGCGGTCGGCGGGGGCGGCGGAGAGCGCGCCGGCCCAGACGTCGGAGGGGTCGGTGTCGCCGGCGGCGAAGAGGTTGGAGAGGCCGGTGACGCGCGCGCTCGCGGTGAGGACGGCGCCGCCGAGGATCCGCCCGTCGGGGTCGTATCCGGCGACGACCGTGGTGGCGGGGTCGGCGAGGAGTCCGGGGCGGAAGAGCTCCGCGTCCTCGGCGTCGTCGCCGCTCCAGGCGAGGGCCCAGGCGGCGAGTTCGTCCGGGGTGCGGGCGGGGCGCCAGTCTCCGGGGGCCTGGGGGGCGGGGAGGCCGGCGGGGCGGGCGATCCACTGGGCTTCGAAGAGGAGCTGGAAGCCTTCGGCGGCGAGGTCGAGGCGGGCGAAGCTGTCCTTGACGGAGGCGCCGGGGGTGCTGCGGTCGATGCCGGTGAGGACGTCCTCGACCCCGGCGTCCTCGGTCAGGGTGACCGCGTCGGGGTAGTAGAGCGGGGTTCGGCGGTCGCTGGTCCAGCTGCGGGGCCCGAAGGCGCCGGTCAGGCCGTGGGCGTGGCACATGGCCTGGCACCACTCGGCGTTGTTGCGGACCGCGTCCCCGAGGACGTCGTCAGTGATCATGGGCGGATGGTACGGGTCCGCGCTCCTTCCCCTCCCCTCTTTTTTCGTTCCGAATCACGGAATATCTTTTCCGTTATGAGAATGCCCCTGCCCGTGCTCCCCTCTCCCGCGCTCCCCTCTCCCGCGCTCCCCCGGCGCGCCGCCGCCGAGTTCGTCGGCACCGCCGCCCTCGTCGCCGTGATCGTCGGCTCCGGCATCCGCGCCGACTCCCTGAGCCAGGACGTCGGTGTCCGGCTGCTGGCCAACGCCGCCGCGTCCGCCCTCGGCCTCGGCCTGCTGATCGCGCTGATCGGTCCGCTGTCCGGGGCGCACTTCAATCCGGTCGTGACGCTCTCGGAGTGGTGGTCGCGGCGCCAGGAGCGGGGCGGCCGGGAGGCCCTCGTCTACATCGCCGCCCAGCTCGCCGGAGCCGTCGCGGGCGCGCTGCTCGCCGAGGCCATGTTCGGGCGGGCGCCGGGCGCCTGGGCGAGCGAGCCGCGGTCCGCGCCGCACCTGCTCCTCGGGGAGGCCGTCGCCACCGCGGGCCTCGTCCTCGTCGTGCAGGGGCTGCGCCGCATCGGGCGCCCGGGCCTCGCCCCCGTCGCGGTGGCGGGGTACATCGGGGCGGCGATCTGGTTCACCTCGTCCGGGTCGTTCGCCAACCCGGCGGCGACGGTCGGCCGCGCGTTCTCCGACTCGTTCACCGGCATCGCGCCCGGGTCGGTGCCGGCGTTCGCCGCGGCCCAGCTGCTGGGGATGCTGCTCGGGATGGCGCTGGCCGGTGTGTTGTACGGAACACCCCGGGCCGCCGGTGAACCGAACGCCGCCGAGGCGCGTCGGACGGGGTGACAGTCCCTCACCGATCCGCACCCCACGGAGGTTCCCGCATGCCGGCACCGGCACGGCTCGCCCGGCTGATCCCCCGCACGACCCGGGCCCGCCGCCGGACCGTCCAGGCCGTGGTGCTGGGAGCGGTGCTCGCGCTCGCCCCGGCCACCTGGATGCACACCGCCGCGTCCGGCAAGCTGCGGACGACCGCCGACGTGCCGGCCCGGGACGTCGCCGTGGTGTTCGGCGCCGGGCTGTGGAACGGGCGGCCCACGCCGTACCTAGCGCACCGGCTCGACACGGCGGCCGAGCTGTACCGGACGGGCAAGGTGCGGGTACTGCTGGTCACCGGCGACAACAGCAGGACCGCGTACGACGAGCCGAGCGCGATGCGGACGTACCTCACCGCGCGCGGGGTGCCGGACGGCCGGATCGTGAGCGACTACGCGGGCTTCGACACCTGGGACTCGTGCGTGCGGGCCCGGAAGGTGTTCGGCGTGGACCGGGCGGTGCTCGTGACGCAGGACTTCCACGTCAAGCGGGCCGTCGCGCTGTGCGGCCGGGCGGGCGTGGACGCGTACGGGGTGGGGGTCGCCGAGCCCCACGACCGCACCTGGTACTACGGCACCACGCGGGAGCTGTTCGCGGCGGGCAAGGCGGCGCTCGACGCCGGTCTGCGCCCGGACCCGCACTTCCTCGGGCCGCGGGAGGACGGGGTCGCCCAGGCACTGTCCGGAAAGTAGCGCCGCCCGCCCGCGAGCCGGGCGGGTCCTTCCGGACGGGGTCGCCCAGGCCCTGTCCGGAAAGCAGCGCCGCCCGCCCGCGAGCCGGGCGGGTCCTTCCGGACGGGGCCGAGGCCCTCTCCTCACCTCGGGACCCGCCGTGAGCTGAGCGGAGAGCACCGCGCCCGTAATAAGCGGCGCGGCCCGGCGTAACACTGCGGACGCATGCTGGCCGCATGTCCGACACCACCGCGGTTCCCACCCACTGCCCCTACTGCGCCCTGCAGTGCGGCATGTCGCTCCGCCCCACCGGCGTCCCGGAGCTGCCCGCCGAGGTGGTCGAGCGGACCGGTTTCCCCGTCAACCGGGGCGCGCTGTGCGGCAAGGGCCGCACCGCCCCCTCCGTACTCTCCTCCCGGGTCAGGCTCACCGAGCCCCTGGTCCGATGCCCTGACTCGGGGGCCCTGCGGCCCGCGACCTGGGAGGAGGCCCTCTCCGCCGTCGCCGAGGGGCTGTCCCGGACCCGCGCCGACCACGGCTCCGACGCCGTGGGGGTCTTCGGCGGCGGCGGTCTCACCAACGAGAAGGCGTACACGCTGGGCAAGTTCGCCCGGCTCGTCCTCGGCACCTCGCAGATCGACTACAACGGCCGCTTCTGCATGTCGTCGGCGGCGGCCGCGCACCAGCGGGCCTTCGGCCTCGACCGGGGACTCCCCTTCCCCCTGGAGGACATCCCGAAGACGGGCTGCGTGATCCTCGTCGGCTCCAACCTCGCCGAGACGATGCCGCCCGCGCTGCGCTACCTCACCGAGCTGCGGGAGAACGGCGGAAAACTGATCGTCGTCGACCCGCGCCGCACCCGCACCGCCGAGCAGGCCGACCTGCACCTGGCGCCGCGCCCCGGCACGGACCTCGCGCTCGCCCTCGGCATGCTCCACCTCGTGGTGGCCGAGGGCCGGGTCGACGAGGAGTTCGTCGGGGAGCGCACCGAAGGCTGGGCGGCGGCGCGCGCCGGGGCGATGTCGCACTGGCCCGAGCAGGTCGAGCGGATCACCGGGGTGTCCGTGCCGCAGCTGCGGGAGGCGGTCGCGATGTTCTGCGACGCCGGGAGCGGCATGGTGCTGACGGCACGCGGCCCCGAGCAGCAGTCCAAGGGCACCGACACGGTGGGCGCCTGGATCAACCTCTGCCTGGCCACCGGCAGGGCGGGCCGGCCGCTGAGCGGTTACGGCTGCCTCACCGGCCAGGGCAACGGCCAGGGCGGCCGCGAGCACGGCCAGAAGGCCGACCAGCTGCCCGGCTACCGCAAGCTCGACGACCCGGCCGCCCGGGAGCACGTCGCCGGCGTCTGGGGGGTGCCCCCGGAGTCGCTGCCGGGGCCCGGGCGGAGCGCGTACGAGCTCCTCGACGCGCTCGGCGGCGACGTGAAGGCGCTGCTGCTCATGGGCTCCAACCCGGTGGTGTCCGCGCCGCGCGCCGCGCACGTCGAGGGGCGGCTGCGGTCGCTGGACTTCCTCGCCGTCGCGGACGTGGTGCTCTCCGAGACCGCCGAACTCGCCGACGTCGTCCTGCCCGTGACCCAGTGGGCGGAGGAGACCGGCACCATGACGAACCTGGAGGGCCGGGTGCTGCTGCGCCGCCGCGCGCTGACCGCGCCGGAGGGCGTGCGCAGCGACCTGGAGGTCCTGCACGCGCTGGCCGGGCTGCTCGGCTGGGAGAAGGGCTTCCCGACGGACCCGGAGGAGGTCTTCGACGAGCTGCGCCGCGCCTCGGCGGGCGGCCCCGCCGACTACGCGGGCATCAGCTACCGCCGCATCGAGGAGGAGCAGGGCGTGTTCTGGCCCTGTCCGGACCCGGGGCACGCGGGCACGCCCCGGCTGTTCCTCGACCGGTTCGCGACGCCCGACGGGCGGGCCCGGTTCGTGCCGGTCGTGCACCGGGCGGCCGCCGAGGAGACGGACGCCGAGTACCCGGTCGTCCTGACCACCGGCCGGGTCGTGTCCCAGTACCAGTCGGGGGCGCAGACCCGGCGGGTCGACGAGCTGAACGCGGCGGCGCCCGGCCCCTTCGTGGAGCTGCACCCGCGGCTCGCCGAGCGGCTCGGTGTCGCGGAGGGCGAGCGGCTCGCGGTGGTCTCGCGGCGCGGCCGGGCCGTCGCGCCCGCCCGGATCACCACGGCCATCCGCCCGGACACCGTCTTCATGCCGTTCCACTGGTACGGGGAGGGGCGCGCGAACACCCTGGTGAACCCGGCGCTCGACCCGGTCTCCCGGATGCCCGAGTTCAAGGTGTGCGCGGTCCGCCTGGAGCCGGCCGGCTCCGCGGACGCCGCGGACGGCTGACCCGGCCGCCGCGGCCGGACGCGCCCCGCGGCCGACCGGAGGAACCCGAACCGGTCGCCGTCCCCGGCTCGGTCCCTACGGCCTGTTGAACCAGTCGCCGCTCTCGATGAGCGGGCCGAGGGGCGCGTCGGGGGCCGCGAGGAACACCCAGGCGGAGACCCGTGCCGCGTCCCGTACCCGGACGACGTCCATCGCCACCCGCTCGTACCCGACGGGCAGTTCGAGGCGGTCGAGGAGGCCGAAGAGCTCGCCGTAGGTGCCGGGCGCGGGGGTGAGGAGGGTGCCGACCACCTGGCCGTCGTCGGCCGGGACGACGTACGGGTAGCCGGGTCCGTCGTGCAGGACCGCGCCGTGCAGCACGGCGTCCGCCTCGGTGCCGATCCGGCCGGCGAGGAACCGGTCGTGGTTGTACGCGCCCGGGCGCAGCGTCCCGTAGACGAAGAACGGCCGCTCGTCGTCGGCCGGCGCGAGGGCTTCGACCGAGAGGGGCGCCGAGGTCTCCCGCTCGACCCAGCGGGCGTAGTCCTCACTGGCCCGGGTCACCCGGGTGGCGACGATCTCGGGCGTCTCGTAGTCGTGCGCGGCGACGAGGTGCGCCTCCAGGGCCGGGTAGCGGGCCTCGGTGGTCTTGAGGACGACCTGCCACTCCTCGGTGGTCTCGATCGCCCCCCGCCAGTGGTAGACGGAGGTGACGGGCCCGGAGATCTGCGCGCAGGCGGCGAGCCGGGCCTCGACGGCGCCGCGCGCCAGGGCGTCGGCCTTGGCGCGCGTGTCGGTGGTGGTGCGGACGGTGACGATCACGCCTCCACCGTAGGGGCGAACTGCGCCGCGTGCAGCCGGGCGTACGCGCCGCCCGCCGCGAGGAGTTCCTCGTGCGTGCCCTGTTCGGCGATCGACCCGCCGTCCATGACGAGGATGGTGTCGGCGTCCCTGATCGTGGAGAGCCGGTGGGCGACGACGAAGCTGGTGCGGCCCGCGCGGAGCGAGGACATGGCCTGCTGGACGAGGAGCTCGGTGCGGGTGTCGACGGAGCTGGTGGCCTCGTCGAGGACGAGGATCACCGGGTCGGACAGGAAGGCGCGGGCCAGGGTGACCAGCTGCTTCTCGCCGGCGCTGAGTCCTCCCCCGTCCTCGTCGAGGACGGTGTCGTAGCCGTCGGGCAGGGTGCGGACGAAGCGGTCGGCGTGCGCGGCCCGCGCGGCCTGGACGATCCGCTCCCGTGACACCTCGCCGGGCACCCCGTAGGCGATGTTGTCGGCGATGGTGCCGCCGAAGAGCCAGGTGTCCTGGAGGACCGTGCCGATGCCGGAGCGCAGTTCCTCGCGGGTCATCCGGGCGATGTCCACCCCGTCGAGGGTGATGCGGCCGCCGGTCACCTCGTGGAAGCGGAGGAGGAGGTCGACCAGGGTCGTCTTGCCGGCGCCGGTCGGGCCGACGACGGCGACGGTCCGGCCCGGCTCCACGGTGAGCGACAGGTCCTCGATGAGCGGCTTGTCGGCCTCGTGGCGGAAGGCGGCCTTCTCGAAGGAGACCCGGCCCAGGAGCTCGGCGGGCTTCTCCGGCCGGGCCGGCTCGGGGGACTCCTCCTCGGCGTCGAGGAGGTCGAAGACCCGCTCGGCGGAGGCCACGCCGGACTGGAGGAGGTTGGCCATGGCGGCGACCTGGTTGATGGGGCCGTTGAAGTCGTACGAGTACTGGACGAACGCCTGGACGTCGCCGACGGTCAGGCTGCCGCTCGCCACCCGCAGGCCGCCGGCCACGGCGACGACGACGTAGGTGAGGTTCCCGACGAGGGTCAGGGCCGGCTGGATGAAGCCGGACACGAACTGGGCGCGGAAGCCCGCCCGGTACAGCTCCTCGCCGAGCTCGTCGAAGCGGCGGACGGCCTCGGCGCGGCGGCCGAAGGCGACGACCTCGGTGTGGCCGGTGATCATCTCCTCCACGTGGCCGCCGAGCCGGCCGGTGACCGCCCACTGCTTCACGAACTGCGGCTGGGCCCGTTTGCCGACGAAGGCGGCCACGGCGACCGAGACGGGCACGGTGGCGAGGGCGACGAGGGCGAGCACCGGGGAGATCCAGAACATCATCAGGAGGACGCCGACCAGGCTGAGCAGGGCGCGCGTCATCTGGCTGAAGGCCTGCTGGAGGGTCTGCGTGACGTTGTCGATGTCGTTGGTGGTGCGGGAGAGGACCTCGCCGCGCGGCTGCCCGTCCAGGTAGGTCAGGGGCAGCCGGGCCAGCTTGTGCTGGGCCCGCTCCCGGAGCCGGTGGCCGGCCCGCTGGACGAGGGTGGTGGCGATCCGCAGCTGGACCCAGGTGAACAGCGACGAGCCGGCGACGACGGCGACGGAGAGGGCGAGGATCCGTCCGACGGCGGGGAAGTCGACGCCGGCGGGCCCGCCGGCCCCGGCGACGACGAGGTCCGTGGCGCGGCCGAGGAGGAGCGGGCCGAGGACGGACAGGGCGACGGCCGTGGCCCCGGCGGCGACGACGGCGAGCAGGCGGGCCCGGTCGGGGGCGAGGGTGCGCAGCAGGCGGAGGCCGGAGGACCGGAAGGAGAGCGAGCGTTCGGGGGAGGGGCCGGAGGGGGCGGACGGGCCGGGGCCGCGCTGGGGCGGGGGTCCGGTGCGGGCGGGGGCGGCGGGGCTCGGGGTGCGGGTCGCCGTGGCCGTGCTCATGCGGCTTCCTCCTCGGTGAGCTGGGAGAGGACGATCTCCCGGTAGGTGGCGTTGTCCCGCATGAGGGACGTGTGGGTGCCGGTGCCGACGGTCCGGCCCCGGTCGAGGACGACGATCCGGTCGGCGTGCCGGACGGTGGAGACGCGCTGGGCGACGATCACCACGGTCGAGTCCGCCGTCTCCGCGCGGAGCGCGGCCCGGAGCAGGGCGTCCGTCCTCGGGTCCAGTGCGGAGAAGGAGTCGTCGAAGAGGTAGAGGCGGGGGCGGGCGACGAGGACCCGGGCGATGGCGAGCCGCTGCCGCTGTCCGCCGGAGAAGTTGGTGCCGCCCTGGGAGACGGGCGCGTCGAGCTTCTCGTCGAGGTCGCGGACGAAGTCGGCGGCCTGGGCGACCTCCAGGGCGTGCCAGAGTTCCTCGTCGGTGGCGTCGGGCCTGCCGTAGCGGAGGTTGGTGGCGACGGTCCCGGAGAAGAGGTACGGCTTCTGGGGTACGAGGCCGACCGTCTCGGCCACCAGCCGGGGGTCGAGTCTGCGGACGTCGACGCCGTCGACGAGGACCTCGCCGCCGGTGGCGTCGAACAGCCGGGGCACGAGCCCGAGGAGGGTCGACTTGCCGCTGCCGGTGGAGCCGATGATCGCGGTGGTCTCACCGGGCCGGGCGACCAGCCCGACGTCCGTGAGGACCGGCTCCTCCGCGCCCGGGTACCGGAAGCCGACGCCCTCGATGTCCAGCCGGCCGGGGCCGGGGAGCACCCGGACGGGGTCGGCGGGCGGGGCGACGGAGGGGACGGTGTCGAGGACCTCGCGGACGCGTTCGGCGCCGGCCTCGGCCCTCGGCATGTGCATGAGCAGGAAGAGGACCATCATCACGGACATGGAGGTCTGGAGGAGGTAGCCGAGGAAGGCGAAGAGCCCGCCGGGCTGGAGGGCTCCGGAGTCGATGCGGTGGGCTCCGACGTAGACGAGGGCGACGGTGGTCAGCTGCCAGACGATCAGCACGGTCGGGAACATGAGGGCCTGGAGCCGGCCGGCCCGGAGCCCGACGGCGAGGAGGTCGTCGTTGGCCGCGGCGAAGCGTTCCCGCTCGTGCCGGTCGCGGACGAAGGCGCGGACCACCCGGACGCCGGCGATCTGCTCGCGCAGCACCCGGTTGGTCCGGTCGACGCGCTCCTGCATGCCGCGGAAGAGGGGCCGCATCCGCAGGACGACGGTGCCGACGGCGCCGGTCATCACGGGCACGAACAGCAGCAGGACGAGGGCGAGCGGTACGTCCTGGCGCAGGGCCATGGCGATCCCGCCGGCGCACAGCAGGGGCGCGGCGACCAGCATCGTCAGGGCGAGCACGGCGAACGTCTGGATCTGCTGGACGTCGTTGGTGGTACGGGTGATCAGCGAGGCGGCGCCGAAGCGGCCGCGCTCCCGGGCGGAGAAGTCCTGGACCCGGCGGAAGACCTCGGAGCGCAGGTCACGGGCGACGCCCAGGGCGATCCTGGCCCCGGTGCAGGTGGCGGCCGCGGCCGCCACCGCCTGGAGCAGGGTGACGGCGATCATCACGGCGCCGCCGCCGAGGACACGGTCGGTGTCCCCGCGCAGGACGCCGTGGTCGATGACGCCGGCGTTGAGGGCGGGCAGGGCGAGGGAGGCCAGGGACTGGACGAGCTGGAGGGCGACGAGGAGGACGAGGAGGGGCCGGTAGGGCCTCAGGCGGGGGGCGAGGAGACGCAGCAGCATGGCGGGGGGTCCTCACGAGCCGTACGGGCGGACGGACTTGGCGTCCTTCAGGGCGCGTCCCCACCAGCCGAGCTGGTCGAGGAGCACCTTGGCCGCGCCTTCGGCCGCGGCGGGGTCCTGGAGGCGGCCGTCCTGGTCGAACCGCCCGTGGGCGTTGTGGAAGGAGACGGTGTCGCGGACGGTGACGGCGTGCATCTCGGCGAAGACCTGGCGGAGTTGTTCGACGGCGCGCAGGCCGCCGGAGACGCCGCCGTAGGAGACGAAGCCGACGGGCTTGGCCTGCCATTCGGTGTAGTGCCGGTCGATGAGGTTCTTGAGGGACGCGGGGAAGGAGTGGTTGTACTCGGGGGTGAGGACGACGAAGGCGTCGGCGTCGGCCAGGACCGGGGAGACCTTGGCGAGTTCGGCCCGGACGGCCGGCGACGGGTCGTGGGAGAGGGAGGTCGGGAGGTCGACCTCGGCGAGGTCGACGACGGTGGCGGCGAAGTCCTCGCGTCCGGCGAGGCGGGAGCGGAACCAGTCGGCGACGACCGGCCCGAAGCGGCCTTCGCGGTCGCTGGCGACGATCAGGGCGAGGCTCAGGGGGGTCGAAGGGGCGGCGGGCGAGGTGGAGTTCGTGAGGTCCATGCGGATGATCGTGGTACCTCGAGTTTGGTTGAGGTCAAGCGCCGCTTCCGGGGCACTCCGAGGGGCCCTTCCCCGGCCCGTACGGTGAGGGCATGACCACGCCTCCCCCGTACATCGAGATCGACGGCGCCCCGGCGGCCGACCCGGAGCTGCTGGCCGCCGTCATGACCGGCTTCGGCCATTTCACGGCCATGCAGGTGCGGGACGGCCGCGTGAAGGGGCTCGGCCTCCACCTCGCCCGCCTCGACCGCTCGACCCGGGAGCTCTTCGGCCGGGGGCTGGACGGCGACGAGGTCCGGGCCCTGGCCGCCGGAGCCCTGGAGGCGGCCGGGCGGCGGGACGCCTCCCTGCGGGTGTACGTGTACCCGGGCGTCCGCGTCGCGGTGACCGTCGCCGCCCCCGCCCCGGACGGCCTCGGCGCCCCGCAGCGGCTGGCCACCGCCGAGTACTGGCGCCCCGCGCCGCACATCAAGCACCTCGGCGGCTTCGGCCAGAGCTACCACCGCGAGGCGGCCGTGCGCGCCGGCTTCGACGAGGCCCTGCTGACCTCCCCGTACGGCGAGGTCGCCGAGGGTGCCGTCACCAACATCGCCTTCTGGGACGGCACTTCGGTGGTGTGGCCGTCGGCGCCCTGCCTGGAGGGCATCACCATGGCGCTCCTCGAAGCCCGCCTGGAGTCGGTCCGCCGCCCGGTGACCCTCGCCGACCTCCCCGGCTTCCGCGCCGCCTTCGTGACCAATTCCAGGACGATCGCCGCCGTCACCGCGATCGACGGGACCACGTTCCCGGTGGACGGGGAGCTGATGCGGCGGGTGCACGCGGCGTACGGGTCCGTGGAGGGGGAGGCGCTCGGGACAGCCGGGTCACCCGTTCGGCACGGACTGTCGGACGGTGCCCTGTAACCCGTTCTGACCTGCGGAAACGTCGAGGATCCAGTCGACACTCCGTATCGGACGGCCCAATCCTGATGCACCATCAGCAGGCGGGGGGCGCGGCGCGGCCTTTACCTCGGTCACAGAAGGTCGATTCCGGGATGTCCCTCCCGGGAGGACCGCCCGGCATGACCGCTCGCGCGCCCCGGAGGATCCCCATGCGCACCACTGCCCGCCTGCTCACCGGTACCGCGCTGACGGTCGTCGCGCTCGGGGCGTTCGCCGCCCCGGGGGCGTACGCGAACAACGAGAAATCCGAGTCGCTGGAGATCTTCCCGTCGTCCGCCTCGCCCGGCACCACCGTCACCGTCAACACCCTCGCCTGCGGCAAGAACGGGCACGGGGTCGGGGACGCGAACTCGCTCGGCGCGGGCGAGTTCCAGCTGAATCCGAGCACGCACAAGGACGTCGTGGTCGGGCAGTTCCACGTGCCGGAGCACGCCAAACCCGGCACCCACTGGATCAGCGTGGCCTGCGACAACGGCAGGACCGCCCGGGGCGAGATGAACGTGAAGCACCGGAGTCCGAGCGGGCACGTACAGACCGGTGTCGGGGGCAGTGTGGGCCCCGACACCGCCCAGGTCACGGCGGGCGCGGCGGTGCTGGCCGCGGCTGCCGTCGGCGGTGTCTGGCTCCTGCGCCGCCGGGCGAGCGGCGCGCAGGGGCACTGAGACGACCGCCCGTCCTGCCCCCGCCGCGTGCCGGAGACGGCCCGGCGGGGGCAGGGCCACATCCGTGAACCGACCGAGGGGACCGAGGTGAGCAACAGGAGCAAGGGCTGGGGCATAGCCGTGGCCGCCTGCGTCGGGATCTGGCTCGTCCAGAACGGCTCGGAGGGCGTCACCCCGCCCGTGCCGTCCGCCGCCCAGGCCTTCGCCGCCGGGCCGAGCGTGCACACGGACGCGGCCGCCGATCCGCTGCCGCCGTCGGCGCCGGTCCGGCTGCGCATCCCGGAGACCGACGTGGACACCCCGATGATGCGGCTGGGCCTCGGTGCGAACGGCGCGCTCGACGTGCCGCCGGCCGGGAACCGGAACCTGGCCGGCTGGTACGGGGACGGCACCGCGCCCGGGGCGAAGGGGACCGCGATCGTCGCGGGCCACGTCGACAACGCCGACGGTCCCGCCGTGTTCTACACGCTGGGCGCGCTGAAGAAGGGGCACCGGATCGAGGTGGACCGGCAGGACGGCCGTACCGCCGTCTTCACGGTCGACGCGGTCGAGGTGTACGACAACGAGCACTTCCCGGACCGGAAGGTGTACGACGAGGCCGACCGGGCCGAGATCCGGGTGATCACCTGCGGGGGCGGCTTCTCGGAGAAGAACGGCTACCAGGGCAACGTGGTCGCCTTCGGCCACCTCATCGGCGTCAGGTAGCGGGCGGTCACGCCCACTGGTCGAAGGCGAGCTTCGCGACCAGCGAGAAGACCACGACGATCAGCACGCCGCGGACGAACTCGGCGCCCTTGCTCAGCGCCATCCGGGCCCCGAGCATGCCGCCCGCCAGGTTGAAGACCGCCATGACGGCGGCGAGCCGCCAGTACACGCTGCCCTGGTGGGCGAACATGGCGAGCGCGCCCGCGTTGGTGCAGACGTTGACGATCTTGGAGGTGGCGGAGGCGGTCACCAGGTCCAGGTGGAGCACGGCGGTGAGCGCGAGGACGAGGAAGGTGCCGGTGCCGGGGCCGAACAGGCCGTCGTAGAAGCCGATGCCGCCGCCGACGACCACGATCGCGGTGACGATCCTGGCCCGGGTCAGCGGTGCCCGGTCCTCCCCCTCGGGCTTCACGCCGAAGGACGGCCGCAGCATCACGAAGGCCGCGACCGCGAGCAGCACCACCATGATCACCGGGCGCAGGACCTCGCTGCTGATGCCGGCCGCGAAGAACGCGCCGCACATGGAGCCGACGAGGGCCGCGAGTCCGATCCGCACCGCCGTCCCCACCTGGACGGGCGCCTTGCGGAGGTAGGTGACGGCGGCCCCGGTGGTGCCGACGATCGAGACGGCCTTGTTGGTGCCGAGGATGTGCGCGGCCGCGACGTGCGGCAGACCGAGCAGCAGGGCGGGCAGCTGGAGCAGCCCGCCGCCGCCCACCACGGCGTCGATCCAGCCCGCCACGAGCGCGGCGAGGCAGAGCAGGACAAGGGTGGTCAGCGATATCTCGGGCATGGCCGTGACCCTACGGAGGAGATCGTTGCCCCGTCCATTGATCACCTCATCGTTGAGCCAACTCTGAGGTTGCCGCGCCCGGCTCCCGGTCCGGGGCCGGCGGGGCGGCCGGTGTGACGACCGCCGTGAGCAGGGTCGCGGCGAGTGCTCCGGTGCCGAGGAGGGCCGCGGCGAGCCGTCGGCGGACGAGCTCGGCGGAGGGGTGCGGCGCGCTGTGTCTAGCCATGGTCGAAGTCCTCGCTGTGGATGCGGGAGGCCGGTACGCCGGCCCGGAGCAGGGAGTCGGTCGCGGCCCGGGACATCCCGGGCGGGCCGCACAGGTACACGTCGTGGGCGGCGATTTCGGGCACCAGGTCGCGCAGCGCGCGGGGTGCGAGGGGGTCGAAGGCGCCGTCCGAGGGGCCGAGCAGGAAGTGCAGGGCGGCCTGCCGTTCGCGGGCGATGGCCTCCAGTTCGGCGCGCAGGACGAGGCCGGCCTCGTCGGAGGCGCGGTAGAGGAGGGTGACGTCGCCGGGCCCGCCGGGCAGCGTCTCGAAGAGGGCGCGCAGCGGGGTGACGCCGACGCCGCCGGCGAGCAGGAGGACCTTGCGGCGGGTGCGGCGGTGGGCGGTGAGCGCGCCGAACGGACCCGCGGCGAGGACGCGGGTGCCGGGGCGGAGCCGGCGGATGCGGCGGGTGTGGTCGCCGAGGGCCTTGACGGTGATGCGCAGGGTGTCGTCGCGGACGGGGGCGGAGAGGGAGAAGGGGAGGGCGGTCGCCCAGAGGCCGCGCCGCAGGAAGCGCCAGCGGAAGAACTGGCCGGGTTCGGCGCACAGCCGGGCCACTCCCCTGCCCCGGACGAGGACGGAGACGACGCCGGGTCCCTCGTCGCGGACCTCGGCGACCCGCAGTTCGTGGCGGAACGCGGCCCGGACGGGGACGACGAGCCGGTACCAGAGGAGGAGGACGGCGACGGTGGCGTGGGCCATCGACCACAGCCAGCGGGTGGCGAGTCCGCCGGCGAGGTCGGGTCCCGCGAGCTGGTGGACGAAGCCGAGCGCGGCGGCGAGGAGGGCGCTCAGGTGGATCGCCCGCCAGGTCTCGTGCCGGACCCTGCTCCGTACGGCCCGGGCGGAGGTGACGCCGACGGCGACGAACAGGGCGGTGCCCGCGGTGGCGGTGGCGATGGCCCCGTAGGAGAGGAGGTCCCCGGTGGCGGTGACGAGGTCGGTACGGGTGTGGACGGCGTATCCGCAGAGCGCGAGGAGCGCGTGGGCGCCGATCAGGCCGAGGGTGTACCGGCCGCCGACCGCGTGCCAGCGGGCGAGCCGGTCGGCGCCGACGCCGTGCTCGACGGCCGGGATCCGGGCCATGAGCAGGAGGAGGACGAGGACGCCGTAGCCGGCGAGGAGGCCGGTGAGGTGGGCGCCGGTCGCGAAGAACGCGTCGAGCCGGGCGGACGGCCGGGCCTGGACTCCCCAGAGCAGGCCGAGGGCCCCCGCCCCGGCGACGATCCCGTTCCGCAGCCGCTCGGGGGCGAGCCGCGGCGCGGGGGCGGGGGCGGGGTGCGCGGCGGGGGCGAGCCGCGGCGCCGGGGCGGGGTGCGCGGCAGGGGCGGGGTGCGCGGGCGGGACGGGGGGCACGGGCGGGACGGGGGGCACGGCAGCGGTGGGGTGCGCGGGCGGGGCGGGGGGAGGCAGCCGGGTCGGCTCCGGTCCCCGGGCGGCCGCGGCCGCGGGGGACGGCTCGGCGCGGAGGGGTACGTAGAGGGGGTGGGGGCGGGCCTCGATGGTCACATCCGGCACCCTAGGGCCGCCCGTATACGGGAATCCGCGGCTCGGTCCGCTCCCCCCGATCCTTAAGGCGGGCTTGAGTCGAGGCTGATCGCCGGTTAATCCTCCGGGGCCCTCACAGCGCGCCGGGGCGGTGGCTGAGATCAGCGTTCCGTACGGGAAACAGTCGGGATGCCGTCGGGTAACACCGGCCGCGCACTCTTCCGGGTATGAGTACACGGATCGTGGTGGTCGGGGGCGGAACGGCGGGCGCCCGGCTCGCCCAGCGCCTGCCCGTCACCCTCCTCGGCGAGGAGTCGCACGCACCGTACAACAGGGTGCTGCTCGCCGATGTCCTCGCCGGGCGGTACGCCCCCGAGGTCATCGCCCTGCCCGAGGCCCGCGAGCCGGCCCGGCTCGGGGTGCGGGCGGTGCGGATCGACCGGGCGGCCCGCACGGTGGAGTGCGCGGACGGCTCCCTCGTCGGCTACGACCGGCTGGTCCTCGCCACCGGCTCCAACCCGGTGCTGCCGCCGCTGCGCGGCCTGCGCGGGGCGGCCCTGCCGGACGGCGTCCACCCGTTCCGCACCCTCGACGACTGCCTGGAGCTGCGCTCCGTGGTCCGGCCCGGCGTGCGGGCGGTGGTCATCGGCGGAGGGCTCCTCGGGGTCTCGGCGGCGCGGGCGCTGGCCTCGCTCGGCGCCGAGGTGGTCCTGACCCAGCAGGGCGAGCGCCTGATGGAACGCCAACTCGACGCCCACGCCTCGGTCCTGCTCCGCGAGCACGTCGAGTCCCTCGGCGTCGAGGTGCACACCGAGTGCCGCG
The DNA here is from genome assembly GCF_044754405.1 of Streptomyces sp. NPDC093089. Taxonomy (NCBI): domain Bacteria; kingdom Bacillati; phylum Actinomycetota; class Actinomycetes; order Kitasatosporales; family Streptomycetaceae; genus Streptomyces; species Streptomyces sp. NPDC093089. The sequence goes on from NZ_JBIVPA010000004.1 coordinate 195,408, forward strand.
TGAGCGGCCTGCGGCAGCGCGACGGGGCCGTCACGGCCGTCGAGATCGCCGACGGCTTCGTGCTCGACGCCCAGGTCGTCGTCCTCGCCTGCGGGGTGCGGCCCCGCGTCGCCCTCGCCCGCGAGGCGGGGCTCGACGTCGCCACCGGCGTCGTCGTCGACGACGAGCTCCGCACCTCCGACCCGTACATCCACGCGATCGGCGACTGCGCCGAGCACGCGGGCCGGAACTACGGCCTCGCCGGCCCGGCGGTCGAACAGGCCGACGTGCTGGCGGACCTGCTCACGGCCGAGCTGCCGGGCGCCCGCTACACCGGCACCCGCGCCCTCACCCGTCTCACCCTCGGCGGTGCGCAGCCGCTGGACCTCGCCGCGTTCGGCGAGGTCACGGCCCGGCCGGGCGACGACGTCGTCCAGCTGACCGACGCCACGCGCAGCGCCTACCGCAAGGTCGTCGTCCGCGGTGACCGGCTCGTCGGGGGCGTCCTCCTCGGCGATCTGGCCGCGGTCGGCTCGCTCGCCCAGGCGTGGGAGGGCGACGAAGCCCTTCCCGACGCCCCCCTGCTCCACCTGCTCACCCACGACGGAGGCTCCTGACATGAGCGCTGACATGACCGCGCACACCCCGACGATCGTCCTGGTCGGCCACGGAATGGTCGGCCAGCGGTTCCTGGAGGCGCTCGCCGACCGTGGCGTCACCGAGCGGGCCCGGATCGTGGTGCTCTGCGAGGAGCCGCGCCCCGCGTACGACCGCGTGCAGCTGACCTCGTACTTCTCGGGCAGGACGCCCGACGACCTGTCGATGGTCGAGGCCGGCTTCATGGAGAAGCACGGCATCGAGCTGTACGTGGGCGACCCGGCCGAGTCGGTGGACCGGGAGGCCCGCACGGTCACCGCCCGTTCCGGGCAGGTCTTCGCCTACGACTCGCTGGTGCTCGCCACCGGCTCGTACCCCTTCGTGCCCCCGGTCCCCGGCAAGGACGCCCGCGGCTGCTTCGTCTACCGCACGATCGAGGACCTGCTCGCGATCGAGGAGTACGCGAAGACGGCGACGACCGGCGCGGTCGTCGGCGGCGGTCTGCTCGGCCTGGAGGCGGCGGGCGCCCTGAAGGGCCTCGGACTCGACACGCACGTCGTGGAGTTCGCTCCGCGGCTGATGCCGGTGCAGGTCGACGAGGGCGGCGGCGCGGCCCTGCTCCGCACCATCGAGAAGATGGGCCTGACCGTCCACACGGGCACGGGCACGCAGGAGGTCGTGACGACCGACGGCGCCGTGACCGGGATGAAGCTCTCGGACGGCTCCGAACTGGCCACGGACATGGTGGTGTTCTCGGCGGGCGTCCGGCCCCGCGACCAGCTGGCCCGCGACTGCGGCCTCACGGTCGGCGAGCGCGGCGGCATCGCGGTCGACGAGCTGTGCCGCACGTCCGACCCGGCGGTCTTCGCGATCGGCGAGTGCGCCCTGGCCTCGGACGGCCGGGTGTACGGCCTGGTGGCGCCGGGCTACGAGATGGCGCAGACGGCGGCGTCGGCCATCGCCGACGAGACGGTGGACGGCTTCACCGGCGCCGACATGTCGACGAAGCTGAAGCTGCTCGGCGTGGACGTGGCCTCGTTCGGCGACGCGCACGGCACGGCCGAGGGCTGCCTCGACGTCGTCTACTCGGACTCCCGCTCGGGCGTCTACAAGAAGCTGGTGATCTCCGGCGAGGGCGTGCTGCTCGGCGGTGTCCTGGTCGGCGACGCCGAGCAGTACGGGCTGCTGCGGCCGCTCACCGGCACGGTGCCGCCCGTCTCCCCCGAACAGCTGGTGCTCCCGGCGGGCGCGGGCGCTCCGGTGGCGCTCGGCCCGTCGGCGCTGCCGGACGACGCGGTGATCTGCTCCTGCCACAACGTCACGAAGCACGCGATCGGCCAGTGCTCCTCGCTGGCCGAGGTGAAGAAGTGCACCAAGGCCGGCACGGGCTGCGGCAGTTGTGTGAAGGTGATCGAGAAGCTGCTGCCGGCGGCCAAGGACAAGGGGCTCTGCGGCTGCTTCTCCTACACCCGCAGCGAGCTGTACGAGATCGCCCGCACCCTGCGGGTGACCTCCTTCGCGGCGCTGCTCGACTCGCACGGGCGGGACGGGGCGAAGGGCGGGGACGGCTGCGAGGTCTGCAAGCCGACCGTCGGCTCGATCCTGGCCTCCCTCGCCCCCGTGCTCGGCATCGACGGCTACATCCTGGACGGCGAGCAGGCCTCCCTCCAGGACACCAACGACCACTTCCTCGCGAACATGCAGCGCAACGGCTCGTACTCGGTCGTGCCGCGCATCCCCGGCGGTGAGATCACCCCGGAGAAGCTGATCGTGATCGGCGAGGTGGCGCGGGACTTCGGGCTCTACACGAAGATCACCGGCGGCCAGCGGATCGACCTCTTCGGCGCGCGGGTGGACCAGCTCCCGTCGATCTGGACGCGCCTCGTGGACGCGGGCTTCGAGTCGGGGCACGCGTACGGCAAGTCGCTGCGCACGGTGAAGTCCTGCGTCGGGCAGACCTGGTGCCGCTACGGCGTCCAGGACTCGGTGAAGACCGCGATCCAGCTGGAGCTGCGCTACCGGGGGCTGCGCTCCCCGCACAAGCTCAAGTCGGCGGTCTCCGGCTGCGCCCGCGAGTGCGCGGAGGCCCAGTCGAAGGACTTCGGCGTCATCGCGACGGCGAACGGCTGGAACCTGTACGTCGGCGGGAACGGCGGCGCGACCCCGCGCCACGCGGACCTGCTCGCGCAGGACCTGTCGGACGCCGAACTGGTCCGGCTCATCGACCGGTTCCTGATGTTCTACATCCGGACGGCGGACCGCCTTGAGCGGACGTCGACCTGGCTGGAGCGCCTGGAGGGCGGGCTCGACCACCTGAAGGACGTGGTGGTGCACGACTCGCTCGGCCTCTGCGACGAGCTGGAGGCGCTGATGGCGGCGCACGTCGAGGGCTACCAGGACGAGTGGGCGCAGACCCTGGACGACCCGGACCGGCTGCGGCGCTTCGTCTCCTTCGTGAACGCCCCGGACGCCCCGGACCCGTCGGTCCGGTTCGTGCCGGAGCGCGACCAGATCAAGCCGGACCTCACGGTCCTGACGCTCGGACCGACGATCACCACGCTGGAAGGGGCTTCCTCCTGATGACGACCCTCACCGAACACTCCGCGGACACCGCGACGGTGCTCGAACTCTCCCCCGCCCCGGACGCCTGGATGACGGTGTGCGAGGAGGCCCGGCTGACCCCGGGCCGGGGCATGGCGGCGCTCCTCCCGGACGGCCGGCAGGCCGCGGTGTTCCGCGACCGGGCGGGGCGGGCGTACGCGATCGACAACCGCGATCCGTTCACGGGGGCGCAGGTGCTGGCCCGGGGGCTCGTGGGCTCGGCGGACGGCCGGCCGTTCGTGGCCTCGCCGCTCCTGAAGCAGCGCTTCGACCTGGAGACGGGCCGCTGCCTGGACGACGACGAGGTCGCGGTGGCGGTCTACCCGATCCGCTCGGTCTAGCCCGGTCCGGCTCGGTACAGCCCGGTCCGGGGTGGGCGGGCTCGGTCCGGCCCGCCCGGCCCCCGGCTCGATCCGGCTCGATCCGGCCCCGACTCGATCAGGCTTGACCGATCGTTCCAGAAAACCTTGACCGATCGTCTCGGAACGCCGTACGGTCGACGCGTGGCCAGGACCAAGGAATTCGATCCGGACGCCGCGCTCCAGGCAGCCCTCGAACTGTTCTGGGCGCGCGGCTACGAGGCGACGACGATGTCGGACCTCGTGGAGCACCTCGGGATCGGCCGCGCGAGCCTCTACGCGACCTTCGGGAACAAGCACGAGCTGTACCTGAGGACGATGGACCGCTATCTGGAGACACGGGACCCCCGGATCGTCGAGGAGCTGTCCGCGCCGGGTCCGGCCCTGCCGGCCGTGCGTGCGCTCGTCCGCCGGTTCGCCGCCGAGGCGGCGGCCGACGACGAGCGCCTGAACGGCTGTTTCGTCACCAACTCGGCGGCGGAGCTGGGGCCGCACGACGCGGCCGTCGCCCGCCGGGTCGAGCTCAGCTGGGAGCAGGTCGAGACGCTCCTGCACGGGGCGCTCGCCCGGGCCCGCGCCGGGGGCGAGCTCCCGGCCGACCGCGACCCGCGGGCCCTCGCCCGGATGCTGCTCGTGCTGCTGCAGGGCATCCGGGTGGTCGGCAAGGCGTCGAGCGACCCGGGCCGGGTCAGGGACGCGGCGGAGCAGGCACTGGAACTGCTGGACTGAGGAACGGGGCGCCCCGACGGGCGCCCTTTCCTCGGCGCCCATATTGGAACGTACGGTCAAGTTCACTACAGGGGGACACGGGCATGACGACGACGGCAGAGGTACGGGCGGTCCGGGAAGGCACGTCCCACCGGCCCACCCGACCCGGTTTCCTGCTCCTCGGCGGCGTGCAGGCGACGCTCGTCTTCACGCTCGCCTCCCTCGCCGTGCCCCTGCCCCGCATCGGCGCCGAGTTCCGGCTCGACCGCGCCGAACTGATCCTGCTGAGCGCCGCGTACGGACTCACCTTCGCCGGACTGCTCCTCCTCGGCGGCCGGCTCGCCGACCGCTTCGGCGGACGCCGGGCCCTCACCGCCGGACTGCTGCTCTTCGGCGCGGCCTCCGCCGCCGCCCCGCTCGCCCCCGGATACGAGACGCTGCTCGCCGCCCGGTTCGGCCAGGGCGTCGGCGCGGCGCTGGTCGCCCCGGCCGCGATGGCCGTGCTGCGGGCGCTGTTCCCCGAACCGGCCGCGTACGGACGGGCGATGGCCACCTGGGGCGGCCTCTCCGTCCTCGGCGCCACCGCCGGGAACCTCCTCTCCGGGGTGATCGCGGCCGCCGCCTCCTGGCGCGCGACCTTCACGGTCCCCGTCGCCGTCACCCTCGCCGCCCTCCTCCTCGCCCCGCGCCTGCTGCCCGCCACCCCGCCCGGCGCGGGCCGGTCCCTCGACCTGCCCGGCGCGCTGCTCGCCACCGCCGGGATCACGCTCGCCAGCCACGGGCTCGTGCTCACCGACACCCACCCCTGGGGATCCGCCCCGGTCCTCGTGCCGCTGCTCACCGGGCTCGTCCTGCTCGCCGCCTTCGGGGCCGTCGAGCGGCGGACCGCCGACCCGCTGCTGCCGCCGGACTTCCTGCGCGACGGCCGCCGCGCCCTGGGCCTCGCGGCGATCGGGCTCACGGCGGCCGGGACGGCCACGGTGTTCGTCCTGCTCTCGCTCGCGCTCCAGCAGCAGCGCGGCTGGTCCGCCCTGTCCACCTCCGCCGCCTTCGTGCCCTTCGCGGTCGCGCTGCTCGGCGCGGGCCGGCTCGCGGGCCCGCTGATCGGACGGTACGGCCCCGGGCTCGTGACCGGTGCGGGGCTCGGCACGGCCGGCGCCGGGCTCGGGCTGCTCGCCGCGACCGGCTTCGAGACCTCCGTGCCGTACGCGTACGGGCTGCTGCCCGGCCTGCTCCTGCTCCCGGCCGGCGGCGCGCTGTCCTTCGCGGGCGCCGCCGTCCTCGCCACCGAAAGGGTTCCGGCGCACCGCGCGGGGCTCGCCGGCGGCGTCCTGAACACGGCGATGGAGCTCGGGCCGACCGTGCTCTTCGCCGTCCTGCTCACCCTCGGCGGCGACGCGGTGTCGCTGGCGGCCGCGGCCGCCCTGTTCGCGGCCCTGGCCGCCCCCACCGCCCTCGCCGCTCGCACGCACCACGCCGAGTGACCGCGTCCACAACCAAGCAACCGCATCCACAGAGGAGTCACCCATGTCCGCACGCTTCACCGGCCGCACCGTCCTCGTCACCGGCGCCGGTTCCGGACTCGGCCGGGCCATCGCGCTCGCCTTCGCCGCCGAGGGCGCGAAGGTCGTCGTCGCCGGCCGCACGGCCGAACCGCTCGACGGGACGGTCGCCCTGATCGAGGCCGCCGGCGGCACCGCGGCCGCGGTCACCGCCGACGTGGCGAGCGCCGCGTCGACCCGCGACCTCGTCCGCCGCGCGGTCGAGCTCTTCGGAGGCCTGGACGTCGCCGTGAACAACGCGGGCGTCTTCCGGGGCGGCCACAGCGCCGCGGACTTCCCACTGGAGGACTGGAAGACGCTGCTCGACATCAACGTGACGGGGGTGCTGCACGCCCTCCAGGCCGAGGTGGCGCACATGCGGGCGCACGGCGGCGGGGCGATCGTGAACATCGCGTCCAACCTGGGCCCGCACGTCCGGATCCCCGGCGTCTTCGGCTACCAGGTCTCCAAGGCGGCCGTCTCCGCGATCACCCGGGCCGCCGCCCTGGACCACATCGCCGACGGGGTCCGCATCAACGCGGTCAGCCCCGGCGCCTCGGAGTCCACGATGTCGCTGCTGCCCGGCGAGTCCGAGGCCGAGCGCGAGGTCCGCATGAAGGAGCAGTCGCCGCTGGGCCGCATCTCGTCCGCCGCCGAGGTGGCGGCGGCGGTGCTCTACCTCGCCTCGGACGACGCGGCCTCCGCCGTCGGCACGGACCTGGTCGTCGACGGCGGCGTCTCGGCCTGAGGACGAGGGCGCCCCGGCCGCCCGGTGCCGGGCGGCCGTGCCGCGTACGGCGCCGGGGGCTCAGCCCTGGACGGCCGCCGGGTCCATCCAGAAGACCTCCCAGTGGTGGCCGTCCAGGTCGGTGAAGGAGCGGCCGTACATGTGGCCGAGGTCCATCGGGTCCTTCGCCGGGCCGCCGCCGGCGGCGAGGGCGGCGTCGGCCAGCCGGTCGACCTCCTCGCGGCTCTCGGCGCTCAGCGTGACCAGGACCTCGGTGGTCCTGGTCGCGTCGGAGATCTCCTTGCCGGGCGCGAGGAAGGCGGTGAACTTGGGCTCTTCGAGGAGCATCGTGAAGATCGTGTCGCTGAAGACCACGCAGGCGGTGGTCTCGTCGCTGAACTGCGGGTTCGAGGAGAAGCCGAGCTTCTCGAAGAAGGCCTTGCTCGCGTCGGCGCTCTTGACGGGCAGGTTCACGAAGATCATCTGCGGTGCCATGGGGCTCTCTCTTCCGTCGTGCGGTGCTGTCGAGAGGTAAGACGGGCTCGCCCCTCGAAACTCATCGCTCCCCGGAGAAATTCTTTTCGCTCAGGCGGCCGACCGCAGTCGGAGGGCCGCCAGCGGTACGAACCCGCCGCCCCCGCCGCCGGTCGCCGCCGCCGGCCCGGCCAGCCGCCGCAGCATCGCGACGGCGATCCGCTCCCCCTGCCCCTTCGCCCGCTCGGCCAGCGGTCCCCGGTGCAGTCCGTCCACCGTCGCGTGCCACAGCTGCACCCAGCGCCCGAAGTGCGCGGCCGTCAGCGGGCGCGCCGAGTGCAGGGCCGCGTGCGGGGCGAACGCGTCCCGCCCGTACTCCGCGCTCCGCAGCAGCGCCCGCTCCCAGAAGTCGCCGATCCTCGGCAGGTGGACCTCCAGGTCCGTCCCCGCGATCTCGGTGAAGAACGGCCCGATGAGCGGATCGGCGAAGGCCGCGCCGTAGAAGCGGCGCAGCACCACGTCGATGTCGTGACGGTCGCTGATGTCCCGGGTGGCACGCATGCCGTCCAGTGTCCCCCGCCCCTCGCCGCTCCCCCAGTGCCGAAGGGCTCCCCCAGTGCCGAAGGTCCCGCCCGCCGGAGGCCTGGCCCCCGCCCGCCGCTCCCGCCCGCCGGAGGCCTCGCCCCCGCCCGCCGCTCCCGCCCGCCGGAGGCCTCGCCCCCGCCCGCCGCCGAAGGTCCCGGCATCCGCCGCTTCCGCTTCATCGCGTGTTGCTGCCCCGGCCATGCGGCGCTCCTAGGTTCCTCAAGCGCGCGACCCCGTCGCCGACCGGCATGGCGGGGCGGTTCACCATCCTTCTCGGGAGTGAGACGTGGAGCGACGCAGTTTTCTGCGCGGAGCGGTCATCGGCACGTCGGCGGCGGCCTTCGGCGGCAGCCTGTGGCAGAGTGCGGCGTTCGCCGCACCGGCCCAGCCGGGAGCGGGCCCGTACGGGGCCCTCGGCGCGGCGGACGCGAACGGCATCCAGCTGCCGGCCGGCTTCACCAGCCGGGTGATCGCGCGGTCCGGGCAGACCGTGACCGGCACCTCGTACGCCTGGCACAGCGCCCCCGACGGCGGCGCCTGCTTCGCCGACGGCACCGGGTGGATCTACGTCTCCAACTCGGAGATCAACCCGAGCGGCGGCGCGAGCGCGGTGCGGTTCGACTCCGCCGGCGCGATCACCGGCGCGTACCGCATCCTCTCCAACACCCGGCAGAACTGTGCCGGCGGCAAGACCCCGTGGAACACCTGGCTGTCCTGCGAGGAGGTGTCGCTCGGCTACGTCTACGAGACGAACCCGTGGGGCGGCACCGCGACCCGCCGGGACGCGATGGGCCGGTTCAAGCACGAGGCCGCGGCGGCCGACCCGGTGCGCCAGGTCGTCTACCTGACCGAGGACGAGTCGGACGGCTGCTTCTACCGGTTCGTCCCCACCACCTGGGGCAACCTGTCCTCCGGCACGCTCCAGGTCTTCAAGGCGGGCACGGCCACCTCCGGCACCTTCACCTGGCAGAACGTCCCGGACCCGGACGGCTCGCCGACCACCACCCGCAACCAGGTCTCCGGCGCCAAGCGCTTCAACGGCGGCGAGGGCTGCCACTACGCGGACGACACCGTGTGGTTCACCACCAAGGGCGACAACCGCGTCTGGCAGGTGAACCTCGCCGCCGGCACGTACGAGCTGGCCTACGACGACTCGCTGGTGGTCGGCGGCGGCGCCCCGCTGACCGGCGTCGACAACATCACCGGCTCGTCCTCCGGCGACCTGTACGTCGCCGAGGACGGCGGCAACATGGAGATCTGCCTCATCACCCCGGACGACGTCGTGGCGCCGTTCCTGCGGATCACCGGCCAGTCCTCGTCCGAGATCACCGGACCGGCCTTCTCCCCCGACGGCACGCGGCTGTACTTCTCCAGCCAGCGCGGCACGAGCGGCAGCTCGTCGGGCGGCATCACCTACGAGGTCAAGGGCCCGTTCCGGGCGTAACCGCCCTGGTGGCAGCGCAGGTCGACCGTCCGCTGGGCGCCGCCGAGGAGGGCGGCGCCCAGCGGCGTCAGGGTGTGCAGGACCGCGTTGCCGTTGCGGAGGGTCGCGATGAGCCCGGCCTCCCGCAGGACGCCCGCGTGCTGGCTCGCCGAGGCGAGGGAGACCCCGGCCCGGCGGGCCAGCTCGCTCGTCGTCCCGCCGTCGCCGATGGCGTGCAGGACCGCCGAGCGGGTCTGGCCGACCAGCTTGGCGAGCGAGGAGCCGCCGGGCGCGCGGACGGTCGGCGCCTCGCCGTGGGTGACGGGGTAGACGAGGACCGGCGGCAGCGCGGGGTCGCGCAGCACGACCGGGGTTCCCCGGCAGAAGTACGAGGGCTGGAGCAGCAGCCCCCGCCCGTCGAGGTGGACGTCCCGGTCGACCGGGTAGTCGGCCTCCAGGACGGGCGCGCGCCAGCGCAGCATCGGCGGCAGCGAGGCGAGGAGTTCGTCCGCCCCGCCGTCGAGCAGCGCGCGGCCGCGCCGGGCCCGGTCGGCCTCGACCTGGGCGCGGATGTGCGGCCAGTACGGCTCCACGGCGGCGCGGTGGTAGCCGCGCAGCGCGCCGACGAGCCGGTCGAAGGGCTCCGCCCCGCCGTCGGCGAGGGCGCGCAGCGAATGGGGCACGGTCCGGCCGCCGGAGCGGTCGGCGGCGAGCAGCGAGAGCTCGCCGCGGAGCCGTCCGGTGTCGGTCGCGCGGATCGCCTGAAGGCCTTCGTCGAGGCCGCTGACGCCCTCGGCGGGCGTCAGGAAGTCCGGAAAATAGCCGCGGCTGGGGACCAGCGCGGCGAGGAGCCGGGTCTCACCGCCGAGCCTCATCCGGGTTTCCGAGCGCCATTCCCCGTAGACCACGGGTCCGCGCCGGTCTCTTAAACGGTGAAAGCTGAGAATCGTTTCCCACAGAACATCGGGCCGGGCAGCGGTCCTCACCCCCGCCAAGTCGTTTCCGGTGAAATGAATCCGCAGCATGACGTCCCCACCTGTGCACTCGCAACCACCCCCGACAACGAGTATGCACAGCATCACTGCACGTTACCAGGGTGTTTCAGCCACAGTTGAAAGGCATCGCGGCGATCAGGGGGGAACCGAAAAGCTGTACGGGTCGGGCAGGAAACCTTCAGGACCGAGGTGACGTGTCGAAGACCGTGGGGGGCTTTGCGCGTCTGGCGGCGGTCGGCGAGGGTTGCGGCTCACCTGCCCGGCATCGGTAAAGGGCGCGGCCTCCGGGTGGGGATCCGGAGGTCGCGCCCGAACCGTTCTTTGCGGCACGGAACAGAAAAGTTCAATAGCCAATAATTCAATCGGCCGCAATTGAACAGGAACTCACATCTGATCGACGGCCGCACGAAATGAGCGGGACGAAAGACGACGGGACGGACACCTCCGCACAAAGGTGTCCGCCCCGTCCCTGTGATTCCGGAACCGCCGCCCGCCGGTGAGGGTCGAAGAATGACCGGCGGCGACCCCGGTGGTTCACCGGTTTCCGCTGCTGAACCGGGGTTCAGGAGGGCCCGACCGCCACTCCTGAACGCCGGTTCAGCAGGACTCGGTGGCCGCTGCTGAACCTCCGTTCAGCACGGCTCAGCGGCTGTCGCTGCCCTTCGCCTCGGCGGCCGCGCGGCCCGCCTCCAGGCGCGCCACCGGGATCCGGAAGGGCGAGCAGGAGACGTAGTCGAGGCCGACCTCGTGGAAGAAGTGCACCGACTCCGGGTCGCCGCCGTGCTCGCCGCAGACACCGAGCTTGATGTCGGGGCGGGTGGCCCGGCCGGCCTGCACGGCGCTGCGCACGAGGGCGCCGACGCCGTCCTTGTCGATGGTCTCGAAGGGGCTGACGCCGAAGATGCCCTTCTCCAGGTACGCGGTGAAGAACGAGGCCTCCACGTCGTCGCGGGAGAAGCCCCAGACCGTCTGGGTCAGGTCGTTGGTGCCGAAGGAGAAGAACTCCGCGGCCTCGGCGATCTGACCGGCGGTCACGGCGGCGCGCGGCAGCTCGATCATGGTGCCGAGCGCGAGCTTGAGCTCGACGCCGGTCTGCGCCCGGACCTCGGCGATGACCTGCTCGGCCTCCTCGCGGACGATCTCCAGCTCCTGGACGGTGCCGACGAGCGGGATCATGATCTCGACGCGCGGGTCGCCCTTGGCGTCGATGCGCTGGGCCGCGGCCTCGGCGATCGCCCGGACCTGCATGGTGAACAGGCCGGGGATGACCAGGCCGAGGCGGACGCCGCGCAGACCCAGCATCGGGTTCTGCTCGTGCAGCCGGTGCACGGCCTGGAGCAGGCGCAGGTCGTTCTCGTGCGGCTCCTTGCGGGACTCGGCGAGGGCGACGCGCACCGAGAGCTCGGTGATGTCGGGCAGGAACTCGTGCAGCGGCGGGTCGAGCAGGCGGACCGTGACGGGCAGCCCGTCCATGGCCTCGAAGAGCTCGATGAAGTCCTGCTTCTGCAGCGGCAGGAGCGCCTTCAGCGACTCCTCGCGCTCGGCGTCCGTGTCGGCCAGGATGAGGCGCTCGACGTACTGGCGGCGCTCGCCGAGGAACATGTGCTCGGTGCGGCACAGGCCGATGCCCTGGGCGCCGAAGCGGCGGGCGCGCAGCGCGTCCTCGGCGTTGTCGGCGTTGGCGCGGACGCGCAGCCGGCGGACGCGGTCCGCGTAGGCCATGATCCGGTGCACGGCGGCGACGAGCTCGTCGGCGTCGTCGGCGCCGGCGTGCATGCGGCCCTCGAAGTACTCGACGACCGGGGACGGTACGACGGGCACCTCACCGATGTAGACCTTGCCGGTGGAGCCGTCGATGGAGACGACGTCGCCCTCCTCGACGACCTGGCCGTCGGCCGTGGTCATCCGGCGGCGCTTGGTGTCGACCTCGAGCTCCTCGGCGCCGCAGACACAGGTCTTGCCCATGCCGCGGGCGACGACGGCGGCGTGCGAGGTCTTGCCGCCGCGGGAGGTGAGGATGCCCTCGGCGGCGATCATGCCGTCCAGGTCGTCCGGGTTGGTCTCGCGGCGGATCAGGATGACCTTCTCGCCGGAGCGGGACCACTTGACCGCGGTGTACGAGTCGAAGACGGCCTTGCCGACGGCCGCGCCCGGGGAGGCGGCGATGCCGCGCCCGATCTGCTCGACCTTCGCGTTCTCGTCGAACTTCGGGAACATCAGCTGGGCGAGCTGGGCGCCGGTGACGCGCTGGAGCGCCTCGGCCTCGTCGATCAGGCCCTGGTCCACGAGCTGCGTGGCGATGCGGAAGGCGGCACCGGCGGTGCGCTTGCCGACGCGGGTCTGGAGCATCCAGAGCTGGCCGCGCTCGATGGTGAACTCGATGTCGCAGAGATCCTTGTAGTGGGTCTCCAGCGTCTCCATGATGTGCATGAGCTGGTCGTACGACTTCTTGTCGATCGACTCGAGGTCGGCCAGCGGCACGGTGTTGCGGATGCCGGCGACGACGTCCTCGCCCTGCGCGTTCTGCAGGTAGTCGCCGTAGACGCCGGCGTGGCCGGAGGCGGGGTCGCGGGTGAAGGCGACGCCGGTGCCGGAGTCGGGGCCGAGGTTGCCGAAGACCATCGAGCAGACGTTGACGGCGGTGCCGAGGTCGCCGGGGATGCGCTCCTGGCGGCGGTACAGCTTGGCGCGGTCGGTGTTCCAGGAGTTGAAGACGGCCTCGATGGCGAGGTCCATCTGCTCGCGGGCGTCCTGGGGGAAGTCGCGGCCGGTCTGGGCCTTCACGATCTTCTTGAAGTGCTTGACGACCTTCTTGAGGTCGGCGGCGTCCAGGTCGGTGTCGCTGGCGACCTTCTTCGCGGCCTTGGCCTCGTCGAGGGCCTCCTCGAAGAGCTCGCCGTCGACGCCGAGGACGGTCTTGCCGAACATCTGGATCAGGCGGCGGTACGAGTCCCACGCGAAGCGCTCGTTGTCGGCCTGGCGGGCGAGGCCGGCCACGGACGCGTCGGAGAGGCCGATGTTGAGGACGGTGTCCATCATGCCCGGCATGGAGAACTTCGCGCCCGAGCGGACGGAGACCAGCAGCGGGTCGTCGGCCTGGCCGAGCTTCTTGCCCATCTGCTGCTCGAGGGCGTCGAGGTGGGCGGTCACCTCGTCGCGGAGCTCGACCGGCTCCGAGCCGCTCTCGAGGTAGACCTTGCACGCCTCGGTGGTGATCGTGAAGCCCGGAGGCACCGGCAGGCCGAGGTTGGTCATCTCGGCGAGGTTGGCGCCCTTGCCACCGAGCAGGTCCTTCAGGTCCCTGTTGCCCTCGGTGAAGTCGTACACGAACTTCTGATCAATGTTTCCCGACACGGGTCTCGACTCCTCGACGACTCGGTTGGCTGCCCTGACGGCGAGGAACATACCCAGATCGAAGGCTTCTGGGGAGGTACGCCTAGCGGACACCCGGTCTTAACCACCCGTCCGCCAGCACTTCGAAAGTTACCGATCAAAACATTCCGCTTTCACCGCCCGAAGGCTGTTCGACCGAAAGCACGGGAATCACGCTCACATGAGCGTCCAATCGAGCACTTGCGTTCAAGACTTGAACGCAAAAGGGGTGGCACCGGGTGCCACCCCTTCAGGCGGTACAGTCGTCGGTAACCTGCTCATGTGAGCGCCACCCCCCTCAGGGGTGGCGAGGATCACTCCCCAGGAAAGGCCGGATCTCAGCCGCCGGACGTGTCCAGCTCGGCGTCCTCACTCACCCCGGCGCAGTCGTACGGGTCCTTCAACCAGCCGTCCGGCAGGACGACTCGGTTGTTTCCGGACGTACGACCCCGAGGGCCGTCCGCACCCACCGGCCACGGCTGGTCCAGGTCGAGCTCGCTCAACTGAGCGCGCAGTTCGTCCAGGGACGAGGTGATGGCGAGCTTCTTGCGCATCTCCGAACCCACCGCGAAGCCCTTCAGGTACCAGGCCACGTGCTTGCGGAAGTCGATGACACCGCGTGCCTCGTCGCCCAGCCACTCGCCGAGCAGCCGCGCGTGCTTCACCATCGCGTCCGCGACGACGCGCAGACCCGGCTGGGCGTACTCGCCGGTGCCCTCGAAGCCCGCCACGAGGTCCCCGAAGAGCCACGGGCGGCCCAGGCATCCGCGGCCCACGACGACGCCGTCGCAGCCCGTCTCCCGCATCATCCGCAGGGCGTCGTCCGCCGACCAGATGTCGCCGTTGCCGAGCACCGGGATCTCCGGCACGTGCTCCTTGAGGCGCGCGATGGCGTCCCAGTCCGCCGTGCCGCCGTAGTGCTGGGCCGCCGTCCGCCCGTGCAGGGCGATCGCCGTCACGCCCTCCTCGACCGCGATGCGGCCGGCGTCGAGGTACGTGATGTGGTCGTCGTCGATGCCCTTGCGCATCTTCATCGTGACCGGCAGGTCGCCCGCGTTGGTCACGGCCTCGTGCAGGATCGCCCGCAGCAGCGGCCGCTTGTACGGCAGGGCCGAGCCGCCGCCCTTCCGCGTCACCTTGGGGACCGGGCAGCCGAAGTTCAGGTCGATGTGGTCGGCGAGGTCCTCGTCGACGATCATCCGCACGGCCTTGCCGACCGTCACCGGGTCCACCCCGTACAGCTGGATCGAGCGCGGCTTCTCGGTCTCGTCGAACCGGATGAGCTGCATCGTCTTCTCGTTGCGCTCGACCAGGGCCCGCGTCGTGATCATCTCGCTCACGAACAGCCCCTTGCCGCCGCTGAACTCGCGGCAGAGGGTACGGAAGGGGGCGTTGGTGATGCCGGCCATCGGGGCGAGCACCACCGGCGGCTGCACGATGTGCGGCCCGATGGCGAGGGGGGAGAACGCGGTCATGCGCCCCATTGTCGCGCACCGCGCAGGTCTTTAGTTAGCCGTACTATCCGCGCATGGCCGAGCTCACAGCCGCGGGGCCCCCCGACCGGTCCCGGCTCACGCATGCGAGGCCCCGCCGACCGGCGCCGGCTCACCCGCGCGAAGCCCGGCCGACCGGTCCCGGTTCACCCACGCGGGGCCGCTCCCACCGGCGCCGGGCGCGCCGCCGCCGGACGCTCCGTCCCACGGGTGACCACGTCCAGGAGGCGGGCGGTCCCGGCGCGGGTCTCGGCGTCCACGGGGACGTACGCGACGAGGTGGGGGCCGGAGTTCGGGCCGAGCCAGAGGTTGGTGTGCTCGAACCGGAGGAGCCCGACGTGGGCGTTGTGGATGACCTTGGTGCGGCCGCCCGGCGCGACCACGTCGTGCCGGGCCCAGATCTCCCGGAACTCGGGCGAGGCCGCTTCGAGCCGCTGGACGAGCTCCTTCCAGGCGGGCTCGGCCAGGTGCTCGGCCATGGAGGCGCGGAACTTGCCGGCCAGGATGGGCAGGAGGTCCGGCAGGTCGGTGGCGGCGGCCCGGAAGTCCTCGTTCGTGAAGGCCAGCCAGAGCGAGTTGCGGTCCTCGCGGGGCAGCGCGTCCAGGTCGCAGAAGAGGTGCCCGAAGGTCCGGTTGTGGGCGAGGAAGTCGAAGCGGCTGTTCTGGACGGCGGCGGGCACGGGCTCCAGCTGCTCCAGGAGCGTCCGCAGCGCGGGCGTGACGGCCGGGGAGGGAGCGCCGGGATGCGGGTCGGCCTGTCCGGCGAGCGCGAAGAGGTGGGTCCGCTCGGTCGGGTCGAGGAGCAGCGCGCCGGCGAGCGCGTCCAGGACCTGCGGGGAGACCTGGATGTCCCGGGCCTGCTCCAGCCAGGTGTACCAGGTGACGCCGACGGCGGAGAGGTGCGCGACCTCCTCGCGCCGCAGCCCGGGCGTGCGGCGGCGCCTGCCCCGGGGCAGGCCCACCTGCTCGGGGCTGATGCGCTCGCGCCGGCTGCGCAGGAAGGCGGCGAGCTCGTGCCGCCGGGTCTCGGGTGCCGCCGTCATCGCTGTCGTCACGCCTTCAGGGTGCCGGGGCCGCCGGCCCGCTGCCAGGTACTCGTACTACCAGGATAAAGACACTCTGGTACCAGGCTGAGCGGACGCGGATCGTCGGATGCGTGACTTCGACCCCGGCTTCCGGCCGCACTCCCGCCCCGGGCGGCGCCTCCGCCTCCGGCCGCCCCTCCGCCCCCGCTGCCGCCCCGGCCCGCCGAGGCGCCTCCTCCCCCGGCGCCTCCGCCACGACGACCGCCGCGGCCGGCACGACGACCGACCCGCCCGGTGCGGCGGCGTCCGCGCTCGGCACCCCGGGGCTCTTCACCGTCCTGCTCGGCGCCGCGCTGCCGCTGATCGACTTCTTCATCGTCAACGTCGCCCTGCCGTCCATCGACCACGACCTCGCCGCGGGCCCGGTGATGCTGGAGCTGGTCGTGGCCGGGTACGGGCTGCCGTACGCCGTGCTGCTGGTGCTCGGCGGGCGGCTCGGCGACCTCTTCGGCCGCCGCAGGCTCTTCCTCTCCGGCATGGCCGCCTTCGGCCTGACCTCGCTCGCCTGCGGGCTCGCCCCGGACGCCTGGAGCCTCGTCGGGGCGCGGGTGGCGCAGGGGGCCGCGGCGGCGCTGATGCTGCCGCAGGTGCTGGCGACCATCCACGCGGCGACGGAGGGGCCGCGGCGGGCGAAGGCGCTGAGCCTGTACGGGGCGACCGCCGGCCTGTCGATGGCGGGCGGCCAGATCCTGGGCGGGGTGCTCGTCGCGGCGGACCTCGCGGGCTCGGGCTGGCGCGCGGTGTTCCTGGTGAACGTGCCGATCGCCGCGGTCGGCCTGCTGCTGGCCGCGCGGACCGTCCCGGAGACCCGCTCGGAGCGGCCGGCTCCGGTGGACGTGGCGGGCACGCTGCTCCTCGCGGCCGCCCTGCTCACCCTGCTCGCCCCGCTGACGGAGGGCAGGGCGGCGGGCTGGCCGCTGTGGACCTGGGTCGCGCTCGGGGCGTTCCCGCTCGTGGCCGCGGGCTTCTGGCGGGTGGAGCGGCGGCTCGACCGCACGGGCGGCACCCCGCTGGTGCCGCCGAGCCTGCTCCGCCTGACGTCGCTGCGGCGCGGCCTCGTGCTCGTGCTGCCGCTGTCGGCGGGCTTCAGCGGCTTCATGTTCGTGATCGCGGTCTCGCTCCAGCAGGGTCTGGGCCTCGGCGCGGTGGCCTCGGGCCTCGCCCTGGTCCCGATGGCGGTGGCCTTCTTCGCCGCGTCCCTCGCGGGTCCCCGGCTGATCCGCCGCTGGGGGACGCGGGTGGTCCCGGTGGGCGCCCTGCTCCAGGCCGCCGGTCTCGGTCTGATCGCGGTGACGGCCGGGCGTTCCTGGCCGGACCTTTCGGTGGCGGCCCTGATCCCCGGCATGGCGGTCGCGGGGGTGGGGCAGGGGCTCCAGCTGCCGGTGCTCTTCCGGGTGGTGCTCTCGGAGGTCCCGCCGGAGCGGGCGGGCGTGGGCAGCGGCGTGATGGTGACCACGCAGCAGGCGGCGATCACGCTGGGCGTGGCGACGCTCGGCTCCCTCTTCCTGTCGCTCTCCGCCTCGGGTCCGACGGGTACGGCGCTGACGGTGACCCTCCTCATCCAGCTGGCGATGGCGCTCCTGACGGCGGTGCTCGCGCTGCGGCTGCCGAGGTCGGTGAGCTGAGCGACCCCATGAGCGACCCCACCACCCCCGGGAATGACAAATATTGAAATCTGTCATCGGTCATGCCATGCTTCTTCCATGACGACGACACGGAACTCCCTCACCACCCGCACCCTCGGCACCACGGGCCCGGCCGTCTCCGCCCTCGGCCTCGGCTGCATGGGCATGTCCGCCCTGTACGGCGAGAGCGACCGCGCCGAGTCGATCGCGACGATCCACGCCGCCCTGGACGCCGGCGTGACGCTGCTCGACACGGGCGACTTCTACGGGATGGGCCACAACGAGCTGCTGATCGCGGAGGCCCTGCGCAGCGCGCCCGCCGCCGCCCGCGAGCAGGCGCTGACCAGCGTGAAGTTCGGCGCGCTGCGCACCGTCGAGGGCGCCTTCACCGGGTACGACGGCCGCCCGGCCGCCGTGAAGAACTTCGCGGCGTACTCGCTCCAGCGCCTGGGCTCCGACCACATCGACATCTACCGGATCGCCCGCGTCGACCCCGACGTGCCGATCGAGGAGACCGTCGGCGCCATCGCCGAACTGGTCGAGGCGGGCCACGTCCGGCACATCGGCCTCTCCGAGGTCGGCGCGGACACCCTGCGCCGGGCGGCGGCCGTCGCCCCGATCGCCGACCTCCAGATCGAGTACTCGCTGGTCTCCCGCTCCATCGAGGAGAAGATCCTCCCCACCGCCCGCGAGCTCGGCATCGGGATCACCGCGTACGGGGTCCTCTCCCGCGGCCTGATCAGCGGCCACTTCACCCGGGACCGCGCGCTCGGCCCCGGCGACTTCCGCGGCATGTCCCCGCGCTTCCAGGGCGACAACCTCGGCCGCAACCTGGACCTGGTGGACCGGCTGCGCGAGGTCGCCGAGGCCAAGGGCGTCACGGTCGCCCAGACCGCCGTCGCCTGGGTCCTCGCCCGGGGCGAGGACATCGTCCCCCTCGTCGGCGCCCGCCGCCGCGACCGCCTCGCCGAGGCCCTCGGCGCCCTCGACCTCACCCTCGACGCCGCCGACCTGGCGGCGATCGAGGCGGCCGTCCCCGCGGGCGCCGCCGCCGGCGACCGCTACCCCGCGGCCCAGATGGCCCACCTGGACAGCGAGCGCTGACCGGCACCCGCAGGCCTCCGGCAGCTGACAGGTACTGTCACTCCATGGCCGCCACCGAGACCCTGACCGCCGAGCGCATCCTCGAAGCCACCGAGGAGGTGCTGCGACGGTACGGCCCCGCGAAGGCGACCGTGGTGGACGTGGCGCGGGTGCTCGGGGTGAGCCACGGCAGCGTGTACCGGCACTTCCGCACCAAGGCGGCGCTGCGCGAGGCGGTGACGGAGCGGTGGCTGGAGCGGACGATCGTGGCGCTGCGGCCTCGGGTCGAGAGCGGGGAGCCGGCGGACGAGCGGCTGACCGGGTGGCTCACGGCGCTCTTCGACCTCAAGCGCGAGAAGGCCGGTGGCGACCCGGAGCTGATGGCCACCTTCCAGGTGCTGATCGGCGAGAACAGCGCGGTGGTCGACCGGCACGAGGAGCACCTCGTCGAGCAGATCGCCCGCATCCTGGCGGACGGTCACCGCGAGGGCCTGTTCGCGGCCCCGGAGCGGGACGCCACGACGACGGCCCGCGCGGTCTTCCACGCCACGGACCGCTTCCACAATCCGGCGCACGCGGGCGAGTGGTCGGCCCCGGGCGCGGAGGACGCGTTCGCGGCGGTCGTCTCCCTGGTGCAGCGGGCCCTGCGCGCCTGAGGGCCGGCGGGGCGGGAACGGCCGGAAGGCCCCGCGGCCGCGGCCCCTTGAAGATCACTTGGCGTGGAGTTCCCCTTCCCTGCCCGGTGCGTGACCAGCGTTCCCCCGCACCGCGACCGCAGAAGCACCCAGGGGGAAGCACGTCCACACCCGCCAAGCCGGCCCGCTCGGGCGGGGCGTCCGCGATCGGCTGGGTCCTCACCGTCGGCCTCAACGCCGTCGCGCCGATCCTCACGTACAACACGCTGACCGAGGACCACGGCTGGTCCGAGTTCTCCGCGCTGCTCCTGAGCAGCGCCTGGCCGGTCCTGGACACCGCGATCGTGGCCGCCTGGCGCCGCAAGGTCGACGAGGACCATGGTCGCCCTGAGCCCGGTCATGATCTACGGCGTCCTGGGCGTGTGGACGGTCCGGTTCGGGAAGCGCCGTGCGGCCGAGGGGGCCCGGCGCCAGGCCGAGGCGGCGGCCGCCGCTGCCGCGACCGCCTGACGGCACGGGAAAGCCCCCGGTTCCGAGTGACGGGACCGGGGGCTTCCTTCGCGCGCGGGGTGACTCAGCAGCCGAGCAGGCGGCTGCCCAGGTAGCCCTGGATCTGGTCGAGGGAGACGCGCTCCTGCTTCATGGTGTCGCGCTCGCGCACGGTCACCGCGTTGTCGTCGAGGGTGTCGAAGTCGACGGTCACGCAGAACGGGGTGCCGATCTCGTCCTGGCGGCGGTAGCGGCGGCCGATGGCGCCGGCGTCGTCGAACTCGATGTTCCAGTTCTGCCGCAGGTCGGCCGCGAGGCCCTTGGCCTTCGGGGAGAGCTGCGCGTTGCGCGAGAGCGGCAGGACGGCGACCTTGACCGGCGACAGGCGCGGGTCGAGGCGCAGCACGGTGCGCTTCTCCATGACGCCCTTGGCGTTGGGGGCCTCGTCCTCGATGTACGCGTCGAGCAGGAACGCCAGGAGCGTGCGGCCGAGGCCGGCCGCGGGCTCGATGACGTACGGCGTCCAGCGCTCGCCGGCCTCCTGGTCGAAGAAGGTCAGGTCGGTGCCGGAGGCCTTGGAGTGCGCCTTCAGGTCGTAGTCGGTGCGGTTGGCGACGCCCTCCAGCTCGCCCCACTCGCTGCCGCCGAACGAGAAGCGGTACTCGATGTCGGCGGTGCGCTTCGAGTAGTGGGAGAGCTTCTCCTTCGGGTGCTCGAACCAGCGCATGTTCTCCTCGCGGAGACCCAGGCCGGTGTACCAGTTCCAGCGCTGCTGCATCCAGTACTCCTGCCACTCCTCGTCCTCACCCGGCTTGACGAAGAACTCCATCTCCATCTGCTCGAACTCGCGGGTGCGGAAGATGAAGTTGCCCGGAGTGATCTCGTTCCGGAAGGACTTGCCCATCTGCGCGATGCCGAACGGCGGCTTCTTGCGCGAGGTCAGCTGGACCTGGGCGAAGTTGGTGAAGATGCCCTGGGCGGTCTCGGGGCGCAGGTAGGCGACGGAGCCGGAGTCCTGGGTCGGGCCGAGGTGCGTGGAGAGCATGCCCGAGAACTGCTTGGGCTCGGTGAAGGTGCCCTTGTTGCCGCAGTTGGGGCAGTTGAGGTCGGTGAGGCCGTTCTCGGGGAGTCGGCCGTGCTTCGCCTCGTACGCCTCCTCCAGGTGGTCGGCGCGGAAGCGCTTGTGGCAGGAGGTGCACTCGGTCAGCGGGTCCGTGAAGGTGGCGACGTGACCGGAGGCCTCCCAGACCTCGGGGGCCAGGATGACCGACGAGTCGATGCCGACGACGTCCTCGCGCGAGGTGACCATGTAGCGCCACCACTGGCGCTTGATGTTCTCCTTCAGCTCGACACCCAGCGGCCCGTAGTCCCAGGCGGCACGCTGGCCGCCATAGATCTCGCTGCACGGGTAGACGAAGCCACGGCGCTTGCTCAGGCTGACGATGGTGTCGATCTTGTCGGCGGCCACGGTGCTCTCTTCATTACGACGACGAAGTGCGAATGCCTCAGGTTACCGGCGCCCGCACCCCCCGTATCAAATCGGTTCGGCGGCCGGGGCCCGCCGACCGGGCGTGGGTGGGGTCACGCGTAGGGCAATTGACAACCGTTTCCAGTTTTGTTGAAAATGAGTGTCATGAACGTACGTCGCCTCATACCCAGCACCGCCCTCGCCGGAGCCGTCGCGCTCGGGCTCGTCTCCCTCTCCGCCTGCGCCGGCACGTCCGACGCGGCCGACAAGGGGAGCGGCGGGAAGCTGGACGTCGTGGCGTCGTTCTACCCGATGCAGTACCTGGCGGAGCAGATCGGCGGCGGGCACGTCGCCGTGAACACCCTGACGAAGCCGGGCGTCGAGCCGCACGACCTGGAGCTCAAGCCGCGGCAGATCGGCGAGCTCGGCGACGCCGACGTCATCCTCTACCTCAAGGGCGTCCAGCCCGCCGTCGACGAGGCGATAGCCCAGGCCGGCGTGAAGAGCACGGTCGACGCCGCCACCCTCACGAAGCTCGAGGAGCACGGCACCGGGGCCGGCCACGACCACGAGGGCGAGGAGGCCGGGCACGACCACGGCTCCGAGGCCGGCGCCGACCCGCACATCTGGCTCGACCCCGTGAAGTACGCCGAGGTCGCCAAGGGCGTCGGCAGCGCCCTGGAGAAGGCGGACCCGGCCCACGCGGCCGACTACGCGAAGAACACCGACGCCCTGGTGAAGAAGCTCGCCGCCCTGGACACCGAGTTCGAGACGGGCCTGAAGAACAGCGCCACCCGGACCTTCATCACCACCCACTCCGCCTTCGGCTACCTCGCCGAGCGGTACGGCCTGGAGCAGGAGGGCATCACCGGCATCGACCCCGAGTCCGAGCCGAGCCCCGCCCGCATCAAGGAACTCCAGGACATCGCGAAGAAGGACAAGGTCTCCACCGTCTTCTTCGAGACCCTCGCGAGCGACAGGACCGCGAAGACCCTCGCCGGCGACACCGGTCTCACGACCGACGTGCTCGACCCGCTGGAGGGAATCACGGACAAGTCCAAGGGCGATGACTACGTCGAGGTCATGCGGTCCAACCTCGCCGCGCTGAAGAAGGCACTCGGCGCCAAGTGACCACGGCAGCACAGCAGGAGGCACGAGCCATGGCAGCCCAGGAACCGGAACCCGTCATCGCCGTCCGCGGGGCCACGGCGGCCCTCGGCGCCCGGCCCGTCCTCCGCGGCGTCGACCTCACCGTCGGCCGCGGCGAGGTCGTCGCGCTGCTCGGCGCCAACGGCTCAGGCAAGTCCACCGCGGTCCGCGCGATCATCGGCCAGGTGCCGCTGACCGGCGGCACCATCGAGCTGTTCGGCACCGCGCGGAAGCGGTTCCGCGACTGGGCCCGCATCGGCTACGTACCGCAGCGCACCACCGCCGCGAGCGGCGTCCCCGCGACCATCCGCGAGGTCGTCTCCTCGGGCCGGCTCTCCCGCCGCGGCTTCGGCTGGACCACCCGGGCCGACCGGGCCGCCGTCGAGCGCGCCATCGAACTCGTCGGTCTCGGCGACCGCGCGAAGGACTCCGTCTCCGCGCTCTCCGGCGGCCAGCACCAGCGCGTCCTGATCGCCCGCGCGCTCGCCTCCGAGCCCGAACTGCTGATCATGGACGAGCCGATGGCCGGCGTGGACCTCGCCAGCCAGGAGATCCTGGCCGCGACGCTGCGCGAGCAGGTCGCGGGCGGCACCTCCGTCCTCCTCGTCCTCCACGAGCTGGGCCCCCTGGAGCCGCTGATCGACCGGGCCGTCGTCCTGCGCGACGGCTGCGTCGTCCACGACGGCCCGCCGCCCGAGGCCCTCGGCCAGCACGCGCTGCCGGGCCACGACCACGTACATCCGCACGCGGCCGGCGAGCCGCTCCGCACAGGACTGCTGACCTGATCATGGACTTCCTCGAACCTGCCTTCATGCAGCGGGCGCTGCTCGCGGCCGTCCTCGTCGGCATCACCGCCCCCGCCGTCGGCATCTACCTCGTCCAGCGCCGCCAGGCCCTGATGGGCGACGGCATCGGCCACGTCGCCATGACCGGTGTCGGCCTCGGCTTCCTGCTGAACTCCAGCCCGGTCTGGATGGCGACCCTCGTCGCCGTCGTCGGCTCGGTGGCCATGGAGCTGATCAGGGCCTACGGGAAGACCCGCGGCGACCTCGCGCTCGCGCTGCTCTTCTACGGCGGCATGGCCGGCGGCGTCCTGCTGATCAACCTGTCGTCGACCGGCTCCAACGCCAACCTCAGCTCGTACCTCTTCGGCTCGCTGTCCACCGTCTCCACCTCGGACGT
Source organism: Streptomyces sp. NPDC093089 (assembly GCF_044754405.1). NCBI lineage: Bacteria > Bacillati > Actinomycetota > Actinomycetes > Kitasatosporales > Streptomycetaceae > Streptomyces > Streptomyces sp. NPDC093089. Next base: position 218,978 of record NZ_JBIVPA010000004.1, read on the forward strand.
GACGGCGATCAGCGTCCTCGCCGCCTTCGTCGTCCTCGTCACGGTCGGCCTGCGCAAGCAGCTCTTCGCCGTCAGCCAGGACGAGGAGTTCGCCCGGGTCACCGGCCTGCCGGTGCGCGCCCTGAACCTCCTGATCGCGGTCACGGCCGCGGTCACCGTCACGGTCGCCATGCGGGTCGTCGGCCTGCTCCTGGTCAGCGCGCTCATGGTGGTGCCGGTCGCGGCCGCCCAGCAGCTGTCGAAGTCCTTCCGCGCGACCTTCGTCCTCGCGGTGGCGACCGGCGTCACGGTCACCCTGGCGGGCACGGTCACCTCCTACTACCAGGACGTGCCGCCCGGCGCGACGATCGTCCTGTACGCGATCGGCGTCTTCATCGCCCTGACCCTGCTCGCCGCCCCGCTGGCGAAGCGGCGGGCGCGCGCGGCGGAGCAGGCCACGAGGGAGTGCGACGCGCCCCTTCCGGCGACCCGCCGGCCGAGCGACGACGTGAAGGTCTGATCCCGGCCTGGCTCCGGGGGTACGGGGGGCTGGCAGAATGGCGGGGGCGAACACAACCAAGGAGGCCCCCGTGGTGACGGCAGGACCCCCCGTACGCGGCCGCTCGACCAAGCAGCGGGCCGCCGTGTCGGCGGCACTGAACGAGGTGGACGAGTTCCGCAGCGCCCAGGAGCTGCACGACATGCTCAAGCACCGCGGCGACTCCGTCGGCCTCACCACCGTCTACCGCACGCTCCAGTCCCTCGCGGACGCGGGCGAGGTCGACGCGCTGCGCACCAGCGACGGCGAGACCGTCTACCGCCGCTGCTCGACCGGCGACCACCACCACCACCTCGTCTGCCGCGTCTGCGGCAAGGCCGTCGAGGTCGAGGGCCCCATGGTGGAGCAGTGGGCCGAGACCATCGCCTCGGAGCACGGCTTCGTGAACGTGGCGCACACGGTGGAGATCTTCGGCACCTGCGCCGACTGCGCCGACGAGTGACCTGACATACGAAGGGCCCGCACCGAAGCGATTCGGTGCGGGCCCTTCGTCTTTCGGGTCACATGCGGGTGGCGTTCCGGTCCAGGACCTCCCGGAGCCGGTCGACGTCGGCGGCGTCGGCGAGCCCCCGCTTGGGGAGCGCCGCCATGCCCACGCCGCCCTTGTCGGCGGACAGCAGGACGAACTGGGTGGGCGTCTCGGCGTACCGGGACATCAGCTGCCAGCGGCCCACGACCTCGCTCTCGCGGGTCGCCCAGCGGACCCCCTGCTCGTCGACGCTCGCCCGGTGCTCCCCCTGCCGTTCGACCATCGGGAACATCTGCCGGGCGACGAGCCGCGGCATCAGCGGCCCGAGGACGGCGGCGACGAGACCGAGCGAGGCCATCAGGGCCACCGGCCCGGGCTTCGCACCACCGGGTCCGGTCAGCAGCAGGACGACGACCAGGAAGGCCAGCACCGCCGCGGACGGCAGCAGCCACCGCAGGCGCCGGAACGAGCCGTGCCGCAGCTGCACCCGCACCGCGTCGACGAGGTCCTCACGCGTCGGCGTGTAGACCAGCTCCATCGCGCACCCCCTCCCCCTCCCCCGCCCCCGTCAGGCCTTGTCGAGGACGGCGAGGTCGGCCGGGTCGACGCCGCCGAAGCGGCGGTCGCGCTGGGCGTACTCGATGCAGGCGCGCCAGAGGTCGCGGCGGTCGAAGTCGGGCCACAGGACGTCCTGGAAGACCATCTCGGCGTACGCGCTCTGCCAGATCAGGTAGTTGGAGGTGCGCTGCTCGCCGCTGGGCCGGAGGAAGAGGTCGACGTCCGGCATGTCCGGGTAGTAGAGGTACTTCTGGATGGTCTTCTCGGTGATCTTCGACGGTTCGAGGCGACCCGCCTTGACGTCCTCGGCCATCGCCTGCGCCGCGTCGGTGAGCTCCGCGCGTCCGCCGTAGTTCATGCAGAAGTACAGCGTCAGCTTGGTGTTGTCCTTGGTCTGCTCCTGGGCGACCTGGAGCTCCTTGGCGACCGACTTCCACAGCTTGGGCATGCGGCCCACCCAGCGCACCCGGATGCCGAGCTCGTCGAGCTGGTCACGGGTCTTGCGGATGAAGTCGCGGTTGAAGTTCATGAGGAAGCGCACCTCCTCGGGCGAGCGCTTCCAGTTCTCGGTGGAGAAGGCGTACAGCGAGATCGCCCCGACGCCCATCTCGATCGCGCCCTGGAGCACGTCGAGCACCTGCTCCGCCCCGACCTTGTGGCCCTCGGTGCGGGGCAGCCCGCGCTCCTTGGCCCAGCGGCCGTTGCCGTCCATCACGATCGCGACGTGCTCCGGCACCAGCTCGGACTGGAGCTTCGGCGGACGCGCACCGGACGGGTGCGGCTCGGGGGTCCGGTATTCCCGGCGCTGGCGCCCGAGGATTCGTGCGATGGCCATGGCGTGGTCTCTCCTAGCTTTTCTCTACGTACCGCAGGGAGCGCAGGCCGCGCTCCAGGTGCCAGTGCAGGTAGGCGGACACGAGTCCGCTGCCCTCTCTGACGTGACGCGGCTCGCACGCGTCCGCCGTCGCCCAGTCGCCGGTGAGGAGCGCGCTGAGCAGGCCGATGGCCTCCGAGGAGGGTACGACGCTTCCGGGCACCCGGCAGTCGCCGCATATGACACCGCCCGCGGCGACCGAGAAGAACCGGTTGGGCCCGTGGATTCCGCATTTGGCACAGTCCTCGAAGCTGGGCGCGTAGCCGTTCACGGCGAGGGAGCGGAGGAGGAAGGCGTCGAGGATCAGGTGCGGGGCGTGCTCGCCCCTGGCGAGCGTCCGCAGGCCGCCGACCAGCAGCAGGTACTGCTGGACGGCGGGTTCGCCCTCGTGGTCGGTGAACCGCTCGGCGGTCTCCAGCATGGCCGTGCCGGCCGTGTAGCGGGCGTAGTCGGTGACGATGCCGCTGCCGTACGCGGCGATGGTCTCGCTCTGCGTGCAGAGCGGCAGTCCGCGGCCGACCAGCTCACTCCCCCGGGCGAAGAACTGCACGTCCACGTGCGAGAAGGGTTCGAGTCGCGCCCCGAACTTCGACTTCGTCCGCCGCACCCCGCGCGCCACCGCGCGTACCCGTCCGTGACCGCGCGTGAGGAGGGTGATGATGCGGTCCGCTTCACCCAGCTTCTGGGTGCGCAGCACGATGCCGTCGTCGCGGAACAGACTCATGCGCCCCATTCTCGCGTACGGCACCGACAGCCCGGCCCGGGGCGGGACGCCCGCCCGTCCGCGGGGAGACGCAGGTCACATCCGCCCGTGTCACAGGGCTCCGGGCCGTCTCGTCCCAGGGGGTGGAAGCAGCAAGCGAGCGACACACCCACGAAGGAGCACCCCATGGACGCGCGACTCGACCTCCTCGCCAACCCCGTCGTCGGCAAGGCCCTCAAGCACCTCATGGCGGCGGGCAAGGCCGTCAAGGAGTCGACGGTCCCGGCCGCCACCCAGGAGCTCGTCGCCCTCCGCGTCAGCCAGATCAACGGCTGCGCCGCCTGCATCGACATGCACACCAAGGAGGCGGCCCTCGCCGGCGAGACCCCGCTGCGACTCAACCTCGTGGTCGCCTGGCGCGAGGCCACCGTCTTCACCGAGGCCGAGCGCGCCGCCCTCGAACTCGCCGAGGAGGGCACCCGGACCGCCGACGCGGCCGGCGGCGTCAGCGACGAGGTCTGGGAGCGCGCCGCCCTCCACTACGACGAGGCGGAGCTCACCGCCCTCGTCCTCCACATCGGCTTCATGAACATGGCGAACCGGATGAACGTCATGACCCGCCAGCCGGCCGGCGACTACGTCCCCGGCCGGTTCCACTGACAGGCGCCGCCCACCTGGATGACCATGAAGCGCCCGCGCACCCCGCGGGCGCGCCGGAAACGCCGGAACGGGGAGAGGAAGTCGTCATGAGCAAGGTCGAGGAGTTCGAGGAGCTGCGCCCGCTGCTCTTCTCCATCGCCTACCGCATCCTGGGCAGCGTCAGCGAGGCCGAGGACGCCGTGCAGGAGACCTGGCTGCGCTTCGACGGCTCCTCCACCGTCCCCGTCTCCACCAAGGCCTTCCTCTCCACCACCGTCACCCGCCTCTCCATCGACGTCCTGCGCTCCGCCCGCGTCCGCCGCGAGGAGTACGTCGGCCCCTGGTTCCCCGAACCACTCCTCAGCGACCCCTACGAGGACCCCGCCCGCTCGGCCGAACTCGCCGACTCCGTCTCCATGGCCGCGCTCCTCCTCCTCGAACGCCTCAGCCCCCTGGAACGCGCCGTCTTCCTCCTCCGCGAGGTCTTCGCCTTCGAATTCCACGACATCGCGGAATCCGTCGACCGCTCCGAAGCCGCCTGCCGCCAACTCCTCGTCCGCGCCCGGCGCCACATGCACGACGGCCGTCGCCGCTTCGCCGCCGACCGCCGCGAACGCCAGGAACTCGCCACCCGCTTCTTCGACGCCCTCCAGAACGGCGACGTCGGCGAACTCCGCAACCTCCTCTCCGCCGACGTCCAGCTCGTCGGCGACGGCGGCGGCAAGGCCCCCAACCTCGCCCGCACCGTCCTCGGCGCGGACAACGTCGCCCGCCTCCTCGGCACCGTCTTCCCCACCCTCGTCGAGATCGACGTCACCTGCGAACCCCACGAGGTCAACGGCCAGCCCGGCGCGCTCTACCGCGACCGCGACGGCAGGATCCTCCAGGCCATCTCGCTCGACGTCCTCGACGGCCGGATCCAGACCATCCGCGCCGTCCTCAACCCCGACAAGCTCGCCCACCTCGGCCCCGTCGCCGACGCCTGGGCCCTCACCCGCGAACTCCACGCGCTCCGCCGCCGCCCCTCCTGACCGCGCCGCGCGGGCCGGCACCCACCTCCTCGTGCCGGCCCGCGAGCCCCTCAGGGCACCTCGCCCCTGCTCCGCGCGTTCACGTGCGCCGTCGCCGCGCTCAACCGCTCCGACGACGTCGCCTCCCGCACCTCCTCCGGCTCCACGTCCCACTCCCGCCCGCCCCCCAGCGGACGCACCTGCACGTAGGGCCCCTCGTGCCCCATCACCCTCCCGACCCGTCCGGTACGGATCTCGACGACGTACGACCCGATGGGCAGCGTCACGTTCGACTCTCCTCCCTCGGCAGTACGGCGGCGGCAAGGAGCCGGGCCGTTTCCACCGTGCAACATCCCAATTCCACGAGCGGCCTCGGCGGGTCGGCCGCGAGCGTGACGACGTCGAGCCCCAGCGACGGGAGCGTGATTCCCGCCCTCCCGAGCGCCTGACGCAATTCCGCCACCGCCTCTTGCGCGGCTCCGACCGTCCCCGCGGCCGTCTTCATAGAGTCTTCCTTCACCAACGTATGCCTTTCTGAATCCATTTCCCGCTTCGCCTCTCCAGGGTGGGGTCGGATCCGTAGAATCGGCAGACTCGCAGGCCGTACAACTGGGGCGTAGGGTTGGGGAGTTAATCCATGGCCAGAGGCAAGCAGCAGGACACCTGGGAGTTCTTCGGCGAGCTCCTCGAGGAACGCCGGGAGACGGCGGGACTGTCGCAGGAGAAGCTGGGCGGACTGGTGTTCGTCTCCGGCGGATACATCGGACTGTTCGAGCAGGGAATTCGAAAGCCTCAGCTGGATGTCGCGGAACGAATCGACCGCTTCCTACAAACCGGCGGTATTTTCGAACGAACGGTACGCAAACTCATCGACACATCGCCGTACGCGTCCTATTTCCACGCGGTGGCGGAGCTGGAGACGGTGGCGACGAGGATCTGCGAGTTCGCACCGACGGTGGTGCCGGGATTGATGCAGACGCCGGAGTACGCGCGAGCGGTGACCGTGGCGACCCACGCCTTCGCGGCGGAGGAGTTCATCGAGGAGAAGGTCAGCGCCCGAGTCGGCAGAGCGGCGATCCTCAGGGGCACTACAAGGCCCGAGTATTGGGCTGTTCTGCACGAGAACGCGGTCCTCACCCCTGCGGGAGGCCCCTTGGTGATGGCAGCGACGCTGGAGCACATCGCCACGCTGGCCCGGGAGCGCCGAGCGCTGGTCACCGTGCTGCCCCGATCGGTCGGCGCACACGCGTACATGACCGGCTCGCTCAAGCTGATGGAGTTTGACGACCAGCCACCAACGGCCTATGCGGAGAAGGCGTTTTCAGGGACGCTCATCGATGATCCGACGGTGGTGAAGCAGGCACAGCGCGCCTACGATCTGCTCAGGGTCGCCACCTTGTCGCCGGAGGCGTCCCTGAACCTGATCGAGTCGGCGGCGGAGGACTACAGACGATGCGCCAGTTCGACCTGAACACCGCCCACTGGTTCAAGAGTTCCTTCAGCAACGGCGACGGCGGCGACTGCATCGAGGTCTCGTACGACTTCGTGGGCGCCGCCTGGCGCAAGAGTTCCTACAGCAACGGTGACGGCGGCAACTGCATCGAGGTCTCGTACGACGTCCCCGGCGTCGTCCCCGTCCGTGACAGCAAACTCACCGACGGCCCCGTGCTGATCGTCCCCGCCGCCGCCTGGTCCGCGTTCGTCGCCGACGTCGCGAGATGACGGCCGTCGGGAGGATCGTCCTCGCGGTGGTCGGGGACTCGCTCTACGAGTCGTGGTACATCCCCGGGCGCGGGATCACGGTGATGGCGGAGTTCGACCACCACACGCACGTCGCGCGCGTGTAACGGTATGCGGACGGGGCCGGGGACAGCCACACGTACACCTCGAAGACCGGCGGTGACCGGGTCGCGGTGAGCCGTCTCCCGCGTGCGCCGCACCGCGCGGTCGTCGCGTCGTCGACCGGGGAGCGGGTCGCGCTGGGGTTCATGACGGTGGTCGGCGGCGCGGTGTGCGTCGCCGGGGAAGTAGTGGTAGGTGGAGCCGAGCGGCGCGACGGCGTGCTCGGCGGTCTCGCGGATGCTGGTGGCGTTGAGGCCGCGGCGGCGGATCACGTCGGCGGCGCCGGCCACGATCCGTTCCCGTGCCTGGGGGCTGCGGTCGGTCACGCCGGGGCTCTCCTTCGACGCCGGTACCGCTGGGTGCGCCGGTGGTCGCAGCGTGACGGGGGGTGGCGGCGGGGCGGCCCTTCACATACGGAACGTGCCAAACGGCTTCACGCAGTGTCACCCTCACCCCTACGATCGAGTCATGTCGATCTTGTCGTCCACACCTCCCCTCAGGGGCCCCGAGGGCACCGGCCTGCGCATCGAGGGCGAGGCGCTCCTCCTGCGCCAACCGCAGGAGGAGGTGCTCATCCCGCTGAAGGCCGTCGCGCGGCTCCGCGCGGAGGGGCGGGGCGTCGCCATCGAGCTGACGGCCGCGCCGGGGGCCGTGCCGGCCGTCCTCCGGTTCGAGGACGTGGACGAGGCCGCCGCGGTGGCGTTCGCCGACGCGGTGAACGCGGTGCTGCCGGAGGAGCCCGAGGCGGTGGACGGCGTCCAGTACCTCGCGGGCGACCGCCTGGGCGACCGGCACGCCACGCTGCTCATCCGCAGGCTCAAGCGGATGGCGCTGTACGGGACCCTCGTGATCGTCGCCCTGTCCGTGCTGGTGTGCGTCACCGGGCACCCGGCCGCCCTGATCGCGATCATCCCGTCCGGCTTCTTCGGGCTGCTGTTCCTGGTCCTCGGCACGGGGGGCGGGTATCCGGTGTACGAGGAGTGGTACCTGCGCAGGCACGGCGTCACGGTGACCGCCGACCGGGTGCCCGGCCGGCCGGGCCAGTACGTCTACATCGATCCCATGGGGCTGGAGCGCAACGTGCGGAAGTTCGCCTCCACGTGGACCATCGAGGTCGCCTACGACCGGCGGGACCCGGGGCGCGTGGTCGCGCTGCGGAGCCGGGGCATGCGGGGGCTGGACATCGCGATGGCGGGGTCGGGCCTCCTCATCGGCTTCCTCGGCGCCGCCGGGGCGGTCGCGGCGACCGTCGTCGCCCTCCTCGGCGTCGGCGGCTTCTGAGCGCGCCCGCGCCCCTCCACACACTCGCTTATGGAACCCATAAGTCCACCTTATGAGCCCATAGACCGGGCCCGGGTACCACTCCGCGCGGGAGGTTATTTAGGGTGGCCTAAGTGTCGGCGGCTTCGCCGCCACGTCGCTTGCGAAGGGAAACCCGTCATGCCCCGCCCCCTCCGGGTCGCGATCGTCGGCGCCGGCCCCGCCGGAATCTACGCCGCCGATGCGCTGCTGAAGTCCGACGCCGCCGCCGAGCCGGGCGTGTCCATCGACCTCTTCGAGCGGATGCCCGCCCCCTTCGGCCTCATCCGCTACGGCGTCGCCCCCGACCACCCGCGCATCAAGGGCATCATCACCGCCCTCCACCAGGTGCTCGACAAGCCGCAGGTCCGCCTCTTCGGCAACGTCGACTACGGCACCGACATACACCTCGACGACCTGCGCGCCTTCTACGACGCCGTGATCTTCTCGACCGGCGCCATGGCCGACCGCGAGCTCCGCATCCCCGGCGTCGAGCTCGACGGCTCGTACGGTGCCGCCGACTTCGCGTCCTGGTACGACGGCCACCCGGACGTCCCGCGCACCTGGCCGCTCGAAGCCGAGAAGGTCGCCGTCCTCGGCGTCGGCAACGTGGCCCTCGACGTGGCGCGCATCCTCGCCAAGACCGGCGACGAGCTGCTGCCGACCGAGATCCCGGCGAACGTCTACGACGGCCTCAAGGCCAACAAGGCCGTGGAGATCCACGTCTTCGGCCGCCGCGGCCCGGCCCAGGCCAAGTTCAGCCCCATGGAGCTGCGCGAGCTGGACCACTCCCCCACCATCGAGGTCATCGTCAACCCCGAGGACATCGACTACGACGAGGGCTCGATCGCCGAGCGGCGCAAGAACAAGCAGACCGACATGGTCGCCAAGACCCTGGAGAACTGGGCGATCCGCGACATCGGCGACCGCCCGCACAAGCTCTTCCTCCACTTCTTCGAGTCGCCCGTCGAGATCCTCGGCGAGGGCGGCAAGGTCGTGGGCCTGCGCACCGAGCGCACCGAGCTCGACGGCACCGGCAACGTCAAGGGCACCGGCACCACCACCGACTGGGACGTGTCGGCCGTCTACCGCGCCGTCGGCTACCTCTCCGACGAACTGCCCAAGCTCCCCTGGGACACCGCCAGCGGCACCGTGCCCGACGAGGGCGGCCGGGTCGTCGAGGAGACCGGCGAGCACATGGCCTCCACCTACTGCACCGGCTGGATCCGCCGCGGCCCCGTCGGCCTCATCGGCCACACCAAGGGCGACGCCAACGAGACCGTGGCGAACCTCCTGGACGACTTCGCGAACGGCCGCCTGCTCACCCCCGACACCCCGGAGCGGGAAGCGGTCGTGTCCTTCCTGGAGGGCAAGGGCCTCACGTACACCACGTGGGAGGGCTGGTACGCCCTCGACGCCGCCGAGAAGGCGCTGGGCGAGCCGCAGGGCCGCGAGCGCGTGAAGATCGTCGAGCGCGAGGACATGCTGCGCGCCAGCGGCGCCATCCAGTAGTCGCACCCCGGTGGTCGCGAGGCCCCCGCCCCTTCCCGGTCCTACCCTGAAAGGACCGGGAAGGGGCGAGAGCCATGTCCGCACCCACGATCCGCACCCGTCGCACGGCGGACGCCGACGACGCGGTCGAACGGGCCAGGGAAGCCGCCGGCCGCGAGTCCTGGGCGGAGGCGTACGCGCTGCTGCGCGCCCACGACCGGCACCCGTCCCGCGCGCTGACCGCCGACGACCTGTCCGTGCTCGCCGACGCCGCCTGGTGGTCGGGGCACATCGACGAGTCCGTCACCGCCCGGCTTCGCGCGCACGCCGCCTTCCTCGCCGCCGGCGACCACCGGGGCGCCGGGCTCGCCTCCTGGTGGCTGCACTTCGAGTACGCCGGCCTCGGGCGCCCCGCCGCCGCCGCGGGCTGGCTCCACCGGGCCCGGCACCACCTCCAGGACCTGCCGCCGTGCCCCGAGCAGTGCTTCCTCGCCTGGACGGACGCCGAGGAGGCCGAGCAGCACGGCGACCGTGCCGCCGCCCTCGCCGCCGCCCGCCGCATGACCCGCCTCGCGCTCCGCTCCGGCAGCCCCGACCTGCTCGCCCTGAGCCGACAGGCCGAGGCCGCCGTCCTCCTCGCCGACGGCCGCCGCGCCCAGGCCCTCGCGCTCCTCGACGACGCCATGTGCGCCGTCTCGGCCGGCGAGCTCACCGGCATGTTCACGGGCTGGCTCTACTGCCTCGCCCTCACCCAGTGCATGGAAGCCGCCGACCTCGGCCGCGCCGTGGAGTGGACCAACGCGGCCATGGAGTGGTGCGCGCCGCCCTGGTCCGGCCGCCCGCCAGCGGACCCGGCCCCCGGCCCGGCCGCGCCCGGGGCCCCCGCGCCCCTCCCCCTGACCGTCCCCTCCGGCGAGAACCCCTTCCGGGGCGTCTGCCGGGCGCACCGGGTCCAGGTCCTCGACCTGGTCGGGGCCTGGGACCTGGCGGAGGAGGAGGCGCGGCTGGCGTGCCGGGAGGTGCCGGTGGACTGCCTGGAGTCGGCGGCGGCCGCCTACTACGCCGCCGGGGACGTGCAGCGGCGGCAGGGGCGGCTCGACGCGGCGGCCGTGTCGTACGCGCACGCGCACGAGCTGGGCCGGATCCCGCAGCCGGGGCTCGCGCTGCTGCGGCTGGCGCAGGGCCGGGCCGACGCGGCGGTGGCGGGCGTCGAGCTGGCGCTCGCCTGCCAGAGCGACCCGCGGCACGACCTCCTGGGCCGGGCCCGGCTGCTCGCCGCCCGCACGGAGGTGGCCCTCGCCGTCCGGGACGTGCCCGGCGCGGCGCAGGCGGCGACGGACCTGGAGGCGCTGGCCGGGGACGTACCGCTGCTGCGGGCGATGGCGGACACGGCGCGCGGCGCGGTCGCCCTGGCCTCCGGTGAGGCCGCGCTGCCGCCGCTGCGGCGGGCGCTCGCCGGGTGGCTGGAGCTGCGGGTGCCGTACGAGGCCGCGCAGGTGCGGATGCTGCTCGCGGCGGCCTGCCGGGCGGCGGGCGACGAGGAGGCGGCCGCTCTCGAACTGGGGGCGGCGCGGGCCGTGTTCGAGCGGCTCGGGGCCGTGCCGGACGCCCGGCGGGCGACGGCGCTGCTCTCCGGCGGGAAGCGGCGGCGGCTGCCGGGCGGGCTGACCGCCCGCGAGGCGGAGGTCCTGCGGCTGGTCGCGGCCGGGGGCACCAACCGGGACATCGCCCACGCCCTGGTGATCAGCGAGCACACGGTCTCCCGCCACCTGAACAACATCTTCGCCAAGCTCGGCGTCGGCTCCCGCGCGGCCGCCACGGCGTACGCGTACGCGCACGACCTGGTCTGACGGGCCGCCCGCCGCGTGAGCCGTGGACCACCCGCGCCGCGGACAGTCCGGCCCCGTGGACCGCCCGCGCACCATGGACCACACGCGCGCCGTGGACCGCCCGCACCATGGGCCGTACGGCCCACTCCCCGGTCCGGCCGCCGATGGCCGGTTCGGGCGATGCCCGGCCCGGCCGCGCGGGGCTACACCGGAGGCATGACCACCACGACCGCATCCCTGGACACGCTTCGCGGTGCCGTGCGCGGCACCGTCGTGACCCCCGGCGACCCGTCGTACGACGTCTCCCGGCGGGTCTACAACGCCCTGCACGACCGCCGGCCGGCCGTCGTCGTCCACGCCGTGGACGCCGGCGACGTGAGCGCGGCGGTCCTCCACGCCCGGGAGCACGGGCTTCCGCTCGCCGTGCGGGGCGGCTCCCACTCGGTCGCCGGGTTCGGCACCGTGGACGACGGCCTCGTGGTCGACCTGTCCCGCATGCGGGGCGTGCGGGTCGACCCGGAGGCCCGGACGGCCCGGGCCGAGGGCGGCGCCACCTGGGGCGACTTCAACCACGCCACCCACGCCTTCGGGCTCGCCACCACCGGCGGGGCCGTCTCCACGACCGGCATCGGCGGTCTCACGCTCGGCGGCGGCATGGGGCACCTGGCCCGCCGCTGCGGACTGAGCTGCGACAACCTGGTCGCGGCGGACGTGGTGACCGCCGAAGGGACGCTCCTGACCTGCGACGCCGAGCGGAACGCGGACCTGTTCTGGGCGCTGCGCGGCGGCGGCGGGAACTTCGGTGTCGCCACCTCGCTCGCGTACCGGCTGCATCCGATCGACGTGGTCTTCGGCGGGATCACCTGCTACCCCCTGGACGGGGACGTGGCGCGCGCCTGGCAGGCGATGGTCACGGCGGCGCCGGTCGAGCTGAACTCGATCCTCCTGATCGTGCTCGGCCCGGAGGAGCCGTTCCTGCCCGAGCGCTGGCACGGCCGCCCGATCTGCGCCGCCTTCACCTGCTTCTCCGGCCCGGTGGCGGACGACGAGAAGGTCCTCGCCCTCCTGGACGGGCTCGGTCCGGTCGTGGGCCGCTTCATGGACCGGATGCCGTACCCGGTGATCAACACCCTCTTCGACGAGCAGCTGCCGCCGGGGCTCTACCACTACTGGAAGGGCAACTTCAGCCGCGAGCTCTCCGAGGGCGCCGTCGCGGCCCACATGGCGTACGGCGAGACGATGCCGTCGATGGAGTCGGACACGGCCGTCTTCCCGATCGACGGGGCCTGCCACGAGGTGGGACCGGAGGACACCGCCTTCGCCTACCGGGACGCCGTCTTCTCGCACTCCTTCGGAGCCACCTGGACCGACCCGGCGGACTCGGAGCACAACATCGCCTGGACCCGCGCCTACGACGAGGCGCTCCGCCCGCACACCCAGGAGGGCGGCTACGTCAACTTCATGGACACCGACGACCAGGACCGGGTCCGGGTCAACTACCGCCAGAACTACGACCGGCTGCGCACGGTGAAACGCCGGTACGACCCCGACAACGTGTTCCGGCTCAACCAGAACATCGCCCCGTAGACCGGGGCCTACGGCACCGTCCGCGCCGAGTCGAGGAGGCGGACGGTGTCGTCGGGCGCGAACGCGAGGGCGTTCCCGACGGTCCCGAGGACCTCCATCTCGGCCGGGCTGTACGCCCCGTCGGCGAGGGCGATCCGCGCCGCCTGGACCAGGATCGACTCCCGCCCCGAGGGCGCGAGGTGCGGGGTGAGGGGTTCGAGGGCCTCGTGGAGCTCGATCGCGAGGAGCGTGCCCTCCGGGTTCACCTCGGGCATGAAGCGCCCGGTGTCGGCGGCCAGGGCCTCGACGAGGTCGACGAGCTGGACGGCCGTGCACTCGGTGAAGCCGGCGGACCGGACCGCCGTGACGGCCCGGTCGAGGACCGCGCGGGAGTCGGTGCCGCCGGCCGCGAGCACGGCCAGCGCGACGGTGTGCACGCCGTCCCTCAGCATCGCCGAGAAGCGGCTGGTCGTCGGGTGGTCGAGGACCTCCGTGCCGAAGTGCGTGTGGCAGGCCGCGCACTCGACGACGGGGCCCGTACAGCCCCGGGGCAGGACCGGGACGCCCAGGACGGCAAACCTGCGGCGGCCGGTGCGCCGCCGGTAGTTCCGGTCGCCGCCGCACTCCTCGCAGAAGAACTCGCCGTCTCCGACGGTGTTCCAGGAGGTGCGGATTCCGCAGACGCCCACTTTCCCACCACGTGAATTCCGGGCAGACCGCACACGCACCTCCTCAACGGCCCGGCTGCACTGCCGGCGTTGGCGTGATGTTAGCCACATCCATGATGTGACGTCAGCACCCCGTGAGGAGTTCACCGTGGAGTTGGCCGAGACACGTCACCCTGCGGAATCCGTCAGGAGGCGCGGCGGCGACGCTTTGCGAAGGCCAGGAAGCCCCCGCCGACGACGACGGCGGCCGCGGCGGCACCGATGGCACCCGGACCGATGGCCGATCCGGTCGTCGCGAGATCACCCTCCGGGGTGGCGGACGGCGCGGGGGTGGTGGCGGGGGCGGTGGTGCTCCCGCCCGGGGTGGCGGGCGCGGACGGGGACGCGGAGCCCGTGGGCGTCCCGGAGGCGCTCGGCGTCGCGCCGCCCTCGCTGGGGGTCGGCTCGGGGGTGGCCGGCGGCGTGGGGACGGGGGTGTCGGTCGGCTTCGGCGTCTCGGGGGTGACGACCGGGCCGGGCGTCGGCTCGCCGGGCAGGCAGCCGGTGAAGTTCATCCGGTGGGTCTCGGCGCCGGGGACGGTGACGAGCTCCTCGGCGATGACGGAGCCGTTGACGTGGCCGGGGCCGACGTTCTTGCCGCCCATCTCGACCTTGGCGTTCGGCGCGAGGATCGTGCCCGGCCACGAGGTGTAGTTCTTCTTCACGCTCTCGGCCTGCGGGAAGTTCCACAGCAGCTTGGAGCGGATCTGCCCGTACTCCGGGCGCGGCACCGCGTAGTCGTCGACGACCGGGGCGCCGCCGTCGAGGTTCTTGTAGTAGACGCCGTAGGTGGCCGAGGTGCTCATGTCGTACGAGGTGCCGAGCACGTTCACCAGGGTCGAGGAGCCGACCGGGACGTCCAGGGTGATCGCGCGGAACCTCTCCAGGTCGGCGGCGTTCACGGCGAAGACGTTCAGCTTCGGGTCGGTGCCGGTGAGGAAGACGCCGTCGCCGGAGGTGGAGACCGTGCCGTTGGGCTTCGTCGCGGCCCAGCCGGTGGACAGCGCGCGCAGCCCGGTGAACTCCTTGCCGAAGTCGACCGGCGAGGCGCCCTTCGCGTGCGGGCCGTCGACGGCGAAGCCCGCGCCCTTCACCGAGCGGTCGTCGAGCGATCCGTACACGCCGGAGCCCTTGTTGATCACGACCTGGTTGGCGTGCAGGGTGCCGCCGACGACGAGGCTGTGGCCGCCGGGCAGCGCGGCCAGGTCGGCGCCGGTCAGCTTGTGGCCGACGGAGAAGCCCTGGCCGACCTTCGCGTCGCCGAAGAAGGCGTCGCCACCGACCGCGACCGCGCCCTCGGAGTCCGAGTAGCGGGTGGAGTCCTTCTCGACGAACTCGGCGTACCGGCCGGCCGTTCCGAGCGGGTTCGTCGCGCACTCCGCGGAGTTCGTGGCGGAAGCGGCGGGGGCCCAGGAGAGGGCGGCACCGGTCACCGCGAGAACGGCGGCCACGGCAGCGGTCGTGCGCATACGAAACTCCAGGTCAGGGAGGTATAGAGGGGGCGCGTGGGGGGTGTGTCCGAAGGGACGAGCCGACCTTCCGCCATTCCCCGATGTGCCGTCAACTCACCTGATATGGCGCCGATTCCGGCATGCCGGGATCATCTTCCTTAAGCGAACCTGAAACCGTGACGCAGCTCACACGAGACGGCCGCCCCGCACCCTCCGCGAGGAGGGTGCGGGGCGGCCGTCGGGCGCGGTGCGGGTCAGCGGGCGGAGCGGTTGACCGCCGAGATGACCGCCTTCAGGGACGCGCGGGTCGTGTTGGCGTCGATGCCGATGCCCCACAGGACCTGGCCGTCGATGGCGCACTCGATGTACGAGGCGGCCTGCGCGGACGCGCCCTCGCTCATCGTGTGCTCCTGGTAGTCCAGCAGGCGGGCGTCGACGCCGATCGACTGCAGCGCGGCGAAGAACGCCGAGATCGGGCCGTTGCCGGAGCCCGTCAGGACGGTGTCGACGCCGTCCACGACCGCCTCGACGGTCAGCGTGTCCGTGCCGTCGGTGTCCGAGGTGCTCTGGCCGGAGCGCAGCTGGATGCGACCCCAGGCGTTCTCCGGGTTGGGCAGGTACTCGTCCTGGAAGACGGACCAGATCGCGGCCGGCGTGACCTCGCCGCCCTCGGTGTCGGTCTTCTGCTGGATGATCTTCGAGAACTCGATCTGCATCCGGCGCGGCAGGTCCAGCTTGTGGTCGTTCTTCAGGACGTACGCGATGCCGCCCTTGCCGGACTGCGAGTTGACCCGGATGACGGCCTCGTACGAGCGGCCGACGTCCTTGGGGTCGATCGGCAGGTACGGCACCGCCCACTCGATCTCGTCGACCGTCCTGCCGGCGGCGGCCGCGTCGGCCTCCATGGCGTCGAAGCCCTTCTTGATGGCGTCCTGGTGGGAGCCGGAGAAGGCCGTGTAGACCAGGTCGCCCGCGTAGGGGTGGCGCGGGTGGACCTCCATCTGGTTGCAGTACTCGGAGGTGCGGCGGATCTCGTCGATCTGCGAGAAGTCGATCTGCGGGTCGACGCCCTGCGAGAACAGGTTCATGCCCAGCGTCACCAGGTCGACGTTGCCGGTCCGCTCGCCCTGCCCGAACAGGCAGCCCTCGATGCGGTCCGCGCCGGCCATGATCGCCAGCTCGGCCGCCGCGACGGCCGTACCGCGGTCGTTGTGCGGGTGGACCGACAGGCAGACGTGCTCGCGGCGGGTCAGGTGCCGGGACATCCACTCGAACCGGTCCGCGTGCGTGGACGGCGTCGAACGCTCCACGGTGGCGGGCAGGTTGAGGATGATCTCGCGGCCCGGGCCGGGCTGCCAGACGTCGCAGACCGCCTCGCAGACCTCCAGGGCGAAGTCCAGCTCGGTGTCGGTGAAGATCTCCGGGCTGTACTGGTAGCCGAAGGTCGTCTCCGGACCCAGCAGCTTCTCCGCGTACTCCATGACCAGGCGGGTGCCGTCCACGGCGATCTGCTTGATCTGCTCCTTCGAACCGCGGAAGACGACCCGGCGGAACGTGGGGGCGGTGGCGTTGTACAGGTGGACGGTGGCGCGCTTGGCGCCGACCAGCGACTCCACGGTCCGCTCGATCAGGTCCTCGCGGGCCTGGGTCAGTACGGAGATGGTGACGTCGTCCGGGATCGCGCCCTCTTCGATGATGGAGCGCACGAACGCGAAGTCGGTCTCACCGGACGACGGGAAGCCGACCTCGATCTCCTTGTAGCCCATCCGGACCAGCAGGTCGAACATCTCGCGCTTGCGCGCCGGGGACATCGGGTCGATCAGGGCCTGGTTGCCGTCCCGCAGGTCGGTGGACAGCCAGCGGGGTGCCTGGGTGATGCGCTGCTCGGGCCACGTCCGGTCGGGGATCTCGACGGCCTCGTACCGGCCGTACTTGTGGATCGGCATGCCGGACGGCTTCTGCAGCTGCGTCGCGTTGGTGACGGGCGTGGGCCGACTGACGAACGGTGACTGGGACATTGCGTTGGGCTCCTCGGGTCCAGCAAGAAGGACGGCCGACTGTCGAACGCAACACCAGGTCCCGCGGGGAGGGGGTCGGCCTACGACTACAGGCCCTCGCCGCGGCAGCTAAGGAGAAGCAGCCCGAAACGCATGATGGGCGTCACCCTAGCCCAGGTCCGTGGAGGACGGACGGACCGTTCCAGTATGCGGGACGGCCGCCGCGTCAATGCCGAATGGTGACTCATCACTCCATTTCGCCAATCCTCGTCTCCCCCCGTGACAGCTGCGTCACACAGTGCCACATTGCAGGGATGCATCCCCACACGCCCGCCTTCTGCTCGATCGTGCCGCCCCACCTCCTGGAGCACCTCGCCCGCTCCTCCGACCCGGCGATCGCCGCCGCGGCCCGCCGCACCCTGGTCGCGGACGCCGCCGCCCGCACCTTCCGGGTGCTGCCGCTGCCCGGCGCCGCGCCGACGCTCGCCCCCGGTGACGCGGGCAAGCCCCACCGCACCGTCCACGACTGCGCGCGCGGCACCGACCTGCCGGGCCTCAAGGTCCGCGGCGAAGGCGAGGAGGCCGTCGCCGACGCCACCGTCAACCGGGCCTACGCCGGCCTCGGCGCCACCTTCGACCTCTTCATGAACGTCTTCGGGCACGACTCGATCGACGGCTCCGGACTGCCGCTGATCGCCTCCGTCCACTACGACGAGAACTACGGCAACGCCTTCTGGAACGGCGAGCAGATGGTGTTCGGCGACGGCGACGACGAGATCTTCCTCGACTTCACCCTCCCGGTGGACGTCATCGGCCACGAGCTCGCCCACGGCTTCACCCAGTACACGGCGAACCTGGAGTACTTCAGCCAGTCCGGCGCCCTCAACGAGTCGGTCTCCGACGTCTTCGGCTCCCTCGTGAAGCAGTACGCCCGCGGCCACAGCGCCCAGGACGCCGACTGGCTCATCGGCGAGGGCCTCTTCCACCCGAACGTGCAGGGCACCGCGCTGCGCTCCATGAAGGCTCCGGGCACCGCGTACGACGACGACGTCCTCGGCAAGGACCCGCAGCCCGGCCACATGGACGACTACGTCCGCACGGGCCGCGACAACGGCGGCGTGCACATCAACTCCGGCATCCCCAACCACGCCTTCTACCTGGTCGCGACCGAGCTCGGCGGCAACGCCTGGGACCGGGCCGGGCAGATCTGGTACGACGTGATGACCGGTGGCACCCTCACCCCCGAGACCCGGTTCTCCGAGTTCGCGGCGGCCACGGTGGCGGCGGCCCGCGCCCGGTACGGCGACGGCGAGGAGATCCAGGCCGTCCTCAAGGCGTGGGCGGCGGTGGGGGTGCCCACCGACTGACCGGCTGGTAGACAGGGCCCATGCGAATTCGAGTGCGGCGCACCGGCGGTTTCGCGGGCATCGAGCGGTCGGCGGAGGTGGCGGCCGCGGACCCCGAACTGGAGTCCCTGGCCGCCGCCGTCCTCACGGACGGCGACGGCGACGTCCGGGGCGTCCCCGACGGCTTCTCCTACGAGATCACGATCGACGGCGTCACGGTCCGCTGCGGCGACCCCCGCCTCACCGACGCCCAGCGGGCCCTCGTCACCAGGGTCCTCAAGGAAGGCGCGTAGCGGCCCTACCGGGTGCGGCGCCAGAAGCGCCCGGACCGGCGCCCTTCGTCCCGGACGGGCCCGACGTCGAGGGTCCAGTCCCCCTCGGCGCTCCGGACCGCCACCAGCAGAGGCCCCTCGGGGAGCGGCCGCGAGGACTTCGGTCGCCTGCTCGCCTCGTTCACCAGCAGGTGGCCGCTTCCGTCCGGCTCGTAGCCGTGCGCGTGGAAGTACGCGTGGTCGTCGCGCGGGCGCAGCCGGCCGACGAGCTCGCCGGCCGGCCCCGTGTGCAGCAGGACGTCGGCGCCCCGCCCTGCGGCGCCGTCGCCGAGCGGCCGCACGGCGCTGATGGGCCGGATCACGATCTTCCAGTCCTCCTCGCTGTGGGAGCCGACGCGGAGGCGCAGCGGATTCCGGCCCTCGTGGCGCAGCAGCATCCGGCCCTCGTAGTCCTGCAGAGTGGTGTTCGCGAGGAGCTTCTCGCCCTTGCCCGTCTTGCCGAGCGCTTCGAGCAGGAAGTAGCCGTCACCCCACCGGTAGGAGTCGACCAGCAGGAACCCGGCCGGCAGGGGAACGTCGACGGTGATGTCGGT
This sequence comes from Streptomyces sp. NPDC093089, assembly GCF_044754405.1. Classification (NCBI taxonomy): domain Bacteria; kingdom Bacillati; phylum Actinomycetota; class Actinomycetes; order Kitasatosporales; family Streptomycetaceae; genus Streptomyces; species Streptomyces sp. NPDC093089. The sequence goes on from NZ_JBIVPA010000004.1 coordinate 238,162, forward strand.
CCTGCCGTTGCCGGTGCGCACGAACTCGGGGAAGTCCTCGCCGAAGAGACCGGCGGGTGAGGCCGCCGAGGACACCGGTGAACCCGGCGACGGGGACTCGGCGCGGGCCTGGACGCCCGGAGCGGGAGTCGCGACCGGAGAAGCGACCTCAGCCGGGGTACCGACCGGGGAAGCCACCTGGGCCGGGATGTCGACCGGGTCCGTCGTCTTGGTGACGGCGAGGTGCTGCGGCCCCACGGGGGCGGGCTCGACGGGGTCCCTGCCCTCGATGCCGAAGTCCTCGGCCAGTCCGACGAGCCCGGAGTCGTACCCCTGGCCCACGGCGCGGAACTTCCACGCGCCGTCGCGCCGGTAGAACTCGCCGAGGACGAACGCGGTCTCGGTGCTCGCGTCGTCGACCTCGTACAGCGCCAGCTGCTCGCCGCTTCCGGCGCTCACCGTCCGCACGTACAACCCCGGCACCTGCCCGAACATGCCGCCCTCGCTGGAGGCGGTGATCACGACCCGCTGGACGGCCGGCTCGACGCGCGCGGTGTCGATCTCCAGCCAGTCGGCGACCTGGTCGTCCTCGAGACTCACCCGGCCGAGCAGGCGGACCGCCCCCGACGCGTGGCTGAGCTGGTTGTAGAAGACCAGGTCACCGTCGCCCCTGACCCTGCCGGCGGCGTCGAGCAGCAGCGCCGCGGTGTCGACCTCCGGCACCTCGCCACCGGCCGCTCGCCGGACGACCGCGATCCGCCACACCTGGCCGGGGACCGGCAGGTTTCCCCCCTTGACGATCTTTGTCATCGCGCCATGCTGGCACGCGGCCCGGGGGATGTCGACGGGCTAGAAGCCCAGCTTGCGGAGCTGCTTCGGGTCGCGCTGCCAGTCCTTCGCGACCTTGACGTGGAGGTCGAGGAAGACGGGGGTGCCGAGGAGCGCCTCGATGTGCTTGCGGGACTTCATGCCGACCTCCTTGAGGCGGCTGCCCTTGGGGCCGATGATGATGCCCTTCTGGCTGGGGCGCTCGATGTACACGTTGGCGTGGATGTCGAGGAGCGGCCGGTCAGCGGGGCGGTTCTCGCGCGGGATCATCTCCTCGACGACGACCGCGATGGAGTGCGGCAGCTCGTCCCGTACGCCTTCGAGCGCGGCCTCGCGGATCAGCTCGGCGACCATGACCTGCTCCGGCTCGTCCGTGAGGTCGCCCTCCGGGTAGAGCGGCGGGGACTCGGGCAGCAGCGGGATGATCAGGTCGGCGACGAGCTGGACCTGCTTGTCGCCGACGGCCGAGACCGGGACGATCTGCTGCCACTCGAAGCCCAGCTCCTTGCCGAGCTGGTCGACCGCGATGAGCTGCTCGGCGAGCGTCTTGGAGTCGACCAGGTCGGTCTTGGTGATGATCGCGACCTTCGGGGTCTTCTTGATCGCGGCGAGTTCCTTGACGATGAACTTGTCGCCGGGGCCGAGCTTCTGGTCGGCGGGCAGGCAGAAGCCGATCACGTCGACCTCGGCCCAGGTGGTGCGCACGACGTCGTTGAGCCGCTCGCCGAGGAGGGTGCGCGGCTTGTGGAGGCCGGGGGTGTCGACCAGGATCAGCTGCGCGTCCGGGCGGTGCACGATGCCGCGGACGGTGTGCCGGGTGGTCTGCGGCCGGTTCGAGGTGATGGCCACCTTCTGGCCGACCAGAGCGTTCGTGAGGGTGGACTTGCCCGCGTTGGGGCGGCCGACGAAGCAGGCGAAGCCGGCCCGGTGGACGGCTTCGGTTTCAGGTTTGCGAGCGCTCATGGGGGCCATTGTCCCCGATGAGCGCCCGCCTCACGTACTCAGTGCCCGGCGGCGCCGTATCCGCAGGCCGAGGAGGCCGGCCGCGCCGCCCACGACGAGGACCGCGGCGGCGAGCCACGGCACGGCCAGGAAGGAGACGGTGCCGGTCTCCCGCACGTCCTTCGCGGTGACGGTCAGGGTGACGTCGCCCCGGTCGAACTGCGGGGAGCCGGTCCACCGCTCGGTGAGCCGGATCTTCTGGCGGGGCAGCAGCTCGGCCGGGACCCGGGCCAGGTCGCGGTCGAGGAGGGTGCGTCCGAAGAGCCCCCGGGCCTTCAGCTCGACCTTCGGGTTGAGGGTGACGTTGCCCCGGTTGTGCAGGGTGTAGGAGACGAGGGCGCTGCTCGCGCGGGTGCCGGGGACGAGCGGCCGGTCCTGGTCGAGGGTGACGTCCTCGACGGCGAGCGCGGGGACGGTCGGCCCGTTGACCCGGAGGTAGAGGCGGGCGGCGACGGCGCGCTGGACGCCGACGGCGACGGAGCCCTGCCCGCCGGGGCTGATCCGCTCGTCGAGCGCGACGAGGGCGCCGGGATGGTCGCCGGGGTCCGCGTCGGCGGGGACGGCGAGGGTGTACGCGACGGTGACGGCGGAGCGGGCCGGGACGGTGACCCGGGTCCGCTCGGGCTTGATCCAGGCGCCGGCGCCGGTCTGCTTCTCCGCCCGGGTGCGGACGGCGAAGCCGCCGTCCCGGTCCGTGTTGTAGGCGTCGGCGCCGTACAGCCGGAAGGTGAGCGGGGCGGCGGTCTTGTTGGCGACGGTGACCCGGTCGGTGAGGGTGCCGCCGGGGTCGGCGGAGAGGAAGAAGTAGGGGCGGCTGCCCAGTCGCGCGGCGGCCGGGTAGACGGCCCACTCGCCGTTCTCGGCGGCCTCCGCGCTCGGGGCGAGGGACAGCAGCACGAGGAGGGTGCTCAGGAGGAGGACGTACGGCTTGGTGCGCACGGGTGCGGAACCCCCCGGGGGTGCGGAGACGGAGCGGGCCGGCCGGGTGCGCGCCCGGCCCGCGGGGTGGTCAGGACAGCGTCAGCGTGAGCACGCCCGCGTACGAGCCGGGCGCGGTGTACGCCGGCACGTCGAGGGAGAGGCCCGCGTCGACGGTGAACTCACCGCCCGTGAGGGTGCCGTTCGGGGTGGAGGCGAGGGTCGCGCCGCCACTGCCGACGGGACCGGCCGAGCCGGCCGCGCAGGTGCTGGGGCTGCCGGCCTTGGCGGTGCAGGCGGGCGTCCAGCTGAGCTTCCCGGCGCCGATGGCTCCGCCGGGACCGGTGAAGTCGGTGACCTTGCCGGTCAGGGACCAGCCCGCGGGTCCGCCGCGGAAGTCCTTGACGGTCACCGTCTGGAGGGCGCCGGTGGCCGCGCCGCCCGCGCCGAAGTCGACCGAGGACAGCTGGACGGCGTCCCCCGCCTGGGTCATGGACAGCTCGCCCGCGGTGACGGCCGCCGTGATCGTCTGGCTGTTCGGCGGAGTCGGCACGATCACCTTGTACGCGGCGGGTCCGGCGCCCTTCTCGGCGTCCCAGGCCGCGCCCTCGTACGCCACGATCCCCGTGGTGGCCGGGTCGTTGACCTTCAGGCGCGCGGCGAAGCCGCCCTCGCTGTCGGTCGTGACCGTCATCTTGTCGGCGGTCTCGGCCGCGCCGGACCGGCCGACGACGGTCACCTCGGTGAGCGGGGTGAACTTGGCGCCGGTGACGGTGACCCGGACGCCGGGGTCCCCGGACGCGCTGTCGAGCTGGAGCGTGCGCGTGTTGGGGCTGGTGACGGGGCTCGCGACGACCGTCTCGGAGACCGGGGCGGGCGGGTTGAGCACCGTACAGGGGGTGTCCAGCTCCATGAGGTAGCTGGTGTGGATGTTGTAGTCGCCGGGCGAGAGGGTGATCGAGCCCGCCGCGGTGGCCGTGAAGGTGCCGGTCATGGAGAAGCCCGGGAAGGCGCCCTTGCCGGGGACCGGCGGGTTCTTCTTGGGGCCGGTGACGGTGACCTCGCCGGTCTGGGCGCCGCCGAGGACGACCTTGCCGCTGGGCGTCAGGATGTCGGCCGGGAGCGCGAGGTCGACGGGGTTGGACGCGGCGGGCTTGGTGACCGCGTAGGTCACGGTCACGGTCTCGCCGACCTTGGGGTTGGGCTTGTCGACCGTGATCTGGGCGGTGGTGGTGCCCTCGATCGGCGGGATCTGGGCGACCGGCGGCGGGACGCAGCGGGTCTGGAAGTCGACCGACTGCGAGACCGCGCCGGCCGGGGCGGCGATGACGCCTCCGCCGGCGACCGCGAGGGCGGCGACGCCGAGGACGGCGGTCCAGCGCCGTCTTCGGGTCGCCGCCCGGGATCGATTGAGTGCCATGGGTGTGCCCCTCCTGAGGGATGAGTGGGCGCCATTGACGGCTGCGGGCGGAGAGAAGTCAATGGAATCGGGAGACATCGACTGATGACCCATCAGATGGTGTCAAGATCGCCCCATGGTGACGTTTCCCCAGTTCACAGGGGTCGGATCGACGGCCGGGCACACCAGAGACCGGTGCCGCCGAGGGCGACACCGGTCGAGGTGCGGGACGTGCTCAGCTGAAGACGAACGGGCCGGGCGACTGGGACGTCAGCGCGTCGCAGTTCACCGTGACCCCGAAGATCACCATCTTGAGGGCGACCCCAGCGAAGTACGAGTTGAGACTGTCGCCCGAGGCCACGGTCCCGCTCAGCGGGCCGATGACGACGGACTGGCCGGCGCCGAGCGCCGGGTTCTTCTTGCCGGTGAAGACCCGGGTGCCGCCGCCGCCCTTGGCCATCGTCAGGGTGGCGTTGATCGAGTCGGCGCCGACCGCGATCGGCGTCGTGATGGCCGAGGTGAGCTTGACGGTCGCGGCGGTGCCGCTCTGCGTGGCCGTGAGGGTGGCGGTGCCACCGCCCCAGCTGCCGCAGTCGTACGTGGCCGTGGCGGAGCCCGGCGCGACGGCGCCGGCCGTCGGCGCGAAGGCGAGTCCGGCGGCGGCGAGCGCCCCCGCGAGGACCGCGACGGTTCCTAAGCTGCTTCTGCTTCTCATGGCGGGTTCGTACCCCTTCCGATGCTGAACGCAGGGGTGCGGACACTGCGTGGACGATGAACATCTGACGGTCCGTCGGGCGAACCGTTGCCATTGATGCGCAGACGGCCGGGGAAGGCAAGAGAAGGTGCGGTGATCCTTCACAAACGCGCAAAGGGCCCGGCGTGCCGCCGGGCCCTCGATGGCCTGCTCCCGCCGCCCGGCTCAGCCGGCCGTGACCGCCGTGCGCAGCTGCCCGTCGGGGCCCGCGAGCAGCACCGGGGTCTCCGGGCCGCCGAGGTCGCGCACCGCGGCGCGGTCCTCGTCCGAGGCGGCCCCGGCGTTCGACACGACGGCCGCCGCCTCCAGGGACTGGGCGCCGCTGGCCACGGCCATGGCCACCGCCGTGCGCAGCGCGCTCAGCTTGAGCGACTCCAGCTCCACGGTGCCGGCCACGTACGTCCGGCCCGTCTCGTCGCGTACGGCCGCGCCTTCGGGCACGCCGTTGCGGGCGCGGGCGCTGCGCGCCAGCGTGATGATCTTGAGGTCCTCGGCGCCGAGGTCGCCGTGCTCGCTGCTGAGTGTCATGCCCCGAGCATAGGTCGGGGGCCGGACCCGACCGGAGGGCGTCTCAACCCTCGACCGGCGCGTCTCAGCGGGCGACCGTCCCGAATCGGCGCGCGACCCGTCCGGGAACCGGAACCGGCGCACGCGCCCGTCCGGAGGTCAGACCGCCACCGGGTACATCGCGCCCCGGCGGCCCTCCGGCGACACCAGCCACTCCAGCTTCCCGGCCGTGTCGGCCTCGGGGAGCGGGGTGTGCAGGACGATGACGAGGTCCGGACGGGCCGGGACGCGGAGCTGGGTCGCCTCGACGACGAGCGTGCCGACGACCGGGTGCTCCATCTCCTTGCGGTTCTGGCCGCCGGGCAGGATGTCCCGCCGCTCCCACAGCTCGACGAACTCCTCGCTGCACTCCCTGAGTTCGTCGATCACCGCCCGGAAGCCGTCGTCGTCGTCGCACTCCGAGCAGGCCGACCGGAACTGCGCGACCACCTTCGGCGCGAGCTCCTCCCAGTGACCCATCCGCGACCGGTACAGCGGATCGGTGAAGAACGCGATCAGGCAGTTCTGCGAGATCTCCGGCCGCATCCCGAGCACGATCGACGCCGCGTCGTTGTACATGACCGTGTTCCAGTACTGGTCCATGATGTGCGCCGGGAACGGCATCCACGCGTCGATCAGGCGCCGCAGCCCGTCGCACATGTCCCGGTCCTCCGGGGCCGCCTCCAGGGCCGGCGGGTTCAGGGCCGCCAGGACGTACAGGTGGCGCCGCTCCGCGGGGCTCAGCCGCAGCACCCGCGCGACCGAGTCGAGGACCTGCGGCGAGACCGTGATGTCCCGGCCCTGCTCCAGCCACTGGTACCAGGAGACGCCGACGCCCGCGAGGACCGCGACCTCCTCCCGGCGCAGCCCCGGGGTGCGGCGGCGCGCGCCGCCGTCCGGGAGACCCGCCTCCGCCGGGCTGACCCGGGCCCGACGGCTCATCAGGAACTCGCGCAGTTCGGCGAGTCGGCGCTGCTTCGCTCCGGCGCTCTCGAGGACCGCGGCCACGTGTGCTTCCTCCCCCTGGACGCATGGTGGACACCCGGTGGTGCCTGGCGGTGCCTGGTGGTGCCTGGCGGTGCCCGGCGGTGCCCGGCGGTGCCTGGTGGTGCGACCAACAGGATAAGTTCCCGCTCCCCACGGTTGTTCCCGGACTCCGAAGGTGGGGCCATGGCAACGACGACCTCTCCCCCGACCGCCCCCGCGGCTCCCCCGGTGCTCACCGGCCGCACCCGGCTCATCCTCTTCGTGCTGTGCGCCGCCCAGTTCATGGTGGCGCTCGACTTCTCCGTCCTGAACGTGGCGCTGCCGGTCCTCGGCGCCGACCTCGGCCTCGGCCGGTCCGCCCTCCAGTGGGCCGTCACCGCCTTCGCCCTGCCGTCCGGCGGCTTCCTGCTCCTCTTCGGACGGGTCGGCGACCTCTACGGACGCAGGAAGCTGTTCCTCGCCGGGCTCGCGCTCTTCGGCGCCGCCTCGCTGCTGGCCACCTTCGCCTGGAACCCGGCGAGCTTCCTCACCGGCCGCGCCCTCCAGGGACTGGGGGCCGCCGCGATCGTCCCCACCGGCATGTCGCTGCTGACGACCACGTTCCCCGAGGGGCCGCTGCGCGACCGGGCGCTCGGCATCTCCGGGACGCTGCTCTCGCTCGGCTTCACCGTCGGCATGGTGCTCGGCGGCGTCATGACCGACACCCTCGGCTGGCGCTCCACGATGGGCCTGCTCGCCCTGTTCACCGTGGTGGTGCTGCCGCTGGCGCCGGGCCTGCTGCCCGAGTCCCGCACCCCGGAGCGGCCCCGGCTCGACGTGCCGGGCGCGGTGACCGTCACCGGCGGTCTGCTGGCGCTGGTCTACGCCCTGTCGACGGCGGCCCAGCGCGGCTTCGGCGGCGCGGACGTGCTGGTCACCCTGGTGGCGGGGCTGCTGCTGCTCGCGGTCTTCGTGCGGGTCGAGTCCCGGCACCCGGCCCCGCTGGTCTCGCTGCCGATGCTGCGGCGGCGGACGGTCGCCTTCGGCAACCTGGGCGGTCTGATCACCTTCTCGATGATGTCGACCGTCGTCTTCGTCCTGACCCTGTACCTGCAGGAGACGCTGCGCCTCTCGGCCTTCGTCACCGGCCTGGTCTTCGGCGTGCAGGGCGTGTCCGCGATCGTCGCCGGCATGCTGGCCCCGAAGGTGATCGGCCGGCTCGGCACCCGCCGCGTCCTGATCGGCTCGCTCGTCGGGCAGGGCCTGCTGACGGCCGCGATCCTCGGTGCGGGACGGGAGTCCGGGGCGGTCCTGGCGACCGTCGCGGCCTCACTGGCCTGCATGTTCCACCTGGGCGCGATCATCTCGTACGGGCTGACCGTCACCTCCGGCGTCCCGGACGAGGAGCAGGGCCTGGCGACCGGTCTGGTGACCACCACCCAGCAGGTCGGCATCACGATCGGCATCCCGCTGCTCGGTGTGCTCGCCACCACGGGCGGCGACCTGTTCGGCGGCGTCCGCACGGTCCTCGCCCTGGACGCGGCGATCGTCCTCGGCACGGCGGTCCTCGTCGGCCTCGGCCTGCGGCGCAGCTCCTGAGTCAGGGGCGGTCGAGGCGGAGCCGTACCGCCTTGGGCAGACCGGCGACGACGAGGTCGTACGAGTCCTCGACGAGCTCCCGGACCATCCGGTCCGGAAGCTCTCCGACGGTCACGGTGTTCCAGTGCCGCTTGTTCATGTGGTAGCCGGGGGCGACGGCGGGGTACTCGGCGCGGAGCCGTACCGCCTCGTCCGGGTCGCACTTGAGGTTGATCCGCAGCGGATCGCCGTCGAGCCACGACAGCGCGAACATCTTCCCGGCCACCTTGAAGACGGAGGTGTCGGGTCCGAACGGGAACTCCTCCGAGGAGTCGTTGAAGTCCAGGCAGAGCGCGCGCAGCTCGTCGGGGGTCATTCCGGTGCGTCCTCCGGTTCCAGGGGTTCCACCAGCACGGTGACGATCTTGTTCCGGCGGCCGGCCGGCGCCTCCGCCGTCAGCCGCAGCGAACGGCCGTCGGGCAGTTCCACGACCGCCTTGGCACCCGCGATCGGGACGCGGCCGAGCGCCTTGGCGAGCAGTCCGCCGACGGTCTCCACGTCCTCGTCGTCGTACTCGTCGGGGCCCAGGCCGTACAGCTCGCCGAGGTCGCCGATGTCGAGCCGGGCGGTCACCCGGCGGCGGCCCTCGCCGAGGTCCTGGACGGGCGGCAGCTCCCGGTCGTACTCGTCGGTGATCTCGCCGACGATCTCCTCCAGGATGTCCTCGATGGTGACGATGCCGGCCGTGCCGCCGTACTCGTCGATGACGACGGCGACGTGGTTGCGCTCCTGCTGCATCTCGCGCAGCAGGTCGCCCGCGTTCTTGGTGTCCGGCACGAAGGCGGCGGGCCGCATCGCGGTCGACACCAGGTCCGCCTCGGAGTCGCGGTTGATGTGCGTCTTGCGGACCAGGTCCTTCAGGTACACGATGCCGACGATGTCGTCCTCGTTCTCGCCGGTGACCGGGATCCGGGAGAAGCCGGAGCGCAGCGCGAGGGTGAGGGCCTGACGGATCGTCTTGTACCGCTCGATGCAGATGAGGTCCGTGCGCGGCACCATCACCTCGCGCACCAGGGTGTCGCCCAGCTCGAAGACCGAGTGCACCATGCGGCGCTCCTCGTCCTCGATCAGCGACTCCTGCTCGGCGAGGTCGACCATGGCCCGCAGCTCGGCCTCGGAGGCGAAGGGGCCCTTGCGGAAGCCCTTGCCCGGGGTCAGCGCGTTGCCGATGAGGATGAGCAGCTGCGGGATCGGGCCCATGATCCGGGCCAGCGGCAGCAGGACGTACGCGGCGGCGGTCGCCGTGTTCAGCGGGTGCTGGCGGCCGATGGTGCGCGGCGAGACGCCGACGGCCACGTACGAGACGAGGACCATGACGACGATGGCGACGAGCAGCGCCTCCCAGGTCTCCGGGAAGGCCTCCAGGCAGGCGTACGTGACGAGGACGCCGGCCGCCATTTCGCAGGCGACGCGGACGAGCAGCGCCACGTTGAGGTAGCGGGTCGGGTCGGAGGCGACCTGCGCCAGCTTCTCCGCCCCGCGCCGCCCGGACCGTACGGCCTCGGCGGCGCGGAAGCTGGAGACGCGGGCGAGACCGGCCTCGGCACAGGCGGCGAGCCAGGCCACGACGACCAGCGCGACGGCGCCGAGGACGAGCGAGACGTCCATCGGGTCAGGACACGGTCGGCGCCGGGGACGGGCCGGTGAGGCCCTTCTCCGCGCGCCAGCCGTCGACGATCGCCGCCTGGAGGCCGAACATCTCGGCCTTCTCGTCCGGCTCCTCGTGGTCGTACCCGAGGAGGTGCAGCACGCCGTGGACGGTGAGGAGCTGGAGCTCCTCGTCCATGGAGTGCTCGGTCGGCGCGTCCTTGCCCTGCTGGGTGGCGACCTCGGGGCAGAGCACGATGTCGCCGAGGAGCCCCTGCGGGGGCTCCTCGTCGTCCTTCGACGGCGGGCGCAGCTCGTCCATCGGGAAGGACATGACGTCCGTCGGACCCGGCAGGTCCATCCACTGGATGTGGAGCTGCTCCATCGCCTCCGCGTCCACGACGATCACCGAGAGCTCGGAGAGCGGGTGGATGCGCATGCGCGCGAGCGCGTAGCGGGCGATGTCGAGGATCGCCTGCTCGTCGACCTCGGTACCGGACTCGTTGTTGACGTCGATCGACATGGTGCTTGTGTACTACTTCCCGTTGCGGCCGTTTCGGCTGTCGTACTGCTCGTACGCGTCGACGATACGGCCGACGAGCTTGTGCCGGACGACATCCTGCGACGTGAGCGTCGAGAAGTGGACGTCCGGGACGCCGTCCAGGATGTCGCGGACCTGCCGCAGACCGCTCTTCGTCCCGTTCGGCAGGTCGACCTGGGTGACGTCACCGGTGATGACGATCTTCGAGTCGAAGCCGAGGCGGGTGAGGAACATCTTCATCTGCTCGGGGTTCGTGTTCTGCGCCTCGTCGAGGATGATGAACGCGTCGTTCAAGGTCCTGCCCCGCATGTAGGCCAGCGGCGCGACCTCGATCGTCCCGCTCGCCATGAGCTTGGGGATCGAGTCCGGGTCGAGCATGTCGTGCAGGGCGTCGTAGAGCGGACGCAGGTACGGGTCGATCTTCTCGTAGAGCGTGCCGGGCAGGAAGCCCAGTCGCTCGCCGGCCTCGACGGCGGGCCGGGTCAGGATGATCCGGGTGACCTGCTTGGACTGCAGGGCCTGGACCGCCTTGGCCATGGCGAGGTAGGTCTTTCCGGTGCCGGCGGGGCCGATGCCGAAGACGATCGTGTGCTTGTCGATCGCGTCGACGTACCGCTTCTGGTTGAGCGTCTTGGGTCGGATCGTGCGGCCCCGGTTGGAGAGGATGTTCTGCGTGAGCACCTCTGCGGGAGTCTCCTCGCCGCCCTCCGCCGAACCGTTCCCGCTCGCCCTGAGCATGGCGATCGAGCGTTCCACTGCGTCCTCCGTCATCGGCTGACCGGTGCGGAGCACCAGCATCATCTCGTCGAACAGGCGCTGGATCAGGGCGACTTCCGCCGCGTCTCCGACCGCGCTGACCTGGTTGCCCCGGACATGGATGTCGGATCCCGGGAACGACCGCTCGATGACGCGGAGCAGCGCGTCACCGGAGCCGAGGAGGCTCACCATCGGATGCTTGGCGGGGACCGTGAACTGGGCGCGGGCCTGACCGGGCGTGCCGTCGTGGGCCGCGCCGTTGTGGGCTGTGGGTGACTGAGTCATGGGCCGGCACTGTGGCCTGCACATACCTCCCGTTGCGGGGTTCTCGCCGCTCGACAACCTCTCGATCTCCAAGCCTACGACTTGGCGGCGGCGGGTCGAAGGAATTTACGAGGCAGCGGCCCGGAAGCCGATCGTCGGCACGGCCCGGCGCAGCGGCCAGGGGCGGGCGGGGGCGGGCAGGAGGCTCTCCAGGAAGGCGTAGCGGCCGCGCAGGGCCTCGGGGTCCTGCTGGGCGTGCCCCTGGACGTGCTGCCACCAGGCGGCGATCTCGCCCCAGGTGGGGGCGGAGAGGGAGCCGCCGAACTCCTGGACGGAGAGGGCCGCGGTGAGGCCGGCGAAGGCCAGCCGGTCGGCGAGGGGCCAGTCGGCGAGGGTGCCGGTGACGAAGCCGGCGACGAAGACGTCCCCGGCGCCGGTGGGGTCGAGGGCGGAGACCCGGATGGCGGGGACCTCGGCGGTCTCGCCGGTGGCGCCGTCGACGGCGTAGGCGCCGTCGGCGCCGAGGGTGACGACGGCGTAGCGGACCTTGTCGGCGAGGGCGCGGGCGGCGGCCCGGGGGCACTCGGTGCGGGTGTAGCGCATGGCCTCGGCGGCGTTCGGCAGGAAGGCCTCGCAGTGCTCCAGGTCGGTGAGCCCGGCGAGGTCCCAGCGGCCGGTGTCGTCCCAGCCCACGTCGGCGAAGACCTTGGCGCCGCCGCGGGCGGCCCGGGCGACCCAGTCCTCGGAGCGGCCGGGGACGAGGGAGGCGACGGCGGCGCGGGCGCGCGGCGGGTAGGCGGTCAGGGCGCCGTCGAGCGGCGGGGCCTCGTGGCCGTGGGAGACCATCGTGCGCTCGCCCTCGTAGGCCATGGAGACGGTGACCGGGGAGTGCCAGCCGGGGACGGTGCGGGAGAGCGAGAGGTCGATGCCCTCGCCCTGCTCCAGGGCGTCCCAGCAGTACTCGCCGTAGTGGTCGTCGCCGAAGGCGGCGGCGAGGGAGGTGCGCAGGCCGAGGCGGGCGAGGGCGGTGGCCATGTTGGCGACGCCGCCGGGGCTGGAGCCCATGCCGCGGGCCCAGGACTCGGTGCCGCGGACGGGGGCGCTGTCGAGGCCGGTGAAGATGATGTCGAGGAAGACCGTGCCCGTCAGGAAGACGTCGCAGGCGGGGTCGGTGGGCTCGCGCAGGCACACCAACGGGTCGACCCCGGCGTCGTGTTGCGGCTGGTCTCCCCTTGCTGTGGTCACGGCGGACTCCCCGGTTGCGGTGCGGTTCCGGCCAGTGTGCCCGATGGGGAGGGGGTGGCGGGTGGGACGCAGCGAGGAAGCCGACTCCTACCCGGGAATCGGAGAGCCAAACCGACAGTGACCCAGATCACGTGGCGAATCGGCGGATTCCACCTTCTCCGGTCAAGCACCTGCTTGATACACATGGTTCCGCGACCCCGTGTTCCCCGCACCACCGGGCGCTCCACCTCCCCCCTTCTGTTCCTGGGAACGCCCATGTCCTCGCGGACCCGCGGCCCGGGCGCCCTCGCCGCCCTCGTCGCCCTCTTCACCGCCGGCTACCTCGCCCCGTACCTGCTGCCGACCGTCGTCGGCCGGCTCTCCGCCGGACTCGGCCTCACCCCCGCCCAGGCGGGCCTCGTCGGCTCCGTGCTGCTGCTCGGCTCCTCGTCGGCCGGATTCACGCTGGCCGCGCGCGGGGACCGGATCGGGCCCCGCACCGCCGCCCGCGCGGGCCTGCTCGCCATGGCCGTCGGATACGGCTCCGCCGCCGCGACCGCCACCGTGCCGCTGGTGGTCGCCGGCGCGGTCCTCGGCGGCCTCGGCTCCGGAACGGCGACGGCGGTGGCCGCCGCCGGGATCGCCGGGCAGCGCGACCCGCACCGCGCCTCCACGCTGGGCCTCCTCACCGTGTCGGCCACGGCGGGCGCCCTCTACCTGACGCTTCCGCACCTCGGCGGCGGCCACGCGGCGCCGCTGCTCGCCATCGCCTGCGCGGCCGCCCTGGTGTGGCCGCTGACCGGCCGGCTGGCCGGTGCCACGCACGCGCGTGACGGGCGCCCCGAGCGGCGGACCGCGCCGACGGGCCCCCTGCCGTACCGCCGGGCCGGGGCCGTGCTCGCCGGGGGCATCCTCTGCTGGTCCCTCGCCCAGAACGCGCTGTGGGGCGTGAGCGGCCGCATCGGCACCACCCAGGCCGGACTCTCCGAGGTCACCGTCGGCGCGGTCTTCGCGGCGGCGCTCGGCGCGGGCCTCGCCGGGGTCACCGCGGCGGGCGCGCTCGGCTCCCGCCTGGGCCGCGCCGTCCCGATCGGCGTGGGCACCGTCCTCATCGCGGGGTGCGTCCTGCTGAGCTCGGCCGCCGGCAGCCTGGCCTCCTTCGCCACCGGCGAGATCCTGTGGAACGCCGTCTACCCGGTCGTCCTCTCGTACCTCCTCGGCCTCGCCGCCTCCCTCGACCCGCGCGGCCGCTGGGCCGTCCTGGTCGGCTCGGCGTCCTCCCTCGGCGTCGCCTGCGGCCCGGTCGTCGGCAGCCTCCTCTCGGAGCACGCCGGCTACCCGGGCATGGGCGCCGTCCTCTGCGCCCTCCTCGTCCTCGTCGCCGTCCCGATGACCGCCGTCGCCCGCCACGCCTCGGGCCGCCCGCTGGTCCCCGGCTCCGTGCGGCGCCGCGGCGGCGCCCCCGCCGCCGTCCTCGCGGGCACGGCCTCGGCGACGCCGGCCCTGGTCCCGCAGATGGGCGCCCCGGAGCAGCCGGTGGCCCCGGTCGCCGTCCCGGTCCCGGCGGGCCGCCGCCGCCCGGGGAAGGCCGCCTTCCGGCTGGCCCGGCCGAGCGACCGGGGCTGAGGCCGCTTCCCCCTGGAGGGGCCGGGTCGGGGAGGGCCGGCCGCGGGCGCCCGCGCACCGGCCCCCGCCCGCCCGTCCGGCTACTCGGCGGCCGGGAACTCGTACGCCGCGACCTCCGCCAGGTACCGCGCCCTGCGCGGCTCGTCGTCCTCCAGGAAGGACGCCTCGAACGAGTTCCTCGCCAGCTCGCGGAGCTGTTCCGGCGAGAACCCCAGCGCGTCCCGGACGCCGTCGTAGTTGTCGCCGACGTACCCCCCGAAGTACGCGGGGTCGTCGGAGTTGACGGTGACGAGGAGACCGGCCGCCATCATCGTGCGGAGCGGGTGGTCGGCGAGGGTGTCGATGACGCGGAGCCGGACGTTCGACAGGGGGCACAGGGTGAGCGGGATGCGCTCGCGGGCCAGCCGCTCGACGAGCTCCGGGTCCTCCACACAGCGCAGACCGTGGTCGATCCGCTCCACGCCGAGCACGTCCAGCGCCTCGCGGACGTAGGCGGCGGGGCCCTCCTCGCCCGCGTGGGCGACGCGGCGCAGGCCGAGCCGGGCGGCCTCCTCGTACACCGCGCGGAACTTGGCCGGCGGGTGGCCGACCTCGGCCGAGTCGAGGCCCACGCCGGTGATCCGGTCCAGGTACGGCTTCGCGGCCTCCAGGGTCGCGAGCGCCGACTCGGCGGACTCGTCGCGCAGGAAGCACAGGATGAGCCGCGTCGAGATCCCGTACCGCTCCTCGGCGCGGTCGAGGGAGGCGCCGAGTCCCTCGACGACGGTGCCGAGCGGGACGCCGCGGGCGGTGTGCGCCTGCGGATCGAAGAAGATCTCGGCGTGCCGGACGCCCTGGGCGGCGGCCCGCTCCAGATAGGCGTCGGCGAGCTCCGTGAAGTCCTCGGCCGTGCGCAGGACCGCCATCAGGCCGTAGTAGAGGTCCAGGAAGGACTGCAGGTCGCTGAAGCGGTACGCCTCGCGCAGGGCGGCGGTGTCCGCGTACGGCAGGGTGACGCCGTTGCGCGCGGCGAGCGCGAAGGCCAGCTCGGGTTCGAGGGTGCCTTCGATGTGGAGGTGCAGTTCGGCCTTGGGGAGAGGCTCGGGGAGGTGCATGGGTGGTGCTCTATCTCTTCGGTACGGGGACCCTCATGAGGTCCTGGGCAATGCTCAGCTCGCCTTCGAACCCGGCCGCCCGCGCCTGCCGTTCGAACTCCGAGGGGTCGGAGTAGCGCTGCGAGAAGTGGGTGAGGACGAGGTGCCGCACCCCCGCGTCCCGCGCGACCGACGCGGCCTGTCCGGCCGTCAGATGGCCGTGGTCGGTGGCGAGCCTGACGTCCTCGTCGAGGAAGGTCGACTCGATGACGAGCAGATCGGCGCCCTCGGCGAGGGCGTGCACGCCGTCGCAGAGGCGGGTGTCCATGACGAAGGCGAAGCGCTGCCCGCGCCGGACCTCGCTGACCTCGTCGAGCGTCACGCCGTCCAGGACGCCGTCCCGCTGGATCCGGCCCACGTCGGGGCCCTTGATGCCGTGCGCGGCGAGCTTCTCGGGCAGGATGCGGCGCCCGTCGGGCTCGGTGAGCCGGTAGCCGTACGACTCGACGGGGTGCGAGAGCCTGCGCGCGTCGAGGGTGTACGCCTCGGTGACGGCGAGCGGCCCGTCGGCGGCGACCGGCGACTCGGTCAGCTTCACGGTCTCCCGGTACGCCGTGGCGTACCGCAGCCGCTCGAAGAAGTGCTGCCCGCTCGCCGGGTAGTGCGCGGTGACCGGGTGCGGGACCTGGTCGAGGTTGATCCGCTGGATCACCCCGGCCAGGCCGAGCGAGTGGTCGCCGTGGAAGTGCGTCACGCAGATCCGGTCGAGGTCGTGCGCGGCGACCCCGGCCCGCAGCATCTGCCGCTGGGTGCCCTCGCCGGGGTCGAAGAGGATGCCCTGGCCGTCCCAGCGCAGCAGGTAGCCGTTGTGGTTGCGGTGCCGGGTCGGGACCTGGCTGGCGGTCCCGAGCACGACCAGTTCGCGTACGGACACGGCTTATCCGGGGGGCCAGTTGAGGCCGCGGCCGCCCAGCACGTGCGCGTGGGCGTGGAAGACCGTCTGGCCGGCGCCCGCGCCGGTGTTGAAGACGATCCGGAAGCCGTGGCCGTCGACCTTCTCCTGGGCGGCGACCTCGCCGGCCTCGCGCAGTATGTCGGCGGCCACCGTCGGCGCGGCGGCGGCCAGCGACGCGGCGTCCGGGTAGTGGAGGCGCGGGATCACGAGGACGTGCGTCGGCGCCTGCGGGTTGATGTCGCGGAACGCCAGGGTCGTCTCGGTCTCGCGGACGATCGTCGCCGGCACCTCCCCCGCCACGATCTTGCAGAACAGGCAGTCGCTCTGCGGCTCTCCGGCCATGGCCCGGGCCTCCTCGCCTCCGTCGGTCAGTACACGCGCATGCTATCGGCCGCCCCCGGCCCGGCCGCGTCCCCGGTCAGTCCTTCGGCGCGCGCCGGTTCAGGGCCGAGCGGCTCACCCAGTACGTGATGATCACGGCCCAGAACAGGGGCGTGCCGAGCCCGTTCACCACCCCCGAGCCGACGGACCGCAGGGCCAGGGCCACGAGCGAGTACAGGCCGAGGAGCCCGACGGCCCCTCCCATGAACAGCACCGGCCGGCAGTTGCGCGCCACCAGGAGCATGGGCCGGCGCAGCCGGGGCGGCACCCGGCGGGCCATCCACACCGCCCACCCGGTCCAGGAGCCGACGACCACGGTCCCGCCGACGAGGAGCGGGACGGCCGCCTCGGACCAGCCCGCGCCGTCGGGCACCCAGGCGCGTGCGACGGCGGAGGCGATGAACCCGAGCAGGGCCACCCAGCGGGCCCCGGCGACCGTGTTCCAGGCCATGGCCTCCAGGTTGTGGCGGGCCTTGCGGTCCTGGAGGTCGAGTGCGGCGGAGGCGACGAAGCCCTCGGCGGCCTGCGTCCACGCGCCCCGGTGGAACCAGCGGCGGCGCAGCCGCAGCAGCGACAGGTTGTTGTGGGCCTCGCTGCTCTGCGGGTTGAGCCGCAGCGTCGTCTCGTACGCCCGCTGCGCGGTGACCCGGTCGCCCCGGCGCTGGGCGGTCAGACCGACCAGGAAGTGGGCCGCGTCCTCCTCGGGGGCGAGCTCGACGGCCGCCCTGGCCGCCTCGTACGCCTCGACGGTCCGGCCGGGCGTGCGGGCGTGCTCGCCGTGCTCCGCGAGGGCGGTGCCCAGCGCGTAGTGGGTGCCCCAGTACTGCGGGGCGAGCTCGACGGCGTGACGGGCGGAGGCCTCCGCCTCCGGGTACCGCTTCGCGGCGAGCAGGACGTGCACGCGCATCAGCCAGCCCCCGAGCAGGTCGGGCTGGGCCCGCAGGGCCTGGTCCACCGCGGCCAGGGCGGCGGGCCCCTCCCCGCTCCGGTGGTGGCAGCGGGCGAGCAGCACCAGGGCCTCGGCGTCCTCCGGATCGGTCGCCAGGTGCTGGGCGACGAGCGCCCCCGCCTGCGCGTACCGCCCGGCGTCGTACAGCGCCTCGGCGCGCAGCAGCGCGGTCGGTCCGCCCGGGGCGGTCACAGCTTGCGCTTCCGCTTGAGGTGGGCGAGGAGGTCGTCGTACAGGCCGCCCTCGTTGGCGAACATGGCGACGTTCCGGGCCGCCGCGAACCACGGCTCCGTCGACGGCTTGATCTGCTTGGCCGCGCCGAGCAGGTCCTTGGTGGTGATCAGCCGTACGGAGCCGGTGCGGGCGGAGTCGAGGAGCGCCGCCTCCGCGGCCGTCTCGCACAGGTGGGCGAGGTCGGCGCCGGAGAAGTCCTCGGTGACCTTGACGAGCTTGCCGAGGTCGACGGCCTCGATCGGGCGCTCCCGCAGGTGGTAGCGGAGGATCGCCTCCCGGGCCTTGGCGTCCGGCGGCAGCACGAGCAGGGTGCGGTCGAGGCGGCCGGGGCGGCGCAGCGCGATGTCCACGTCCCAGGGCACGTTGGTGGCGGCCAGCACGAAGACGCCCTCGTTGCCGGCGCCGCTCGCGATGCCGTCGAGCTCGGTGAGCAGCTGGTTGACGACGTTGCGCAGACCGCTGTGGTGGGTGCGCGAGCGCTTGGCGCCGAGCGCGTCCAGCTCATCGAGGAAGACGACGCAGGGCGCCTGGCGGCGGGCGGTCTCGAAGATGTCGTGGATGTTCTTCTCCGAGGCCCCGATCCACATGTCGAGCACGTCGGAGAGCGACACCGTGAGGAAGTTCGCGCCCAGCTCGCCCGCGACGGCCCGCGCGATGAACGTCTTGCCGCAGCCGGGCGGCCCGTAGAGCAGCAGCCCGCCGCGCAGCGACTTCCCGTACAGCCTGCGCAGTTCGGGGTTCCGCATCGGCGCGAGGAACGCGGCTTCCAGGCGGTCCTTGACCTCCTCCATGCCGCCGACGTCCGCCAGCCGCACGGTCCCCGGCGCGTCGACGTCCCAGGCGGCCGCGTCCCCCGCCGTCCCCTCGCCCCCGTCGGCCTGCGGCGCGTCCAGGAACCGGGGCCCGACCAGGTCCCGCACCTGCTGCTCGGCGGCGTCCCAGTCGAAGGCGGGCGCGGGCTCTGGGGACTCCGCGGGCTTGTCGGGAGCCGGAGCGGGCGTGGACGGCACTTCGGGTGCGGGCGCGGACGCGGGCGGCTCGTCCGGGGACGGAGCCGGAGCGGGCGTGGACGCCGCATCGGGCCGCTGCGTCGGCGCGGGTGCGGGCGTCGGCGCGGGTGCGGAGGCCGGGGGCATGCCCATCGCCCGCATCATCAGCGCCCGCGCGGCCGCGTCCCCCGGCGCGTGCTGGAGCGCGACCGCCGCCTCCGCGACGGCCTCGTCGTTCCGCCCCTCGGCGAGCAGGAGTTCGGCGAAGTGAAGACGCAGGGGTACGTCACCCGGGGCGGCGCCCACGGCGGCGCGCAGACTGCGGAGGAGAGGGGACTCGTCGGCCATGCGGCCAGCCTAAGGAGCGGCGGGGGGCCGTTGTCCACCGGGTGCGGCGGGGCGCGGGCGTAGGGTGCCCGGCATGAGACGGGAAAGCGCGCCGCGCAGGCTGACCGTGGACGGCACCGTGTGGCTCTGGAACGTCCGGCACCGGCACCCCGACTGCCGGACGGTGCTCTCCCTGCGCCGCGCCGAGCACCGCCACGCCCAGCTCCGGCTGGTGTTCCGCGACGGCCCGGGCCGCGTCGTCGCCGGCTACCCCTTCGGTCTCGGCGACGTCGCCTCGACCGGCGGCGCCATCCTGAACCTGAACAAGCCCGGTGTCGTACGCCGCTTCCTGGCGGAGGCCGCGGCCCGCGGCCTCCTCCCCACCGCCCACGGCATCCGCGAGGAGGACGCCTGGCCGCTCTACGACACCCTGGCGGGCACCGAGGAGGAAGTCACCGCCTAGCCCCAGCGGCCGGTGCGGCCCAGGACGAGGGCCGTCGCGGCCGTGCCCGCCGTGGAGGTGCGCAGGACGCTGCGGCCCAGGCGGTACGGCTTCGCCCCGGCCGCCTCGAAGGCGGCGAGCTCGTCGGGCGAGACCCCGCCCTCGGGGCCGACGACCAGGACGATCGAGCCCTTCTCCGGGAGTCCGGCGGTGGCGAGCGCGCCGCTCGGGTGGTCGCGGTCCTCGTGCAGGACGGCCGCGAAGTCGGCGCCCGCGAGGAGCGCGGCGACCTGCTTCGTGCTCATCAGGTCGGCGACCTCGGGGAAGCGGGTGCGGCGCGACTGCTTGCCCGCCTCGCGGGCGGTGGAGCGCCACTTGGCGAGGGCCTTGAGGCCGCGGTCGCCCTTCCACTGGGTGATGCAGCGGGACGCGGCCCACGGCACGATCGCGTCCACGCCGGTCTCCGTCATCGTCTCGACGGCGAGTTCGCCCCGGTCGCCCTTGGGGAGCGCCTGGACGACCGTGATGCGCGGCTCCTCCTCGGGGTCCTCGGACACGGACGAGAACTCCACGGTCAGCCGGTCCTTGCCCTCCGCGGCGACGACCACGCAGTCGGCCCAGCGGCCCCGGCCGTCGGTCAGGACGACGCCCTCCCCGGGGTTCAGCCGCTTCACGGAGACGGCGTGCCGGCCCTCGGGCCCGTCCAGGACGAAGTGCCGGGTGTCGGGGAGGTCGTCGACGACGAAGACGGGTGCGGTCATGAGGCGCTCCTGTGGGCGATCTCGGAGAGGGCGGTGTCGAGTTCGGCGGCCAGCACGTCGACCAGTTCCCCGGCGGGGAGCGCCCGGGCGAGCCGGTGGCCCTGCCCGGCCCACAGGGCCATGCCCTGGGCGTCGCCCGCGGTGGCGGCCGCCTTGCGGATCGGGGCGGTGAGGTGGTGGACCTCGGGGTAGGCGGCGGGGGCGTACGGCCCGTGCTCGCGCACGAAGCGGTTGACCAGGCCCCGCGCCGGGCGTCCGGAGAAGGCCCGGGTCAGGGCGGTCCTGGTGAACAGCGGGTCGGTGAGGGCCCCCTTGTGCAGGGGGTGGGCGCCGGACTCGGGGCAGCCGAGGAAGGCGGTGCCGAGCTGTGCGGCGTCCGCTCCGGCGGCGAGGACGGCGGCGATCTGCGCGCCGCGCATGATCCCGCCGGTGGCGACGATCGGCAGTGCGACGCGCTCGCGGACCTGGGTGACGAGGGCGAGCAGCCCGGTGCCCGGGGTGTCGTCGTGGGCCGGGTCGTTGCGGTACGAGCCCTGGTGCCCGCCCGCCTCGACGCCCTGGACGCACACGGCGTCGGCGCCCGCCCGCTCGGCGGCGAGGGCCTCCTCGGCGGAGGTGACGGTGACGATGGTGAACGTGCCGATCCGGGCGAAGGAGGCGAGGACCTCGGGCTCCGGGCAGCCGAACGTGAAGGAGACGACCCGGACCGGGTCCTCGCGGAGGATCGCCAGCTTGGCGTCGTAGGCGTCGTCGCGGCTGTCGTCGGCCTCGCCGAGCGGGGTCTCGTACCAGGTGGCCTCGCCCGCGAGCTGGTGACGGTAGACCTCCACCGCGGCGGGGTCGGCGGGCCGGCCGTCCTGCGGCATGAAGAGGTTGACGCCGAAGGGCCGCGCGGTCAGCCGGCGTACCTGCTTGATCTCCTGGTACAGGCCTCCGGCCGTCTTGTACCCGCCGGCCAGGAAGCCGAGCGCCCCGGCCTCGCAGACGGCTCCGACGAGCTCGGGACAGGAGGCTCCACCCGCCATGGGGGCCTGCACGATCGGAAACCGAGAGAGATCGTTCAGTGCGGTGGTGGACATATGGGCATCGTGTCATGCCCCTGCTTCCGGGCCGAATCCGCGCGTCAGGTCATGGAAGGAACCACTCCGGAAACGGCGGGAGGGGCGGCACCCGCGCTCCGCGCGTGCCGCCCCTCCCTCGTACCGCTCCGTCCTACCGCCCGTTGAAGGCGTCCTTCAGGCGCGAGAACAAGCCCTGCTGGCCCGGCTGGAACTGGCCGGTCGGCCGCTCCTCGCCGCGCAGCTTGGCGAGCTCGCGCAGCAGCCGCTCCTGCTCCGCGTCGAGCTTGCCCGGGGTCTGGACCTCGACGTGCACGATCAGGTCGCCCCGGCCGTTGCCGCGCAGGTGCGTGACGCCGCGGCCGTGCAGCGGGATCGACTGGCCGGACTGCGTGCCCGGCCGGACGTCGATCTCCTCCAGCCCGTCGAGGGTCTGCAGCTGCACCTTGGTGCCGAGCGCGGCCGCCGTCATCGGCAGGGTGACCGTGCAGTGCAGGTCGTCGCCGCGCCGCTGGAACGTCTCGTGCGGGATCTCGTGGATCTCGACGTACAGGTCGCCGGCGGGGCCGCCACCGGGGCCGACCTCGCCCTCGCCCGCGAGCTGGATGCGGGTGCCGTTGTCGACGCCGGCCGGGATCTTGACCGTGAGCGTGCGGCGGGACCTGACCCGGCCGTCGCCCGCGCACTCGGGGCACGGCGTCGGGACGACGGTGCCGAAGCCCTGGCACTGCGGGCAGGGACGGGAGGTCATGACCTGGCCCAGGAAGGACCGGGTGACCTGGGAGACCTCGCCACGACCGCGGCACATGTCACAGGTCTGCGCGGAGGTGCCGGGAGCGGCGCCCTCGCCCGAGCAGGTCGTGCAGACGACCGCCGTGTCGACCTGGATGTCCTTGGTGGTGCCGAAGGCCGCCTCGTTGAGGTCGATCTCCAGGCGGATCATGGCGTCCTGGCCGCGGCGGGTCCGCGAGCGCGGGCCGCGCTGCGAGGCCGTGCCGAAGAAGGCGTCCATGATGTCGGAGAAGTTGCCGAAGCCGCCCGCGCCGAAGCCGCCGCCCGCGCCACCGCCGCCGGAGGCCGAGAGCGGGTCGCCGCCGAGGTCGTAGACCTGCTTCTTCTGCGGGTCCGACAGGACCTCGTAGGCGGCGTTGATCTCCTTGAAGCGTTCCTGCGTCTTCGGATCGGGATTGACGTCCGGGTGCAGCTCGCGGGCGAGCCTCCGGAACGCCTTCTTGATCTCGTCCTGGGACGCGTCGCGGCGCACGCCGAGTACGGCGTAGTAGTCCGTGGCCACTTACGACTCCGCCAGGATCTGTCCGACGTAACGTGCCACTGCGCGTACCGCTCCCATCGTTCCGGGGTAGTCCATGCGGGTCGGTCCGACCACGCCGAGTTTGGCGACTGCCTCGCCGCCCGAACCGTAGCCGACCGAGACGACGGACGTGGAGCTCAGCCCCTCGTGGGCGTTCTCGTGCCCGATGCGTACGGTCATGCCCGATTCCTTGGCCTCGCCGAGCAGCTTGAGGAGCACGACCTGCTCCTCCAGGGCTTCCAGGACGGGCCTGATCATCAGGGGGAAGTCGTGTCCGAAGCGGGTCAGATTGGCGGTGCCGCCGATCATCAGCCGCTCCTCGTGCTCCTCCACGAGCGTCTCCAGGAGGGTCGCGAGCACGGTGGACACCGTGGCGCGGTCCTCGACCTCCTCGAAGGACTCGGGAAGGTCCTGCACCAGCTGCGGCACGTCGGCGAACCGGCGGCCGACGACCCGGCTGTTCAGCCGGGCCCGCAGGTCGGCCAGCGAGACCTCGCCGAAGGGCGCCGGGCAGTCGACGACCCGCTGCTCGACCCGCCCGGTGTCCGTGATGAGCACCAGCATCAGGCGGGCCGGGGCCAGCGAGAGCAGCTCCACGTGCCGGACGGTCGAACGGGTCAGCGAGGGGTACTGGACGACGGCGACCTGACGGGTCAGCTGGGCGAGCAGCCGGACCGTGCGGCCGACGACGTCGTCCAGGTCCACCGCGCCGTCGAGGAAGTTGTGGATGGCGCGCCGCTCGGGCGTCGACAGCGGCTTGACGCCGGCCAGCCGGTCGACGAAGAGCCGGTAGCCCTTGTCGGTCGGGATGCGGCCCGCGCTGGTGTGGGGCTGTGCGATGTAGCCCTCGTCCTCCAGCACCGCCATGTCGTTGCGCACCGTGGCCGGCGAGACGCCGAGCTTGTGCCGCTCGGTGAGCGCCTTGGAGCCGACGGGCTCCTCCGTCCCGACGTAGTCCTGGACGATGGCGCGCAGCACCTCGAGTCTGCGTTCGCTGAGCATCGTGCGCACCTCCAGCTGTCGACGTCGTTCCGGTTGCTCCGCTTTTGGCACTCACCCGGTCCGAGTGCCAGCGATCCCCGGTCAGTGTACGGCGGCGGGCATCGCTCCTGGCAAGGAGGCGGCGCCCCCACCGGCTAGCGTCGCCCCATGGACGCGGATTGGGAAGCGCACGGATGGGAACGCCTCGCGGACGGGGTGGGGCGTCGGAGACTGCCCCGCTGGGACGCCACGGCCGGACTGGTACTGGGGGAACGGGGGGTGCTCCTGTACGACACGGGCTCCTCCCTCGCCGAGGGCGCCGAGCTGCGGTCCCAGGTGACCGCACTCACAGCCGGCCGCAAGGTGACGCACATCGCACTCAGCCACCCCCACTTCGACCACGTGTTCGGCACGGCGGTCTTCGCGGGCGCCGAGGTCTTCGGCGCGGTCGGCTCCGACGAGCTCCTCGGCCGGCCGCGGGAACGGGAGGAGCTGCGCAGCGACGCGGTACGCCACGGCCTGGACGCCGCGGCCGCCGCGGAAGCCGCTGACGTCCTGGTGGCCCCGCGGCACGTCGTCTCCGGCGAGTGGACCCTCGACCTCGGCGGCCGGCAGGTCCTCCTCGCGAACGTCGGCCCCGGCCACTCCGGCCACGACCTGGCCCTCTGCGTTCCCGGCACCCGCGAGGTCGTCTTCTGCGGAGACCTGGTCGAGGAGTCGGGCGAACCCCAGGCCGGCCCGGACGCGATCCCGTCCCGCTGGCCGGACGCCCTCGACCGGCTGCTGGGCCTCGGCGGCGAGGACGCCCTGTACGTGCCGGGGCACGGCGCGGTCGTCGACGCCGCGTTCGTACGACTCCAGCGGGAGGAACTGGCGAGGCGCTTCTCCGTCGCATAACGTCGCCCGAATGCGCAGCTACAACCCGGATCTGACGCCCCCTTGGAAGCGCTCGGCACCCGTCCCCGAGGTGCCGGCCGACCGCGACCTCGTCGTCGAGGAGGTCACCACGGGCTTCTGCGGGGCGGTCATCCGCTGCGAGGCGGGCACGGTGACCCTGGAGGACCGCTTCGGCAAGCACCGGGTCTTCCCGCTCGACCCGCGGGGCTTCCTCCTGGAAGGCCGCGTCGTGACCCTGGTCCGCCCCTCCGCCGCCCCGGCCCGCCCCACCCGCACCGCCTCCGGCTCGGTCGCCGTACCGGGCGCCCGGGCCCGCGTCGCCCGCGCCGGCCGCATCTACGTCGAGGGCCGCCACGACGCCGAGCTCGTCGAACGGGTCTGGGGCGACGACCTGCGCATCGAGGGCGTCGTCGTCGAGTACCTCGAAGGCGTCGACGACCTCCCGTCGATCGTCGCGGACTTCGCCCCCGCGCCCGACGCCCGGCTCGGCGTCCTCGTCGACCACCTGGTCCCGGGTTCGAAGGAGTCGAGGATCGCCGCCCAGGTGACGTCCCCCGACGTCCTCGTCGTCGGCCACCCCTACATCGACGTCTGGGAGGCCGTGAAACCCTCCTCCCTCGGCATCCCCGCCTGGCCCCGCGTCCCCCGCGGCCAGGACTGGAAGACCGGCGTCTGCCGCGCCCTCTCCTGGCCCGACAACACCGGCGCCGCCTGGCAGCACATCCTCTCCAAAGTCACCTCCTACAAAGACCTCGAACCCGCCCTCCTCGGCCGCGTAGAAGAACTCATCGACTTCGTCACAACCCCCTGACCCCCACCCCCACGCGGACGCGCGCCACCCCCGCCCCAGGCCCGCGCGTCGCCCGGCGCCCCCACGCGGGCGCGCACCGCCCGCCACCCGCCGTGTGGGCCCGCGCGCCGGCCGCCGGCCCACCTCTGTACGGGCCGCGCCCGCCACCCTGGCCCACCCCCGCGTGGGCCCGCACGCCGGCCGCCGGCACCCTCCGTGTGGGCAATCGTCCCGCTGGGGCGGGACGGGTGGGCACACGGGACGGCGCCCTCGGCGGCGCCCCCGCCCCTTG
Source organism: Streptomyces sp. NPDC093089 (assembly GCF_044754405.1). Classification (NCBI taxonomy): domain Bacteria; kingdom Bacillati; phylum Actinomycetota; class Actinomycetes; order Kitasatosporales; family Streptomycetaceae; genus Streptomyces; species Streptomyces sp. NPDC093089. Next base: position 263,631 of record NZ_JBIVPA010000004.1, read on the forward strand.
GGCCTGGACCCGCACCGATACGGCGCCGTACAGCGGGTGCGGGTTCGGGCGCGGAAGCCTGGCCCGGCAAAGGGGCGCCGTCCGTTGTGCCCACCTTCCCCCAGACTCCGTCCGGGGGGACCCCCACGCCCCTGGCGGACGATTGCCCACAACGAGGCGGGCCAGGCCCTGCACCGCGCACAGGTCGAGCAGGCGAACCCCCGCGCCCCGGGGAGGGCCACCAGGCTCGCCCGGGCACAGCGACGACCCGGCGGGGCGCAGGCAGGGATGAGCGCAAGCCCAGACAGACGCGGGCCCGAACGCACGCAGGCCCAGCCAGGCACAGGCCCGAACGCACGCAGGCCCCGGCGGACGCGGGCCCCGACAGGCGCGGCCCCGGCAGGGGAGGCCTCAGTCCACCAGGTCCCGTACCACCGCGTCCGCGAGCAGCCGGCCCCGCAGGGTGAGGACCGCGCGCCCCGTCTCGTACGGCGCGGGGTCGAGGAGCCCGTCGGCGAGGGCCTTGCCGGCCGCGGCGAGCCCGGCGGGCTTGAGGAGGGACAGGTCGACGCCGTCCCGGAGCCGCAGCTCCAGGAGGATGCGCTCCACCCGCCGATCCTCCTCGGAGAGGAGCTCGCGGCCGGCGCCCGGGGACTTCCCGGCGGCCAGCGCGGCCGCGTAGGCGCCGGGGTGCTTGACGTTCCACCACCGGACGCCGCCCACGTGGGAGTGGGCGCCGGGGCCGGCGCCCCACCAGTCGGCGCCGCGCCAGTAGAGCTCGTTGTGGAGGCAGCGGCCGGCCTCGGAGGTGGCCCAGTTGGAGACCTCGTACCAGGAGAAGCCCGCCGCCTCGAAGGCCGCGTCGGCGATCAGGTAGCGGTCGGCGTGCACGTCGTCGTCGGTCATGGGCACCTCGCCGCGCCGGATGCGCCGGGCGAGCTGCGTGCCCTCCTCGACGATCAGGGCGTAGGCGCTGACGTGGTCGGGGCCCGCGCCGATCGCCGCGTCGAGGGAGGCCCGCCAGTCGTCGTCGGTCTCGCCGGGCGTGCCGTAGATGAGGTCGAGGTTGACGTGCTCGAAGCCGGCCGCCCGCGCCTCGGCGACGCACGCCTCGGGGCGCCCGGGGGTGTGCGTGCGGTCGAGGATCTTCAGGACGTGCTGCTTGGCGCTCTGCATGCCGAAGGAGATCCGGTTGAAGCCGCCCTCGCGGAGCTCGGCCAGGTACGCCGGGTTCACGGACTCCGGGTTGGCCTCGGTCGTCACCTCGGCGTCGTCCGCGAGCCCGAACTCGTCGCGGATCGCCCCCAGCATCCGTACGAGGTCCCCGGCGGCGAGCAGCGTCGGCGTGCCGCCGCCGACGAAGACGGTCCGCACCGGCCTCGGGTCGTCGCCGAGGACCTTCCGGGCGAGCCGGACCTCCTCGACGACCTGCTCGGCGTAGTTGTCCCGGGAGGCCAGCACCCCGCCCGTACCGCGCAGCTCGCTCGCCGTGTACGTGTTGAAGTCGCAGTAGCCGCACCGCGTGGCGCAGTACGGCACGTGCAGGTAGAACCCGAGCGGCCGCTCCCCCGCCCCTTCCAGGGCGTGCGGGGGCAGCGCCCCGTCGTCGGGCACGGGCTCACCATCGGGCAGTACGGAAGGCATGGGCCCCATTGTCCCGTACTGCCCGGGGTGGCCGTCGTGCGGCGGGGGTCAGGACTCGCGGGAGCCCGCGTACATCTCCTCGATGAGGTCCTTGTACTCGCGCTCGACGACCGGCCGCTTCAGCTTGAGCGACGGGGTGAGCTCGCCGTGCTCGATGTCGAGGTCGCGCGGCAGGAGCCGGAACTTCTTGATCGTCTGCCAGCGCTGGAGGCCCTCGTTGAGGCGGTCGACGTAGCCCTGGATCAGCTTCTGGGTGCGCGCGTCGGCGACGACCTCGGCGTACGGCTTGCCCGCGAGGTCGTGCTCGGCGGCCCAGCCGAGGATGGCGGGCTCGTCGAGGGCGATCAGGGCGGTGCAGAAGTTCCGGTCGGCGCCGTGGACGAGGATGTTCGAGACGAACGGGCAGACGGCCTTGAACTGGCCCTCCACCTCGGCCGGCGCGATGTACTTGCCGCCGGACGTCTTGATCAGGTCCTTCTTGCGGTCGGTGATGCGGAGGTAGCCGTCGGCGGACAGCTCGCCGATGTCGCCGGTGTGGAACCAGCCGTCGGACTCCAGGACCTCCGCCGTCTTCTCGGGCAGGCCGTGGTAGCCCTCCATGATGCCGGGGCCGCGCAGCAGGATCTCGCCGTCGTCGGCGATGCGGACCTCGGTGCCGGGGAGCGGCTTGCCGACGGTGCCGGTGCGGTAGGCCTCGCCGGGGTTGACGAAGGAGGCGGCGGAGGACTCGGTGAGGCCGTACCCCTCCAGGATGTGGATGCCGGCGCCGGCGAAGAAGTAGCCGATCTCGGGGGCGAGCGCGGCGGAGCCGGAGATGCAGGCGCGCAGGTTGCCGCCGAAGGCCTCGCGGATCTTGCCGTAGACGAGCGCGTCGGCGACCTTGTGCCTGGCCGTGAGGCCGAAGGGCGCGGAGGCGGTGCCGGTGCGGCGGAAGTTGTCCTGGGTGGTCTTGGCGTACTCGCGGGCGACGCCGGCCGCCCACTGGAAGATCTTGTACTTGGCGCCGCCGGCCGCGCGGGCCTTGGCGGCGACCCCGTTGTAGACCTTCTCGAAGATGCGGGGGACGGCCGCCATGTAGGTCGGCTGGACCACCGGCAGGTTCTCGATGATCTTGTCGACGCGGCCGTCGACGGCGGTGACGTGACCGACCTCGATCTGGCCCGAGGTGAGGACCTTGCCGAAGACGTGGGCGAGCGGCAGCCACAGGTACTGGACGTCGTCCTGGGTGACGAGGCCGGTCGCGGCGATGGCCTTGGCCATGTACGACCAGTTGTCGTGCGGGAGGCGGACGCCCTTGGGGCGGCCGGTGGTGCCCGAGGTGTAGATGAGGGTGGCGAGCTGGGTGGAGGTGATCGCCCCGACCCGCTCCTTGACCGCCTCGGGGTGCTTCTCCAGGTAGGCCTTGCCGCGCGCCTCGAGCTCGGCGAGGGAGAGCACGAACTCGCCGTCGCTCTCCACGCCGGTGGCGTCGACGACGACCACGTGGTGGAGGTTCGGCAGCTCGGCGCGGCGCTCGACCGCCTTGGCGAGCTGGGCCGCGTCCTCGGCGATGAGGACCTTCGACTCGGAGTCCGCGAGGATGAACGCCGACTCCTCGGCGTTGGTCTGCGGGTAGACCGTGGTGGTCGCGGCGCCCGCGCACATCACGCCGAGGTCGGCGAGGATCCACTCGACCCGGGTGGAGGACGCGAGGGCGACCCGCTCCTCGGCCTGCACGCCGAGGTCGACGAGGCCGGCGGCGATGGCGTAGACCCGCTCGGCGGCCTGCCCCCAGCTGAGCGACTTCCACTCGTCGGGGCCGGTACCCGAGGCGGCGGGGACCGGATGGCGGTAGGCCTCCGCATCCGGAGTCCGCTCGACGCGCGTAAGGAAGAGGGACGCCACGGAGGGCGGCCGGTTCTCGATCTGGGTCTGTGTGTCGCTCACGACGTCCTCCGGGCGGCGGCGGTGCCTTCTGGTGGTTCGTAACTAACTGGCGAGTAACCTTCGAGCCGGGATCAGAGTAAGGGGCCGAGGACCGGCGCGTAAGAGGCTGCAGGGCGTCGCTTGATAACGAACGGGCCCACGCGCGCCGGCGCGTGGGCCCGTCGTTTGCACAGGGCAGCTGTGTGCGGCGCCTTGCTACTTCTTCTTGCCGGACGACTCGTCGCTCGACAGGACGGCGATGAAGGCCTCCTGCGGCACCTCCACCGAGCCGACCATCTTCATGCGCTTCTTGCCTTCCTTCTGCTTCTCCAGCAGCTTCCGCTTACGGGAGATGTCACCGCCGTAGCACTTGGCGAGGACGTCCTTCCGGATGGCGCGGATGGTCTCGCGGGCGATGACCCGGGAGCCGATCGCGGCCTGGATCGGCACCTCGAAGGCCTGCCGCGGGATCAGCTCGCGCAGCTTGGCGACGAGCCGCACACCGTAGGCGTACGCGGCGTCCTTGTGGGTGACGGCGGAGAACGCGTCCACCTTGTCGCCGTGCAGCAGGATGTCGACCTTGACCAGGCTGGACGCCTGCTCGCCGGTGGGCTCGTAGTCCAGGGAGGCGTAACCGCGCGTCTTGGACTTCAGCTGGTCGAAGAAGTCGAAGACGATCTCCGCGAGGGGCAGGGTGTAGCGGATCTCCACCCGGTCCTCGGACAGGTAGTCCATGCCGATCAGCGTGCCGCGACGCGTCTGGCACAGCTCCATGATCGCGCCGATGAACTCGCTCGGGGCGAGGATCGTCGCGCGCACGACGGGCTCGAAGACGTCGTTGATCTTGCCTTCGGGGAACTCGCTCGGGTTCGTGACCGTGTGCTCGCTGCCGTCCTCCATGACCACGCGGTAGACCACGTTGGGGGCGGTGGCGATCAGGTCGAGCCCGAACTCGCGCTCCAGACGCTCGCGGATCACGTCGAGGTGGAGCAGGCCGAGGAAGCCGACGCGGAAGCCGAAGCCGAGCGCGGCGGAGGTCTCCGGCTCGTAGACGAGCGCGGCGTCGTTGAGCTGGAGCTTGTCGAGGGCCTCGCGGAGGTCCGGGTACTCCGAGCCGTCCAGCGGGTACAGGCCCGAGAACACCATCGGCTTCGGGTCCTTGTAGCCGCCCAGCGCCTCGGTCGCGCCCTTGTTCAGGGAGGTGATCGTGTCACCGACCTTGGACTGGCGGACGTCCTTCACACCGGTGATCAGGTAGCCGACCTCGCCGACGCCGAGACCGTCCGAAGCCGTCATCTCGGGAGACGAGACGCCGATCTCCAGCAGCTCGTGGGTGGCGCCCGTCGACATCATCTTGATGCGCTCGCGCTTGTTGAGCTGGCCGTCGACGACACGGACGTACGTCACGACGCCCCGGTACGAGTCGTACACGGAGTCGAAGATCATCGCGCGGGCGGGCGCGTCGGCGACGCCGACCGGCGCCGGCACGTCCCTGACCACCCGGTCGAGCAGCGCCTCGACGCCCATGCCGGTCTTCGCGGAGACCTTCAGGACGTCCTCCGGCTGGCAGCCGATGAGGTTGGCCAGCTCCTCGGAGAACTTCTCCGGCTGGGCGGCCGGCAGGTCGATCTTGTTCAGGACCGGGACGATCGTGAGGTCGTTCTCCATCGCCAGGTACAGGTTGGCGAGGGTCTGCGCCTCGATGCCCTGCGCCGCGTCCACCAGCAGGATCGTGCCCTCACAGGCGGCCAGCGAACGCGACACCTCGTACGTGAAGTCGACGTGCCCGGGAGTGTCGATCATGTTCAGGATGTGGGTCTTCCCCTCACCCTGCCCGTCGGTCGGCGCCCACGGCAGCCGGACCGCCTGGGACTTGATCGTGATGCCGCGCTCCCGCTCGATGTCCATCCGGTCGAGGTACTGGGCACGCATCTGCCGCTGGTCGACCACACCGGTCAGCTGGAGCATCCGGTCGGCGAGCGTGGACTTGCCGTGGTCGATGTGCGCGATGATGCAGAAATTGCGGATCAGAGCCGGGTCGGTACGGCTCGGCTCGGGCACGTGGGTAGGAGTCGCGGGCACGCAGGGTCTCGTCTCGGGGCGATGTCGGATCGATACGTAGGCTCCATGGTCCCATGCCCGTCGCCCGGCGCCCGGTTTGGGCGGCCCCGAGAGTGACTGGTAGTGTGGACAGCTGTGTCTCGTGTGCCCTCTCAGCCTGCGAGATCACACTCCAGAAGGAACATCGAACCTGTAAGGGCTCTTCAGTGGCGAACATCAAGTCCCAGATCAAGCGGAACAAGACCAACGAGAAGGCGCGCCTGCGCAACAAGGCCGTCAAGTCGTCGCTCAAGACCGCGATCCGCAAGGCCCGTGAGGCTGTCGCCGCCGGCGACCTCGAGAAGGCCACCATCGCCTCTCGCGCCGCCTCGCGTCAGCTCGACAAGGCTGTCTCGAAGGGTGTCATCCACAAGAACGCCGCCGCCAACAAGAAGTCGGCGCTGGCCACCAAGGTTGCCGCTCTCCAGGGCTGAGCTCTGATCTAACCGGTCGCACGGGACCCAGCGGGCCCTCTCTCCCGCTCCCGCCCGACCATCCGGACTCGCACGCGGACGCGTTCGCCACGCGGGTGCGAGCCCACCCCTTTACGCCGAAGGCCCCGCCTCTCCTTCCCCAGGAGCAGCCGGGGCCTTCGCCGTACCCGCAACCCCAACTACACCCCAACCCCAACCCCACTCGCACTCGCACTCGCACTCGCACTCGCACTCGCACTCGCACTCGCAAGCCACACGAGGCAGCCCGCGCCCGGGTGCGACAGCTCGCGGCCGGGTGCCGCGGCTCAGAGCCGGGCGCCGCAGTCTCACGCCAGGGTGCCGCAGCTCAGGGCCGGGCACCGCAGTTCGGGGCCGGGCACCGCAGTCTCACGCCAGGGTGCCGCAGCTCAGGGCCGGGCACCGGGGCAGCAGGGCGGGCGGCGTACGGCCGGGCCCGTCAGGGGTTCTGGACAACCTGCGGCGCGAAGCGGCCGCTGCCGCTGCCGCTGCCCGCCAGGGGTCCGGGGGGAGCCCCAGGAGTCACCTCATCACCGGCGGCTCCCGGCAGGGTTTCGGGAAGGGGCGGGGTGGGGGAATCAGCTCGGGCACCAGCCACGCCCGACCCGCACCCGCACAGGCACAGACACAACAAGCTCGCACCAACCGCGCCCGACCCGCACCGACCCACCGGCACCCAAGCCCGTCCCGTACGGCCCCGTACCGCGCCCCCCCCGTACCGGAAAACCGCCCCGCCCCCTACTGCCCGCGCCGCATCCTCGCCGCCCGCGCCACCGCGACGACCGCTTTTTCGAGGGCGTATTCGGGGTCGTCGCCGCCGCCCTTGACGCCCGCGTCGGCGTCGGCGATGGCGCGGAGGGCGAGGGAGACGCCGTCGGGGGTCCAGCCGCGCATCTGCTGCCGGACTCGGTCGATCTTCCAGGGGGGCATGCCGAGCTCGCGGGCGAGGTCGGCGGGCCGGCCACCGCGGGCGGAGGAGAGCTTGCCGATCGCGCGTACGCCCTGGGCGAGGGCGCTGGTGATGAGGACGGGCGCGACGCCGGTGGAGAGGGACCAGCGCAGGGCTTCGAGGGCTTCCGCGGCGCGCCCCTCGACGGCGCGGTCGGCGACGTTGAAGGAGGAGGCTTCGGCGCGGCCGGTGTAGTACCGGCCGACGACGGCCTCGTCGATCGTGCCGTCGACGTCGGAGGTCAGCTGCGCGACCGCGGAGGCGAGCTCGCGGAGGTCGCTGCCGATCGAGTCGACGAGCGCCTGGCAGGCCTCGGGCGTGGCGGAACGCCCGAGGGCCCGGAACTCCTGCCGTACGAAGGTCAGCCGCTCCGCCGGTTTCGTCGTCTTGGGGCAGGCCACTTCCCGCGCCCCGGCCTTGCGCGCGGCGTCGAGCAGGGCTTTGCCCTTGGCGCCGCCGGCGTGGAGGAGGACGAGGGAGATGTCCTCGATGGGATCGCCGAGGTAGGCCTTGACGTCCTTGACCGTGTCGGCGGAGAGGTCCTGCGCGTTCCGCACGATCAGCACCTTGCGCTCGGCGAAGAGCGAGGGGCTGGTGAGCTCGACGAGCGCGCCGGGCTGGAGCTGGTCGGGGGTGAGGTCACGGACGTCGGTGTCGGCGTCGGCGGCCCGCGCGGCAGCCACCACCTCGTGGACGACGCGGTCGAGGAGCAGGTCCTCCTGGCCCACCGCGAGTGTCACGGGGCCGAGGAGGTCGTCGGGGGAAGTCTTTCTGGTGGCCATCGCGATCCAGCATCCCACGGGCCACTGACAGCCCGTTCCCGGCGGCACGCGAGAATGGCGGCGTGAGCGAACGACACGTACTGGTACTCCCCGACCGCGACTCCGCCGAGGAACTCGCGGGGGAACTCCCCGACCGTTTCGGCGTCGCCGAGGAGCCCCAGCTCGTACGGGACTCCCTGGCCGGTGAGGACGACGCCGAGGACGCGCAGTGGCTGGTGGTCGTGGAGGACCCGGACGGCCGCCTCGACCCGACGGCCCTGGATGCGTTGGCGGCCGAGTACGAGGGCTGGCTGGAGGCCCCGTAACTCCGGGGCGCCGCCGCAACCCCGGGGTCACAGCCGCAGCCCCAGGGGCACCGCCTCAAACTCGGGGTCACCGCCGCAGCCTCGGGGGCACCGCCGCCCCGCCCCCGTCAGCCCTTCTTCGGCACGATCTGGATGTCGAGGTCGATGCTGATGCTGGATCCGACGGCCGCGATCCCGCGCGCGAGCAGCGTCTGCCAGGTGAGGGTGAAGTCCTCGCGGTGCAGTTCGGTGCTGGCGCGGCAGGCGCCTCGCGTCTCGCCCTCCAAGCCGTTCCCGAGGCCGAGGTACTGGGTGTCGAGCGTCACCGTGCGGCTGACGCCGTGGAGGGTGAGGGCTCCGGTGACGGCCCAGCGGTTGCCGCCCCGGTGGGTGAAGCGTTCGCTGAAGAACTCCAGCGTCGGGTAGGCGCCGACGTCGAGGAAGTCGCCCGAGCGCAGGTGGTCGTCGCGCATCTGGACCCCGGTGTCGATGGAGGCCGCGTCGATGACGACGTGCATCGCCGAGTTCTCCATGCGGTCGGCGATCCGCACGGCGCCCGCGAAGCCGTTGAACCGGCCGTGGATCCGGGCCAGGCCGATGTGGCGCGCGGTGAAGCCGATCTGCGAGTGCGTCGGGTCGATCTCCCAGTCGCCCGGCTCGGGCAGCTGGGGCTGCGGGGCGACCTGGAGCAGGACGTCGCCGAGGCCGGTGTGGCCGCCCTCGGCGACGACGGCGGTGCCGTGGTGCGGTGTGTAGCCCTCGGCGGTGACGGCGAGCCGGTACTCGCCCGCCGGCACGGTCGCGAGCGCGGTGCCGTACGGGTCCGTCTCCCCGGCGAGCACCTTGCGGCCGGCGGCGTCGCTGACGACGAACTCGGCCTGGCGGACGGGCTCGTGCACGGGGTCGAGCACCCGGCAGCTGAGCACTCCCGCCGTGGCGGGGACGGGGACACCGGCGAACGGTCCGCCCCGCGCTGCCCCCGCCGCATGCTTTCCGAAGAGACGGTCGAACATTCTTCACGCACCCCCGTGCGACTCGTTCACTGTGCAACGAATTCGCATTCGATCACCGATGGGGGGTTCGAGGCAAACGAGGCAAGTGTTACCGAGGGTCCGAATTATGGATTCCGCTTTTCGGCTTCTCCCCCGCGTACGACCGGCAGCGCGTCGAGCACGATCCCGAACAGGTCCCGGTACGCGCCGCGCACCTCCGCCTCCCCTTCGAGCTCCCGCTCGGACCGCTCTCCGTGGACGCGGGTGATCAGCTTCCCGCCGCTGAGCGTGACCCGGCCGTCCTCGGTCAGCAGGGAGCAGATGAGGGAGCGCGTGAAGTGCGAGTCGGGCGAGGTCCGGTGGTACCAGGCCCCGGCCCTGAAGTCGGCGAGCTCGCGCGGCCGGGTCTCCAGCCGGTACTGCGGCTTCCCGTCCCGCAGCACGTCCAGGTCGCCTTCGGCGGTCTCCACGATCCGGAAGACACCGCCCGGGTCCTCCTGGTCGGCCCGCTCGTCGAAGGCCAGCGGGAAGTGCCCGTGGTCGCCGAAGCCGACGTCGGCCAGCCACCGCTCCCCCTCGGCCGTCTCCACCAGCAGCGCCATGTGGTCGTACGGGATGCCCGGCTTCCCCTCCGGCCCGATGACCCGCCCCTGGAGCAGCGACACCCGGTATCCGAGGCCGCGGAGCAGAACGGCGAACGCGGTGTTCACCTCGTAGCAGAAGCCGCCCCTGCCCGCGCCGACCACCTTGTCGAGCAGCGCCTTCTCGTCCAGGACGATGTCCTCGCCGAGGTGGATCGACAGGTTCTCGAAGGGAACGGCTCTCAAGTGCCGCAGGTGCAGCTCGCGCAGCGCGGCGGCGTCAGCCCGGTCCGGACGCTCCGCGCCGATGCGCCGCAGGTAGGCGTCCACGTCGCCCGACTCGGGGGCGAAGGGCCCCGGGACGGAGGACTCGGCAACGGAGGACTCGGGAGCGGAGGATTCAGCGACAGAGGGTTCGGGAGCGGAGGGCTCGGGCGGGACGGGCAGCGTCGGCGGTGTCGTCATACCCGCAGTCTGCCGGGCGCCGGCCCCTCCCTAGCCGATGGGTACCGACTCCTCTTCCCTCGTGGGCAGTTCACGCATCCGCGGCAGCGGCGAGGGCAGCAGCCACAGCACGGAGAGCACGGCGCCGGCGGTGCCGATCCACAGCGTCGGACGCAGCCCGATCGTGGTGCCGAGCAGGCCGCCGACGAGCGCGCCGAGCGGGCGGAAGCCGTGGTTGAGCGTCCGGTACGCGCCCATGACCCGTGCCCGTACGGCGTCGGGTATCAGCGCCATCTGGAACGATCCCCCGGCGATGTCCGCGATCATCACGCCGACGCAGGAGAGGAACTCCGCGGCGAACATCACGCCCACCACCAGCGGGAGCGGCCCGTCGGCCAGGGGTATCAGCAGCAGCGGCAGCGTGAATCCGAGGAAGCCGGCGACGAGCGAGGGCCCGACGCCGATCCGCCGGACGACGGATCCGGCGCACGCCGCGCCGATGAGTCCGCCCACCGCTCCGGCGGCGAGGATGAGGCCGAGCAGACCCGCGCCGATGCCGAGTTCGGTCGTCACGTAGAGCACGAAGAGGGTGTGGAACATGTAGTTGAAGAACTGGATGGTGCCGGAGGCGGCGAACAGCGCGCGCATCGAGCGCTCCCGGAGCACCCAGCGCAGCCCCTCGGTGAAGTGCCCCTTGGCCACGGGCGCCGGCGGGGGTTCGACGGGCTTGATCCGGGCCAGGTACCCGGCCGACACGACGTAGGTGAGGGCGTCCGCGACCAGGGCGAACGGAGCAGTGAGCACCTGCACGAGGACGCCGCCGATCCCGGGTCCGGCGAGCCAGGACATCGAACGGCTGCCGTTGACCAGCGCGTTCGCCTGCACGTAGCTCTCGGTGGGCACGAGCGCGACGAGGAGCGTGGTGTTGCAGACCTCGAAGAGCACGGTGAGCGCTCCGATCCCGAAGGCCACCGCGTACAGCTGACTGAGCGTCAGGACGTCGAGGGTGTAGGCCACGGGGAGGGTCAGCAGCAGCACGGCCCGGCCCAGGTCGGCCGCGATCATCGCCCGTCTGCGGTGGGCGTACCGGTCGGCCCAGGCGCCGAGCGGCAGGTTGAACAGGAGGGTGGGCAGGAGTTCGGCGGTCTTGAGCCAGCCCATCGCGGCGGCGTCGGCGCCGAGGATCAGGACGGCGGCGAGCGGGATGGCGATCAGCGAGATCTGGTCGCCGGTGAGGGAGACCGTCTGGCCGATCCAGTAGCGGCGGAAGGCGCGCTCGCGCAGCAGTGCCGGTACACGTTCCACGAGGGCCATCCCCCTCACTCCCCTTCACCGTCGGGAACGCCCTGGTCCAGGTAGGCGAACCGCACGATGCTGACCTGCCGCGAGCCCTCGGGCCTGAGGGACGGGTCGGACGCGCGCGCCTCGTAGGGCCGGAGCAGGGCGTCGATCCGCTCTCCGAGCCCGATCAGCTCCTCGGGAGTGAGGTGGAGCAGGGAGTCGCCGAACTGCTCGGCCTCCCGCCACTCCCTCGGCAGCCGGTGGCGGTTCTCCATGGCGCGGGTGACCCGCTCGAAGTAGCGCTCGGCGACCGCGGCGCTCAGCGCGTCGGCGGCCTCCGCGACGGTCGCGTCCTCGCTGTACTCGGGCCACTCCGTGTACCGGGCCGTGGCCTGCCAGGGCTTCTCCCGCCCCCGCCCGCCCGGCGCCTCCTCCACGAGCCCGTACTTGGCGAGTATGCGCAGGTGGTACGAGCAGCTGGCCACGGATTCGCCTGTCAGCTCGGCGGCCCGGGTCGCGGTGAAGGGCCCGCTGCTGCGCAGCAGCCCCACGAGGGACATCCGCAGGGGGTGGGCGTAGGCCCGCAGGGCGCGGGGGTCGGTCAGGCGGATACTGCGGGGCTGCTCGCCCCCGGGGGACGGCTCACTGGTCTCCGGCATAATGAAAACCTATCTTTAGAAAGACTTCTTTACAAGGATTTCTTTACAAGGGTTCTCCGCGAGAGTTCCCCACGAGGTCTCACCACCCCCTCGGAACGGCCACGAGCCCCCGCCCCGCCCCCACCACCGCGACCGCCCCGTCCCGGTCCGTCCGCAGCACCCGCGCCCCGCCCGCCCGCAACGCCTCCACCGTCCGGGGCGAGGGATGCCCGTACGGGTTGTCCCGCCCCGTCGACACCAGCGCGAGCCTCGGCCGTACCGCGTCCATCAACCCCGGGTCCTGGTGCGCGGACCCGTGGTGCGCGACCTTGAGCACGTCCACCGGCCCGAGACCTGGGTGGGCCCGCAGCAACTCCCGCTGCGACGGCGGTTCCAGATCTCCGAGGAGCAGCAGGCTCACCCCTCCCCCGGTACGGACGAACAGCGTGACACTCGCGTCGTTCGGCCCCGCGGAGAACACCCCGGAAGCGCCCGACCTCCCCGAAGCGCCCGGCCTCCCCGAAGCACCCGGCCTCCCCGAGGCCGCCGACCTCCCCGAAGCACTCCCGGAATCCCCCGGAGGCCAGAGCACCCGCCACTCCAGGGCGCCCACACGCCTCACCTCCCCCGGCCCCGCCGGGATCAGCGGAACCCGCGCGGCGGCGGCCGTCCGCCGTACGAACGCCGCCTGGGCCGGCGGCTCTTCGAGCCCCGTGGTCTGGATCGCCCCCACGGACCGCCCCCGGAGCACGCCCGGCAGCCCTGCCACGTGGTCCGCGTGGAAGTGGGTGAGCACCAGCAACGGCACCCGCCTCACGCCGAGTTCCCGCAGGCACCGGTCCACCGGTACGGGGTCGGGTCCGGCATCCACCACCACCGCGGCGTCCCCGCCCGCCGCGAGCACCGTCGCGTCCCCCTGCCCCACTTGGCACATCGCGAACACCCACCCCGTCGGCGGCCACCCGGTGACCCATCGGGGCAGCGGCTCCGGCCGCACCACCACGACCAGGAGCAGCACGGCCAGGAGCACGGCGACGGGCCCCCGGTGCGGCAGCCTGCGCGCCCCCAGCACCACCAGGGCCGTGAGCAGTGCGAGGCCCAGACCGCCCCACCACCCTCCGGGCCATTCCAGCTCCGCCCCCGGCAGCGCGGCACCCCTGCGGGCCACCCACGCGATCCACCCGGCCGGCCATCCCGCCGCCCACGCCAGACCCTCCGCGCCCGGCGTCCACACCGGCGCGAGGGCGAGCGTGGCGAATCCGAGCACGGTCGCGGGCGCGACCGCGAGCTCGGCGAACAGGTTCGCCGGAATCGCGACCAGGCTCACCCGGGCGGCGAACACCACCACGACCGGAGCGCACACCGCCTGCGCGGCCAGCGCGGCGGCCAGCGCCTCCGCAAGTCGGCCGGGCACCCGGCGCCGCCGCAGCGCCTCGCTCCACCGCGGGGCGATCGTCAGCAGCGACCCGGTGGCCAGGACCGAGAGCAGGAATCCGTAACTCCGTGCGAGCCAGGGGTCGTAGAGCACCAGGACGAGGACGGCGGCGGCCAGCGCGGGGATCAGCGATCTCCGGCGGCCGGTGCCGATCGCGAGCAGGACGACGAACCCGCAGGCCGCGGCGCGCAGCACGCTGGGATCGGGCCGGCAGACGACCACGAAGGCAACGGTCAGCGCTCCCCCGGCCAGCGCGGTGGCCCGCAGCGACATGCCGAGCCGGGGCGCGAGCCCGCCCCTCTCCACGTGGTGCGCCCGCCCGGGGCGCCCGACGAGCAGCAGCAGGACGATCGACAGATTGCTGCCGGAGACCGCCAGCAGATGAGTGAGGTCGACCGCTTCGAACGCGTCCCGCAGCTCGGGGCTGATCCTGGAGGTGTCCCCGACGACCAGGCCCGGCAGCAGGGCCCGCGCGTCCGGGTCGAGCCCGTCCGTCGCCCTCCGCAGCCCGGCCCGCAACTCCCCCGCCGTCCGCTGCGGCAGGCTCGGCGGGCCCACGACCGCCGGCGGTCCCGCCCTGTCGGCCTTCAGCACCGCGGCGAACGGCTCACCGGGACGCAGCGGTGGCGCGAGCCTGCCGCCGATCCTCAGCCGGGTGGAGGGCAGGAGCCGCAGCCATTCCGCCCGCCCCTCACCCGGCGGCACGATCACCAGGACCGGCGCACGGGTCCGGTGGACCGCTCCGCCCGACCGCTCGACCCGGGTCACCTCGCCGTCCAGGACGACCGACACCGGCGCCATCGCGTTGCCCCGCACCCGGGGCCGGGTGAGCCGTGGATCGGAGGTCACCGTCACCTCCGCCCGTACCCGCGCGTACTCCTCCGCCAGGGCCGGCACGGGCCCGCGCCGCAGATCCGCCGCGTGCAGCCCCGCCGAGGCCGCCCCTGCCGCCGCACACAGCAGCACCCCGGCGCACGCCGTCGCCCGCAGCCGCCACCCGGGCGAGACCCGCCGCGCCCGCCCCACGTCCACCAGGGGCACCGCGCTCACCTCGGACACGTTGTCCACCACGGGCAGCGAGGACGCCACCGGGTCCGGCACCACGGGCGCCTCACCGACCTCCTCCGCCGCCCGCCCGACGGCGCGCTCCGCGGAGACGCCTTCAGCGCCGCCACCGCCTCCGAGCCGCCGGGCCGACGCCGGCACCAGCAGGACGGCGGCCCCCACCAGACAGACGGCGACACCCGCCACCGTCCACCACCCCGTGACGCCCACCGCGCAGGCGGCCGCCGCCCAGGCCGCGACCGCGAGCGGAACGAGCCGGAGATCCACCGGACCCTCGTCACCGGGCTCCGTGCCGCGCCTGCCGCGCCTCACAGCCGGACCAGTGGTTCGAGGTCGGCGAACCTTCGCTCGCCGATGCCGTTGACCTCACGCAGCTCTGTGACCGACCGGAATCCACCGTGCTCGACACGATGGTCGACGATGTGCCGGGCGAGGACCGGCCCGACACCGGGAAGGGCGTCCAACTGCTCCACCGTGGCCGTGTTGAGGCTCAGCGGCACCCCGGGCGCACCACCACCCGCGCTCCCGGCGCCCGCGCCGACCCCGCCGGACGGCATCCCCGGCAGACCGACGAGCACCTGCTCGCCGTCGGACAGGACGCGGGCCCGGTTGAGTCCGGTGAGATCGGCGCCGGGGCGCGCCCCGCCGGCGGCCCGCAGGGCGTCCGCCACCCGTGAGCCCGCCGGCAGGGTCAGCACTCCGGGCCTGAGCACCTTCCCGCCCACGTCGACGACCACCTTCGCTCCGGAGTCCCCAGAGGCCCCGGAAGCCGCAGACGCCCCCTGACTCCCGAGCCCCGGTCCCGGCCCCGGCCCCGGCCCCGGCCCAACTCCATCCCCAGCTCCCATCCCAGCCCCAACCCCAGGCCCCGTCCGCAGGCCAGGTACGCCGGCCACTCCCCGCGCCTCGGGTGCCGTCGCCGTCGCCTCACGAGCGGCCCGGACGAGCTCGGGGGCACCCACCGGTTCCGGCCGCCCCGTCCAGAAGTGCGCGCCCGCGAGTCCCGCGGCCACGACGAGGAGCACCGTCAGCGCGGCCAGCGTCCTCGGTTCCAGGCCGCACCTCGTCTGCACCCGGACCGGCGTCCTCTCCCGGACGGCCACCGCCAGGCGCGCCCGCAGTCCGGGGGGCGAACCGCGCTCCGGTGCCGCGGGTTCCTCCCGTACCTCCGGAGGCGACTCCCCT
This sequence comes from Streptomyces sp. NPDC093089, assembly GCF_044754405.1. Taxonomy (NCBI): domain Bacteria; kingdom Bacillati; phylum Actinomycetota; class Actinomycetes; order Kitasatosporales; family Streptomycetaceae; genus Streptomyces; species Streptomyces sp. NPDC093089. Next base: position 279,347 of record NZ_JBIVPA010000004.1, read on the forward strand.
GTCTCGGGCTCCACCGGCGGCGCCACCGCCGGGAACATGGCCTCCCCCCGCTGCCGCGCGACGGCGCCGGGCGCGGAGGCGACCCGCCTCACCCGGGCGCGCCTCCTGGCGCTGCCCGGGGACGTGCCGCGTCCTCCGGGGCGGCTCCGTCCGTCCGAGCCCGGCGGTCGGCCGGGCCCGCTCGTCGAAGAGCCCATGGAGCCCGTGGAACCCATGGATCCCGTGGATCCCGTGGATCCCGTGGTCCGGGGAGTGGTCGATGCGATGCGTGTGCGAAGAGTCATGCTCGTGACGGTAGGAGTCACGACGACGCCGTGCGGGGCTCACCTTCGTTCCGTGGAGAGGGCGGCCGTTGTGGATAACTCCGTCACTCTCCCGGGGGACGGTCGGTGTCAGCGCGGCGAGACGACCACCGCGAGGAGCCCGGGGCCCGTGTGCGCGCCGATGACCGCGCCGACCTCGCTGACCTGGAGTTCTTCGACTCCCGGTACGCGCTCCCTGAGCCGGTCCGCCAGGGCGGCGGCCCGTTCGGGTGCGGAAAGGTGGTGCACGGCGATGTCGACGGCGCCGGAGCCGGCGCGCTCGACGGCGATCTCTTCGAGGCGGGCGATGGCCTTGGAGGCGGTCCGCACCTTCTCCCGGAGTTCGATGCGTCCGCCGTCGAGTTCGAGGAGGGGCTTGACCGCGAGCGCCGAGCCGAGGAGCGCCTGCGCGGTGCCGATGCGCCCGCCCCTGCGCAGATAGTCCAGGGTGTCGACGTAGAAGTAGGCAGAGGTGCCCGCGGCGCGCTTCTCGGCCGCCGCGACCGCCTCGTCGAGCGAGCCGCCCGCCTCGGCGACCTGAGCGGCCGCCAGGGCGCAGAAGCCCAGAGCCATGCCCATCATGCGGGTGTCGACCACCCGCACGGGCACGGGTGCTTCCTTGGCCGCCAGGACGGCGGCGTCGTAGGTTCCGGAGACCTCGGCGGAGAGGTGGAGCGAGACGACGCCGGTCGCCCCGGCCGCGGCCGCCTCGCGGTACGCGGCGGCGAACACCTCGGGACTCGGGCGCGAGGTGGTGACGGGCCGCCGCTTCTGCAGCGCCTCGGCGAGGGCCACGGCCGAGATCTCGGTGCCCTCCTCGAGGGCCTGGTCGCCGATGACGACGGTCAGCGGGACCGTGGTGATCTCGTGCCGCTCCCTCGTCTGGCGTGGCAGATAGGCCGTGGAATCGGTGACGATCGCGACATGCCGGGACATGAGCGGGAGGTTACCCGCCGGGGCCGCCGCGCGGCAGCCCGACCCCCCTGAGGGACGTCCTGCCCGTGAGCAGCCGCTCCGTCGGACGATGGCCCGGGGTCAGGTGGTGGTCTCCGGCCGGGCGCTCTTCTCCCAGGGGTAGGCGGTCCGCCGGGGGTCGGGCGCCGTGATCGCGGACGGCTCCGCTCCGGGCGCCGTCCCCGGGGCCCCGGCGCGCGCGGCACCAGCTCCGGGAGCGGTCCCGGGCGCCGTCTCCGGCGCGTCCTCCGGTCCGGTCCAGTGGCGCAGGGCGCCCGCCTCGACGTCGATCTGCGCGCTGAGCGTCGACAGGTCGTCCTCGGCGAACCTGACGGCCCGGTCCCGGGCCGCGCGCCGCAGCGCGTCGGCCGAGCCGGTGATCCGCTCGGTCCGTGCGGTGAGCTCGGGGAGCTGTCCGGCCACCCAGGCCCGGTCGGGCTCCCGCTCCAGGCGCTTGAGGTCCCCGTCCAGTTCGAGCCCGTGTGCGCTGAGCCGGTGGAACAGTTCGAGCGACTCCTTCAGTGAGGCGTCCTCGACGGCACCCGCCTGCAGCGCCTCCTGGGTGGCCCGCATGGAGGTGCGCAGGGTGAGCCGCAGCCGGGCCAGCTCGCTCGCGACCCCGGCCTGGCCGAAGCTCTTGGCGCGCAGCGTGGTGTCCTCGACCGTGCGCCGGGCCTGGTCGAGGGTGCGGTCGACGCCGCGCTTGGCGGCCTTCGCGACCTTCACGGTGACGAACACCCCGAGGGCCACGAAGGACAAGAAGAGCAGCGCCATGATCGTGATAATCGCGGCTTCCATGTGTGCCCCTCCGGCGTCCGTCGAGTCCCCACGACTGTGGTTCCTCCACCGTAAACGGATCAGGCAGGTTGGGGGTTCCAATCGAACCCCCAACCTGCCCGTAGGGGAAACCCCTATGTGCCGCTGCTCAGTGCTGTGCCGCTAGCCCGCGACGATGTTGACCAGCTTCGGCGCGCGCACGATGACCTTGCGGATCTCCGCGCCGCCCAGCGCCGCGACCACGTGGGAGTCGGCCAGGGCCAGCGTCTCCAGCTCCGCGTCGGTGATCGACGGGGAGACCTCCAGGCGGGCCTTGACCTTGCCCTTGATCTGCACGACGCAGGTCACGGTCTCGTCGACGACGTACGCCGGGTCGGCGACCGGGAAGTCCCGGTGGACGACCGAGTCGGTGTGGCCCAGCCTGCGCCACAGCTCCTCGGAGATGTGCGGGGCCAGCGGGGCGACCAGCAGGACCAGCTGCTCGGCGACCGTCCGGGAGATCGCACCGCCGGACTTGGTCAGGTGGTTGTTCAGCTCGGTGATCTTGGCGATGGCGGTGTTGAAGCGCATCGCCGCCATGTCCTGCGAGACACCGTCGATCGCCTTGTGCAGGGCGCGCAGGGTGTCCTCGTCGGGCGCGGTGTCGACGACCGTGACCTCGCCGGTCGACTCGTCGACGATGTTGCGCCACAGGCGCTGCAGGAGCCGGTACTGGCCGATGACCGCGCGCGTGTCCCAGGGGCGGGACACGTCCAGCGGGCCCATCGCCATCTCGTACAGGCGCAGCGTGTCGGCGCCGTACTCGGCGCAGATCTCGTCGGGCGTGACCGCGTTCTTCAGGGACTTGCCCATCTTGCCCAGGACGCGGCTGACCTTCTCTCCCTGGTACCAGAAGCCGCCGTCGCGCTCCTCGACCTCGGCCGCCGGCACGGCGATCCCGCGCGCGTCCCGGTAGACGAAGGCCTGGATCATGCCCTGGTTGTAGAGCTTGTGGAACGGCTCGGCCGACGAGACGTGGCCCAGGTCGAAGAGCATCTTCGACCAGAAGCGCGCGTACAGCAGGTGCAGCACGGCGTGCTCGGCACCGCCGACGTACAGGTCGACGCCACCGGTCGGCATGCCCTCGCGCGGGCCCATCCAGTACTGCTCGACCTCGGGGTCGACCAGCTTCTCGGAGTTGCGCGGGTCGAGGTAGCGCAGCTCGTACCAGCAGGAGCCGGCCCAGTTGGGCATGGTGTTGGTCTCGCGGCGGTAGCGGCGCGGACCGGCGCCGTCGCCCAGGTCCAGGGTGACGTTGACCCAGTCCTCGTTGCGGGACAGCGGGGTCTCGGGCCGGGTGTCGGCGTCGTCCGGGTCGAAGGTGCGCGGCGAGTAGTCCTCGACCTCCGGCAGCTCCAGCGGCAGCATCGACTCGGGCAGCGAGTGGGCGACGCCGTCCTCGTCGTAGACGATCGGGAAGGGCTCGCCCCAGTACCGCTGGCGGCTGAACAGCCAGTCGCGCAGCCGGAAGTTGACGGTGCCCTCGCCGATGCCGCGGTCGGTCAGCCAGGCGGTGATCTTCTCCTTGGCGTCGACGACGCCCAGGCCGTCCAGGGAGATGGCGTCGTTGGCGGAGTTGACCAGCTTCGCCTCGTAGGAGGCGAAGGCGTCGTCCCAGGTCGACGGGTCGGTGCCGCGGTCGTCGCTCGGCTCCACGACGCAGCGCATCGGCAGCTCGAAGGCGCGAGCGAAGGCGAAGTCGCGGGTGTCGTGCGCCGGGACGGCCATGATGGCGCCGGTGCCGTAGCCCATCAGGACGTAGTCGGCGATGAAGACGGGGACCTGCTCGCCGCTGACCGGGTTGGTCGCGTACGCGCCGGTGAAGACGCCGGTCTTGTCCTTGGCCTCGGCCTGGCGCTCGACGTCGGACTTGGAGGCGGCCTGCTTGCGGTAGGCGTCGACGGCCTCGGACGGGGTGGCGTGTCCGCCGGTCCACACGTCGTGGGTGCCCTCGGGCCAGACGGTCGGGACGATCTTCTCGACCAGGTCGTGCTCGGGCGCCAGGACCATGTAGGTGGCGCCGAACAGCGTGTCCTGGCGGGTGGTGAAGACGGTGATCGCGCCGGTGTCGCCTACCTGGAAGTCGACGCGGGCGCCCTCGGAGCGGCCGATCCAGTTCCGCTGCTGCAGCTTGATGGCCTCGGGCCAGTCCAGCCCGTCCAGGTCGTCCAGCAGGCGGTCCGCGTAGGCGGTGATCCGCATGTTCCACTGGCGCAGCTTGGACTTGAAGACGGGGAAGTTGCCGCGCTCGGAGCGTCCGTCGGCGGTGACCTCCTCGTTGGCGAGGACGGTGCCCAGGCCGGGGCACCAGTTGACGGGCGCCTCGGAGGCGTACGCCAGGCGGTACTCGCCCAGGACGTCGGAGCGTTCGGCGGCGGTCAGCTCGCTCCACGCGCGCGTGGAGCCGGGGATCTCACGCGTGCCGTTCTCGAACTGCTCGATCAGCTCGGCGATCGGACGGGCCTTGCGGGCCTCGTCGTCGTACCAGGAGTTGAAGATCTGCAGGAAGATCCACTGGGTCCACTTGTAGTACTCCGGGTCGATCGTGGCGAACGACCGGCGCTTGTCGTGGCCCAGGCCCAGCCGGCGCAGCTGGACCTTCATGTTCTCCATGTTGGCCTCGGTGGACACACGCGGGTGCGTGCCCGTCTGCACGGCGTACTGCTCGGCCGGCAGGCCGAAGGCGTCGAAGCCCAGGGTGTGCAGGACGTTGTGCCCCGTCATGCGCGCGTGGCGGGCGAAGACGTCCGTCGCGATGTAGCCGAGCGGGTGGCCGACGTGCAGACCCGCACCCGAGGGGTAGGGGAACATGTCCATGATGAACTTCTTGGGCCGGGCGGCGACCGCAGGGTCGCCCGCCAGATCACCGGTGGGGTTCGGCGCCTCGTAGGTGCCCTCGGCGTCCCAGAAGTCCTGCCAGCGTGCCTCGATGTCGGCGGCCATGGCTGCCGTGTAGCGATGCGGGGCCGCCGTCTCGGCGGCCGTATTGATCTCGGTCATGGTCCTTGAAGCTCCATCGATCGTCTCTGCCCACGGCCACTGGCTGCCCGAAATGAAAAATCCCCTCGCACAGGAGGGGATGCCGCGCCGACTCCGACGGATTGTCTGTCGTCCGCCGGGACTGGTCAGCGCGGCTCGGTAAGCAGGAGGCGTACGGCACGCATGGCGCCAGGGTACCGCAGGGCCCGCACGGGCCGCACCGGCGTTCCAGGGATGCCGCGGGAGATCACGCAGGAGGGCGTGGCGGAGGAGAGATGACGCCGGAGAGGCCGTACGGACGGAGGCGAATGAGACGGAGGCGGCGAAGTCGAAGACAAAGCAAGGTGACAACAAAGAAGCGGGCCACCCTGTTCGGGTGGCCCGCTTTCTCTTCTGTGGAGCTAAGGAGAATTGAACTCCTGACCTCCTGCATGCCATGCAGGCGCTCTACCAACTGAGCTATAGCCCCTTGCTGTTTTCCGTCTCCGTTTCGGTTTCCCTCGCGGCGACAGACAGAACATTAACCGGCTCCCGGGCAGATCGCCAAATCCATTCTCCGGACCCCTCTGACCAGGCGGGTAGGGTCGCCGACTGTGTCCGTCTCCGTGCTCTCCAAAACCCGCGCCCGGCCGTGGCCCCTGGCCACCGCCGCGGCGGTCTGCCTGCTCTCGTTCGCGGCCTTCTGGGTGGCGCAACGCCTCGCCCACGTGAACATGCTCGACGTGATGGTCTACCGGGCGGAGGGCGAGACGGTCCTGGCCGGCGGCGACCTCTACGCGATGCGCGCCACCTCGGCGAACCTCGGCATGACCTACCCGCCCTTCGCGGCCCTGCTGTTCGTCCCACTGACCCTGGTGGGCGTCCCGCTGATGCGGACGCTCAGCACGGCGGGCAACCTCCTCCTGGTCGTCGCCCTGGTCCAGCTCTCGCTCCAGCTGGTCCGCCCGTCGCTCTCGCGCACGGACCTGTGGCGCACGACGCTCTGGGTCGCCGCGGTCGTGGTCTGGTGCGAGCCGGTGTGGACGACGCTGCGGTACGGCCAGATCAACCTGCTGATAGCGGTGGCGGTGCTCTGGGACCTGACCCGCCGCGAGGGCAGCCGGTGGGCCGGCCTGGGCATCGGCCTGGCGACCGCGGTGAAGCTCACACCGGGGCTCTTCGTGGTCCTGCTGCTCGTCGCGGGCCTGCTGCTGTGGCGTCGGGACCGGTCCTGGAACCAGTGGCTGCGCACGGCGGTCACGGCGACCGGGGTGTTCCTGGGGACCACGCTGGCCGTGGCGCTGGTCCTGCCGGCGGACTCGAAGCGGTTCTGGACCCAGACGCTGTTCGAGACTGGCCGGGTCGGCTTCGCCGAGGAGACCGGCAACCAGTCCATCCGCGGCGTCCTGGCGCGACTGATGCACACCGACGACCCCGGCATGTGGTGGGCGGTGTCCGCGGCCGTCCTGGGCGGTGCGGCGATGGTCCTCGCCGTACGCGCCGCGGTGCGGGGCGACAAGGCGGTGGCCGTGGTCGTCTGCGCGTTCACGGCCCTGATGGTCAGCCCGATCTCGTGGTCCCACCACTGGGTCTGGTGCGTGCCGCTGCTGATCCTGCTGGCGGACCGCGCCACGCGCGCGTGGCCGGTGACGGGGGCGGTCGCCCTCGCCTTCGCCTCGTTCGCGCTCTGGTGGGTGCCCCACGACCCGGGCCGTCCCGAACTGGACCAGAACGCGGGGCAGATGCTGCTCTCGGCGATCTACCCGCTGACGACGACGGCGCTGCTCGTGGGGTACGCGCTGACGCTGCGGCGTCAGGCCGTGGCGAAGGAGTAGAACCGCTTGAGGGTGCAGTGCTCGTCCAGGAGCCGGCCGTAGATCGGCTCGCCCTCCAGCTCGCGGTACGTCTCGATCGGGTCGCCTTTTATGATCAGCGCCCGCGCGCACTCCTCGCACCAGTACTGGAAACCGGTGTTGACGGGATCCATGTCGCGCACGATGGGCGTGCCGCTGCCGCACCAGTCGCACTTCCGCCTGTGTGCACCCATCGATCAGCTCCAGCCGTGGCCGCAGGCCGTGCACCCACAGGACGCCCCGCCGTTGTCGCCGAGCACTTGGGTCACCCTCCCGTCCGGAGCTCGTCCCCCTCCGGCCGTCCGATTCTGCCATGGCCCCGCAAGAGGGTCAGCGTGCTCGGCGCGGCAGCCCCGCCGAGGCGGCGCCCACGACCGAGGCGGCGGCCAGGGCGAGGGTGGTGACCCACAGCGCGTCGGCGGAACTCTGTGCTCCGGGAGCGGCGAGGCGGCCGAGGAACAGCGTGCCGAAGGTGGCGACCCCGATGAGCTGGCCGAGCTGGGTGACGGTGGCGAGCAGACCGCTGGCGTCGGCCGCGTCCTCGGCCCGTACGGTGGCCAGCGCGCCGGTCAGTGCCGGGCTGAAGGCCAGGGAGAGGCCCGCTCCGAGCGCGCCCAGGGCCGGGTAGAGGCCCCAGCCGCCCGAGTCGCCGTCCCCGAGCAGCCCGCCGATGGCGACGACGGCCGCGGCCGCGAGCAGGAACCCGCCCGGGACCAGCGCGCGCTGCAGCCGGGCCGGCCAGCTCCGCCAGGTCAGCCCGACGGCACCGAACACCACGGCAGCGGGCCCGAACGTGAGTCCGGCGCGCAGGGCGCTGTGTCCGAGACCACCCTGGAGGTGCAGGGTGAGGGTGAACAGGAATCCCGCGTTGACGCCCATCGCCACGGTGATCCACAGGACGGCCCGCCCCATGCCCGGGATGCGCAGGACCCGCGGGGCGATGAGCGGCGCGCCGCCGCGGCGGGCGAGCCCCGACTCGTACGCGCCGAAGGCCGCCAGGAACACCAGGGAGGCGCCGAGGGAGAGCCAGGACCACAGCGGCCAGTCCTGCTCCTGGCCGAGGACCAGGGGGACGGTCAGGAGGGACACGGCGGCCGCGAGCAGGAGCAGGCCCGGCAGGTCGAGGCCACGCGCACGCGTGGGCACGCCGCGGGCGTCCCGGGGCAGGAACCTGGCGCCGAGGACGAGCAGGACGAGCCCGATCGGGACGTTGACGAGGAAGACCGGCCGCCAGCCGGCGCCGAAGAGGTCGGCGCTCACCAGGATGCCGCCGACGACCTGGCCGGCGGCGGCGCCGGTGGCCAGGACCGCGGAGTAGGCGCTGAGCGCGCGGACCCGGTGCTCGCCGGTGAAGTTGCGCTGGATGAGGCTCAGCACCTGCGGGATCATCAGGGCCGATCCCGCGCCCTGCACGAGCCGGAAGGCGATCAACTGGCCGGTTCCCGCCGCGAGTCCGCAGGCGAGGGAGGCGGCGGTGAAGAGGGCGAGGCCGCCGAGGTACATGCGCCGGTGCCCCAGCAGATCGCCCAGGCGGGCTCCGGTGATCAGCAACACCGCGTAGGCGATGGTGTATCCGGCGATGACGAGCTGGAGCGCGGCTCCGGAAGCGGCGAGTTCGGTACGGATGGTGGGGGCGGCGACGTTGACGATGAAAACGTCGAGGAGCGCCATGAACTGGGCGGCGAGCACCACGCCGAGCAGTACTCCGGGGCGGTTGTCGGTGCCACGGTCTTTACTGAGTACGGGACGTGTCGTGGTCGGGGTCATGCGACGAGCGTGACGGCGATCCGGTACGGGTAACGAGAGCCCGCTGATGCTGGTACTGACAGCACCTGGCAGCGGCGGCACGGGGACTCGACCATGGGGGTGTGACGATTGTGGCAGCAGCACCGACACAGCGGCGCCGACGGCCGGAACTGGCCGCGTTCCTGCGCAGCCGCCGCGCCAGGGTGACACCCGAGGACGTGGGCATGCCACCAGGCCTGCGCCGCCGCACGCCGGGGCTGCGCCGCGAGGAGGTCGCGCACCTCTCCGGGGTCGGCGTCACCTGGTACACCTGGCTGGAACAGGGCCGGCCCATCAACGCCTCCGCGCAGGTCCTCGACGCGGTCGCCCGCACGCTGCGGCTCGACCGGCCCGAGCGCGAGCACCTCTACCACCTGGCCGAGGTCCCCTACGCCCCGGACCGGCCCCCCGCGGCCTCCGAGGTGGTCAGCCCGGAGATCCAGGGCATCCTCGACGCCCTGGACCCGCACCCCGCCGTGCTCTACAACGCGCGGTACGACGTGCTCGCGACCAACGTGAGGTACGAGCGGCTCCTGATGCAGGGCGGGCAGGGCCTGGACACCGGCCCGTTCGGCATACGCAACGTGCTGTGGGCGCTCTTCAGCGTGCCGGGCCCCCGGTGTCCCGTCGTCGACCGGACGCGGGAGCTGCCGCTGATGGTGGCCCAGCTGCGCGGCGCGTACGGACGCCATGTGGGCGAGCCCGCCTGGGAGGAGTTCGTACGGCGCCTCGGGGACGCCAGTCCGGAGTTCGCCCGGCTCTGGCGTAGCGGCGACGTGGTGCCGCCGGGGACCCGGGTGAAGACCTTCCGTCACGAGCGGGTGGGCGAGGTCCGGTTGACCTCGGTCTCCCTCTCCGTCAACGGGATGCCGGAGTGCCGGATCGTCGTCTACACGCCGAACGACGAGGAGAGCCGCCTCGGGATCGAGTCCCTGCGCGAGGAGCCGTGACGGCGTGGGGTCACGCCTGCGAGGGGACGTCACATCGGGGCGACAGGACGGCAAGAGATCACAACGACGAATCCCGCCCCCTTGCGGGGACGGGATCCGGTAACTGTGGAGCTAAGGAGAATTGAACTCCTGACCTCCTGCATGCCATGCAGGCGCTCTACCAACTGAGCTATAGCCCCTTGTGTTCTTCCGTTCTCTGCGCTCTGCGCTGCGAACAAGAAGAACTCTAGCCTGTGACCTGCCGGAAAGTGAAATCCGGGTCCGACAGGCAGGCCTCCGGCGTCAGTCGTCGTCGCCGAGGACCGGCTCGGGCAGCGTGCCGGCGTTGTGCTCCGTCAGGCGCCACCCGCGCACGCCCTCGCCGAGGACGGACCAGCAGCAGTTGGAGAGGCCGCCCAAGCTCTCCCAGTGCCGGGCCTCCAGACCCAGGAGCCGACCGATGGTGGTGCGGATCGTGCCGCCGTGGCTGACCACGACGAGGGTGCCGTCCTCGGGCAGCTTGTCCGCGTGCGCCAGGACCATCGGAGCGGCCCGGTCGGCCACCTCGGTCTCCAGCTCGCCGCCGCCCCGGCGGACGGGCTCGCCGCGCTTCCAGGCGGCGTACTGCTCGCCGTACCGCGCGACGATCTCGTGGTGGGTCAGCCCCTGCCACTCCCCCGCGTACGTCTCGCGCAGCGCGGAGTCGTGGACGACGGTGTGGCCGGTCAGGGCGGCGAGCTCGGCGGCGGTGGCCGCCGCCCGCTTCAGGTCGGAGGCCAGGATGGCGTCCGGCTTCAGCGCGGCCAGCAGCCGGGCGGCACGGCGCGCCTGGGCGACGCCGGCCTCCGTCAGCTCGATGTCGGTCGAGCCCTGGAAGCGGCGCTCCAGGTTCCAGGAGGTCTGGCCGTGGCGCCAGAGCACGATGCGGCGGCCGCTGCCGCCCTTGGTGGTGCTCAGCTCAGCTCACCGTCCACCTCGTCGGGCAGACCGGCGGCGTGCTCGGAGAGGTCGACACCGGTCAGGGCGGCGTGCTCGGCGCCCTTGCCCCGGGTCTTCTGCGCGTCCTCGGGCAGCGGCAGCTCGGGGCAGTCCTTCCACAGCCGCTCCAGGGCGTAGAAGACGCGCTCCTCGCTGTGCTGGACGTGGATGACGATGTCGACGTAGTCCAGCAGGATCCAGCGCGCGTCCCGGTCGCCCTCGCGGCGGACCGGCTTGGCGCCGAGGTCCTTGTTCAGGCGCTCCTCGATCTCGTCGACGATCGACTTGACCTGGCGGTCGTTGGGCGCGGAGGCGAGCAGGAAGGCGTCGGTGATCGACAGCACGTCGCTGACGTCGTACGCGATGATGTCGTGCGCGAGCCGGTCGGCGGCCGCCTGGGCGGCGGCGTTGACGAGCTCGATGGAACGGTCCGTTGCGGTCACAAGCAGGCTTTCGTCGGCGGTCCAGTACCCCTCCAGGGTCTCACGGACCGCCGACGGCCCCGCCAACGTTTTCCGGAGCGCCGCTACGAGGCTCCCGGGACCTTGTAGTCCTGGCCGAGGATCACGGTGACCACGGCCGCTCCCACCGGCTTGCCCTTGGTGACGCTGCCGGCCGGCAGACCGAGCGTCTTGGCCACCTCGACCGCCGTCGGCTTCTGCGCGTCGTCACCGTAGACGACCTGCGACTTCGCCTGGGTGTTCCCGGTGCTGCCGCCCACGAAGGCGTAGCCGCCGTTGATCAGGACGACCCGGGCGGCCTCGGTGGCCTTCTTGCCGGAGCCGTCCCGCACCGAGACGCGGGGCACGTCGCCCGCCTCGGGGGCGGTGACCTTTCCGCCGAGGATGTCCTTCACCACACTGTCGCTCGCGCCCTCGGTCAGCGTGCCGTCCTGACCGACCGGAAGCAGGGCGGTCTTGTGGTCGCCGATCTTGGCGTGCTCGGCGAGCTTGGCGAGGGAGGCGGCGAGGTCCTTCTCGGGGAGCGAGGGGTCGAGGATCTGCTGGAGGGTCTCGACGGTGACCGTGGCGACCTCGGGGTCGGAGGAGATCTTGCGCAGCACCCCGTACATGACCTGGCCGAAGCGCTGGAGCTGCTTGGCCTCGGCCTCGCCGGGCGCCCGGTAGGTGGCGTAGGCGACGGCGGCGCGGCCGTTCAGGGTCTGCTTCTCGCCCTTCCTGACGAGCGGCTCGGCGCCCTTCTTCGGGTCCGGCACGTCCGTGTCGGTGTCCGTCTCGATGCTGCTGACGGCCTCGACGAGGTTCTCGAGGTACGGGGTGTCCAGGCGCCAGGTGCCGGTGATCTTCGTCCCGAGGAGGTTGTCGATCGACTCCCGGGTGCCGCCGGAGCCGTCGTCCTCGACCGACTTGCCGAGGGTGGTCGCGCCGCCCTCGCCGTCGGCGACGACGACGGAGTTGGGGAGCAGGATCGTGGTGCCCTGGCGGGTGGTCGTGTTGTCCACCAGGAGGGCGGTGGAGGTGCTGCCGCTCTTGAGGTCGTGGAGGTGGACGACGATCGTGTCGCGCTTCTGCGGACCGGTCGCGGTGTTCCCCTTCTGCTCCGGGGCGGACGTGCCGGGGAGCAGGCCGGCGGACCAGAGGTAGCCGACGCCGCCCACTGCGGCGAGCACGAGGACGACGACGAGCGCGGTGATCCGGTTGCGGCCCCGGCGCCTGGCCTCCTCGCGCCGCTCGGAGCGGCTCTCGGTGAACTTGAGCCAGTCGATGACGTCCTCGGAGTCCTCGTCGGGCTCCTCGATGAAGGAGAACTGCTCGGTGCGGTACTCCCGGTCGTCGTCGGCCTGCCGTGGCGGGGCGGGGCGCTCGGGGGCGGGCCGCTGGCCGGGCACGCCGGCCGGGGCCGCGACGGGCGCGGCCGGCGGGGCGGACGGCGCGGGGGCGGCCGGGGCGGCCTGTGCCGGGGCCGGCTCGGCCTGGGCGGCCCACTGCTGCCCGGTGTCGTAGGCCTGCGGGTAGGCGTAGCCCTGCTGCCCGTAGGGGTCGTACTGCGGCTGCTGGGCCTGGGCCTGCTGCGCCTGCGGCTGCTGGGCGTACGGGTCGTAGCCGTACGCCTGCTGGTCTTGCTGGGGCTGGTGCTGCTGCTGTTGACCGGCGTACGGGTCGTAGTGCTGAGCGGGCTGCTGGTACACCGGCTGCCCGTACTCGTCGTAGCCGATGATCTGCGGCTGCTGCGGATAGTACGGGTCGTACGGATGCTGCTGGTCGTTCACCGGTGCCCCTCCCCGAAGCTCACTCGCCGCGGTACAGCTGGCGTTTGTCGATGTAGCGCACCACGCCGTCCGGAACCAGGTACCAGACGGGATCGCCCTGCGCGACCCTCGCCCGGCAGTCGGTGGAGGAGATGGCCAGCGCGGGGACCTCGACCAGCGAGACGCCGCCCTTGGGCAGTCCGTCGTCGGTGAGGTCGTGACCCGGCCGGGTGACGCCGATGAAGTGGGCGAGTGAGAAGAGCTCCTCGGCGTCGCGCCAGGTGAGGATCTGCGACAGCGCGTCGGCTCCGGTGATGAAGAAGAGGTCCGAGTCGCTGTTGAGAGAGCGCAGGTCCCTCAGGGTGTCGATGGTGTACGTCGCGCCGCCGCGGTCGATGTCGATGCGGCTGACCGAGAACTGCGGGTTGGACGCCGTGGCGATGACGGTCATCAGGTACCGGTCCTCGGCCGCGGAGACCACCTTGTGGCTCTTCTGCCACGGCTCCCCGGTCGGTACGAACACCACCTCGTCCAGGTGGAACAGGGCGGCCACCTCGCTCGCCGCCACCAGGTGTCCGTGGTGGATCGGGTCGAAGGTTCCGCCCATCACGCCGACTCGGCGCTTGCCACGCCCGCCAGTAGGCACTTCCTGCTCTCCCATGCGTGCAGAGCCTACTGGCACGGCGGCGGGCGCCTGATCAGAGGTCGCCTGATCAGCGGTCGCGGTTGAAGCGGGTGGTGATCCACAGCAGCAGGAGCAGGGCGCCGAGGGCGCCGAAGCCGGTGAGGTACGGGTTGAGGCTGTCGTGGTTGCCGCCGCCGTGCTCGGCGCCCTCGGCAAGGGTGACCAGGTTGACAGCGGTGCTGTGGAGGCTCATCTTCGGCAGACCTATCGATCGGGGATGGGAGCGGAGACTTCGCGCACATCGTATGCGGGCCGTCCCGACGCGCTCACGCCGACTCAGGCGTTGGCGTCGCGGTCGGTGCCGCCGTCCGTGCGGCTCGCCGGTCCGCCGACCGCGTCGGCGGTGTCCGCGTCGTCGCTTCGGTACCCGCGCAGCAGGAACCAGGCGAGCAGAGCGCCGCCCACGAGCGAGACGATCAGCACGATCCGGATCGTGCTGCCCGGCCCTTGTGCGGCGGCTTCCGCGAGCAGGGCGGCGGCGTCTGCGGTGTCCGGCATGTCGGTCGTGCTCCCAGGTCGTCCTCGGTGCCCGAGTTATCCACAGGCCCCGGCACACGGTAACGCCAGCCCCTACGCTGGGTTCAGTCAGGGGGACGAGCACCGACTCGTACGAACAGGGGGCATCCATGACCGAGAACGACCAGGGGAACGTGCCGAGCAGGCAGCGGAAGCGGTTCCCGGGCATCTCCTCGCGGGCCTACGAACATCCGGCGGACCGATCGGCCCTGGTGGCCCTGCGGAAGCTCAGCGGCTTCGACACGGTCTTCAAGGCGCTCAGCGGCCTGCTGCCCGAGCGCAGCCTGCGTCTCCTCTTCCTCTCGGACTCCGTCCGGGTGAGCGACGCGCAGTTCAGCCATCTCAACGACATGCTGCGGGACGCCTGTTACATCCTGGACCTGGAGAAGGTCCCGCCGATGTACGTGGCGCAGGACCCGAAGCCCAACGCGATGTGCATCGGCCTGGACGAGCCGATCATCGTCGTCACCACCGGCCTGGTGGAGCTCCTCGACGAGGAGGAGATGCGGGCGGTCGTCGGCCACGAGGTGGGCCACGCCCTCTCCGGCCACGCGGTCTACCGCACGATCCTGCTCTTCCTCACGGGCCTCGCCCTCAAGGTCGCCTGGATCCCGCTGGGGAACGTGGCGATCATGGCCATCGTGACGGCGCTGCGCGAGTGGTTCCGCAAGTCGGAGCTCTCCGCGGACCGGGCCGGCCTGCTGGTCGGGCAGGACGTCCAGGCGTCGATGCGCGGCCTGATGAAGATCGCCGGCGGCAACCACCTGCACGAGATGAACGTGGACGCGTTCCTCGCCCAGGCCGACGAGTACGAGAAGTCCGGGGACCTGCGGGACTCGGTCCTGAAGATCCTCAACGTGCTGCCGCGCTCGCACCCCTTCACCACCGTCCGGGCGGCGGAGCTGAAGAAGTGGTCGGAGAACCGCGACTACCAGCGGATCATGGACGGGCACTACCCGAAGCGCTCGGAGGACAAGGACACCTCGGTCACGGACTCCTTCCGGGAGTCGGCCGGGCACTACGCCGACACGGTGCGGACCAGCAAGGATCCGCTGCTGAAGCTGGTCGGGGACATAGCCGGCGGTGCCGGTGACCTGGCGGGCGACCTGGGCGGCCGGCTGCGCAGCCGCTTCGGTTCGGGTCAGGGGCCCCAGAAGCCGGACGCCGGGAAGGACGGGGCGGGCGGCGCCCCGGACGGTCAGAGCGAGGGCTGAGCGCCCGGCGCGAGGGCTCCGCACAGCGAGGGTGCGGCGGGCCGACCCGTGGCGTACGGGTCGGTGACCGCCGGGCCGCCGCCCGTGTCGGAGCCCCGGGCTCCGGCGAGGAGCGGCTTCAGCGAGCCGGTGGTGTCGGCGCCGCACGCCTGCGGACCGGCCTCCACGGTGCTGGTCAGCAGCTCGGCCCGGTGCATGCGCAGGTCGTCGCGGTCGAAGCGGAAGTGCACCTGGCGGTGGACCGTGAAGAGGGACGCCGCGGCGACCGGTCCCGCGCCGTGGGCGGCCGGGCGCAGCGCGTAGGTGTACGTGTGGTCCGCGGTGACGTCCAGGGTGTCGGGGCCGGTCTCCTCGAAGCGCAGGGTGCCCTGCACGCGGGTGGCGGGATCGGCGAGGACGACCCGCTCGGGGTCGAAGCGGACGAGCCAGCCGGCGAGGGCGTGGCGGCCGTCGTCGGCCGGTGACTCGACGCTCCGGTCGAACTGCTCCAGCTGGTCCGGATCGAGCAGCAGCCGGGCGGGCCGGACGGTCTCCCCGGACAGGACGTCGGGCTCCAGGGAGGAGGCCACCAGGTACTCCTTGGCGATGCCGAGGGCGGCGACGACCTGGCTCTCGGCGAAGTGGGAGGTGCGCCCGGCGACGGGCAGGTTGATGCCGGCGGCCCCGGTGCGGTACTCGGCGGCCGGGCTGTGCGCGAAGAGTCGCGCGGGCTCGCCGCCGGGGACGGTGTCCCGGGGGGCGAGCGGGACCACCGTGGTCCGCAGCGGTTCGGCCCGCTGGTCGACGGGAGGCTGGTACGGGTTGCGGACGCCCAGGTAGATGGCGGTGCCGAAGGCGAGGAGGATCAGCAGGACGAGCAGGACCGCCTGGCGGGAGCCGGTGCGGCCCTCCCAGGCGGAGGGGCGGCTGCGGACGGCCCGGGCGTGCTCGCCCATCCGTTCCTGGGCCGAGAACTCCTGGAGGCGGGCAGCACGGACGAACGCCTCGTCGAAGACGACGGATCGGTACTCGTCCTCACCACCGCCGGGGAACCCCTCGGGTGTCCCCTCAGGCGGGTCGCCACGCCCTGCCATACCTTCAGGGTAGGTCTGCGGGGGCTTCGGTAAACGCCCAGGTACACGACAAGTTCGGAAGAATTCCGCCGTCGGGGTGTACGGGCGGCGGGGAGACCGGGCGGCGGGGGACCGGGCGGCGGCCGCTATTCGGGTACGGCGGACCGGAGCGCGGGCGCGACGGCCGCGGGCGGAGCGGGGAGCGGCTTCGGCGTGTCGACGCCGGTGGTGGCGGGCGGCGGGACCTGGTCGTCGCGATTGGCGGCGGCGCCGCGGTAGACGGCGCTGAAGGCGAGGGCGACCATGCCGATGCCCATGACGAGGGCGAGGATCCAGGCCACCGGGCGGTGCCAGCGCGCGCTGCCCCGGTAGGGGCGCAGGGCGCCGCCGTGGCGCCCGTAGGGGCTGGCGTCGTCGCCGACGTCGTCGGGCTCGTAGGTGAGGCCCAGGGGGTCGCGGCCGTCCTCGTACGGGTCGTCGTCGACCGCCCCGATCCCGGCGCGGGCGCGGGCGGCCTCGGCCTCCGCACGGGCCTGGGCCGCGGCGAGGAGCCGTTCCACCGCCGTCGGCTCGTGGACGGTGGCGGCCCGTACGAACTCCTCGTCGAACACCACGGGGGCGTAGACCTCGTCGGCGCCTCCGCGGTCGACACGGTCCTCGGGGTCCCCGCCGTCCTGGAACGGCCTGCCCCCCACGTCGTCCGGCACGGATTCAGAGTAGACCCGCGAGGTGGTTTTGGGCAGGGAGAGTGCGAACCCTCCCTGCCCGTACCGAAAGGAGGTGTTACCGCACGTGGCCGTCGCCGGTGACGATGTACTTGGTCGAGGTCAGCTCGGGAAGGCCCATGGGGCCCCTGGCGTGCAGCTTCTGGGTGGAGATGCCGATCTCGGCGCCGAAGCCGAACTGTCCGCCGTCCGTGAACCGGGTGGAGGCGTTCACGGCGACCGTGGTCGAGTCGACCAGCTGGGTGAAGCGGCGGGCCGCGGCCTGCGAGGTGGTGACGATCGCCTCGGTGTGACCGGACGACCACATACGGATGTGCTCCACGGCCTTGTCGAGGGAGTCGACGACCGCGGCGGCGATGTCGTACGAGAGGTACTCGGTCTCCCAGTCCTCGGCGGTGGCCGGTACGACGGTGGCCTTGGAGCCCTGGGAGAGGGCGAGGACGCGCTCGTCGGCGTGGACGGTGACGCCGGCCTCGGCGAGGGCGGCGAGGGCCTTGGGCAGGAAGGCCTCGGCGACGTCCCGGTGGACGAGGAGGGTCTCGGCGGCGTTGCAGACGCTGACCCGGGAGGCCTTGGAGTTGATCAGGATGTCGACGGCCATGTCGAGGTCCGTCTGGGCGTCGACGTAGACGTGGCAGTTGCCGGTGCCGGTCTCGATGACCGGGACGGTGGACTCCTCGACGACGGTCCTGATGAGGGAGGCGCCGCCGCGCGGGATGAGCACGTCGACGAGGCCGCGGGCGCGCATCAGCTCGCGGACCGACTCGCGGGACTCGCCGGGGACGAGCTGGATGGCGTCGGCGGGCAGTCCGGCGCCGCCGACGGCGTCGCGCAGGACGGTCACCAGGGCGGTGTTGGAGGCGTACGCGGAGGAGGAGCCGCGGAGCAGGACGGCGTTGCCGGACTTGAGGCAGAGGGCGGCGGCGTCGACGGTGACGTTGGGCCGGGCCTCGTAGATGATGCCGACGACGCCGAGCGGGACGCGGACCTGGCGCAGGTCGATGCCGTTGGGGAGGGTCGAACCGCGGACGACCTCGCCGACGGGGTCGGGCAGCGCGGCGACGTCGCGGACGTCGGCGGCGATGGCCCGGACGCGCTCCGGCGTGAGGGTGAGCCGGTCGATGATGGCCTCGCTGGTCCCGGCTTCGCGGGCCTTGGCGATGTCCTCGGCGTTGGCCTCGACGATCTCGGCGGCGCGGACTTCGAGGGCGTCCGCGATCGCCAGCAGGGCGTCGTCCTTGGCCGCACGCGGGAGTGGCGCGATTTCGGCGGCGGCGCCACGGGCCCGGTAGGCGGCCCGGGCGACCGGGGAGAGGTTGTCGAGGGGCGTGAGCGAGGTCATGCCCGCAGGGTACTTGCCCTCCTGCGGACATCCCTCACGTATCCCGCACTCCGAGACGTACCCCGGCAGGGGGACGGGCCCGGTTCCCGGGCCGTGTCCCCGGCGCCCGGCGCCCTGCCTCCGGTGCCCGGCGCCCTGCCTCGGGCACCCGGTGCCGGGCCCCTGGTGCTCAGTAGGGGTGGACGCCGACCGGGGCGGCCGGCGGCGGGCCGTAGCCCTCCGCGATCCGCTGGTGGTAGGTCTCGCGGTCGATGACCTCCAGGCCGACGATCTCCCAGGGGGGCAGCTTGGCGGTCTGCCGGTGCTCGCCCCAGAGGCGCAGGGCGACGGCCGCGGCGTCGTGCAGGTCGCGGGCCTCCTCCCAGTACCGGATCTCGGCGTGGTCGTTGGCGTAGCGGCTGGTCAGCAGGAAGGGGTGGTCGTGGGCGAGCTGTTCGAGCCCGCGCCGGACCTCCTTCAGGGGCGACTCCACACCGGAGACGCTGAGGGTGATGTGCCAGAGCTTGGACTCGGGCTGTTCCTTGGCTCGTGCCTCACGCGTCTCGCGCGACTCACGTGTCTCGGTGGTGGTCTCGGTCTTCCTGTCGGTCGACCTGTCCCGTGCCTCGTCGAAGTCGGCTCCGGCCTCGACACTGGTCAGGGCACGTTCGGCAGTCCCGCGGGGCGGTGCCCCTGGGCGCGCTCGTCTCACCGGCGGCCTCCTGTGTGATGCGTGTGGTGCTGTACCCCGCCTTGGTCTTACCCCCGAGACAAAGTTGACCAGCCCGAGGCGGCACATGGGGCGGTTTTGGTAAAGGTCCCTTCCGGATGGCCAGACTTTCAGCCGTTTCGGCGGGGGCGGTCAACCGGGTGTGGCGCGGTCAGCCGATGACGACCAGGTCGTCGCGGTGCACGACCTCGCGTTCGTACTCGGGTCCGAGCTCCGCGGCCAGCTCGCGGGTGGACCGGCCGAGCATGCGGGGGAGTTCCTTGGCGTCGAAGTTGACGAGGCCGCGGGCGACGGCGCGGCCGGCGGCGTCGCGCAGCTCGACGGGGTCGCCGGCCACGAATTCGCCTTCGACGGCCGCGACACCGGCCGCGAGCAGGGACTTCTTGCCCTCGACCACGGCGCGTACGGCTCCGTCGTCGAGGGTCACGGAGCCCTGCGGGGTGGAGGCGTGGGCCAGCCAGAGGAGCCGGTCGGCGGAGCGTCGGCCGGTGGAGTGGAAGTACGTGCCGGTGTCGCGGCCGGCGAGGGCGTCGGCGGCGCGGCTCGCGGAGGTGAGGACGACGGGGGTGCCGGCGGCGGCGGCGATGCGGGCGGCCTCGACCTTGGTGACCATGCCGCCGGTGCCGACGCCCGCCTTGCCGGCCGAGCCGATCTCGACATGGGCGATCGACTCGGGGCCGGTGACCTGCGCGATCCTCGACGTGCCGGGCTTGGACGGGTCTCCGTCGTACAGCCCGTCGACGTCGGAGAGGAGGACGAGCAGGTCGGCGCGGACGAGGTGGGCGACGAGGGCGGCGAGCCGGTCGTTGTCGCCGAAGCGGATCTCGTCGGTGGCGACGGTGTCGTTCTCGTTGACGACGGGGAGCGCGCCCATCGCGAGGAGCTGGTCGAGGGTCCGGTACGCGTTGCGGTAGTGCGCGCGGCGGCTGGTGTCGTCGGTGGTGAGGAGGACCTGGCCGACGCGGACGCCGTAGCGGGCGAAGGAGGCGGTGTAGCGGGCGACGAGGAGGCCCTGGCCGACGCTGGCCGCGGCCTGCTGGCGGGCGAGGTCCTTGGGGCGGCGGGTGAGGCCGAGGGGGGCGAGGCCGGCGGCGATGGCGCCGGAGGAGACGAGGACGATTTCCTTCTCGCCGCCGCTGCGGACCTTGGCCAGGACGTCGACGAGGGCGTCGACGCGGTCGGCGTCGAGGCCCCCGGAGGCGGTGGTGAGGGAGGAGGAGCCGACCTTGACGACGATCCTGCGGGCCTCCGTCACGTACTGCCTCGTCACGTCCGTCTGTCCCGTCACCTGCGTCGTCACCTGCGTCGTCCTCACTCGGCCCCACGGCCTCACCCGGCTGTCCACGGCCGCGTGCTCCCCGCCGCGGCTGCCAGGCAATCTACGCGAGCCGGGAGGGCCGCCGCTCGTCCGTTTCGCTCTCTGGACCGGGCGCGGCAGGGTTCTGCCGGGCGTTCCGGGGGACCAGGATCCGCCGGGAGACGAGGTAGGTGAAGGGGATCGCGACGACGGCGGCGACGAGTGGCGCGATCCGGTCGTCCATCCCGGCCCAGGTGACGAGCGCGTAGAGACCGACGCTCTGCACCAGGTAGTTGGTGACGTTGGTGAGGGGGAAGAGGGCGAACTTCTTCCAGGTCGGCCGGGTGCGGTAGGTGAAGTAGGTGTTGAGGAAGAAGGAGCCGATCATGCTGAGGAGGAAGGCGAGGGAGTACGCGGCGAAGTACGGCATCCACGGGTGGAGGAGCAGGTAGCACCCGAAGAACGTGCCGGTGTTGACCCCGCCGACGAGGGCGAAGCGGAGTATCTGCGCGAGCCGCTCCCGCCGTGGGGAGGCCTCCGGACGCGCACCGGCCTCCGGGCCCGCACCGGCCTCCGGACGCGAACCGCTCCCCCGGACCGGGGTCATCAGCGCTCCCGGTCGGCGGTCACGACGCGGATGCGTTCGGCGGCGGCGCGCTCGGCGGCCGCGCGGCCGAAGGAGCGGTGGGTCTCCTTGACGAGGAAGTGCGGGCGCCGCTTGGTCTCGTAGTAGATGCGGCCGATGTATTCGCCGATCAGTCCCAGCATCACCATCTGCACGCCGCCGAGCCCCACGATGATCGCCACCAGGGTGACGTACCCGGGGGCGGTGACGCCCTGGGTGAGGGCGGCCGCGGTCACCCAGACGGCGTAGAGGACGGCGAGGCCGCTGAGCGTCATCCCGAGCCAGAGGGCGATGCGCAGGGGCCGGTTGTTGAAGGAGATCAGCCCGTCCATGCCGTAGTTGACCAGGGAGCTGAACTTCCACTTCGTCTCGCCGCCCTCGCGTGCGGCGTTCTGGTAGTCGAAGGTGACGGTGTCGAAGCCGATCCAGGAGAAGAGTCCCTTGGAGAAGCGGTTGTACTCGGGCAGCGAGAGCAGGGCGTCGACGGCGGGGCGGGAGAGCAGCCGGAAGTCCCCGACGCCGTCGGTGAGTTCCACGTCCACCCAGCGGTTGACGGCCCGGTAGTACACGCGGCTGAGTGCCGAGCGGAGTTTCTTGTCGCCCTCGCGGGTGCGCCGGGCCATGACCTGGTCGTGGCCCTGGTGGTAGAGGTCGAGCATCCGGGCGAGCAGCTCGGGCGGGTGCTGGAGGTCGGCGTCCATGATCACCACGGCGTCGCCGGCGGATTTGCGCAGGCCCGCGAGCATGGCGGCCTCCTTGCCGAAGTTGCGGCTGAAGGAGGCGTACTGGGTGCGGTGCGGGTGCCGTGCGGCGATCTCTCGCAGCTTGCCCAGCGTTCCGTCGGAGCTGCCGTCGTCCACGTAGCAGATCTCGTAACCCACCGGGAGGGTGTCGAGCACCTGTCGCATACGGGCGTCGAACCGCTCGACGACGTCCTCCTCGTTGTAGCAGGGGACGACGACGGAAAGCCTGGTCATGGAACGGTCACTCCAGAGGAATGGGCGAGAGTACGTCCTGACGGACCGCCACCGAGCTCTCCTACGAGCAGCTCGGCCACGGTACGGAGCGGCGGTGACGACCTGGCGTCGCCCGAGTGACCGCCCCCGGTCGGCATGTCGTCCATGCAGCAAAGCATGCGGGGAAGATATTGATATACGTGGCATTTTTACCCATTCATCACCCATTAGGGCGACGCGCCACGGACCGTGGACGGCTGGAGCGATGACCGTTGAGCAGGACCACCATCTCGGAGCACGGTGACGCGCGGGTGCGGGAGGACGGAGCGGACGCCGACGGGGACGGCCTCCGCCGGGCGTCGTCCGGGGTCGCCCTCGTGGTCGCCGCCGGCGCGGCGGCCCTGCTCGCGGTGGGGGCCTTCCTCGGCCTCTACGTGCGCCCCACCTCGGACGACTGGTGCGCCCTCTGGAAGACCCGGGACATGGGCGTCCTGGGGATCACCGCCGACTTCTACAGCACCCAGAACGGGCGCGTCACCAACGCCTTCCTGACCGGCCTCCTCTACTCCGACGACATGCGGGGACCGAAGCTGCTGCCCGCCGTCCTCGTGGTCGCGCTCGGCGGCGGCCTGTTCTTCCTCGGCCGCGCCGCCCTGCGCGCCCTGGGCCTCCCCCGGCCGCCCGCCGCGCCGCTCGTGGCCGCCGCGGCGCTCCTCCCGGCACTGCTGTTCTTCGCCGGCACCCGCTCGTACCAGGTGCTGCTGTGGGCGCCGGCGACCATCTCCCACACCCTGCCGAGCGTGATCGGCCTGTGGGCCGTGCTCGCCGCCGCCCGGGCCGCGCACGGCGGGCCGCGGTGGGCCCGGGGCGCGGCGGTGGGATCCGCGCTGGTGACCGGGGTGGCGCTCGGCATGCTCAGCGAACCGTTCACCCTGGTGGCCGGGCTGCTCGCCGCCACCACCGGCGTCCTCTGCCTGCCCCGGCTCGGCTGGGCCAGGGACCGGTACGTCTCCACCTGGTGCGCGGCGGCCTGCCTCGGGCTCGCCACCGGCCTCACCCTCCTGTACACCTCGCCCGGCGCCCGGTGGCGGCGCGCGCAGCACCCCCAGGAGCCGCTGTCGACGGCGCAGATCGGCGAGACGTTCCACGACTGGTGGCGCGTCTGGCAGACGATCGGCGGCCAGGGGGCGTACGCGGGAGCCGTCGCCGTCGGCGTGCTCCTCGGCCTGGCCCTGGTCGCCGTCCGGCCCGAGCGGGACCGGACCGGCGGCCGCGACCGCCCCGCCGGCCTCCCCCCGCGCCGGCTCCTGCGCGTCGTGGCGCTCCTGCCGGTCCCGCTGATCGCCCTCGCGAGCCTGGCCGTCGTCCACGGGCTGCGCAGCGGCTACGGCGACACCGGCTGGGCCTACGGCCGCACCTGGACGAGCTTCCTGTTCCCGCTGCTGCTCGCCCTCTGCGCGTACGGCACGTGGGGCGGGTACCTGCTCGGCCGGCGCCTCCTGGCCCCCGTCCCGCGCCCCGCCGGACGGGCGGCCGCGCTGGTCGCGGCGGGCGCCGTCTCCCTCGGCGCCGCGGCCGCCCTGGTGCAGCCGGTGTACGGGCTGACCACGGCCACGGTGGTGCGGAGCGTCGCCTGGGACCAGCAGAACGCCCGGATCCGCGCCGAGGCGGCGGCGGGCGCCCGGGACGTCGCCTACCGCCCGCTCCTCATCGGCGGCCTCAGCGAACCCCTGTTCGCCTCCTCGTACCAGCGGGACTGGGCGGCGCGCTGCACCGCCACGTACTACGGCGTGGACCGCATCCACCGGCCGCCGGACACGCCCAGGACGCCCTAGCCCCCAGCGGGCACGCGAAGGCGGGGTGCCCTTTCGGGGGCACCCCGCCTTCGCGTGTGGACCGGCGGCGTCAGCCGGCGGCGCGGGCCGCGCGGTTCGCGCCCCAGCCCTCCCAGGCGGAGGTGATCATGGAGCGGACGTCGTACTGCGCCTTCCAGCCCAGCTCCGACTCGATGCGCTCCGCCGAGGCGACCACGCGCGCCGGGTCGCCCGGGCGGCGCGGGGTGACCAGCGGCTCGACGCTGTGGCCGGTGATCTCGTTGATGAGGTTCACCATCTCGCGCACCGACACGCCCTCGCCGCGCCCGATGTTCAGGGTCAGCGTGGCGGTCTCGCCGGCCTCGCCCGCCGCGACGAGCGCGCGGGCGGCGGCCAGGTGCGCGTCCGCGATGTCGGCGACGTGGATGTAGTCGCGGATGCAGGTGCCGTCCGGCGTCGGGTAGTCGTCACCGAAGATGCGCGGGGACTCGCCGGCGTCGAGGCGCTCGAAGACCATCGGCACCAGGTTGAAGACACCGGTGTCGGCGAGCTCGGGGGCCGCGGCGCCCGCCACGTTGAAGTACCGCAGGCAGGCGGTGGACAGGCCGTTCGCCCGGCCGGTGGCACGCGCCATCCACTCGCCGACGAGCTTGGTCTCGCCGTACGGGCTGAGGGGCAAGCACTCGGTGTCCTCGGTGACGAGGTCCACGTCGGGCATGCCGTAGACGGAGGCGGAGGAGGAGAAGAGGAAGCTCTTCACACCCGCGGCGGCCGCCGCCTCGAGGATGACCTGGAGGCCCGTCACGTTCTCGCGGTAGTAGTAGAGCGGCTTCTCGACGGACTCGCCGACCTGCTTCTTGCCGGCCAGGTGGACGATGCCCTTGATCCGGTGCTCGCGCAGCACGCGGTCGAGGAACTCGCGGTCGAGGACCGTGCCCTGCTCCAGGACGATGCCCTCGGGGACGCGCGCGGGGTTGCCGGTGCTGAGGTCGTCGACCACGACGACGTGCTCGCCGCCCTCGGTCATTGCTTTGACGACGTGGGAACCGATGTAACCGGCGCCGCCGGTGATGAGCCAGGTCATTCGGACAGTGTAGCCACAGCCTCCGGGCCCCTCCGGGGCTCCGGAAGAGGCCCCGGACACACGGGAGCCCCGCCCGGACGCCCGGCCGGAAAGGCTTCCGGCGGGCGTGCGGGCGGGGCTTCCGGTCGGCTCTAGCGGTCGATCTGCTCGAACGTCGACTCCCACTGGTCGAGCACGTGCGGCAGGGCCAGGTGCGCGACGTGCTCGCGCCCGGCGCTGCCGTACCGCTGCCGCAGCGCGCCGTCGTCCATGAGCTCGCCGAGCGCGGCGGCCAGGGCCGGCACGTCCGCCGGCGGGACCAGGGTGCCCGTGACGCCGTCCGCGACGAGTTCCCGGACACCGCCGGAGACGTCGAAGCTCACACACGGCACGCCGCAGGCGGCGGCCTCGGCCAGCGCCATCGGCCGGCCCTCGCGCTCACTGCTGATCGCGACGATGGACAGCTCGCGGTAGGCGGACGCCATGTCCTTGGCCGTGCCGCGGAAGACGACCTGGTCGGCGACGCCGAGGTCGGCGGCGGTCATCCGCAGCTCGCTCTCCAGCGGACCCTCGCCGAAGAGGTGCAGCTCCCAGCCCTCGCGGCCCTTGTGGGCCTGCGCGAAGGCCTCGATCATCCGGTCGTACCGCTTGATCGGGTCGAGACGGCCGACCGCACCGATCTTGCGGGTGTCGAGCGGGGCCTTCTCGTCCGGGTAGAACGGCAGCGGGTTCGGCATGACCCGCACGTTCGGCACGCGCTGGTTGACGAACTCGACCGCGTCGCCCTCGGAGAGCACCAGCGTCTGCTCGAGCTCCGGGTAGTGACGCCGGATCAGCGACAGGTTGGCGCTGCGCTTCGCCTGCGCGAAGGACTCGTGGTACTGCCCGATGCCCTTCAGGTGCCGCCACTTCAGCGGCATGGTCCAGTCCACCGCCCACGGCGAGCCGAAGACGATGTAGCCGTCCCGCACCTCGGCGAGCTTCCGCTCCAGCTCCGCGCGCGCGTGGTCGCGCTCGGCCCGGGCGCGCCGGGTCTCGGCGCGGCGCGCCAGGCTGAGCCGGTCGCCGACCGTCCGCACGGGCGACTTGGGCTCGACGGGCGCCGGGTAGAGCGTCGAGTGCCGGTAGGTGCGCTCGGCGTTGTACGGGAAGGGCTCGGGGCTCGGACGGATGCCGATCAGCTCCACCCGGTGACCGCGCTCCCCCATGCCCTGGGCGAGGGTGTGCAGCACCCGCTGGGATCCGCCCATCGAGTCGACGTCGATGCCGACGAAGAACACGTTCTTACGGGCAGGGGAGGCCTCAGTCATGGGTGCCGCCTTCGAAAAAAGCGTCGACCACCATCTTGCTGGCGTGGCCGGTCTCGTACGAGCAGAACATTTCCTGGAAGCGCGCGTACCGCTGCGCGTGCCGCTCCTGGACGCCGTCCAGGTCCCGCACGGCGGCCGCGAGGTCCTCGGTGGTCGTCAGCATCGGACCGGGCGCGATCTCTTCGAGGTCGTAGTACGTGCCGCGGTCGCCGCCCCGGTAGGCCTCGTAGTCGTCCGTGTAGAGCAGGATCGGACGGCCGGTGTTGGCGTAGTCGAACATCAGCGACGAGTAGTCCGTGAGGACCGCGTCCGACAGCAGCATCAGGTCGTTGATGTCGGCGAACGTGGACCCGTCACGGAGGAAGTGGCCCAGCTCCGGGGCGATCTTGAAGTTGTCGTACGGGTGGGTGCGCACCACGACGACCCACTCGTCGGACAGGTGCGGGGCCAGCTCCTCG
Source organism: Streptomyces sp. NPDC093089 (assembly GCF_044754405.1). Classification (NCBI taxonomy): domain Bacteria; kingdom Bacillati; phylum Actinomycetota; class Actinomycetes; order Kitasatosporales; family Streptomycetaceae; genus Streptomyces; species Streptomyces sp. NPDC093089. The sequence goes on from NZ_JBIVPA010000004.1 coordinate 305,897, forward strand.
AAGTCCACCCGGACCGACTGGCCGGTGCGGCGCGCCGCGTCGCGGAACGTCGGGGCGTAGAGCAGCACCTTGCGGTCGGCCGGGATGTGCAGGGCCTCGCGGGCGGCGGCCACCCTGGCCTGCTGCTCCGGCTCGGCCCAGCGCACCAGCACGTCGTTGCGCGGGTAGCCGGAGCGGATCAGGTCGGCCGAGACCTCGAAGGCCGGCACGAAGGTCCGCTCGAACTCGGCGCTCGGGCAGACCAGCGCGTCCCAGCGGGCCACGCCCGCCCGGAACTGCTCCTGCTCGGCGGCCGACGCCTGGCGCAGCGACGGCACGTCGAAGCCCATCGCCTTGAACGTCTGCCCGTGCCACGTCTGCAGGTACCGGGTGCCCTTGGGCTTCGGGTACAGGTACGGCAGGTTGTGGGAGTCCACCCAGTACGTGGCCCGGGCGAGCGCGCGACCGTACGCGAAGCTGCCGCGCCGGACGAGCGGGACGCCCTTCGGGAACGAGGTGCGGTTTCCGGAGTACGCCCAGACCACGTCGATCGGGAGGTTCCGGCGCTTGAGCTCCTCGTAGATGTAGCGGGGGTTGTCCGCGTAACCGCGGCCCTCCATCGCCTCGAAGACGGCGAGGCTGCGCTTGCGCGGCAGCTTGGAGACGACGTCGTACGCCGTGGCCTTGCCCTCGTTGCCGACGAGGATCTTCTTGACCTTGCCGACCTTGGCCTTCGCCTTGCGGGCGTACGGGCCGAGCGGTTCGAGCGACTTGAGGACGCCCGACCGCTGCCAGGTCACCTCGAGGCGGCCGGCACCCTTCTGCTCCGCCCTGACGCGGAGGTAGTGGATGCCGAACTTGTGGTACGTCACCGTGGCGCGGTAGTCGGGCTGGTCGTGCTCGGCCAGCAGGACGTCCGTGCGGCGGGCGCCGTCGCGCTCCAGGGCGACGACCGGGTGCCTGCGGGTCGCCACGCCGACCTTGCCGACCGGCACCTTGCGCAGGTCGAGCTCGGCCGCGGACACGTACTGGCCGTCGCCGTCGGGGCGGAGGACCAGCGGCACGGACAGCGGCTTCTTGTGGGCGGCCAGCTTGATCGAGGCCACGGTGCCGTCGGTGATCAGACCCGCCGGGTCGTACGTGCGGATCTCCAGGCACAGGACCGGGCCGCGCATCTTCACGGAGGTCAGCTCGTGGCGGAGGCGGCCGCTGGTGAGGACCTGGCGGCCCATGTGCCACTCGCTGATGTCCAGCTCGGTGCGGCTCGCGTCGTCGGCGGGGGCGACGGCACCCCAGTAGGCGACCTCGCCCACCTCGGTCACGAAGCGGGGGGCGAGCTGCGGACGGCCCAGCTGGCGGGCGGCGACCTGGAGCTCCTCCAGGCGGCCGGTGCGCAGCAGGTGGATGCAGACGCGCTCCTCGCGGGAGAGCCGGGCGTAGGTCTCGTCCGCGATCTCGTCGAGGTACGGGTTGACCACGTCGGCGAACTCGGCGATCCACTCGAGGTCGCGGAAGACCAGGTCGCCCAGGTACAGGCGGAAGTCGTGGCGGAGGAACTTGTAGTCCTTCTCGGCGCGCAGGCCCGCGCGGCCGGTCTCCTCGAACCAGGCGTCGATCAGCCGGGCGACGCCGATGCGGTCCACCACGTTCTGGATCTTGTGGCGGCTGGAGGAGATGGAGACGCTCTCCGGCGCGAGGCGCCAGGTGTAGACGGACCACGGGACGACGGCGAAGGACTCCGCGAGCGAGAAGGCCTGCGCGGAGAACAGCTGGTCCTCGTAGTGGATGCCCTCGGGGAAGGTGAGGGCGTTGTCCCGGATGAAGGCGGTCCGGTAGAGCTTGTTCGTCGACAGGTGGTCGAAGAAGTACTCGGGCCGCTCGGCGATGCCGTTCACGACCCGGCGCTCGGTGAAGAGGTGCGGGTACCAGAGGCCGGTGGTGTTCGTCTCCTCGAAGAGGCGGGTCACCTCGCCGGTCACGAAGTCGACGCCGGTCTCCTCGGCGACGAGGAGCAGGCTCTTGCAGGCGTGCCGGGGCAGCTCGTCGTCGCTGTCGAGGAACATGACGTGCGGGGCGCGCGCGACCTCGATGCCGCGGTTGCGGGGCGCGCTGCAGCCGCCGCTGTTCTGCTCCAGGCGCACGTAGCGCACGCGCGGGTCGGAGGCCTCCAGGGAACGCGCGACGTGCTCGGTGCCATCGGTCGAGCAGTCGTCGGCGATGATCACTTCGAGGTTGTTCAGGGTCTGGTCGAGCACCGACCGGACCGCTCGCGGGAGCCGTTCCTCATCGTTGTAGACGATGATGACGACGCTCACATCAGGGACGTCGTTAGTCGGCATCCAAGTCCTCTCACAAGTGCGTGCGGCCAATCCGGCACCTGGCCGACTCGCCACGGCGCTGCCCGCGCCCCGGGTCACGGCGCGTGTCGGCTTCGGTGGTGTCGGGTGCCGCTCCAGCTTGTCCGATCAGCGCCACCCAGCGACCGGCAAGACTACCGGCGGGATGAATTGTTCCATAATTGCTCCGCCGCACCTTCGGTGATGTTCACCGCATCGCAAGGAGCCTCTTGAACCGTCCCGACAGCACCTGGCGGGCGCCGACCGCGCCCCCGGCGAGCCGGAGGACGAGCCCGCGCCGCGCCGAGGCCACCACCTGCACGAGCAGGGGCCGCCCGAGCCGCCCGGCGACGACGCCCCGCCGTCCCGCGAAGCCCCGCGGGGCCCGCACCTCGACACGCCCGGTCGAGCCGTCCGCGTACCGCAGCTCGGCGTGGAGCGACCACGCGGCGAGCCGGCCCGGCCGGAGCAGCCGCGCCGTCGGCACCCGCACGGTGGCGGTCCAACCCCCGGCGGCGGGGACCAGCGGCGCCTCGACCGGCAGTTCCTCCGCCGACACCCGCTCGGTGAACTCCACCTTCAGGGCGGTGGGGCGCAGCGCGCCGACCCGCCCGTACAGGTCGTGCACGGTCAGGGTCAGCCGGGTCGTGGCGCCGACGGCCACCACCCCGTCCACGGCGACCGGCAACTCGGCCGGCGCCAGCTCTTCGAGACCGTCCAGCGGTACGTCGGCGGGGGCGGCGGCCAGCACCGGGGTGCCGTCCTCGGCACGGGGGTACGGAGGGACCAGCCTGGGCGTGGGCGCGGCCAGCTCGACGAACCGGGACAGCTCGCCGCCTTCGGGCGTGTCGACGAGGGCCGTGAGCGCGGCGTGCAGCCAGCGGGACGGCGCCTGCGCCGCCGCGACGGCGGCGGCGTCGAAGCCGGCCAGGTGGGCGCGGGTCGCCTTCCACCAGTCGGTCCGGTAGGAACCCGTCCGCTGCGGCAGTTCGCGCAGGTACATGGGGAGGTCGTAGTCGAGGAACTTCGTCTGCGCGGCGAGGGCCAGCGCGGGGCGGTCCGCGGCACGGAACACGTCGACGACGGCGGCGTGCGCGGCGATCCGGTGCTCCCAGTTCGCCAGCGAGGCGCGGCGCAGCGAGATCGACAGGGTCGCGGCCTGGCGCCGCACGTGCCACACGTACACCGGCGTGTCGGTGACCGCCAGGCGCGGGGCGGCGGCCTGGACACGGGCGCTGAAGACGAAGTCCTCGTAGTGGAAGGCGCCGTCGGGGAAGCGGATCGCGTGCGCGTCGAGGAAGTCGCGGCGGTACAGCTTGTTGACGGACAGCGTGTCGAGGACGAACTCGGGGTGCTCCTCGATGCCCTCCAGCACGGCCCCCGGGAGCGTCGCCCCGCGCGAGACGTCGTACAGCGACGGCGCCCACACCGTCTCGCGGCCCTCGGGCAGCTCCCGCCGCACGCACACGCCGGCGACGACGTCCGCGCGCTCCGCGGTCGCGACGGCGAGCAGCCCGTCGACGGCGCCGGGCACCAGCAGGTCGTCGCTGTCGAGGAACAGGACGTACGGGTGGACCGCGGCGGCCACACCGTCGTTGCGGGGCGTCCCGCAGCCGCCGCTGTTCTCCGTACGGATCAGCGGCCGGACCCTCGGATCGTCCGCGAAACCGGCGAGCACCCCGGGCGTGTCGTCCCCGGACGCGTCGTCCACGACGACGACCTCGCCGACCGCGTCCCCCTGCGCCAGGGCGGACCGGATCGCGTCACCGACGCACGCCGCGTCGTTGTACGCGATGACGACGACACTCACACGGTCCGCGACCTGCGGGGCAGCACTCTCACTCACCCCAGAATCCTACGGGAGCCCCTCCCCCGCCCGGCCCGCCCCCGAAACCACGGGGCGGACCGGGGCGGACCCGCCGGAAGGGCCGCGCCGGACTCCGACCGGCGGAGCGGCGCAGCGCCCGGACAGGGCCCGCTAGAACGGGTTGAACTCGTCGTACTCGCGCTGGGAGTCGTCGCGGGCGGCGTCGCGGTCGCGGCGGCGCTGGGCGGCGGGGCGCGGGGCTTCGAGACGGTGGTCCTCGCCGCGGCGGCCGAGCATCTCGGCGCCGGCCATCATGGAGGGTTCCCAGTCGAAGACGACGGCGTTGTCGTCGGAGCCGATGGCGACGCCGTCGCCGGCGCGGGCGCCGGCCTTGAGGAGGCGGTCCTCGACGCCGAGGCGGTTGAGGCGGTCGGCGAGGTAGCCGACGGCCTCGTCGTTGTTGAAGTCGGTCTGGCGGACCCAGCGCTCGGGCTTCTCACCGCGCACCCGGTAGACGTCCTCGGCCTCGTCGTAGGTGACGGTGAAGCCGGCGTCGTCGACGGCCTTCGGGCGGATGACGATACGGGTCGCCTCCTCCACCGGCTTGGCCGCGCGCGCCTCGGCGACGATGCCGGCGAGGGCGAAGGAGAGCTCCTTGAGGCCCGTACGGGCGACGGCGGAGACCTCGAACACCTGGTAGCCGCGCTCTTCGAGCTCCGGGCGGATCATGTCCGCGAGGTCCTGGCCGTCCGGGATGTCGATCTTGTTGAGGACGACGATCCGGGGCCGGTCCTCCAGGCCGCCGTACTGCTTCAGCTCCTCCTCGATGATGTCGAGGTCGGAGACGGGGTCGCGGTCGGACTCCAGCGTCGCGGTGTCGAGGACGTGGACGAGGACGGAGCAGCGCTCGACGTGGCGCAGGAACTCCAGGCCCAGGCCGCGGCCCTGGCTCGCGCCGGGGATCAGGCCGGGGACGTCGGCGATCGTGTAGACGGTCGAGCCGGCGGTGACGACGCCCAGGTTCGGGACGAGCGTCGTGAAGGGGTAGTCGGCGATCTTCGGCTTGGCGGCCGAGAGCACGGAGATGAGCGAGGACTTGCCCGCGCTCGGGTAGCCGACGAGCGCCACGTCGGCGACCGTCTTGAGCTCCAGGACGATGTCGCCGGACTCGCCGGGCTCGCCGAGGAGCGCGAAGCCGGGGGCCTTGCGGCGGGCCGAGGAGAGGGCCGCGTTGCCGAGGCCGCCGCGGCCGCCCTGGCCGGCGACGAAGGTGGTGCCCTGGCCGACGAGGTCGGCGAGGACGTTGCCCTGCTTGTCGAGGACGACGGTGCCGTCGGGCACGGGCAGGACGAGGTCCTGGCCGTCCCTGCCGGAGCGGTTGTCGCCGGCGCCGGGCTGGCCGTTGGTGGCCTTGCGGTGCGGCGAGTGGTGGTACTCGAGCAGCGTGGTGATCGCCTGGTCGACGACCAGGATCACGTCGCCGCCACGGCCGCCGTTGCCGCCGTCGGGTCCGCCGAGCGGCTTGAACTTCTCCCGGTGAACGGAGGCGCAGCCGTGGCCTCCGTTACCCGCGGCGACGTGCAGCTCGACGCGGTCCACGAAGGTGGTCATGGGTGTGCCTCCAGAGAGTTACGTGCTGAATGTCTATCTAGTAACACGCGAAAGGCGGACCCGCTTCCCGTACGGGAAGTGAGGTCCGCCTCCGCAAAGAGTTCCGATCAGGCGACCGGAACGATGTTCACGACCTTGCGGCCACGGTGGGTGCCGAACTGCACCGCGCCGGCCTGCAGGGCGAACAGCGTGTCGTCGCCACCGCGACCGACACCCGAGCCCGGGTGGAAGTGGGTGCCGCGCTGGCGGACCAGGATCTCACCAGCGTTGACGGCCTGACCGCCGAAGCGCTTCACGCCGAGCCGCTGGGCATTGGAGTCGCGCCCGTTCCGGGTGGACGATGCGCCCTTCTTGTGTGCCATGTCTCAGTCCCTCTTACTTCGCAGCCGCGGGGATACCGGTGACCTTGATCGCCGTGTACTGCTGGCGGTGACCCTGGCGACGGCGGTAGCCGGTCTTGTTCTTGTAGCGCAGGATGTCGATCTTGGCGCCCTTGTGGTGGTCCACGACCTCGGCCGTGACCTTGATGCCGGCCAGGACCCACGGGTCGCTGGTCACGGCGTCGCCGTCGACAACGAGCAGGGTCGAGAGCTCGACCGTGTCGCCAACCTTGGCAGTGGAAATCTTGTCAACCTCAACGATGTCGCCGACAGCAACCTTGTGCTGGCGACCACCGCTGCGCACGATGGCGTACACGCGGATCTCTCTCTCACTCGGGATGGAAACCTCTGAAGCCAGCCGCTCGCACGGGCCCGGGGGCCCGCGGCGTTCCGGAATCGGACGAGCGGCCTCTCCCGACGAGCGGGAGGGAGGTGCTCAGAGGCGCGACGTGCCGATCAGACACGCCGACGGTCTAGGTTACGGGCGGCTGCCACAAGGGGTCAAATTCGCCCGAGCGGGTGCGGGCCGCCCCCGTGGAGGGACGGCCCGCACCCGGTGGATCAGTCCTGGGCCGGAGCCGCGGTCTTCTCCGCCGCCTTCTTGGCCGGGGCCTTCTTGGCGGTGGTCTTCTTGGCCGCGGTCTTCTTGGTCGCCGCCGTCTTCTTGGTGGCGGCCTTCTTGGCCGTGGCCTTCTTGGCGGTCTTGCGGGCCGCCGTCTTCTTGGCCGGGGCGGCCTCGGCGTCGGCGTCGGCCGGCGCCTCGGGGGCCTCGGCCGGAGCCGTGGTCACCACGACGACGGCGGCCTCCTCGGCGCCCGCGGGCGAACCGGCGGGAGCGGTGGCCTTGCGGACCACCCGGCGGCGGGCACGCGGCGCGGCGGCCGCGGGGGCCTCCTCGACGACGGGCTCGGCGACCGGCTCCACGACGGGCTCCGGCTCCGGGGCGGTCTCGACGACCGGCTCGGCGGCGACCTCGGCGACCGTCTCCGTGGTGGAGACGACCGGGGAGGTAACCCGGCGGGTCGCACGACGGCGACCGCGCGGGGCCGGGGCGGCGGTCTCCTCGACCACCGGCTCGGCCGGCGCCTCGGCGACGGGCGCGGGTTCCACGACGGGCGCGGGCTCCTCGACCGGCGCCGGGGCGGCGACGGGCTCCGGCTCGTACACGACGGCCTCGGTCTCGACGACCGGCGCCGGGGCGGCCGGGGCGGACACCCGGCGGGTCGCGCGACGACGACCGCGACCGCGGGTGGCGGCGGCCTCGGCCTCGGCGGCGGAGCCGTACAGCTCCTCGTCCGCGGCGATCGGCTCCGGCAGGGCGATCGGGGCGGCGAGCTCCGCCGCGACCTCGGCCTCGGTCTCGACCTCGGTGTCGACCTCCGCGGCCTCCACCTGCTCGTGCTCGTGCTCGTGGACGTGCTCGGCGCCGCCGCGACCGCGCTTCTTCGAGCGCTTGCCGCCGCCACCGCCGCCGGCGGTGGCCGGCTGCTCCATGTGCACGATGACGCCGCGGCCGTTGCAGTGGACGCAGGTCTCGGAGAAGGACTCCAGGAGGCCCTGGCCGACCCGCTTGCGGGTCATCTGCACCAGGCCGAGCGAGGTGACCTCGGCCACCTGGTGCTTGGTCCGGTCCCGGCCCAGGCACTCCAGGAGGCGGCGCAGCACCAGGTCGCGGTTGGACTCCAGGACCATGTCGATGAAGTCGATGACGACGATGCCGCCGAGGTCGCGCAGGCGCAGCTGGCGGACGATCTCCTCGGCCGCTTCGAGGTTGTTCCTCGTCACGGTCTCTTCGAGGTTGCCGCCCTGGCCGGTGAACTTGCCGGTGTTGACGTCGACGACGATCATCGCCTCGGTCTTGTCGATCACCAGCGAGCCGCCGGACGGCAGCCAGACCTTGCGGTCCAGCGCCTTCATGAGCTGCTCGTCGATCCGGTAGGTCGCGAAGACGTCGACCTCGCTGGTCCACTTGGACAGGCGGTCGGCCAGGTCGGGCGCGACGTGCGAGACGTACCCGTGGATGGTCTCCCACGCCTCGTCGCCGCTGACGATGACCTTGGAGAAGTCCTCGTTGAAGATGTCGCGGACGACGCGGACGGTCATGTCCGGCTCGCCGTAGAGCAGGCTCGGCGCGGACGTCGAGATCTGGTCGGCCTTCTTCTGGATGTCGGCCCACTGCGCCTGCAGGCGCTCGACGTCGCGACGCAGCTCGTCCTCGCTCGCGCCCTCGGCGGCGGTGCGCACGATGACGCCCGCGTCCTCGGGGACGATCTTCTTGAGGATGGTCTTCAGACGCGCGCGCTCGGTGTCCGGGAGCTTGCGGCTGATGCCGGTCATCGAGCCCTCGGGCACGTACACCAGGTAGCGGCCGGGCAGCGAGACCTGGCTGGTCAGGCGGGCGCCCTTGTGGCCGATCGGGTCCTTCGTGACCTGGACGAGGACCGACTGGCCGGACTTGAGGGCGCTCTCGATGCGGCGCGGGCCGTTGCCCATGCCGAGTGCCTCGAAGTTGACCTCGCCGGCGTACAGGACGGCGTTGCGGCCCTTGCCGATGTCGACGAAGGCGGCCTCCATGGACGGCAGGACGTTCTGGACCTTGCCCAGGTAGACGTTGCCGACGTACGAGGTGGCCTGCTCCTTGTTGACGTAGTGCTCGACGAGCACGTTGTCTTCCAGGACGCCGATCTGGGTGCGCTCGCCGTTCTGGCGGACGACCATCACGCGCTCGACGGCCTCGCGGCGGGCGAGGAACTCGGCCTCGGTGATGATCGGGACGCGGCGGCGGCCCTGCTCGCGGCCCTCGCGGCGGCGCTGCTTCTTGGCCTCCAGACGGGTCGAGCCCTTGATGGACTGGACCTCGTCCGCGCCCGTGCCGGGCTCGGCCTTCTCGCGGGCCGGGCGGGGCTCGCGGACCTTGACGACCGTGCGGACGCCCTCTTCGTCGGTGCCCTCGGCGTCGGCGGCGGCGTCCCCGCTGCGACGGCGGCGGCGACGGCGGCGACGGGAGCTGCTGGAACCGCCGGTGAAGCCCTCGGCCTCGTCCGACTCCTCCTCGCCGTCCTCGGCCTCCTCGGCCTCGTCCTCGGCGTGCGGCTCCTCGCCCTCCTCGGCCTCCTCGACCTCGGTGAGCTCACCGCGACGGCGGCGACGGCCACCGCGGCGGCGGCGGCGGGACGGGCGGTCCTCGTACTCGTCCGTCTCCTCGGCCTCTTCGGCCTCCTCGACCTCGTCGGCGACGGCCTCGACCTCGGGCTCGTCGGCGACGGTGGCCGGGACGGGCTCGACGGCGACGGGCTCGCCGCGGCGGCGACGGCGACGGCGGGAGCCGGCCTCGGCGCGCTCGGGCTCCGGCGCCTCGACGACCTCGGCCTCGACGACCTCGATCTCCTCGACCGTCTCGTCCTCCTCCGGCTCCGCCGCGAAGGCGGCGGCGGCCGCGGCGGCGGTCTCCGGGGTCTGGAACATCGGCTCGGTGAAGACCGGCGCCTGGAAGACGGCGACGGACGGGCGCGCGGCACGGCGCGACTCCCTGGCCGGGGCCGGCTCGGAGGTGAACTGCGGGGAGGTCGCGCGGCGGCGGCCGCGGCCACGGGTGGCGGCGGTCTCGGCGGCGGCGACCTCGGCCTCTTCGGCGGCGATCTGCGCGACGGTGGACGACGGCAGCGACTCGCCGGTGGCGGCGGCCTCGGTGGTGGCCGCCTCGGTGGTCACCTCGGGCGAGGTGGCCTTGCGGGTGGCACGGCGGCGGGTACGGGCCGGCGGGGCGACCTCGGCCTCGACCGGGGCGGCCTCCACGACCGGCTCGGCGACCGGGGCGGCGGCCACGGGCTCCGCGGCCTCCTCGGCGACGTCCGCGACGACGGCCGGGGCGGTGGCCTTGCGGGTCGCACGGCGGCGGGTGCGGGCCGGCGGGGCGGCCTCCTCCACGGGCTCCTCGGCGACGACCGGGGCGGCCTCGGTGGGCTCCGCGGGCTCCTCGGCGGCGGCCGGGGAGGTCACGGGCGAGGTGGCCTTGCGGGTGGCACGGCGACGCGCGGGACGCGCCGGAGCGGCCTCGGCGGCCTCCTCGGCGACGACCGGGGCGGCGGCCTCGGCGACCGGGGCGGCCTCGGCCGCGGGGGTCTCCACGGCCGCGGTCTCGACGGCCGGGGCGGTGGCCTTGCGGGTGGCACGGCGGCGGGTACGGGCCGGCGGGGCGGCCTCGGCCTCGACCGGGGCGGCCTCCACGGCCGGGGCCTCGGGGGCCGCCGTGGTCTCGGTGGAATCGGCGGTCGCGCCCGTCACCGGCGGACCGGCGGGGCGGGAAGCGGCGCGGCGCCTGCGGCGCGGCGGCAGCTTGTCACCGGGGGCGTTGGTGTCTTCGTTGGACTCGAGCATGCGGGGTTCTCCCGTCACGCTCCCGGGCGCCGCGCCTGGTTCCGGTCCGGCGGCACGGTCGCGCCTGTGGCGCGGTGCCGCCGTCCGGGGCGCGGGCGCCGCACGGGAGCTCTGTGTCTGGCTCGCCGGTTCCGTACGCCCTGTGCGGACGGCCTGGCGAAAGTCTCCTGGTCAGTGCGCTGCCCGACCCAGGTGGCTCCCGAGTGCCAGGGCGGCGCTACAACGACCGCTCCCTACGCGGTACCCGCGCCCGGCGCCGTCGCAGAGGTGGTCGCGGCGGCCGTGGTAGAAGCGGCCGTGACTGCCTCGCGGTCGGGCGCGAGCGGGTCGGTCACCGTGCCGGACTCCTCGTCGAAGAGCCCCTGCGCCAGCCTGGTCACCGCAGCGGGGACCGGCGGCGCCAGGTCGGCCACAGCTCGGAGACCGGACAGGACGTCGTCGGGTCGCACGGCAGGTGTCACGTGCCGAACAACCAGGCGCAGTATCGCACAGGCGCTGTCCAGCGGCCTATCACCCTGGGGATCGCCCTGGGGACGGGCTGCCGTCAGTTCGGTGACCGCGGAGCGGGCGTCGAAGGTACGGACGCCGTTCTTGGTCTTGCGCTGTACTTCCACCGTCTCGGCCGCGAGAAACGCCTCGACGGCCTTCGTCGCGTCCTCGACCGTGACGCCTTCGAGCCGGAGCTCCCACACGGAGGCGGTGAGCCGGTCGGCGAGGCCGGAGGTCCGGGCCTCGACGGCGTCGGTGATGTCGAGGCCGGCCGGCAGGGACTCGTCGAGCAGGGCCCGCAGCGTCTCGGGGTCGCGCGCCTGGGTCAGCGCGATCTCCAGGTACTCGGCCTCGGAGCCGGTACCCGTCGGGGCGGCGTTGGCGTACGACACCTTGGGGTGCGGGGTGAAGCCGGCCGAGTACGCCATGGGCACCTCGGCGCGGCGCAGCGCACGCTCGAAGGCGCGCTGGAAGTCACGGTGGCTGGTGAACCGGAGGCGGCCGCGCTTGGTGTAGCGCAGTCGGATGCGCTGCACCGCCGGTGCGGGCGGCGGGCCTTCGGGCTGTCGCTTGCCCAGTGGTTCTTCTCCTCGGTGCGGGGCGGCGCGGGTGGCGCCGTCCACGAGCTGTACGGGTCGCCCTGGGGGTCCCGCCCGGTTCACCCCCGCTTTCGCAGGGAGATCTCGGGGGCGGGCGCCGCGCCGGGGACGTTCGTTGTACTACCCAGAGTACGCGCCCGGGCCACCTCCGGTTCCCCGGGCTCGGTCATCCGTGCTCCGCCGACCAGGGCGCGCCAGGTGTCCAGGCGGGCCTCCCGCACGGTCGCGCGCGCCGAGGCGAGCGCGTCGCGGACGGTCGCGCGGCCCGAGGCGAGCGCGCCCCGCACGCCGGCGCGTGCCGAGGCCAGTGCCTCCCGCGCCGCCCGCCCGACCGTGACCGCGAACCCGCGGGCCGGGGCCCACACGCGGTCCCGCACCCAGCGCCCCGCCGGCCGGGCGATCCGCGTCCACGCCCAGGCGGCGGGCCGCCCGACCAGGTTCCACGCCACCCACTTCACCGCGCGCCCGACGGCCCGCGACACGAACCCGGCGACCCGCCAGCACATCCCGAGCGCGTCCCGCACCTCCCGCGCGACGGGCACCAGCACCCGGGTCCAGAGCCACGCGGCGGGGACCACGACGCCGTACCGGCCCACCGGCACGACCACGTATCGCCACAGGCCGACCCACGGCCACACGAACAGGGCCTTCGCCAGCCACACCAGCGTGACCGCCAGCCCGTGCCCGACCCGCGGGAAGAACCACCCGAGGCCCCGCCCGACCTGCCGGAGCGCCCGGCCGGCGCCCCGCCCCAGCGGGCTCAGCACGTACCGGTCGAGCCACACGGCGGGCACGACCACGCCGTACCGGAAGAGCGGGACGAGGACGTGGCGGAAGAGCGCGGCGAGGGGGACGAGGACGAGCTTCTCCAGGAGGAACAGCAGCGCGGTGCCGAGCCGGGTGAGGACCTCCCGGTACAACCAGGCGGCGGGAACCGCGATCCCGTACCGGCAGACGGGCACGACCAGGTGGCGCCACAGCCCCACCCAGGGCCACACGAACACGGCCTTCCCCAGCCACAGCCCGGCCGCGGACAGTCCCCGCCACAGCCACCCGGCCCCGCCGGCGATCCCGCGGCCCAGTCCGGTGAACACCCACGCGAGCCCGCGGCCCAGTCCGGTGAACACCCACGCGAGCCCGCGGCCCAGGCCCGTGAGCGACCGGGCGAGCCCGCGGCCCACCCGGACGAAGAACCACGCCAGTCCGCGCCCGGCTCCGGTGAGCACCCGCGCGAGGCCCCGGCCCACCCCGGTGAACACCCACGCGATACCGCGGCCCACGGGTGCCAGGACCGTGCGGTGCAGCCAGCGGGACGGGCGGGCCACCGTGTGGTGGAGGAGCCGGCCGATGCCGTGGCCGACGGCGGTGAGGAGCCGGTGGAGACCGTGGTTCAGGCCGGCGAGCAGCCGGGTCAGGGCCCGGCCCGTGGGGCGGAGGAGGGTGCGGTGGAGGAAGTGGGTCGCGGCCGTCAGGGCGTCCCAGGCCATGCGGACGGGGAGCACGATCAGCAGCACGACGATCCGGACGGGGATGCGGATCAGTGCCGGCGGCGGCGACGGGTTCTCCATGGTCATGCCGAAAATGACGCGACGGCCCGGCGGAGGGTTTCCCCTCGCGCCGGGCCGTCGCCGGAGCGTTACCCGATCGGACTACTTGACGACCGACAGCGGCAGCAGCTTCTTGCCGGTGGGGCCGATCTGGATGTGGGTGTCCATCTGCGGGCAGACGCCGCAGTCGAAGCACGGGGTCCAGCGGCAGTCCTCGACCTCGGTCTCGTCGAGCGAGTCCTGCCAGTCCTCCCAGAGCCAGTCCTTGTCGAGACCGGAGTCCAGGTGGTCCCAGGGGAGGACCTCCTCGTAGGTCCGCTCGCGGGTGGTGTACCAGGCGACGTCGACCCCGAAGTCGGGGAGGGTCTTCTCGGCGCAGGCCATCCAGCGGTCGTACGAGAAGTGCTCGCGCCAGCCGTCGAAGCGGCCGCCGTCCTCGTAGACCGCGCGGATGACGGCGCCGATGCGGCGGTCGCCGCGGGAGAGGAGGCCCTCGACGATGCCGGGCTTGCCGTCGTGGTAGCGGAAGCCGATGGAGCGGCCGTACTTCTTGTCGCCGCGGATCTTGTCGCGGAGCTTCCGCAGGCGCTCGTCGGTCTCCTCGGCGGAGAGCTGCGGGGCCCACTGGAAGGGGGTGTGCGGCTTGGGGACGAAGCCGCCGATGGAGACGGTGCAGCGGATGTCGTTCTGGCCGGAGACCTTGCGGCCCTCGGCGATCACGTTCATCGCCATGTCGGCGATCTGGAGGACGTCCTCGTCGGTCTCCGTCGGCAGGCCGCACATGAAGTACAGCTTCACCTGGCGCCAGCCGTTGCCGTACGCGGTGGAGACGGTCCGGATCAGGTCCTCCTCCGAGACCATCTTGTTGATGACCTTGCGCATGCGCTCGGAGCCGCCCTCGGGGGCGAAGGTGAGACCGGAGCGACGGCCGTTCCTGGTCAGCTCGTTGGCGAGGTCGACGTTGAAGGCGTCCACGCGGGTCGAGGGCAGGGAGAGGCCGACCTTGTCGTCCGTGTAGCGGTCGGCCAGGCCCTTCGCGATCTCGCCGATCTCGCTGTGGTCCGCGGAGGAGAGCGACAGGAGGCCGACCTCCTCGAAGCCGGTCGCCTTGAGACCCTTCTCGACCATCTCGCCGATGCCGGTGATGCTTCGCTCCCGCACGGGGCGCGTGATCATGCCGGCCTGGCAGAAGCGGCAGCCGCGGGTGCAGCCGCGGAAGATCTCGACCGACATGCGCTCGTGGACGGTCTCCGCGAGCGGCACGAGGGGCTGCTTCGGGTACGGCCACTCGTCGAGGTCCATGACGGTGTGCTTGGAGACGCGCCACGGCACGCCGGACCTGTTCGGCACGACGCGGCCGATGCGGCCGTCCGGCAGGTACTCGACGTCGTAGAAGCCCGGGACGTAGACCGAGCCGGTCTTCGCGAGGCGGAAGAGGACCTCCTCGCGCCCGCCCGGCCGGCCCTCCGCCTTCCACGCGCGGATGATCTCGGTCATGTCGAGGACGGCCTGCTCGCCGTCGCCGATGATCGCCGCGTCGATGAAGTCCGCGATCGGCTCGGGGTTGAAGGCGGCGTGGCCGCCGGCGAGCACGATCGGGTGGTCGACGGTCCGGTCCTTGGCCTCCAGCGGGATGCCGGCCAGGTCGAGGGCGGTGAGCATGTTCGTGTAGCCGAGCTCGGTGGAGAAGCTCAGGCCGAAGACGTCGAAGGCGCTCACCGGGCGGTGCGAGTCGACCGTGAACTGCGGTACGCCGTGCTCCCGCATCAGCTCCTCGAGGTCCGGCCACACGCTGTAGGTGCGCTCGGCGAGGACGCCCTCGCGCTCGTTCAGCACCTCGTACAGGATCATGACGCCCTGGTTGGGCAGGCCGACCTCGTACGCGTCCGGGTACATCAGCGCCCAGCGGACGTCGGCGGACTCCCAGGGCTTGACCGTGGAGTTCAGCTCTCCACCGACGTACTGAATCGGCTTCTGCACGTGCGGGAGCAGAGCTTCGAGCTGCGGGAAGACAGACTCGGCAGCAGACATCTCGAACCTTCGTGAGCTGGCAGGGGGGCGACTCTCAAGCGTACCCCGGTGCTCAGCGGGTCAGATCCGCGCGAAGTCCGCGGGCCGATGCCCGGGCCCAGACCCGGGGCAGCTCGCGCTCGGCCGCGTCGGCCGCCGCCTCCTCGCGGCCGTACAGAAGTCCCCAGGTGAAAGCCGATTCGCCGACTCCGTGAGCCATGATCCCGAATTCGCGGAGGGCGGCGCGGGCGACGACGGCGTCCTGGTGTTCGCCGAGGAGGGACTGGACGGCCTTGACGCGTTTCGCGAGCCGCTTGGCGGGCTTGCCGAGGGTGGGGCGGGCCGCGTCGGCGGCGTAGCGGGCGCGTTTGGCGGCCTTGCGGGCCTCGTGCAGGGCCAGGTCGCGCTCGTGGCCGGGGGTCAGGGCGAGGGCGCGGTCGATCCTGCCGCCGAGGCGGCGGTGCTCCTTGCGCACGGCGCGGGCGAGGACCGCGCGGGCGTCGCGGCGGGCGGCCTTGCGCAGCGGCGGAGCGGCGAGGAGCGCTTCGGCGGTGTCGAGGAGGGCGAGGTAGCGGTCGGAGTCGAGGGCGGCGAGGGCCCGGCGCCGGGCGTTCACGGCGAGGGCGGCGTCCCTGCGGCGCAGCCGGGCCTTGACGGGGCCGAGGGTGAGGTCGGGGGGCAGCTCCTCGACGCGGGCGCTGAGCCGGGCGTCGAGGACCTCCTGGTCCCGGGCGACGCCGAGCTCCCCGGCGAGCCACTTCAGCTCGTCGCCGACGGGGTCGGTGACGTCCCGGTCGAGGACCTGGCGGTAGGACTTGAAGGCGCTGCGCAGGCGGCGGCAGGCGACCCGCAGCTGGTGGACGGCGTCGGGCAGGTCGCGCCGCACGGCGGGGTCGAGCGCGACGATCGCGTCGACCTGTTCCCGCGCGTAGGCGAGGACGGCGGCGCCGGCGGTGCCGCGTTTCGCCGGGGTGGGGGCCGCCTCGGGTTCCGCTCCGGTCTCCGCGAGGGCGCGGGCGAGCTTGGACGGGGACGCGGAGGGGAGGATGTCCGCCTTCCGGAGGCGTTTCCCGACGGCGTCGAGGAGGACCGGGTCGACGTCGTCCGCGAGTTCCACCTCGATCTCGGTCCAGGTGGTCTCCGGTCCTCCGGGCAGCCGTTCGGCGCGGACGGTGTCGACGGAGAGTTCGGCGAGGAGGGTGCCGTCCGCGGCGAGCAGATGGCGGACGTCGCGCGAGGAGCGGAGGCGGACGACGGGGACGACCTCGCCGTGGCGCACCCGGGAGCGCAGGAGCTCCGCGAGCTCGTGCGGCAGGGTGTCGGTCAGCGGGGCCCTGAGTTCGTCGCGCACTCCCGCGGCGACGGGGAACTTCGCGTGCCAGCCGGCGTCGCTCCCTCCGGTGCGCCGACGGAGGGTGAGTCCGTCGGCCGCCAGACGGAGGTCGGGCGTGTCGTAGTAGACGGCGTCCAGTTCCACGAGGCCCCGGTCCGCGACCTCGGAGACCCCGGGGACCTTGGTGAGGTCCGGTACCGGGGTCTCCCCGGTGGCTTCGTACTTCCGCTCGATCTCGCGCTTCGTCTCGGCCATACCTCGAATCTAGTCGCCGTCAGGCCGTCATCGGGCGTTGGACGCGGATCGATTGCAGCAGCCCGATCGCCACCCAGACGGCGAACATGGACGAGCCGCCGTACGAGACGAACGGCAGCGGCAGGCCGGCGACCGGCATGATGCCGAGGGTCATGCCGATGTTCTCGAAGGACTGGAAGGCGAACCAGGCGATGATGCCGGCCGCGACGACGGTGCCGTAGAGCTCGGTGGTCTCGCGGGCGATCCGGCAGGAGCGCCAGAGGATGACGCCGAGGAGGACGAGGATCAGTCCGGCGCCGACGAAGCCGAGCTCCTCCCCCGCGACCGTGAAGACGAAGTCGGTCTGCTGTTCGGGGACGAACTGGCCGGTGGTCTGGGAGCCCTTGAAGAGGCCGGAGCCGAGGAGGCCGCCGGAGCCGATGGCGATCCGCGCCTGGTTGGTGTTGTAGCCGACGCCGGCGGGGTCGAGGTCGGGGTTGGCGAAGGCGGCGAAGCGGTTGATCTGGTACTCGTCGAGCATGCCGAGCGCGGTGACGAGGACCGCGCCGAGGACGCCCGCGCCGATCAGGCCGAGGACCCACCGGTTGGAGGCGCCGGAGGCGAGGAGCACGCCGAGCACGATGACGGCCATGACCATGACCGAGCCGAGGTCGGGCATCAGCATGACGATGGCCATGGGCAGGGCCGCGAGGGCGAGGGACTTGGCGACGGTGCGGTGGTCGGGGTGGAGCTGGTCGCCGGCGTCGACCTTCGCGGCGAGCAGCATCGCCATGACCAGGATGATCGTGATCTTCACGAACTCGCTGGGCTGGAGGGAGAAGCCGCCGCCGACGACGATCCACGCGTGGGCGCCGTTGATGGTGGCGCCGAGCGGGGTGAGGACGGCGAGGATCAGCACGATCGAGACGGTGTAGAGGATCGGCACCGCGCCGCGCAGGGTGCGGTGGCCGAGCCAGATCGTGCCGATCATCAGGGCGAGGCCGATGCCGGTGTTGAGGACGTGCCGGAAGAGGAAGTAGTACGGGTCGCCGTTGTTGAGCTCGGTGCGGCCGCGGGTGGCGGACCAGACGAGCAGGGATCCGATGCCGGAGAGCGCGAGCGCCGAGAGCAGGATCGGCCAGTCGAGCCGGCGGAGCACCGAGTCGCGGGCCGCCAGCTTGGCGAGGGTCCCGCGCTCGGGTGCGTACCGGGAGACGGAGAAGCCGTGGGGCGCTGTCATGGTCTCAGTCCCTCCAGGCGGCGGGCGGGCCCGCGAGTGCCGGGTCGTCGTCCGGCTTCTTGGTGCCGTCCGGTGCCTTCGGGGGCGCGTTCGGGTCGACCTTCTGGGCTTCGGGGTCGTACGGCCCGATCTTCGGGGCGTCGATGGAGCCGTCGGCCTCGATCTTCGGCAGCGCCTTCTGCGGCTGCGGCAGCAGGGCGCGCTTGAGGTCCTGGTTGCCGGAGTCGTCGAGTCCGTAGAGCGCGTCGTAGATGTTGCGCACGGCGGGGCCCGAGGCGCCGGAGCCCGTACCGCCCTGGGAGATCGTCATGACGATCGAGTAGTCCTTGGTGTACGTGGCGAACCAGGAGGTCGTCTGCTTGCCGTAGACCTCCGCGGTGCCCGTCTTGGCGTGCATCGGGATCTTGTCCTGCGGCCAGCCGCCGAACCTCCAGGCGGCCGTACCGCGGGTGGCGACTCCCGCGAGCGCCTCCTCTATCAACGCCTGGGTCTTGGCGTCCATGGGGAGCTTGCCGTGGGACTTGGGCTTGATCTCGGTGACCTTCTTGCCGTCGGGGCTGACGATCGCCTTGCCGACGGTGGGGTTCCACAGGGTGCCGCCGTTGGCGATGGCGGCGTAGATGGTGGCCATCTGGATGGGGGTGACGAGGGTGTCGCCCTGTCCGATGGAGTAGTTGACGGAGTCACCGGCGCGCATGAGGTTGCCTTCGAGGCAGTTCTCGTACGAGAGCTGCTGCACGTAGGTGCCGCCGCGCTTGCCGATCTTGCACCAGTAGTCCTTGTTGGCCGCCCAGAAGTTCTGCTTCCACTTCCGGTCGGGGACGCGGCCGGTGACCTCGTTGGGGAGGTCGATGCCGGTCTCGGCGCCGAGGCCGAACTGGTGGGCCGTCTTGTAGAACCAGTCCTTGGCGTCCTTCTTCGGCTTCATGCCGCCGTCGTTGAGCCACTGCTGGTGGGACAGGGCGTAGTAGACGGTGTCGCAGGAGACCTCGAGGGCCTGGCCGAGGGTGATGGAGCCGTGGCCCTGGGACTCGAAGTTCTTGAAGACCTGGCCGCCGATGGAGTACGAGGAGGGGCACGGGTAGCGCCCGTTGAACTCGTATCCGGCGTTGACGGCGGCGGCCGTCGGGATGACCTTGAAGATGGAGCCGGGGGCGGCCTGTCCCTGGATCGCCCGGTTGAGCAGCGGGAAGTTGGAGTTCTTGCCGGTGAGGGCCGCGTAGTCCTTGGCGGAGATGCCGCCGACCCAGGCGTTGGGGTCGTAGTCGGGCTGCGAGGCCATGGCGACGATCCGGCCGGTCTTCGTCTCCATGACGACGACGGCACCGGCGTCGGCCTTGTAGTTCTCGTTGGTGTTCCGGTCGTGGACCTTGCGGGCCTCGACCATCGCGTTGTGCAGCTCCCATTCGGCGACCGCCTGCACGCGGGCGTCGATGGAGGTGACGACGTTGGAGCCGGGCACGGCGGGGTCGCTCTTGGCCTGGCCGATGACGCGGCCGAGGTTGTCGACCTCGTAGCGGGTGACGCCGGCCTTGCCGCGCAGTTCCTTGTCGTAGGTGCGCTCCAGGCCGGAGCGGCCGACCTGGTCGGAGCGGAGGAAGGGCGAGTCGGTGTCCTTGGCCTTCTCGATCTCGGCGTCGGTGACGGGCGAGAGGTAGCCGAGGACCTGGGAGGTGCGGGCCTTGCCGGGGGCCGGGTAGCGGCGGACGGCGGTGGGTTCGGCGGTGATGCCGGGGAAGTCCTCGGCGCGTTCCCGGATCTGGAGGGCCTGCTGGGTGGTGGCCTCGTCGGTGACCGGGATCGGCTGGTAGGGCGAACCGTTCCAGCAGGGCTTGGGCGTCTTGGAGTCGCAGAGCCTGATCTTGTTGATGACGTCGTCGGGCTTCATGTCGAGGACGTCGGCGAGCCGGGTCAGGACGGTCCTGCCCCGGTCCTTCATCTTCATCAGCTCGGTGCGGGACGCGGAGACCACGAGGCGGGTCTCGTTGTCGGCGAGCGGCACGCCGCGGGCGTCGAGGAGCGAGCCGCGGACGGCGGGCTGGACGACCTGCTGGACGTGGTTGTTCTTCGCCTCGTCGGTGTACTCCTTGCCGTTGCGGATCTGGAGGTACCAGAGGCGGCCCCCCAGGGTGAGCAGCAGCGAGAAGACCAGGATCTGGATGACGACGAGACGGATCTGGACCCGCGGGGTCCGCCCGGTCTCGGGGATGTTGCTCATACTGCCGGTGCCCCCTCGGTCACAGTCGCTTGACTCCCTTGATGCGTCCGGCCCGTGAGGCGCGGCTGCGGGCGGCCTTCACGCGCAGGCCGCCGCGCTGGTTGCCGATCCGCAGGCCGGTGCCTGAGGAGAGCCAGCCGGACGCGACGTCGGCGCCGTTGCCCCCGCCGGCGTCGGCGAGCGGATCGTTCTCGGCCCGTCTGGCCAGCGCCATGATGAGCGGCACCGTGAACGGCGCGAGGAGCAGGTCGTAGACGGCTGCGGTGAACAGCAGGAACCCGAGGCCGACATGGCGGGCGGCGGTGTCGCCGACGAGGGCGCCGACGCCGGCGTAGAGCAGGGTGGAGCCGACGGCCGCGGCGACGACGACCGCCATGGGGCCGGTCGCGGAGGTCAGTCGGCCGTTGTCGGGGCGGGCGAGGCCGACCAGGTAGCCGATGACGCAGAGCACGAGGGCGTAGCGGCCGGCGGCGTGGTCGGCGGGCGGGGCCAGGTCGGAGAGCAGTCCCGCGGTGAAGCCGATGAGGGAGCCGCTGACGGGTCCGTAGACGAGGGCGAGGCCGACGACGGTGAGGAGGACGAGGTCGGGGACGGCGCCGGGGAGTTGGAGGCGGGAGAGGACGGAGACCTGGACGACCAGGGCGACCACGACCAGGGTGGTGGAGAGGAGGATGCGGTTGAACTTCACGGTGTCGCGTCCCCCTGGTCCTGCGTTGCCTGCTGGTTCTGGTTCGGCTTCTGCCCCTGTGGTGTGCCGTCGGCGGCCTGCTGTCCGTCCGGTGGCGGCGGGGTGACCGTGACGGTGACGGTCGGCGCGGGCTTCGGCTTCTGCGGCAGGACCATGTCGCGGGGGTCCGAGCGGGGGGCCTGGACGACGACGCCGACGATGTCGAGCTTGGTGAAGCCGACGTACGGGCGGACGTAGATGTTGCGGGTCAGGCCGCCGCCCGCGGGGTCGACGCGGACGACCTCGCCGACCGGCACGCCGGGCACGAAGGGCTTGTCGGCGCGCGAGCCGAAGGTGACGAGCCGGTCGCCGGGCTTGACCTTGGCCTTGCCGTTGAGGAGCTGGACCAGGAGGGGGCTGTTGCCCTGGCCGGTGGCGAAGCCGAGTTCGTCCGACTTCTCCATGCGGGTGCCGACGGTGAAGTCGGGGTCGTTGGCGAGGAGGACCGTGGAGGTGGAGGGGCCGACGGTGGTGACGCGGCCGACGAGTCCGGAGCCGTTGAGCACGGTCATGTCGCGCTGGATGCCGTCGCGGGCGCCGACGTCGATGGTGACGGTCCAGGAGAAGCCCTGGGCCGCTCCTATGGCGATGACCTGGGCGCCCTTGATGCCGTACTGCCCGGCGCCGGCGGTCTTGAGCATGGTGTCGAGCTCGCGGAGCCGGTTGCGGTTGCGGTCGTCGCTGCCGAGCTCGGCCTTGAGCTCGGCGTTCTCCTTCTCCAGGGCGGCGATCCGGGTGTGCCGCTCCCCGGAGTCCCTGACGGCGCCTATGGCGTTGCCGATCGGATCGACGGCCGCCGCCACGCCGTTCTCGACGGGCCCGAAGACCGCGGCCGCGGCCTGTCGGGCACCGTCGACGGGTGACTCCTGGCCGCCGCGGATGTCCACCGTGATCAGTGCGAACGCGATGGCGATCAGCAGCACCAGGAGCAGCCGGCTCTCTCGTGTGTCCCTCACGTGCGGCGGCCGTGCCTTTCCTCGTGGTTCGGGTGTTCGGTTGTACGACTACGGGTACTGCGGGTGCCGCGGTCAGCGGCGCGGCTGGGCGTCCAGGACCTGCTGGAGGGCCTCGAACTCCTCGACGCACTTGCCGGAGCCGAGCGCCACCGAGTCCAGCGGGTCCTCGGCGATGTGGATCGGCATGCCGGTCTCGCGGCGGAGCCGCTCGTCGAGGCCGCGCAGCAGGGCGCCTCCACCGGTGAGAACGATGCCGCGGTCCATGACGTCACCGGAGAGCTCCGGCGGGCACTTGTCGAGGGTGGTCTTCACCGCGTCGACGATGGCGTTGACCGGCTCCTCGATGGCCTTGCGGACCTCGGCGGCGGAGATGACCACGGTCTTGGGCAGACCGGAGACGAGGTCGCGGCCGCGGATCTCGGTGTGCTCGTCCTTGTCGAGGTCGTACGCCGAACCGATGGTGATCTTGATCTGCTCGGCGGTCCGCTCACCGAGGAGGAGCGAGTACTCCTTCTTGACGTGCTGGATGATCGCGTTGTCGAGCTCGTCGCCGGCGACCCGGATCGACTGTGCCGTGACGATTCCGCCGAGGGAGATGACGGCGACCTCGGTGGTGCCGCCGCCGATGTCGACGACCATGTTGCCGGTGGCCTCGTGGACGGGGAGGCCCGAGCCGATGGCCGCCGCCATGGGCTCCTCGATGATGTGCACCTGGCGGGCGCCGGCCTGGGTCGACGCCTCGATGACGGCGCGGCGCTCCACTCCGGTGATGCCGGAGGGCACGCAGACGACGACGCGGGGGCGGGCCAGGTAGCGGCGCTTGTGGATCTTCAGGATGAAGTAGCGGAGCATCCGCTCGGTGATCTCGAAGTCGGCGATGACGCCGTCCTTGAGCGGGCGGACGGCGACGATGTTGCCGGGGGTCCGGCCGATCATCTTCTTCGCTTCCGCGCCGACCGCGAGGATGCCGCCGGTGTTGGTGTTGATCGCGACGACGGACGGCTCGTTCAGAACGATGCCCCGACCCCTGACGTACACCAGCGTGTTGGCGGTCCCGAGGTCGACAGCCATGTCACGGCCGATGAACGACATTGAGTTCCCCTTGATTTCCCATGGCTGAGAGTGGTGCGGCGATGGAGTTTTCCATCGTAGTGCCGCCCGCGCGGATGCCGCGCGTTGGTCCACCCCTGTACGTGGTGACGGCAGGACGCGGCGATCCGTTCCCGGGATTGGCGTTCATATGCCTGGGGGCGACCGAAATTCCTTCGGTCGCCCCACAGGGTGCTTCGTTTGGCTGACTCCGGGTCAGATCAGACGAGGCCGGGGAAGAAGATCTTCAGCTCGCGGAGCGCCGACTCCTCGGAATCCGAGGCGTGGATCAGGTTCTCCCGGACGATGGTGCCGAAGTCGCCGCGGATGGAACCGGGGGCGGCGGCGATCGGGTCGGTCGGGCCGGCGAGCTGCCGGACACCCTCGATGACCCGCTCGCCCTCGACGACGAGCGCCACGACCGGGCCGGAGGACATGAAGCCCATCAGCGGCTCGTAGAACGGCTTGCCCTTGTGCTCGCCGTAGTGCTGCTCAAGGGTCTCCTGGTCCAGCTCGCGCAGCTCCAGGGCCGCCAGGGTCCAGCCGGCCTTGCGCTCGATACGGCCGATGATCTCGCCGATCAGGCCACGGCGGACGGCGTCGGGCTTGAGCAGGACGAGCGTGCGCTGGCTCACGGGGTGACTCCTTCGGGAAAGCGGTGTGCGGGACCTCCGAGGCTACAGGTCCCGCACGTGCTTCGATTACGCAGCGTCAGGCCCTGCCGAGGCCCCCGCGGCCTGAGCCTCGGCCCAGCGCGCCTTGATGTCGTCGATCCGTCGCCCGTAGTGAACGGAGGCCCACCACAGGCCGGCGAAGACCGCGCCCAGGAAGAACATGGTGGGGACGAAGAAGCCGCTGAGGACCAGGCCGATCTGCAGGGCCCAGCCGAGCTGCACGCCGCCGGGACGGGTGACCATCCCGCACAGCAGCACCGAGAAGACCATCGCGACACCGCAGACCCACCAGACGGTGGACATCGCGAGGCCGTCGTCCTTCATGGCGACGAGCCCGGCGAAGCCGATGACGAAGAACTCGCCGATGAGCGTCGAGGAACAGAGCGTACGCATCGGATCAGCCCCTCCGCAGCAGCAGTCGGGCGTCGCCGACCGTGAAGATCGAACCGGTGACGAGGACGCCCGCACCGCCGTACTCGGCCTCTTCCTCCGCAAGGGTGATGGCGGCCTCGATGGCGTCGTCGAGCCGCGGCTCCACGACGACCCGGTCCTCGCCGAAGACCTCGACCGCGGTCGCGGCCAGCGCGTCCACGTCGGTGGCCCGCGGCGTGGAGTTCGCCGTGATCACGACCTCCGCGAAGATCGGCTCGAAGGCCTCAAGGAGCCCCTTGGCGTCCTTGTCGCCGCTGGTGGAGACCACGCCGATGAGCCGGGAGAAGCCGAAGGCCTCGCTGATGCCCTCAGCCGTGGCGCGCGCGCCGTGCGGGTTGTGCGCGGCGTCCAGGATGACCGTCGGGGAGGAGCGGACGATCTCCAGGCGGCCGGGCGAGGCCACCTGGGCGAAGGCCCGGCGGACCGTGTCCACGTCCAGGGTCCTGGCGTGCTCGGCGCCGATGCCGAAGAAGGCCTCGACCGCCGCGAGCGCCACCGCCGCGTTGTGCGCCTGGTAGGCGCCGTGCAGCGGCAGGAAGACGTTGTCGTACTCGCCGCCGAGTCCGCGCAGGGTGAGGAGCTGGCCGCCGACCGCGACCTCGCGGGAGACGATGCCGAACTCCATGCCCTCGCGGGCGACGGTGGCGTCGGCCTCGACGGCCTTCTTCAGCAGGACCTGGGCCGCGTCCACCGGCTGCTGGGCCAGGATCACGGTCGCGCCCTGCTTGATGATCCCGGACTTCTCGCCGGCGATCTCGCCGGTCGTCCCGCCGAGCCGGTCGGTGTGGTCCAGGTCGATCGGGGTGACGACGGCGACGGAGCCGTCGATGACGTTCGTCGCGTCCCAGGTGCCGCCCATGCCGACCTCGACGACGGCCACGTCGACCGGGGCGTCCGCGAAGGCCGCGTACGCCATTCCGGTGAGGACCTCGAAGAAGGAGAGCCGGTACTCCTCGCGGGCGTCGACCAGCTCCACGTACGGCTTGACGTCCTGGTACGTCTCGACGAACCGCTCGGCGGAGATCGGGGCGCCGTCCAGGCTGATCCGCTCGGTGATGGTCTGCACGTGCGGCGAGGTGTACCGCCCGGTGCGCAGCTCGAAGGCGCCGAGCAGGGCCTCGATCATGCGGGCCGTCGACGTCTTGCCGTTGGTGCCGGTGATGTGGATCGAGGGGTACGCGCGCTGCGGCTCGCCGAGGACGTCCATCAGGGCCGCGATCCGCTTGACCGAGGGCTCCAGCTTGGTCTCGCCCCAGCGGGTGGACAGTTCGGTCTCGACCTCGCGGAGCGCCTTGTCGAGCTCCGGGTCCTCGGGACGGCCGGGTACGGGGTCGCCCTGCGGCGGGCCGCCCTGCGTGCGCAGGGTACGGCTGCCGGCCTCGATCACCGCCAGGTCGGGGTCGCGGTTCGTCTCGGTGTCGACGATGTCGTCGAACTGGTCATTCGGGTCGCTCGGCTCGCTCACGGTGCCAGTCTACGGAGGGGGCGCCGCCGGGTTGTCCCGGGAGCGCTCAGAGGTGGCTCGGCTCGTTCGTGCGATCGGCCTTCGGGCATGCGGCGTCCTGGGCCGTTCGGGGCGTGCGGCTGAGTGGGTCCGCTCCCGCCCGGTCCAGAGGAACGGTGGGTCCATGCTCATCGCCGGCGGGCGGGGCCCGTAGCGGGCGGCTACCGGCCGCCGAGGCCCGTCGGGAGCAGGGCCGTGACCGTGTAGGTGCCGTCCTCGCGGCGGGCCCCGAGGGTGCCGCCCATGCTGGTGACGCGCTCCTCCATGGAGAGCAGGCCGGTGCCGGTGGAGACGGGGGACGGGGCGGGCGGGGTGGCGGGCAGCGGGTTGCGGACCTCGATCCGCAGGTCGGGCCCCGCGACCGTGATCGCGACCGTCACCGGGAGGCCGGGCGCGTGCTTGGCGGCGTTCGTCAGGCACTCGCGGACGACCCGGTGGACG
This sequence comes from Streptomyces sp. NPDC093089, assembly GCF_044754405.1. Classification (NCBI taxonomy): domain Bacteria; kingdom Bacillati; phylum Actinomycetota; class Actinomycetes; order Kitasatosporales; family Streptomycetaceae; genus Streptomyces; species Streptomyces sp. NPDC093089. The sequence continues at coordinate 331,880 of NZ_JBIVPA010000004.1, forward strand.
GCCGCCTGCCGGAGCGGCGACAGCGCCTTGGCCTCCTCGGCGACCGTCAGGTCGACGGCGCCGCCCATCCGCTCGCTCTCCACGGCGAGCGCGGCGAGCCCTTCGAGGCCGGGGGTGGCGGCGTCCCGGTCGGCGCGGCGCACGATCGTCTCGTTGAGCATGAGGTGGGCGCGGCGGGCGGTGTCCGCGAGCTCCTCGAAGTCCTTCTGGTGGTCCTCTCCCGTGGCCCGTACGGCGAGGACCTCGGCCCGCACCGCGAGGACGGTGAGTTCGCGGCCGACGAGGTCGTGGACGTCGCGGCCGACGGAGATCCGCTCCTCCTGGACGGCCTGCCGGGCGGCGGCCTCGCGGCGCTGGACCTCCAGGGCGCGGACGAGGTCCTGGCGGTAGGCGGCGATGCCGACGCCGGCCGCGAGGACGCCGATGGGCACGACCAGGCTGAGGAAGTCGCTGAGGGTGTCGCCGTGCTCGGCGGGCCAGCCGGGCGTCAGGTAGAGCCCGTACGCCACGGCGACGTACAGCAGGGTCGCGACGATCGCGGCGCGCCGCCCCCGGAACCGGCCGATCGAGTACAGCGCGAACTGGATCATGGTCAGTTCGTGCAGCCAACCCAACAGGCCGAGCGCGACGACGTACGGCACCCACGGCAGCCGCCGCCTGAGCACCAGGGTGGCGGCGCCGGCCGCGAGGACCAGGGTGGCGGTGACGCCGGTGAGGGAGTTGTCGGAGCGGGCGAGCCCCGGCACGTCCAGGACCATCAGGCCGAAGGCGCTGAGCGCGGCGACGACGTCGAGGGCGCGGGGCGAGACCGCCCACCGGTCCACGCAACGGCGGAGCGCGGGGACGGCGGGGAGGCGGAGCATGCCCTCCATCATCCAGGGTCCTTCGTCCCGGCGCCGTGGACCGGAAGTCCCGTCTGCCGTGAGATCGGCCACTTCGTCCGGTTTGACGGGGTCTCAGGGATGCGGGAAGGGCCCGGAACCGTGACCGGTTCCGGGCCCTTCCTTCGTACGCGTCAGGCCTGCGGCAGGTTCGCCAGCTGGGTCTGGATGCGGGCGATGTCCTCGTCCGCCTTGGCGAGGCGGCCCTTGATCTTGTCCACGACGTTGTCCGGGGCCTTGGCCAGGAAGGCCTCGTTCCCGAGCTTGGCCTCGGCCTGGGCCTTCTCCTTCTCGGCGGCCGCGAGGTCCTTCGCGAGGCGCTTGCGCTCGGCGGCCACGTCGATCGTGCCCGAGAGGTCGAGCGCGACGGTCGCGCCGCCGATCGGCAGGGAGGCGGTGGCGGAGAAGCCCTCGCCCTCCGGCTGGAGGCGCAGCAGCTGGCGGATGGCGGCCTCGTGCGCGGCGAGCGCGGTGCCGCCGAGCTCCAGGCGGGCCGGGACCTTCTGGCCGGGCTGGAGGCCCTGGTCGGCGCGGAAGCGGCGGACCTCGGTGACGACCTGCTGGAGGTTCTCGATCTCCGCCTCGGCGGCCTCGTCCCGGAAGCCCGAGTCCTTCGGCCAGTCGGCGATCACGAGGGACTCGCCCCCGGTCAGCGTGGTCCAGAGGGCCTCGGTGACGAACGGGACGATCGGGTGCAGCAGCCGCAGCATGACGTCGAGGACCTCGCCGAGGACCCGGCCGGAGACCTTGGCCTGCTCGCCGCCGGCGAAGAACGTCGTCTTCGACAGCTCGACGTACCAGTCGAAGACCTCGTCCCACGCGAAGTGGTACAGCGCGTCGCTGAGCTTCGCGAACTGGTAGTCCTCGTAGTACGCGTCGACCTGGGCCACGGTCGCGTTGAGGCGCGAGAGGATCCAGCGGTCGGTGGCGGACAGCTGCTCGACCGGGGGCAGTTCGCCCTCGATGGTCGCGCCGTTCATGAGCGCGAAGCGGGTCGCGTTCCAGATCTTGTTGGCGAAGTTGCGGGACGCCTTGACCCAGTCCTCGCCGATCGGGACGTCGACGCCCGGGTTGGCGCCGTTGGCCAGGGTGAAGCGGACGGCGTCGGAGCCGTACTCGTCCATCCAGTCCAGCGGGTTGACCACGTTGCCAAAGGACTTCGACATCTTCTTGCCGTTCTGGTCACGGACCATGCCGTGCAGAGCGATGGTGTGGAACGGCGGGGTGCCGTCCATCGCGTACAGACCGAACATCATCATCCGGGCGACCCAGAAGAAGAGGATGTCGTAGCCGGTGACCAGGACGGAGTTCGGGTAGAACTTCGCCAGGCTCTCCGTCTGCTCGGGCCAGCCGAGCGTGGAGAACGGCCACAGGCCGGAGGAGAACCAGGTGTCCAGGACGTCCGTGTCCTGGTGCCAGCCCTCGCCCGTCGGCGGCTGCTCGTCCGGTCCGACGCAGACGACCTCGCCGTTCGGGCCGTACCAGACCGGGATGCGGTGGCCCCACCACAGCTGGCGCGAGATGCACCAGTCGTGCAGGTTGTCGACCCAGTCGAAGTAGCGCTTCTCCATCTCCTGCGGGTGGATCTTGACCTTGCCGTCGCGGACCGCGTCACCGGCGGCCTTCGCGAGCGGGCCGACCTTGACCCACCACTGCATCGACAGGCGCGGCTCGATGGTGGTCTTGCAGCGCGAGCAGTGGCCGACGGAGTGGGTGTACGGACGCTTCTCGGCGACGATCCGGCCCTCGGCGCGCAGCGCGGCGACGATGGCGGAGCGGGCCTCCAGGCGGTCCAGGCCCTGGAAGGGGCCGTGGGCCGTGATGACGGCGCGCTCGTCCATGACGGCGAGGTTCGGCAGGTTGTGGCGCTGGCCGATCTCGAAGTCGTTCGGGTCGTGCGCCGGGGTCACCTTGACGGCGCCGGTGCCGAACTCGGGGTCGACGTGGGTGTCGGCGACGACCGGGATCGAGCGGTCGGTCAGCGGCAGCTTGATCTGCTTGCCGACCAGGTGCTTGTACCGCTCGTCGTCGGGGTGGACGGCGACGGCCGTGTCACCGAGCATCGTCTCGGCGCGGGTGGTGGCGACGACCAGCGAGTCGTCCCCCTCGCCGTAGCGGATGGAGACGAGCTCGCCCTCGTCGTCCTGGTACTCGACCTCGATGTCGGAGATGGCCGTCAGACAGCGCGGGCACCAGTTGATGATGCGCTCGGCGCGGTAGATCAGCTCGTCGTCGTAGAGCTTCTTGAAGATGGTCTGGACGGCCTGGGACAGGCCCTCGTCCATGGTGAAGCGCTCGCGGGACCAGGCGACGCCGTCACCCAGGCGCTTCATCTGGCCCGAGATCTGGCCGCCGGACTCGGCCTTCCACTGCCAGACGCGCTCGACGAACGCCTCGCGGCCCAGGTCGTGGCGGGACTTGCCCTCCTTGGCGAGCTCGCGCTCGACGACGTTCTGGGTGGCGATGCCGGCGTGGTCCATGCCGGGCTGCCACAGCGTCTCGAAGCCCTGCATGCGCTTGCGGCGGGTGAGGGCGTCGATCAGCGTGTGCTCGAAGGCGTGGCCCAGGTGGAGCGAACCGGTGACGTTCGGCGGCGGGATGACGATCGTGTACGGCGGCTTCTCGCTCTTCGCGTCCGCCTCGAAGTACCCGCGCTCTACCCAGCGCTCGTACAGCGGCCCCTCTACCTCGGCCGGCGCGTACTGGGTCGGCAGTTCGGTCGTGGGCGCTGTCTGCTGCTGAGTGTTCTCGGTCACGGGCCCAGTTTAGGGGTGTCTCGGCCGTGTCCTGAAACGCTTTGGTTCGGTAACGGTGTGGGCCCCGCCGCACTTCCACGCCGCCGGTTCCGCCAGGATGTTCGGTAGGCATAAACATCCTGTGAGGGGAACCTGTCGATGAGCTACAACCAGCCGGGCCCGTACGGCGGCCAGCCGCCCCAGCAGCCCGGGCCCTACGGCGGCCAGCCGGGCCCCTACGGCCAGCAGCCCGGCCCGTACGGCCAGCCGCAGGCTCCCCAGCCCGGTTACGGGTACCCCCAGCAGGCCCCGCAGGGCGTCCCGCCGCAGCAGCAGCCCTACGGCTACCCGCAGCAGCAGCCCGGACCCTACGGCCAGCAGCCCCCGTACGGCGCCCCCCAGGGCCCCGGCGGCTACGTGCCCCACCCCCCGGCTCCCAAGAAGTCCAAGGCCGGCTGGGTCATCGGCGCCGTCGCGGTCGTCACGGCGATCGGCGTGGGCGCGTACTTCCTGCTCGGCGGGGGCGGTTCCTCCGTCGCCGACGACGGCCCGCACAAGCTGATCACCCCGGAGACGGTCCTCGGCGAGTACAAGAAGGTTCCCGACAAGGGCGGTTCCTCCTCCGGGGACGACTCGCTGGCGGAGGCCGAGAAGAACGGCGTCAAGAACGCCAAGAAGGTCAAGGCCTCCTACCAGGTGGAGAACAAGGCCAACCCGCTCGCCAGCAAGATGATCTCCTTCAGCGGTCTCTACGGCGAGATCGCCGACCCCGAGGAGGTCGTCGACGCCGTCTTCGCCAGCGCCAAGGCCGAGGCCGACAAGAGCGCCGGCAAGCCCGACGCCCCGCAGCTGGAGGGCAGCCCGCAGGCGTACGAGCCGGACGGCCTCGACGGCGCGGTCCTCAAGTGCCAGCAGGCCAAGGGCAAGGGCGACGCGTCCACCGGCATGCCCACGTTCACCGTCACGATGTGCGTGTGGGCCGACCACAGCACCGTGGGCTTCGTGGTCCCGGTCGACATGTCCGCCATGATGACCGGCAAGGGCGCCACCGGCGAGGAGGCCGCCGGCATCACGGCCAAGCTCCGCAAGGAGGTCCGCGTCAAGTCCTGACCGGCTGACCGGACATGAGTGAGGGGGTCCCGCCTTCGGGCGGGACCCCCTCACTCATGTGCGATCGGTGTCAGGCCGACTTCTCGTGCCTGCCGTCGTTCTTCACGATCCGCGGGACCAGCGTCGGGTTGACGTTGTTGCGGACGACGTCGGCCGTGATGACGACGCGGGCCACGTCCTTGCGGGACGGGACCTCGTACATGACCGACTGGAGGACTTCCTCCATGATCGCGCGCAGGCCGCGCGCGCCGGTGCCGCGGAGGATCGCCTGGTCGGCGATGGCCTCCAGGGCCGGGCGGTCGAAGTCCAGCTCCACGCCGTCGAGTTCGAAGAGGCGCTGGTACTGCTTGACCAGTGCGTTGCGCGGCTCGACGAGGATCTGGAGGAGCGCCTCGCGGTCCAGGTTGTGGACCGAGGTGAGGACGGGGAGGCGGCCGATGAACTCCGGGATCATCCCGAACTTCACCAGGTCCTCCGGCATGACCTCCTGGAACTGGTCGCTCGCCTCGATCTCGCGCTTGGAGCGGATGGTCGCCCCGAAGCCGATGCCCTTGGCGCCCGCCCGCGACTCGATGATCTTCTCGAGGCCGGCGAAGGCGCCGCCCACGATGAAGAGCACGTTCGTCGTGTCGATCTGGATGAACTCCTGGTGCGGGTGCTTCCGGCCGCCCTGCGGCGGTACGGAGGCGGTGGTGCCCTCCAGGATCTTCAGCAGGGCCTGCTGCACGCCCTCGCCGGAGACGTCACGCGTGATCGACGGGTTTTCGCTCTTACGGGCGACCTTGTCGATCTCGTCGATGTAGATGATCCCGGTCTCGGCCTTCTTGACGTCGTAGTCGGCCGCCTGGATCAGCTTGAGCAGGATGTTCTCGACGTCCTCGCCGACGTAGCCGGCCTCCGTCAGCGCCGTCGCGTCGGCGATGGCGAACGGGACGTTGAGCATCCGGGCCAGGGTCTGCGCGAGCAGCGTCTTCCCCGAGCCCGTGGGGCCGAGCAGCAGAATGTTGGACTTCGCCAGTTCGATGGCGTCGTCCCGGCCCTGCGCGCCGCCGTTCTCGCCGGCCTGGACGCGCTTGTAGTGGTTGTACACCGCGACCGAGAGGGCCTTCTTCGCGGGCTCCTGCCCGACGACGTACCCCTCGAGGAACTCGTAGATCTCGCGGGGCTTCGGGAGTTCCTCCCAGCGCACCTCGCTCGTCTCCGCGAGTTCTTCCTCGATGATCTCGTTGCAGAGGTCGATGCACTCGTCGCAGATGTACACACCGGGTCCCGCGATGAGCTTCTTCACCTGCTTCTGGCTCTTTCCGCAGAACGAGCACTTGAGCAGGTCGCCGCCATCACCGATGCGTGCCACGAGGTGCTTCCCCTTCGCCTGGGAGTGCTTGGTTCAGCGACTCCTGGTGCCTCATATTCGACGGTACCTTGCCGGGCCCCTCGTTCGGGCCCCCCTTGGCACGGTTCACATGGTCGCGATTCGGCCACGCGGACCGTGCCAGGGGAAGGTCGGGCGTCAGTGCGCCGCGGAGGCCGTGCTCTTGCGGGTCGAGACGATCTGGTCGACCAGGCCGTACGCCAGGGCGTCCTCGGCGGTCAGGATCTTGTCACGCTCGATGTCGTCGCGGATCTTCTCGATCGGCGTCGAGGAGTGCTTGGCCAGCATCTCCTCGAGCTGGCTGCGCATGCGCAGGATCTCGTTGGCCGCGATCTCCAGGTCGGAGAGCTGCTCACGGCCGGTGCCGCCGGAGGGCTGGTGGATCAGCACGCGGGCGTTCGGCAGGGCCATCCGCTTGCCGGGCGTACCGGCGGCGAGCAGCACGGCCGCGGCGGAGGCCGCCTGGCCCATGCAGACCGTCTGGATGTCCGGCTTCACGAACTGCATCGTGTCGTAGATGGCCGTCAGCGCGGTGAAGGAGCCACCGGGGCTGTTGATGTAGATCGAGATGTCGCGGTCCGGGTCCATCGACTCCAGGCACAGCAGCTGCGCCATGACGTCGTTGGCGGAGGCGTCGTCGATCTGCACGCCGAGGAAGATCACGCGCTCCTCGAAGAGCTTCGCGTACGGGTCGTACTCGCGGATGCCCTGCGAGGTGCGCTCGACGAAGCGCGGCACGACGTAGCGGTTGTCCATCGGCGCGCCGGTGTAGAGGCCGCTCGCGGAGAGGTTGTTAAGCATCGGGGTGTTCACCGTCCTGGTGGCGTTCGGCGGGGGGGGAGGGGGCTCTTCGGCGGCCGGCGCTCAGGCGCCCGTGCCGCCGCCGCCCGGAACACCCGCGGCGTGCGTGATGATGTCGTCGATGAGGCCGTACTCCTTGGCCTCCTCCGCGGTGAACCAGCGGTCGCGGTCGCCGTCGCGGATGATCGTCTCGACGGTCTGGCCGGAGTGCTGCGCGGTGATCTCGGCCATGCGCTTCTTCGTGCGAAGGAGGTACTCGGCCTGGATCTTGATGTCGGAGGCCGTACCGCCGATGCCGGCGGAGCCCTGGTGCATCAGGATGTCGGTGTTCGGCAGCGCGAAGCGCTTGCCGGGGGCGCCGGCGGTGAGCAGGAACTGGCCCATGGAGGCCGCCATGCCCATACCGATGGTGACGACGTCGTTCGGGATGAACTGCATGGTGTCGTAGACGGCCATGCCGGCCGTCACCGAGCCGCCGGGGCTGTTGATGTACAGGAAGATGTCCTTCTCCGGCTCGGCGGCCAGGAGGAGCATCTGGGCGGTGATCTTGTTGGCGATCTCGTCGTCGACCTGCTGGCCGAGGAAGACGATGCGCTCGCCGAGGAGCCGGTTGTAGACATGGTCGCCGAGGCCGCCACCGATGGACGGCTCACCCGCGGCGTAAGGCTTCAGATTCGTCACGTATCCACCTGCTCGTCTCCGACGGCCCAGGCCGTCTCAGCGTCTCGTTCAGAGGGCACTGCCCTCGTATTCATGGACCCTAACGCGCAGGTGGGACAACGCCATCCCGGTTCCCGAACTGTTCGCTGGGAGCGCAAGGTAGTTGGGGACGTGTAACGGGGTCCTGGTACGTCCACGGGCCCGTACGCACAGCAGTGCGTACGGGCCCGTGGGACGGGGTTCCGCGCCGGGGCGCGGAGCCGCTTACTTGTCCTCGGAGACCTCGGTCTCGCCGGTGACGGCCTCGACGGCCTCGGCGGCGGTCTCGACCTCGTCCTCGTCGTCCGAGAGGTCGACGACCTCGCCGTTGGTGTCGACGACCTTGGCGGCCTCGACGACGACCGCGAGGGCCTTGCCGCGGGCGACCTCGCCGACGAGCATCGGCACCTGGCCGCCCTGGGCCACGGCCTGGGCGAACTGGTCGGGGCTCATGCCGGAGGAGGCGGCACGGCGGAACAGGTGCTCGGTGAGCTCCTCGCGGGAGACGTCGAGCTTCTCCTTGTTGACGAGCTCATCGAGGATGAACTGCGTCTTGATGCCCTTCTCGGCCTGCTCCTTGGTCTCGGCCAGGAACTCTTCCTCGGTCTTGCCCTGGATCTCCAGGTACTTCGCGAGGTCGAGGCCCATCTGGCCGAGCTGGTGGTGCTCCAGGTTGTGCTTGCGGGTGTTGATCTCGTCCTCGAGAAGCTTCTCGGGCATCGGGACCTCGACCAGCTTGAGGAGCTCGTCGAGGACGCGCTCCTGGGCCTGGGTGGCCTGGTCGAACTGCTTCATGTTCTCGAGGCGCTTGCGGCTGTCGGCCTTCAGCTCGTCGAGGGTGTCGAACTCCGACGCCATCTGCGCGAACTCGTCGTCCAGCTCGGGGAGCTCACGGGCGGCGACGGTGGTGACCTTGACGGTGACCTCCGCGTCCTTGCCCTCGGCGGAGCCGCCCTTCAGCTGCGAGGTGAAGGTGGCCTCGCCACCGGCCTCCAGGCCCTTGACGGCCTCGTCGATGCCGTCGAGGAGCTCGCCGGAACCGATGGTGTACGAGACGTCGGAGGCGACGCCGTCGGGCAGCACCTCGCCGTCGACCTTGGCCTCCAGGTCGATGGTGACGACGTCGCCGTCCTGGGCGGCGCGCTCGACCGGGGAGGTCGAGGCGAAGCGCTCGCGGAGCTGCTCCACGGACTTCTCGACGTCCTCGTCGGTGACCTCGACCGCGTCGACGGTGACCTCGATGCCGGAGTAGTCCGGGATCTCGATCGTCGGGCGGATGTCGACCTCGGCGGTGAAGGCCAGCAGCTCGCCGTCCTTCAGCTCCGTGATGTCGACCTCGGGCTGGCCCAGCGGGTTGACCTCGGCCTCGTTGACGGCCTCGGTGTAGAACTTCGGGAGCGCGTCGTTGACGGCCTCCTCCAGCACGGCGCCGCGGCCGAACCGCTGGTCGATCACGCGAGCCGGGATCTTGCCCTTGCGGAAGCCCTTGACCGTGACCTGCTGGTTGATCTTCTTGTACGCCGCGTCGAGGCTGTCCTTGAGCTCCTCGAAGGGCACCTCGACAGTGAGCCGAACCCGGGTCGGGTTCAGGGTCTCCACGGCGCTCTTCACGGTTCGGTCTCCTTGTGGCTGATTCCTGGAATCCGCCGGTACCGCGTGTAGCGGCTCCGGCGGCTCGGCCCGGTCAGAAAGACACACGGGCACGCAGCTTGCATAGTAACCGCAAGCGGTATGACGCCCACAACGTGATCAAGAACGTGCGAGGCGGGCGCGTGATCGTCATGGTCGGGGTGGCGGGATTTGAACCCACGGCCTTCCGCTCCCAAAGCGGACGCGCTACCAAGCTGCGCCACACCCCGTCGGTGCGACACGTAGGGTACATGGACGGGGACTCTGCGGCGCCCCCCGTTTTCGGGGTGTGCGAAGAAGGTCCTCGACCGGCTACCATGCTCCTCGTGCCGCGGTCCCCGTGACCTGCGGCGCGATGCTGTGCGGGTGTAGCTCAATGGTAGAGCACTAGTCTTCCAAACTAGCTACGCGGGTTCGATTCCCGTCACCCGCTCCACGCAGGTCAGGGCCGGTCCGGAGACTTCTCCGGACCGGCCCTGACGCGTTTCCCGGGCCCCGTGCCCCCGCCCGGTCGGCGGGGGCACGGGCGGGTTCAGAACTTGATGGACGCGACCGTCTGCGTTATCGAGTCCAGGAAGCGCTGGATGTCGTCGGCCATGCCGGTGGAGGCGAGGAAGAAGCCGAAGAGGACGGCGACGACGGCCGGACCGCCCTTGAGGTTCCCCCCGCGGATCAGCACCACCAGGATGATTGCCAAAAGCAACACCACAGACAGTGAAATGGCCACAACTGATCACACCCTCGGTCGGTCCCACGTTGCCCACCAGGGAGCCCGTGTCCCGGAACACCCCCCGCTGCCTCCATCGTGCCACCAACCCCCCTGCCCTCGCTGCCGGGTGACGAATCGTCGTGGAGAAGATCACTTCGCCCCGGGGGAGTTGCCGCTCAGGCGGGGCGGGAGAGCAGGAGGAGGGCCCGGTCGTCGTTGACGTCCTTGGCGACGGCTTCGATGAGGTCCCAGGCGACGCCCTCGAAACCGTCGGCGACGCAGCGGTCGGCCTCGCCGGTGAGCCGGTCGATGCCCTCGGTGATGTCCCGGTCGGCGGCCTCGACGAGGCCGTCGGTGAAGAGCATGAGGACGTCGCCGGGGTGCAACGAGCCCTTGACGGGGTGGAACTCGGCGCCGTCGTAGACGCCGAGGAGGGGGCCTTCGGCGGCCTTCTCCTCCCAGCGGCCGCTGCCCGCGTGGAGCTGGAGGGCGGGCAGGTGGCCGGCGGAGTAGAGCTCGTAGTCGCCGGACTCCAGGTCGAGGACGAGGTGGATCGAGGTGGCGAAGCCCTCGTCCCAGTTCTGGCGGAGCAGGTAGCCGTTGGCGGCGGGGAGGAAGCCGTGCGGCGGGAGCGAGCCGAGGAGGCCGCCGAAGGCACCGGAGAGCAGCAGGGAGCGGGAGGCCGCGTCCATGCCCTTGCCGGAGACGTCGGTGAGGACGACCTCCAGGGTCCGGCCGCCGTGGGTGCGGGCGGCGACGACGAAGTCGCCGGAGAAGGACTGGCCGCCGGCCGGGCGCAGCGCCATCTCGCGGTGCCAGCCCTTCGGGAGGCGGGGCAGGGCGCTCTGGACGCGGATGCGTTCGCGCAGGTCGAAGAGCATGGTGCCGCCGCGCCGCCAGGGCACGCCGACCCGGGCCCGGAACTGGGCGATGAGCAGTCCGAAGAGGCCGCAGGCGGCGACGACCAGGACCGTGCCGGGGGTGACCCTGGCGGGGCCCTGGGTGTACGGCCCGAGGACGGCGGACTCGACGATGAGGGCGCCGGCGGCGGTGGCGTAGAGGCCGAGCAGGCTGGCGGGGCGCAGCAGCAGCCCGCCGGCCACGATGGGCAGGACGAGCGCGGCCGGCGCGCACCAGACGGGGTTGAGGACGGTGCCGCAGGCGATGGCCGGAATCATCAGGAGGAGTCCGGCGAAGGCGAGCCGGTCGGAGCCGTCCCCGCGGAAGTAGTCGACGCCGGACTTGCGCAGCGCGACGCGGGCCCGGCGGGCGCGCCTGCGCATCCGGGCCGCGTACGTGTTCACTCCGGCGCGGTGTCCCATTGGCCTGGACCCTATCCACACGGTCCGGCATCGCGCAGGGGTACCCCGGTGACAATGTGCGTGAAATCGGGTCGCCCCGGGCGGGCGCCGCTGATATCGATGGCATATGACGACGGAACTCCGGGTTCTCGACCCGAACGACTGGGACCGCTGGTTCGAGGTGTTGGACCTCGCGTTCGGAGGGTTGCACGAGCCGCCGGACGCGCGGGAGCTGTGGCGGGACCTGACGGAGTGCGAGCGGTCGCTGGGCGCCTGGGACGGGGACCTGTGCGTGGGGACGGCGGGCGCGTTCTCGTTCCGGCTGACGGTGCCGGGCGGGGCGCTCGTGCCGGCGGCCGGGGTGACGATGGTGAGCGTGGCGGGCACGCACCGGCGGCGCGGGATCCTGACCTCGATGATGCGGCGGCAGCTCGACGACGTGCGGGCGGCGGGTGAGCCGCTGGCCGTGCTGACGGCTTCCGAGCCGGCGATCTACGGGCGGTTCGGCTACGGCGCCGCGACGTGGACCGAGTACGCGACGATCGACACGAACCGGGTGGGGCTCGCGGTGCCGGACGGCACGGACGGGGTGGCGCTGCGGCAGGCGGACCTGGTGGGGTCCTCGGCGGCGTGCGAGGAGGTGTACGCCCGGCTGGTGCCGCTGCGGCCGGGGATGGTGGCCCGGGGGCCCGGCTGGGAGCGGCTGCCGCTGCTCGATCCGGAGTCGGAGCGCGAGGGCTCCTCGCCGCGGCTGTGCGTGCTCGCGGAGCGGGGCGGGGAGGTCGTGGGCTTCACGCACTACGCGATCAGGCCGAACTGGTCCTTCGCGGGGGCGGACGGTTCCGTGGTGGTGCAGCAGGTGCTCGCGCTCGACCCGGTGGCGGAGGCGGCGCTGTGGCGGTTCCTGTGCTCGGTGGACCTGACGTCGTCGGTGCGGATCCGGAGCAGTCCCGTGGACGGCGCCTGGCGGCACCTGGTGACGGACGCGCGGCGGTGCGAGGCGACGTCCCGGGAGGGGCTGTTCCTCCGGATCGTGGACGTGGGCGCGGCGCTGGAGGCGCGGACGTACCAGGCTCCGGTGGACGTGGTGTTCGAGGTGGAGGACGCGTTCTGTCCGTGGAACGCGGGGCGTTGGCGGCTGACCGGCGACGCGAAGGGGGCGAGCTGTGTGCGGACGGGGGACGCGGCCGATCTCGTGCTGACCGCGCGGGAGTTGGGGGCGGCGTACCTGGGCGGGACGCCGCTGGTGTCGCTCGCGGCGGCGGGGCGGGTGCGGGAGCTGCGGGCGGGGGCGCTGGTCGAGGCGTCGGTGGCGTTCGGGTCGCCGGTCGCGCCGTGGCTGCCGCACGGGTTCTAGCGGGGCGGTCCGGACGCGGTCAGCGCTGCTGGCAGGTGGGGCACCAGAAGAGGTTGCGGGCGGCGAGGTCGGCGGTGCGGATCTCGTCGTGGCAGACGAGGCAGGGCTGGTGCGTGCGGCGGTAGACGTAGACCTCGCCGCCGTGGTCGTCGACGCGGGGCGGGCGTCCCATGGCCTCGGGGGTGTGTTCGGGGCGGACGGTGTCGATGCGGTTGAGGCGGACGCCCTCGCGCATCAGCGCGGCGAGGTCGGTCCAGATCGCGTCCCACTCCCCCGGCGTGAGGTCCCTGCCGGCGCGGTAGGGGTCGATGCCGTGCCGGAAGAGGACTTCGGCGCGGTAGACGTTGCCGACGCCGGCGATGACCTTCTGGTCCATGAGGAGGGCGGCGATGGTCGTCCGGGACTTCGAGACGCGGCGCCAGGCCTTGCCCGGGTCGTCGCCCGCGCGGAGGGGGTCGGGGCCGAGCCGGTCGTGTATCGCCTGCTTCTCGCCGTCCGTGATCAGCGCGCAGGTGGTGGGGCCGCGCAGGTCGACGTACGCCTCGGGGTCGGCGAGGCGCAGCCGGACGGTGTCCGTGGGCGGCGGGGCCGGGGCGTCGCCGAAGGCGACCTTGCCGAAGAGGCCGAGGTGGATGTGGATCCATTCGCCGCCCCCGAAGCCGAGGAAGAGGTGCTTGCCGTGGGCCTCGGTGGTCTCCAGGACGGCGCCGTCGAGCAGGGCCGCCGAGTAGGCGAACTTGCCCTGGGGGCTGGAGACGCGCACGGGTCGGCCGCCGAACCGCTCGCGGTGGTCGGCGGCCAGCCGGTGGATGGTGTGCCCTTCGGGCATCAGGCGGTCGGCTCCTGCGGGTGGTGCGCCGGGATCGGGGGGAGCTCGCCGGTGTTCTCGTAGGCGGTGAGCATGTCGATGCGGCGGGTGTGACGCTCGTCACCGGAGTACGGGGTGCTCAGGAAGATCTCGACGAACTTGGTCGCCTCTTCCCGGGTGTGCATCCGGCCGCCGACGGAGATCACGTTGGCGTTGTTGTGCTCGCGGCCGAGGGCGGCGGTCTGCTCGCTCCAGGCGAGGGCGGCGCGGACCCCCTTCACCTTGTTGGCGGCGATCTGCTCGCCGTTGCCGGAGCCGCCGATGACGATGCCCAGGCTGTCCGGGTCGGCGGCCGTCTTCTCGGCGGCACGCAGGCAGAACGGCGGGTAGTCGTCGAGGGCGTCGTAGATGTGGGGTCCGCAGTCGACGGCCTCGTGGCCGTGTGCGGTGAGCCACTCGACGAGGTGGTTCTTGAGTTCGTAGCCGGCGTGGTCGGAACCGATGTAGACGCGCATGGTGCCGAGTGTGGCACGTCAGGGCCGGGGTAGCAGGCAGCGGGGTCGGGACCTTCACCCGGCCTGGTACGGACCTTCGACTCTCGCGCGGTCGCCCGTACAACGATCCGGAATGAGGGCTTCCGATCACCCCCGTCCACAGTGTTCAATGCTCGGGCTCGCGACCCGAGCACCCCCCACACACGAGGAAGCGTCGATGAACACGCAACCGACCCTGACGAAGGACGACCAGGAGACCGGCACCACCGGAACCCCGCAGTCCTCCGACGGCCTCAAGGCCGGACTCAAGAACCGCCACCTGTCGATGATCGCGATCGGCGGAGTCATCGGCGCCGGCCTCTTCGTCGGCTCCGGCTCCGGCATCGCCGCGGCCGGCCCCGCGATCCTCCTGTCGTACGCACTCGTCGGCGCCATGGTCGTCTTCGTCATGCGGATGCTCGGCGAGATGGCCGCCGCCCGACCGTCCTCCGGCTCCTTCTCCGCCTACGCGGACGTGGCCCTCGGCCGCTGGGCCGGCTTCAGCATCGGCTGGCTCTACTGGTTCTTCTGGGTCGTCGTCCTGGCCGTCGAGGCGACCGCGGGCGCCAAGATCCTGGAGAGCTGGATCCCGGCCGTGCCGCAGTGGGGCTGGGCGCTCATCGTCATGGTGGTGCTGACCGCGACCAACCTCGGCTCGGTCGCCTCGTACGGCGAGTTCGAGTTCTGGTTCGCCGGCATCAAGGTCGTCGCCATCGCCGCCTTCGTCGTCATCGGCCTGCTCGCCGTCTTCGGCGTGCTCCCCGGCTCGGACAACCCGGGCGCGGGATTCGCGCACCTCACCGACAGCGGGGGCTTCTTCCCGATGGGTGCGGGGGCCGTCCTCACCGGTGTGCTGATGGTCGTCTTCTCGTTCATGGGCAGCGAGATCGTCACGCTGGCCGCCGGCGAGTCCGAGGACCCGCAGAAGGCGGTCACGAAGGCCACCAACAGCGTGATCTGGCGGATCGGCGTCTTCTACCTGGGCTCGATCTTCGTCGTCCTGACGCTGCTGCCGTGGAACGACAAGTCGATCGTCGACAAGGGCTCGTACGTCGCCGCCCTCGACTCCATCGGCATCGCGCACGCCGGCCAGATCATGAACGTGATCGTCCTGACGGCCGTCCTGTCCTGCCTGAACTCGGGCCTCTACACGGCCTCCCGCATGGCGTTCTCGCTCGGCCGGCGCGGCGACGCGCCGAAGGCCTTCGCGAAGACCAACGCGCGGGGCGTGCCGACGGCGGCGATCCTCGGTTCGGTCGTCTTCGGCTTCGTCGCGGTCTTCTTCAACTACAAGTGGCCGGACACCGTCTTCGCCTTCCTGCTGAACTCCTCCGGCGCGGTCGCGCTCTTCGTCTGGCTGGTCATCTGCGTGACCCAGCTGCGGATGCGCGGCATCATCCTGCGCGAGTCCCCGGAGAAGCTCGTGGTCCGGATGTGGCTGTTCCCGTACCTGACGTGGGCGACCATCGTCATGATCGTCGGCGTCCTCGGCTACATGGTCTACGACGGCGGCAGCAACCGCGACCAGGTCGTGCTGTCCCTGCTCGTCGCCGCGCTCGTCATCGCGATCTCGCTGGTGCGCCAGCGCCTCGGCGCGGCCGACCGGCCCGCGGAGCTCTCCGAGCGCCCGTGACCGCATAGGTCCGCACGGCCCGCGCGGGCCGCGTGCGAGAGGGCCCGCCGTTCCCCGGGGAACGGCGGGCCCTCTCGCGTGCGTACGGGCTCAGCCCTTGCGGCCGACGAGCTTCCAGGCGGCCGGGAGGGCGCCCATGGCGAGGGCGGCCTTGAGGGCGTCGCCGATGAGGAAGGGGGTGAGGCCGGCGGCGACGGCCTGGCCGAGGGTCATGCCGGTGGCGAGGGCCAGGTAGGGCACGCCGACGGCGTAGATGATCGCGGAGCCGAGGGCCATGGCGCCGGCGGTGCGGAGCACCGAGCGGTCGGCGCCGCGGCGTGCGAGGGCGCCGACGACGGTCGAGGCGAGGAGCATGCCGAGGATGTAGCCGAAGGACGGCATGCCGTAGCCCGAGGTGGCCTGCGCGAACCACGGCACGCCCGCCATGCCGGCCACCGCGTAGAGCGCGAGGGCGAGGAAGCCGCGGCGGGCGCCGAGCGCGGTGCCGACGAGCAGGGCGGCGAAGGTCTGGCCCGAGACGGGCACCGGGGAGCCGGGGACCGGGACGGAGAGCTGCGCGGCGAGACCGGTGAGGGCGGCGCCGCCGACGACCAGCGCGATGTCGCGGGTGCGGCTCGACGGGATCAGGTCCGCGAGGACGGTGCCCGCACGGAGGGTACGGGCGGGGGCGGCGGCGGTGCTCATCGGTACTCCGCGAGGGTGAGGGTGGGAGGGACAGGTTGACGGTATGCCAGGAGTGAACGCTCGATCACCGTCAGCCGCCGACAAAGCGGCGGTCGAGCACTTCGTGGAGATCGAACAAACCCCGCCGATCATGCGATGCGCCACGTGACGCTTGTCACGTGGGACTCGTGCATCGAGGTCCCTTTTGCGCCAAGGGGCGTCCAGTGGAGAGACTGTGGAGTCTCCATAAACCTTCAGAGAGCACGAGCAGCCGCATGCACGACCGCCTCGCCCCCGAACCGGAGCCCCTCTCCCACGGACTGAAGCAGCGTCACCTGACGATGCTGGGCCTCGGCGGGGTGATCGGCGCCGGGCTCTTCGTCGGCTCGGGCGCGGGCATCGCCGTCGCCGGGCCCGGCATCGTGGTCTCGTACCTGATCGCCGGTGCGCTCGCGATGCTGGTCATGCGGATGCTGGGCGAGATGTCGGCGGCGATGCCCGCGTCGGGGGCCTTCTCGGTGCACGCCGAGCGGGCGCTCGGCCGGTGGGCCGGCTTCTCGGTGGGCTGGCTGTACTGGTTCCTGCTCGTGGTGGTCCTCGCCGTGGAGGCGACGGGCGCGGCGCGGATCGCGCACGGCTGGGCGCCGGGGGTCCCGCAGTGGGGCTGGGTGCTGGTCTTCATGGTCGTGTTCACCCTCGCCAACCTGGCGGCGGTGAAGAACTTCGGCGAGTTCGAGTTCTGGTTCGCGGCCCTGAAGGTCGGTGCGATCGTCCTCTTCCTGGTCCTGGGCGTGCTGGCGATCGTCGGGTGGCTGCCCGACACGGACCCGGTGGGCCTGGCGAATCTGACCGGGCAGGGCGGGTTCCTGCCGAACGGCTGGTCCGGAGTGGTCTCCGGGGTGCTCGCGGTCGTCTTCGCCTTCGGCGGCCTGGAGGTCGTCACGATCGCGGCGGCCGAGACGGACGACCCGGCGCGGAACGTGGCGCGGGCGGTGCGCAGCGCGGTCTGGCGGATCCTCCTCTTCTACGTGGGCTCGATGCTGGTCATCGTGACCCTGCTGCCGTGGACGTCGATGAGGCCCGGCGAGTCGCCGTACGTGGCGGTCCTGGACGCGATCGGGGTGCCCGCGGCGGGCCAGATCATGAACGTGGTGGTGTTCGTGGCGCTGCTCTCGGCGCTGAACGCGAACCTGTACGGGTCGTCCCGGATGGTGTTCTCGCTCGCGGAGCGCGGGGAGGCACCGAAGGGGCTGCTGCGGATCTCGGGCGGCGGCGTGCCGCGCCGGGCGGTGCTGGCCTCGGTGGCCTTCGGCTTCGTCTCCGTCCTGCTCAATCTGAAGTGGCCGGATTCCGTCTTCCTGTACATGCTCAACGCGGTCGGCGCGGTGCTGCTGTTCGTCTGGGCGCTGATCGCGGTGTCGCAGCTGCGGCTGCGGCGCCGGATCGAGCGCGAGGCGCCGGAGACGCTGACGCTGCGGATGTGGGGCTTCCCCTGGCTGACGTGGGTGGCGCTGGCCGCGATGGCGGCGGTGCTGGTCCTGATGCTGTACGACGACGGGGCACGGCCGCAGGTGCTGTGGTCGGCGGCGGCGACCGGTGCGGTGCTGCTGGTGGCGTGGGTGCGGGAGCTGCGCACGAAGCGGGCATGATTCTTCACTTTGTGTGAAGGTCGTGCCCGTATAGCGGACGCTTGTTCCCTCTGAGCGGTGTGCCCGCCCAGACTGTGGGCTGCTCCCGTCTCAGCTAGTGAACAGGGTTCGCCCATGTCTCGGACCAACGCGCCCGCGCCGGCCGACCGCAAGGACGGCGCGACCGCACCCGCCGAGGGCCTCTCGCACGGCCTCAAGCAGCGCCACCTCTCGATGATCGCCCTCGGCGGCGTCATCGGCGCCGGACTCTTCGTCGGCTCCGGCGCCGGCATCGCCGCCGCCGGACCGTCGATCGTGCTCGCCTATGCCGTCTCGGGCGTCCTCGTGATGCTCGTGATGCGGATGCTCGGCGAGATGTCGGCGGCGAACCCGGCCTCCGGCTCCTTCTCCGTCCACGCCGAGCGGGCCTTCGGCTCCTGGGCGGGCTTCACCTCGGGCTGGGCCTTCTGGTTCCTGCTCTGCGTCGCCGTCGGCCTGGAGGGCATCGGCGCCGCGAAGATCATGACGGGCTGGTTCCCCGGCAGCCCCGAGTGGGCCTGGGTCGCGCTCTTCATGGTGGTCTTCTGCGCCACCAACCTGGCGGCGGTGAAGAACTTCGGCGAGTTCGAGTTCTGGTTCGCCGCGCTGAAGGTCGGCGCGATCGTCCTCTTCCTCGGCATCGGCGTCCTCGCCATCGCCGGCGTCCTGCCCGGCACGGACGCCCCCGGCACCGCGAACCTGACCGGCGACGGCGGCTTCTTCCCGCACGGCTCCGAGGGCCTGATCGTGGGCCTGCTCGCCTCGGTCTTCGCGTACGGCGGCCTGGAGACGGTCACCATCGCGGCGGCCGAGTCCGAGCACCCCGTGCAGGGCGTCGCCAAGGCCGTCCGTACGGCGATGTGGCGGATCGCGCTCTTCTACATCGGCTCGATGGCGGTCATCGTGACCCTCGTCCCGTGGGACGACAAGGCGGTCGTGGAGAAGGGCCCGTACGTCGCCACCCTCGACCACCTGGGCATCTCCGGGGCCGGCCAGATCATGAACGTGGTCGTGCTGGTCGCCCTGCTGTCGGCGATGAACGCCAACATCTACGGCGCGTCCCGCATGGCCGGTTCGCTGGTCGCGCGCGGTCAGGGCCCGAAGGCGCTCGGCCGGCTCTTCGGCGGCGTGCCCCGCCCGGCCGTGCTCGTCTCCTCGGTCGTCGGCTTCGGCTGCGTGCTGCTGAGCTACTGGCGGCCGGACGACATCTTCATCTGGCTGCTCAACACGATCGGCGCGATCATCCTGGTCGTCTGGTTCTTCATCGCCGCCTCGCAGCTGGTGCTGCGCCGCCGCACCGAGCGCGAGGCGCCCGAGAAGCTGGTCGTGCGCATGTGGGCCTTCCCGGTCCTGACCTGGGTGGCGCTGGCCGGCATGGCGGCGATCTTCGTCCTGATGGCCCGCGAGGAGGGCACCCGCGTGCAGCTGTACTCGACGGGCGGGCTGACGCTGCTGCTGGCCGTCGTCGGCTTCGTGCGACAGAAGGCGGCGGGCCGGACTTCCTGACGGGCCGGGCTTCCCGACCCCTCCACCGAACGACGACCCCCGGACCACCGGTCCGGGGGTCCCGTCGTGTCCGGGGTCCCGTCGTGTCCGGGGTCCCGTCGTGTCCGGGGTCCCGTCGTGTCCGGGGCGCGAGACCTAGGGCGAAGGGAGGACGAGGGGCTGATCAACTTCTCTCGCACCTACTGATAGCCTGCACTTGCATATAGATTGCAATAAGCAGGAGCAGGCGAAGGGGCCGGGCACATGGCGATCTACACACTTCCCGAGCTGCCGTACGACTACGCGGCGCTGGAGCCGGTGATCAGTCCGCAGATCATCGAGCTGCACCACGACAAGCACCACGCCGCCTACGTCAAGGGTGCGAACGACACCCTGGAGCAGCTGGAGGAGGCGCGCGACAAGGACCAGTGGGGCGCGGTCAACGGCCTGGAGAAGAACCTCGCGTTCCACCTCTCCGGCCACATCCTGCACTCCATCTACTGGAACAACATGAACAGCCCGAAGGACGGGGGCGGCGGCGAGCCGCTGGCCGCCGACGGCGTCGGCGACCTCGCGGACGCGATCACCGGATCCTTCGGCTCCTTCGCCAAGTTCAAGGCCCAGCTGACCAAGGCCTCCGCGACCACCCAGGGCTCCGGCTGGGGCGTCCTCGCCTACGAGCCGGTCAGCGGCCGGCTGATCGTCGAGCAGGTCTACGACCACCAGGGCAACGTCGGCCAGGGCTCGGTCCCGATCCTGGTCTTCGACGCCTGGGAGCACGCCTTCTACCTGCAGTACAAGAACCAGAAGGTCGACTTCATCGAGGCCATGTGGCAGGTCGTCAACTGGCAGGACGTGAGCCGCCGGTACCACGCCGCCAAGGCCTCCGTACCACTGATCTCCTTCTGACCCCCGACTCCTGCTCGTGATCGTCTTCTCCACCTTCACCGGGCAGGCGGATGAAAGGAGAACCCCCGCGATGACCTGGATCGCGGGGGTTCTTCCGTGCCGGGGGCGGCGGACTACTCGAAGCTGGGCGCCGCCGTCCGGGTGCGCTTGATCTCGTAGAAGCCCGGGGTCGACGCCACGAGCAGGGTGCCGTCCCAGAGGCGGGCGGCCGCGTCGCCGCGCGGGGTCGGGGTGACGACGGGGCCGAAGAAGGCGACCTCGTCGCCCGTCGGGCCCGGTACGGCGATGACGGGGGTGCCGACGTCCTGGCCGACCTTGCCGATGCCCTCCTGGTGGGAGGCGCGCAGCTCGGTGTCGTACGTGTCCTTGTCGGCGTACTCGACCAGGTCCTCGGGCAGGCCGACGTCCGCGAGGGCGGCAGCGACAGCCTCGCGGGTCGGGCCCTCGCCGTTGTTGTGGAAGCGGGTGCCGAGCGCCGTGTAGAGCTTGCCGACGACCTCGTCGCCGTGCAGCTGCTGGGCGGCTATGACGACGCGGACCGGACCCCAGGCCTTGGTCTCCAGCATCTCCCGGTACTCGGCCGGGACCTCGTCGAGCCGGTCCTCGTTCAGGACCGCCAGGCTCATGACCTTCCAGCGCACGTCGACCGGGCGGACCCGCTCGACCTCCAGCATCCAGCGGGACGTCATCCAGGCCCACGGGCACAGCGGGTCGAAGTAGAAGTCGGCGGTGGTCCTGCTCTCGGACATGTCACTCCTCGGTACGGCCGTGGAAAGTAGGTGGTGCGCCGAAAGGAGGCAACGCCGCGCACGCGCGACGGCATTCCCCGCGCACCGGGATTCCCGTGTCGGCCGCGACAGCCGCACATGGGAGGATTGCTGCTGTTTCGAACGCGCCACGAAGGAGTGACCGTGCCCGGTGAGAATCTGTCCCGCGACGAGGCCGAGGAGCGGGCCGAGCTGCTGTCCGTCGACGGGTACGAGGTCCACCTCGACCTCCGCTCGGCCGTCGGCGACTCCGCCGAGCCGGTGCGCACCTTCCGCTCGGAGACGACGATCCGCTTCCGCCGCACCGGCGCGGGCGACTCGACCTTCGTCGACCTGATCGCGCCCTCCGTGAACGCGGTCACCCTCAACGGCCGCGCGCTCGACCCCGCCGTCGTCTTCGACGGCTCGCGGATCGCGCTCGACGGCCTCGCCGACGAGAACGTGCTCGTCGTGGACGCGCAGTGCGCCTACAGCCGGACCGGCGAGGGCATGCACCGCTTCGTCGACCCGGAGGACGGCGAGGTCTACCTCTACACGCAGTACGAGCCGTCCGACGCCCGCCGGGTGCACGCCGACTTCGAGCAGCCCGACCTCAAGGCCCCGTTCCGCTTCTCGGTGACCGCCCCCGAGGGCTGGACGGTCTGGTCGAACGGCGCCGGGGAGCGGGGCGCCGACGGCGTGTGGCGGTTCGCCGAGACGGCGCCGATCTCGACGTACATCACCTGTGTCGTGGCGGGCCCGTACCACTACGTGACGGACAGCTACACGCGCGGCGACCTGGAGATCCCGCTCGGCGCGATGTGCCGCAAGTCGCTGGCGAAGCACTTCGACGCGGACGACGTCTTCCTGATCACCAAGCAGGGCTTCGACTTCTTCCACGACAACTTCGACTACCCGTACCCCTTCGGGAAGTACGACCAGGCCTTCGTCCCCGAGTACAACCTCGGCGCGATGGAGAACCCGGGCATGGTGACCTTCCGCGAGGAGTACATCTACCGGGGCAAGGTCACCCAGGCCCAGTACGAGAGCCGGGCCAACGTCATCCTGCACGAGATGGCGCACATGTGGTTCGGCGACCTGGTCACCATGGTGTGGTGGGACGACCTGTGGCTGAAGGAGTCCTTCGCCGACTTCATGGGCTCCTTCGTGAACGCCGAGGCCACCCGCTTCACCAACAGCTGGGTGACCTTCGCCAACAACCGCAAGTCCTGGGCGTACCGCGCCGACCAGCTGCCGTCCACGCACCCGATCACGGCCGACATCCGTGACCTGGAGGACGCCAAGCTCAACTTCGACGGCATCACCTACGCCAAGGGCGCGTCGGTCCTCAAGCAGCTCGTCGCGTACGCGGGCCGGGACGCGTTCCTGGAGGGCGCGCGCCGCTACTTCAAGCGCCACGCCTACGGGAACACGCGGCTCGCCGACCTCCTCGCGATCCTGGAGGAGACCTCCGGGCGCGACATGAGGGCCTGGGCGAAGTCCTGGCTCCAGACCTCCGGCGTGAACACCCTGACGCCGGCCGTCACCTGCGACGTGGAGGGCCGGATCACCGAGCTCGCCGTGCTCCAGGAGGGCGGCGAGCCGCGCCCGCACCGGGCGGCGGTCGGCCTCTACCGGCTCTCCGGCGGGGCGCTCGTCCGGTACGCGCGGGCCGAGGCCGACATCACCGGCGCGCGGACGGTCGTCACCGAGCTCGCCGGCCAGGAGAAGCCCGACCTGGTGCTCGTCAACGACGAGGACCTCACCTACTGCAAGATCCGCTTCGACGAGGCCTCGCTCGCCACCGTGCGCGCGCACCTCGGCGAGATGACCGACCCGCTGGCCCGCGCCCTGTGCTGGTCCGCGCTGTGGAACCTGACCCGTGACGGGCTGATGCCCGCCCGGGACTTCGTCTCCGTCGCGCTCGCCTTCACGGGCAGCGAGACCGACATCGGCGTGCTCCAGATGGTGCACGCCTGGACGAAGGCGGCGGTCACCCACTACGCGGCGCCCGAGTGGCGCGAGGAGGGCGGGCGGCTGCTCGCCGAGGGCGGCCTGCGCGAGCTGCGGCTCGCCGAGTCGGGCAGCGAGCACCAGCTGACCTGGGCGCGGTTCTTCGCGGCGACCTCCTCGTCCGAAGCCGACTTCCAGCTCCTGGCGGGGCTGCTCGACGGTACGGCGAAGATCGACGGCCTCGACGTCGACCAGGAGCTGCGCTGGGCGCTGCTCACCCCGCTCGTCGTGCACGGCCTCGCCGACGAGGACCGGATCGGCGAGGAGCTGGCCCGCGACGACACGGCGACGGGCAAGCGCCACCAGGTCCGCCTCCTCGCCTCGCGGCCCTCGGCGGCGGTCAAGGCGCAGGCGTGGGCGCAGGTCGTCGAGTCGGACACGCTGTCGAACGCGCTGGTCGAGGCGACCATCACGGGCTTCGTCCAGCCCTCGCAGCGCGAGCTGATCGCCCCGTACGGGGAGAAGTACTTCGCCGCGATCGAGCAGCTGTGGGCCGATCGGTCGATCCAGATCGGCATGGACGTCGTCCGGGGCCTGTTCCCGGGCCTCCAGGACGACGCGGCGACGCTGGCCGCCACGGACGCCTGGCTGACCTCGCACGAGTCCGCCGCGCCTGCGCTCCGCCGCCTCGTCGTGGAGGCCCGCGACGACCTGGCGCGGGCGCTGCGGGCGCAGGAGTGCGACGGGCGCGCGGCGCTCTAGCCGGTACGCCCCTGGGGGCGGCGCCCTGCGGGTGCCGCCCCCTTCGGCTGTCGAACGCGCGTACTTTAGGGCGAGGTCGTCCCGGAATGTCGACGGGCGTGTAACAGGGGTTAGGGGAGCCTTCGGAAGCGGAAGACCCCCGTCATGAACCACAACACCCCCATCACCCCCCGCCCCCTCCCCCTCTCCTCCCGCACCGGCCGGGCGCAACGCCTCGCGTCGGCAGACCAGTTGAGGTCGCAGGGGATCCCCGCCGCCGAGGTCGCCGCGCACTGCCGGCCGGGCGGCTGGCAGCAGCTGCTGCCGGGCGTGTTCCTGCTGCACCCGGGGCAGCCGACCAGCGAGGACCGGCTGAAGGCCGCGCTCCTCTACGCCCGCAGGAGCACGGCCGTGCCCACGCAGGGGCCGGACGCGATGATCACCGGGATCGCCGCCCTGACCCTGCACCGCTTCGCGTCCGCTCCCCCGCTCACCGCCCTGGAGCGGATCGACGTGCTGGTGCCGCGCACCCGGCGGCTGCGGTCGACCGGCTGGGTGCGGGTGGTGCGCGCGTCCGAGGCGCCGGAGCCGGTGGAGCTCACGGGCCTTCCCGTCGCGCCGGTCGCCCGTGCCGTCGCCGACGCCGTGTCGGGCCTCTCGGACGCGGCGGAGGTACGCCGGCTGCTCACCGAGGCGGTCCGCGGCGGCCACTGCGAACCGGGAGCGGTGGTGCGGGAGTTGAATCGTGCCCGGCTGCTCACCCGGCCACACGTGGTGGACGCGGTGGACGCGCTGCTCGCCGAGGGGCGGTCGCTCTCCGAGGAGCGGCTGTACGAGATGGTGCGGGAGTTCGGCCTGCCGGCCCCGCTGTGGAACGTGGACCTGCGGCTGCCGGGCGGCCCGCACCTGGGCGGGGTCGACGCCTACTGGCCGGAGCAGGCGGTCGCCGTCGAGCTGGACACCCGGGCCCCGCGGCAGGACGACGACGCGCTCTGGTCCGAGTACACCCGCAAGCGGGAGCACCTGGAGCGGCTCGGCATCACGGTCGTCCACCTGACCCCGCGCAAGCTGCGCGAGGCGATGGACCAGCAGGCCGCCGTGGTCCGCACGGCCCTGATGGCCGCGCCGGACCGGCAGCCCGCCACGTACGTCGTCGTCCTGCCGAGGTGACGGCTACCGCTGGGGGGCGGTGCCGGTCGGGGCGGTGGTGCCGCAGAACTCGGCTTCGAGGACGCGCAGGCTGTCGCCCGTCCAGTCGGCGTTGAAGTTCACGGCGAGGGAGTGCCGGCCGTCCTTGGTGGTGACGGCCTGGGACGTGGAGCCGTGGATGCCGCCGCCGTGGCCCCAGACGTCCTTGCCGCAGCTCAGCTTGAGCTGCATCAGGCCGAGGCCGTACCGCAGGTTCGGGTCGATCCGCGCGGCGGAGACCGTGGTGGTCAGCTCCCGCTGTTCGGCCTTGGGGAGGAGCCGGCCGGAGAGCAGGGCGCGGAAGAAGGTCTGGAGGTCCCGCGAGTCGGAGATCATCTCGCCGGCCGCGTAGGCGAGGGTGGGGCTCAGCTCGCTGACGTCGTGGATCGGCGCGTCCGGCTCGTCGGTCAGCTGGGAGTAGGCCGGGGAGCTCGGGTTCGGCATGGTGACGTCGGTGCCGGGCACGCTGGTGGCGCGCAGCTTGAGCGGTTTGACGATGCGGTTCTCGACCGCCTTCCCGTACGGGCGTCCGGTGACCTTCTCGATGACCAGGCCGGCGAGCACGAAGTTGGTGTTGGAGTACTTCCAGTCCGTGCCGGGGGCGAAGTCCGGCGCGTGGGTCATGGCGATGGAGACGAGCTGCTGCGGGGTCCAGCGGTCGTAGCGGTGCTCGAGGAACGCAGGGCCGAAGACCTTCTCGGCGAAGCCCCGGTCGGAGGTGACGTCGTAGATGCCGCTGGTGTGGTTGAGCAGTTGGCGGACGGTGATCTTCCGGCCGTCGTGGCCGTTGCCCCGGACGACGCCGGGCAGCCACTTCTCGACCGGGTCGTCGAGGTCGATGCGTCCCTCGGCCTGGAGCTGGAGGAGGACGGTGGCGACGAAGGTCTTGGTGATGGAGGCGATCCGGTAGTGGTCGGCGACCCCGCGCACCCCCGCGGTGGCGGCCCACTGGCCGCGTCCGTCACGGGTGTGGACGACGGCGCCCGGCACTCCCTCGTCGACGGCGGCCTGGAGCGCCTGCCGGGTGGCCGTGTGGTCCCGCCCCTCCTTCGCGGGCGCCGGTGCCGCGAGGGCGGGCGCGGCGAGGGCGGTGCCGGCGAGGCCGGCCACGAGCGTGGCGGCAACGAGGGTACGGGCGGTGCGTACGACGGTCATACGGGCTCCCCTGGGACTCTGCCGTGCGAGTACTGCGGTCGCCGGGGAGGACCGGGGTTCCGACGGAAGGGTTCCGCAGGGCCTGGGAGTTGAGCCGTTTTCAGCCGTTTGCCGGGTCGGTGAGCCGGGAGCGGCCTACGGGGGGCCGCTCGCGCCACAGGTCGAGGCCGATGTCGACGAGTTCGACGCGGGGCAGGGCGGTCACGGTGCCGAGCGGGTGCCAGGCGGCGAGGTCCGTCGAACCGCCGGTCTCGTTGCGCAGGGAACCGCCGGTGAGCCGCACTTCGTAGATGATCCGCAGCCCCTGGAAGTCACCGGGGCCGGCGAAGCGGTTGATCCAGCCGCGGCGGATGGAGTCGATGCCGAGGAGGACGGTGGGTTCGGCGAGGTAGCCCGTCTCCTCCTCCACCTCGCGGACGACCGCCTGCACCGGCTCCTCGCCGTGGTCCATCCCGCCGCCCGGCAGCGTCCACCGCTTCGTGCCGTCCTTCGCGACCCAGCGGGCCAGGAGGATCTCGTCGCCCCGGACGCACACGGCGTAGGCCGCCACCCTCAACTCCTGCTGCATGGAAAGAGGTTAGATCCAGTACGTGGGATACGTCCGCCCCGTGGCACGGCCCGCCACGACGCCCACCGCGACCAGGAGCAGCGAGGCGAGCGCGAGAAGGCCGAGAAACGCCCAGAACGGCGGGGCCTGGAGCGCCACGATGACGGCCGTCGCCGCGGCGGGCGAGTGCGGGGTCCGCGCCACCGTCATCACCCCGAGGGCCAGACCGCCCGCGACGGCCGCGCCCCACAACCCCGG
Source organism: Streptomyces sp. NPDC093089 (assembly GCF_044754405.1). Taxonomy (NCBI): domain Bacteria; kingdom Bacillati; phylum Actinomycetota; class Actinomycetes; order Kitasatosporales; family Streptomycetaceae; genus Streptomyces; species Streptomyces sp. NPDC093089. Next base: position 358,760 of record NZ_JBIVPA010000004.1, read on the forward strand.
GCCCGCCACCGCGAGCACCGCGAACCCGGTGAGGGCGGAGAGCAGTTGGCCGCCCACCACCGAACGCGGCTGGCTCAGTGGCAGATCGGGCGCGCCCGCCACCAGCGCCATGCTCGCCGCGAGCGGCGGGATCAGCAGCGGCTCGCGCAGCACGGTTCCGACGGCGACCAGGAGGAGGAGGGCGGTGACGCTCGCGGCGGTGGAGGCGAGGAGGAGGGCGGGGCGGGGACGGGCGGGGGGCCGGGGGCGCGAGGGTGCTCGGGGCGCGGGCGCTTGCACGGTGGGCGCGGTGGTCACGGAAGGTCCTCGCTCAGGGAGTGGGCGGGTGGGCCGGGGAGTATTCAGGGGTGGACCAGCGGAGGGGGGTGGCGGAGGGGGTTTCGAGGATGCGGGTGGGGCGGAAGCGGGTGATGCGGCCTTCGGGGGTGTGGTCGGTGTGGGCGCGGCCGCTGAGCTGGAGGGTCGTGCCGGTCTCCCAGTCGAGGAAGAGCAGGCCGGCGCGGCCGTCGGACTCCAGGTTGCCCAGGGTCAGGAACATCGAGTTGCCCGCGTAGTCACGCCAGCTGAGCTCCCCGGACCCGTCGACCCGGACGAAGCCGGGCCTGCCGCCGCGGTGGCTCGCGTCGACGCCGTCGGGTGCGGTGGTGGCGATGAAGAAGGTGTCGGCGGCACTCACGAAGCGCACCTGGTCGGGGGTGAGCGCCTCTCCGCGGCGTACGGCGCCGGGCTCGCGGCCCGCGGGGTCGGAGCCGTACAACTCCCGTTTCTGGAGGTACTTCGGGCAGTTCGAGAAGACCTGCTGGGCCTCGATCGTGAAGCCGCGCGCGCTGGGCCGCGCGATGCCGTTGAGGCGCATGCGACGGCGGGTGCGCGGGTCGAGGGCGATCGTCCCCATGGGGGTGCCGTCGGCGGTGACGGCACCCGCCAGGGGATCGTGGGCGGGGATGCCGCCGGCGACGGAGACGGTGTGCGGGCCGGTGGCGCGGGTGAAGCCGGGCGGGCCGGTGAGGAGGCTCGACCAGACGCGGCCGTCGGGGTCGGCGGCGGCGACGGTCAGCAGGGGCTGGGCTTCCAGGAAGGCGGCGGCGATGGGGCGGATGCCGGGGGTGATGGAGCGGGCTACGTGGTCGGCCAGGTCGCGGACGCCGACGCGCTCTTGCACGGACAGGGAGCCGGGGTTGAAGGGATCCATGACAGGCCTCACTGGAGTGCGGGGTCGGTGGGTGCGGGGTCCTGGCGCGGGGGCGCGTTCCGGTTGTGCCCACCCTCCCCAGACTCCGTCCGGGGGGGACCCCCACGCCCCTGCGGAACGATTGCCCGCAACCGGGGGGCGCGGCTAGAAGAAGCCGCAGGTCGGGGCTGTGGGGGAAGGGGCCGGGAGGTTTTCGGCGCCCTGGGGGACGGAGATTTCGAGGCGGGTGCCGTCGGGGTCGTGGAAGAAGATGCCGCCGGAGGCGGCGCCTTCGCGGTGGGCGACGAGGCCGTCGTGGGCGAAGGTGGCGCCGCGGGCGGTGAGGGCGGCTTCGGCGGCGCGGACGTGGTCGAGGGACTCGGCCTCGAAGGCGAGGTGGTGGAGGCCGGCGCGGGCGGGGGCGTAGTCGCCTTCGGCCTGCTGCCAGAGGGTGAGGACGAGGCTGCCGTCCTGGCCGAGGAAGGCGAAGCGGCTGTCGCCCTCCTTGCCTTCGCCGAGGACGTCGAAGCCGAGGACGTCGCGGTAGAAGGCGAGGGAGCGGTCGATGTCGGTGACGTTGAGGCCGACGTGGTGGGTGGCGAGCTTGCCGATCGCGGACACGGGGTCCCCCTTTTTCCGGTGCGGTCACCCCTGCGGGGCTAACCTCTTAATTCGACTTTAGAGGTTAGGCGTGAAGCGCGTCAACCGCTCACGTACTCTTGAGGGGTTAGCTCACCGAGGAGGGTGTCCGCCATGACTGTCGTCGACCCGCGGCCGCTCGTCGGCGAGCCGCTCTCGCTCGACCTGCTCAACACCCGCTGGAACGTGGAGGGGGTCCGGCAGGACCTGCTCGACGGGGTCGAGGGGCTCGCGGTCTGGCTCGCCGCCAACAGGCTCCAGGGGCGGTTCGCCGCGGACGCCACCACCCTGCGCCACACGCTCGCCGCGCGGGACGCGCTCGGCGCGCTCGTCGACCGGCCCGGCGACCCCGACGCCACCGCCCGGGTCGACGCCGTCCTGGGACACGGCCGCATCCGGGCCACGCTCACCACGGCGGGCCCCGGCGAGGAGGCCGAGTTCGAGGACCCGTCCTGGGGGCCCGGCTGGAGCGCCGCCCGCGACTACCTCGACCTGCTGCGCACCGCGCCCGACCGGATCCGCGCCTGCGCCCACGAGGCGTGCATCCTGCACTTCTTCGACACCTCGCGGAACGGCACCCGCCGCTGGTGCTCGATGGCGGTCTGCGGCAACCGGGCCAAGGCCTCCCGCCATTACGCCCGTACGAAGGAGAGTTGACCCGCGGGATCGCCAAGTCGCCCCGTTCAGGGCGGTTTCGTCCCCACTGGCACATCCCGCGCACTGGCGGGTTTCCGCCGCGGCGGCAACCGGCCCCCCACTGACTCTCCACAAACCCCGGTCATTTACGAAAGGCTGAGCGGTCATCCGGCACCGAATTCCGGACCCTCTCCTTTCACCCACAGGGATGTAGATGACCACCCCCGAAACTCGGAGCTCCATACCCGGACGCTCGACGCCCGGGCACAGGCGTGCGGCGCGCATCGCCGCCGCCGCCGGGCTCGTCGCCGCACTGGTCGCGACCGGCGCCGCGCCCGTGCTCGCCACCGAAGCCCCGGACACCACTCCCCCGGTCAAGGCCTCGGACCCCGCCGACAAGCTCGGCGCGATCGATGCCCAGCGCCTCACCGAGGCCCAGGTCAGCGGCGAGAAGAACGTCACCGTCCTCGTCGCCACCGTCCCCGGCGCCACCGAGCAGGTCGCCGGCCAGCTCGACGCGGTCCCCGGCGCCTCCGTCGGCAAGCAGCAGGACGCGCTCGGCTACGTGCGCGCCACCCTGCCGACCGCGAAGGCCGCCGCCGCGATCAAGGCCGCCACGCAGCTCTCCTCCGTCCAGTCGATCGACCTCCAGGCCGAGATCCCGCTGGACGACCCGACCCCGGACGCGGGCGCCGCGACGGGTGCCGTCGAGGGCACCACGGTCACCTCGACCTACCCGGCCCCGAGCGCGAAGACCCCGGCGAAGAACCCGTACAACCCGTCCCACGAGACGGGCGCGGTCGAGTTCGTCGAGGACCACCCGAAGGCCGACGGCCGCGGCGTGACCATCGGCATCCTCGACTCGGGCGTCGACCTGGCCCACCCGGCCCTCCAGAAGACCACCACCGGCGAGCGCAAGATCGTCGACTGGGTGACCGCCACCGACCCGCTGACCGAGGGCGACTCCACCTGGCGCGCCCAGGTCACCCCGGTCGCCGGCCCGGTCTTCACCGCGAGCTCCCAGAGCTGGACGGCCCCGGCGGGCTCGTACCAGTTCAGCCGCTTCACCGAGGCGATCACCGCGGGCGGCGACCCGGCGGGTGACATCAACCGCGACGGCGACACCACCGACGTCTTCGGCATGCTGTACGACCCGGCCGCCGGCACCGTCCGCGTGGACACCGACCAGGACAACGACTTCACGGACAACGAGCCGATGAAGCCGTACAAGGACGGGTACCAGATCGGCTACTTCGGTACCGACAACCCGGCCACCGAGGTCGCCGAGCGCACCCCGTTCGTCGTGGAGATCCGCAAGGACGTCCCGATGGACCCGCTGGGCGGCAGCTGGGTCGGCCAGAAGCGCGACTTCGTCAACATCGGCCTCGTGGAGTCCTCGCACGGCACCCACGTCGCCGGCATCACCGCCGCCAAGGGCCTCTTCGGCGGGAAGATGAACGGCGCCGCGCCCGGCGCGAAGATCGTCTCCTCGCGCGCGTGCACCTGGACCGGCGGCTGCACCAACACCGCCCTCACCGAGGGCATGGTCGACCTCGTCGTCAACCGCGGCGTCGACATCGTCAACATGTCGATCGGCGGCCTGCCCGCGCTGAACGACGGCGACAACGTCCGCTCCCGCCTCTACACCCGTCTCATCGACGAGTACGGCGTGCAGCTGGTGATCTCGGCCGGCAACTCCGGCCCGGGCACCAACACGATCGGCGACCCCGGCCTGGCCGACAAGGTCCTCTCGGTCGGCGCGGCGGTCTCCCAGTCGACCTGGGCCGCCAACTACGGCTCGGCCGTCGAGAAGAAGTACGCCATGTTCCCGTTCTCCTCGCGCGGTCCGCGTGAGGACGGCGGCGCGGCCCCGCTGGTCACCGGCCCGGGTTCGTCCGTGAACACCATCCCGACCTGGCAGGCCGGTTCCGGCGTGGCCGAGGCCGGCTACGCGCTCCCGGCCGGCTACGGCATGCTCAACGGCACCTCGATGTCGTCCCCGCAGGTCGCGGGCGTCGGCGCGCTGCTGCTGTCCGCCGCCAAGCAGCGCGGCATCGAGCTGTCCCCGCTGACCCTCCGTACCGCCCTCACCTCGACCGCGCAGCGGATCCCGGGTGTCGCGGCCCACGAGCAGGGCGCCGGCCTCGTCGACGTCGACGAGGCCTGGGAGTCGATCAAGGACGGGGCCACCGCCCACTCCTACAAGGTCGAGGCCCCGGTCGACACCGTGATCTTCCCGGCCCCGCACACCGGCACCGGTGTGTACGACCGCGAGGGCGGCCTCAAGGTCGGCCAGAAGAAGGTCTACGACGTCACCGTCACCCGTACCAGCGGCCCGGACCGTGCCGTCGAGCACGAGCTGGACCTCAAGTACAACGACGGCACCTTCCGGATCCTGGGCGACGACGAGATCGACCTGCCGCTGAACAAGCCGGTCACCGTCAAGCTGGAGGCCCGCCCGCGCACCGCGGGCGTGCACAGCGTGCTCCTGGAGGCCGACGACGAGCGCACCGAGGGCGTCGACAAGCAGATCCTCGCCACCTCGGTGGTCGCGAGCGACCTGGTCACCCCCGGCTACGGCTTCTCCGCCTCGGGTTCGGTGCAGCGCAACAGCACCAAGTCGTACTTCGTGACGGTGCCGGCGGGCGCCACCTCCCTGGAGGTCGCGATCGGCGGCCTGAAGGAGAAGAGCCAGACCCGGTTCATCGCCATCCACCCGTACGGCGTGCCGGTGGACCCGACCGCGACGACCGGCTGCTACCCGCACTACAACCCGGCGAACACCTGCCGTCCGGACCTGCGCTCCTACGCGAACCCGCAGCCCGGCGTCTGGGAGATCGAGGTCGAGGCGCGCCGCACCTCGCCCGACCTGGACAACCCGTACACGCTGAACGTCGCCGCGCTCGGCGCCTCCTTCGACCCGGCCGTCCAGACGGTCGCCGAGGCGAAGGCCGGCGTCCCGTCCGCCGTCGAGTGGACCGTCACCAACAAGTTCGCCGCCCTCGACGGCAAGCTGAAGGGCGGCTCGCTGGGCTCGGCCAAGGTCGAGACCCCGACGATCCAGCACCACGAGCAGCACACGAAGACCGTCACCATCGGTGAGGGCGTCGAGCGGCTCGACATCGCGATCGGCAACACCTCCGACAAGGCCGCCGACCTCGACCTGACCGTCCTCCTCAACGGCAAGCAGGTCGGCCAGTCGGCCGACGGCGACTCGGAGGAGAGCGTCTCCCTGGTCAAGCCCGCCGCGGGCACCTACACCGTCGTGGTCGACGGCTACTCGGTCCAGGCCGCGGGCGGCACGACCTACGACTACAAGGACGTGTACTACTCCCCGGCGCTCGGCACCGTCCAGGTGGACGGCGCCAAGACCCACCCGCTGGCCAACGGCGCGAGCACCAAGGTCACGGCCGAGGTCGTCGTCGGCGGTCCGGCCCCCGAGGGACGCCAGTTCTTCGGCCAGGTCCAGCTGCTCAACGCGCGCGGCACCGTCGCGGGCACCGGCAGCGTCCTGATCGGCGCGGTCACCCCGTAGCACCGTACGAGTGAGGAGGGGCGGGCGCCGAAACCGGCGTCCGCCCCTTTCGCGTCCCGGTCCCCGGGTGCGACGCGTCCAGGACGCGTCCCGACCCTTGGACAATGGATTGGACAAGGCGGGCGGGGACATACGCATCATGGACCGGCAGCACCCTGCACACACGTACGGAGGAGTCCCCGTGAAGGTCGGAATCGTCGGAGCCACCGGTCAGGTCGGCACAGTCATGCGGAAGATCCTGGTCGAGCGGAACTTCCCCGTGGACGAGCTGCGGCTCTTCGCCTCCGCGCGTTCCGCCGGCACCGTCGTCGACGGGGTCACGGTCGAGGACGCCTCCACCGCCGACTACACCGGCCTGGACATCGTGCTCTTCTCCGCGGGCGGCGCCACCTCCAAGGCCCTCGCCGAGAAGGTCGCCTCGCAGGGCGCCGTCGTGATCGACAACTCCTCCGCCTGGCGCCGCGACCCCGAGGTCCCGCTGGTGGTCTCCGAGGTCAACCCGCACGCGATCAAGGACCGCCCCAAGGGCATCATCGCCAACCCGAACTGCACCACCATGGCCGCCATGCCGGTCCTCAAGCCGCTCCACCAGGAGGCCGGCCTGACCGCGCTGATCGCCACCACCTACCAGGCCGTGTCCGGCTCGGGCGTGGCCGGTGTCGCCGAGCTGCGCACGCAGGCGTGTGCCGTGGCCGAGAACGCCGACCAGCTGGCGTTCGACGGCGAGGCCGTCGAGTTCCCCGAGCCCGCCGTCTACAAGCGCCCGATCGCCTTCAACGTGGTCCCGCTGGCCGGTTCGATCGTCGACGACGGCTCCTTCGAGACCGACGAGGAGCAGAAGCTCCGCAACGAGTCCCGCAAGATCCTGGAGATCCCGGAGCTCAAGGTCTCCGGCACCTGCGTGCGCGTCCCGGTCTTCTCCGGCCACTCCCTCCAGGTCAACGTGCGCTTCGATCGTCCGATCAGCGTCGAGCGCGCCTACGAGCTCCTGAAGGACGCCGAGGGCGTCGTGCTCTCCGAGATCCCGACCCCGCTCCAGGCGGCCGGCAAGGACGCCTCGTACGTCGGGCGCATCCGCGTGGACGAGACCGTCGACAACGGCCTGGCGCTGTTCCTCTCCAACGACAACCTGCGCAAGGGCGCGGCGCTGAACGCCGTGCAGATCGCGGAGCTCGTCGCGGCCGAGCTCGAGGGCTGACCCGAGGCACCCTCCGGAGGGGCGGCTTCCCGTTGCGGGGAGCCGCCCCTCCGGCGTGCCCGCGCGTGCCAGAGTGCCTCCATGACCCAGATACCCAGGGGTGCGAACGTCCCGGTGCCCGCGCAGCCCCTCCACGTCGCGGTCAGCTGGCGGACCGGGCACGAGGTGCCCGACGTGGACGTGTCGGCGCTGCTGCTCGGGGCCGGGGAGCGCGTGCGGGACGACGCCGACCTGGTCTTCTACAACCACGCCGAGCACCCCTCGGGGGCGGTGCGGCACCTGGGCAGGTCGGCGCCGGGCGTGCCCGGCAGCCCGGCCGCCGACTGGATGTGGCTGGACCTCGCGCGCGTGGAGCCGGACGTCGGACGCCTGGTGATCGCCGCCTCCGCCGACGGGGGCGCCTTCGGGCGGGTCCCGGGGCTCGACGTGCGGGTCACGGACGCGGCCGGGAACCCCGTGGCGTACTGCGCGATCGAGAGCGCGACGACGGAGACGGCCTTCGTCTTCGGGGAGTTCTACCGGCACGGCGGCGGCTGGCGGTTCCGCGCGGTCGGCCAGGGGTACGCCTCGGGCCTGGCCGGGCTCGCGACGGACTTCGGCATCGTGGTGGAGTCCCCGCCGCCGCCGATCCCGGGCCCCGGCTACGTCCCGCCGCCCCCGCCGCCGGCGCCCGCGACCCCGCCCGTGCCGGTGGCGGACCCGTACGGCGGGGAGTTCCGGCCGGCCGTCTACCAGGGGCGCGGCAAGGAGACCGTGCACTGCGACCCGGCGCTGCCGCCGGGGCACTGGGTGCTCCTGGAGATCGAGTCGTTCCACTCGCTCTCCACCACGATCGAGACCTGCGACACCTACGGGCGGGCCGAGGGGTTCCTCCTCATGGCGTACGAGGACGACGTCCGCGCCCGGACGGTCGCCCTGGTCCCGCGCGCCCGCCCGCTGACGCTGCGGGTGGAGGCCGACGCGCCCTGGACGCTGCGAGTGCTGCCGCTGTCCCACGCCCGTCGCTTCGACAGCCACGTCGAGGGCCTCGCGCACGACCTGGTGATCTACGACGGGCCGCCCGGGGTGCTCGACTTCGCGCACCACGGGGAGTCCAACTTCACGGTCCACCAGCACACCCCACCGCGGGACCCGCTCTACGACGACGAGGAGCAGGACCTGCTGGTCAACGAAATCGGTGAGGTCCGGGTGAGCGCCCCGGTGCCGGGTCCCGGGCTGCTCCGGATCAGCGGCGACGGACCATGGAAATGCGCGGTGCGCCGCTGAGGCACCCCGTGGAAAGATGGCCCAAACGTCACGAAACCGAGGAGTTGACCGGGTGCCTGGCACAAACCTGACCCGTGAAGAGGCTCAGCAGCGGGCAGCACTGCTGACCGTGGACGCGTACGAGGTCGAACTCGACCTCACCGGTGCGCAGGAGGGCGGCACCTACCGGTCCGTCACCACCGTCCGCTTCGATTCCGCAGAGGCCGGCGCCTCGACCTTCATCGACCTCGTCGCGCCCGCCGTCCACGAGGCCGTGCTGAACGGCAAGTCGCTCGACGTCGCGGCCGTCTTCCGCGACTCGCGGATCGCCCTCGACCACCTGGTCGCGGGCCGCAACGAGCTGAAGGTCGTCGCCGACTGCGCGTACACCAACACCGGTGAGGGCCTGCACCGCTTCGTCGACCCGGTCGACGACCAGGCCTACCTGTACACCCAGTTCGAGGTGCCGGACGCGCGGCGGGTCTTCGCCTCCTTCGAGCAGCCCGACCTGAAGGCGACCTTCCAGTTCACCGTGAAGGCCCCGACCGGCTGGAAGGTCATCTCCAACTCGCCGACGCCGGAGACGCCGAAGGACGACGTCTGGGTCTTCGAGCCGACGCCGCGCATCTCGACGTACATCACCGCGCTGATCGTGGGCCCGTACCACTCGGTGCACTCCTCGTACGAGAAGGACGGCCAGACCGTCCCGCTGGGCATCTACTGCCGTCCGTCGCTGGCCGAGTTCCTGGACGCGGAGCACATCTTCGACGTCACGCGGCAGGGCTTCGACTGGTTCCAGGAGAAGTTCGCGTACGACTACCCGTTCGCGAAGTACGACCAGCTCTTCGTACCGGAGTTCAACGCGGGCGCGATGGAGAACGCGGGCGCGGTCACCATCCGCGACCAGTACGTCTTCCGCTCGAAGGTGACGGACGCGGCGTACGAGCGGCGTGCCGAGACGATCCTGCACGAACTCGCCCACATGTGGTTCGGCGACCTCGTGACCATGGAGTGGTGGAACGACCTGTGGCTGAACGAGTCGTTCGCCACCTACACCTCGGTCGCCTGCCAGGCCTCCGTGACGGGCACCCGCTGGCCCAACGCCTGGACGACCTTCGCCAACGCGGAGAAGACCTGGGCCTACCGCCAGGACCAGCTGCCGTCGACGCACCCGATCATGGCCGAGATCAACGACCTGGAGGACGTGCTCGTCAACTTCGACGGGATCACGTACGCCAAGGGCGCGAGCGTCCTGAAGCAGCTCGTCGCCTACGTCGGCCAGGACGAGTTCTTCAAGGGCGTGCAGGCCTACTTCCAGGCGCACGCCTTCGGCAACACGCGCCTGTCCGACCTGCTCGGCGCGCTGGAGGAGACCTCCGGCCGCGACCTGAAGACCTGGTCGAAGGCGTGGCTGGAGACGGCCGGCATCAACATCCTCCGCCCGGAGGTCGAGACCGACGAGAACGGTTTCATCACCGCCTTCGCCGTCCGCCAGGAGGCCCCCGCGCTGCCCGCCGGCGCCAAGGGCGAGGCCGTCCTGCGTCCGCACCGCATCGCGATCGGCTTCTACGACCTCGACGAGGCCGGCCGGCTGGTCCGCACCGACCGCCTGGAGCTGGACATCGAGGCGGCCGGCCTGACCGCCGTGCCGCAGCTGGTCGGCAAGGCCCGCCCGGCGGTCGTCCTCCTCAACGACGACGACCTTTCGTACGCGAAGGTCCGCCTCGACGAGGTGTCCCTCACCAACGTCACCGCGCACCTCGGCGACTTCGCCGAGTCGCTGCCGCGCGCCCTGTGCTGGGCCTCCGCCTGGGACATGACCCGCGACGGCGAGCTGGCCACCCGCGACTACCTGGCACTGGTGCTCTCGGGCATCGCCAAGGAGTCCGACATCGGCGTGGTCCAGTCGCTCCAGGGCCAGGTCAAGGCGGCCCTCGACCTGTACGCGGCGCCGGAGTGGCGGGCCGAGGGCCTGGCGCGCTGGGGCACCTTCGCCCAGGAGCAGCTGCGCGCCGCCGAGGGCGGCAGCGACCACCAGCTGGCGTGGGCGCGGGCCTTCTCGGCGACCGCCCGTACGGACGCCGAGCTCGACGTGCTCGCCGGGCTGCTCGACGGCGGCGTGGTGATCGAGGGCCTCGCCGTCGACACCGAGCTGCGCTGGGCGTTCGTGCAGCGGCTCGCGGCCACCGGCCGCTTCGACGAGGCGGAGATCGCCGCCGAGCTGGAGCGCGACCGGACCGCGGCCGGCGAGCGACACGCGGCGACCGCGCGGGCGGCCCGCCCGACGGAGGCCGCGAAGGCGGAGGCCTGGGCTTCGGTCGTCGAGGACGACAAGCTGGCGAACGCCGTGCAGGAGGCCGTCATCGGCGGCTTCGTCCAGGCCGACCAGCGCGAGCTGATCGCCCCGTACACGGCGAAGTACTTCGCGGCGATCAAGGGCGTCTCGGAGACCCGCAGCCACGAGATGATCCAGCAGATCGTGGTCGGCCTCTACCCGACGCTCCAGGTCTCCCAGGAGACGCTGGACGCGACGGACGCGTGGATCGCGGAGCACAACCCTGTTCCGGCGCTGCGGCGCATGGTGACCGAGTGCCGCGCGGGCATCGAGCGTGCGCTGAAGGCGCAGGCCGCCGACCGCGCGTGACGCCGGTCCAGTGACGTCGGTCCAGTGACCGGTGAAGGGGCGCCCTCCCCCGTGGGGGCGCCCCTTCGTCGTATCGGCCGCTTCGTCGTATCGGCCGCTTCGTCGTGTCGCCGGCTTCGTCGTGTCGGCCGCTTCGCCGTGTCGGCCGACTTCGCCGGGTCAGCCGCCGAGGGCCGCGTACCGGGCGCGCAGGTCGGCCGCGCCCTGTTCCGTGAGCGTGCCGTGGAGGCGCATCCGGGCGACGCCGCCGTCGGGGAAGGCGTCGAGGCGGACGTGGGTGACGACGGCCTGGGCCGGGAGCTTGAAGCGGTGCAGGGTGTCGGGCTGGAGGCGGGTCCTGGGGATGATCTCGAACCACTCCGCGCCGCCCGCGGGGTCGCCGTTGCAGCCCTGGAGGGCGATCCAGCCGGCCGAGTTGCCCTTGAGGTAGGCGGTGTCGATCTCGACGGCGCGGACGGCTCCCTGGGCGGCGAGGCGGAAGCGGACCCAGTCGTTGGTGCCGCGGACCCGGCGGCGGCGGTTCTCCCAGCCGTCGTCCATCTTGCGGGAGGTGCCGGGCAGGATGATCTGGGTGGGCGAGGAGTAGAACCGGTCCGACGCGTCCTCGTACGAACCGCCGTTGAGCACGGCGACGAGGTCGAGGGTGCCGAGGAGTTCCAGCCACTCGGGGTCGGGCACGACCTCGCCGTGGACGCGGAGGCGGGCGATGCCGCCGTCGGGGTGCTGGCAGACCCGGACGTGGGTCCAGCGGCGCTCGGCGTCGATCGGGAAGCCGTTGGCGGCGTGGCCGCGGACGGGGGTGGGCGGGACGAGCTCCTCCCACTTCGCGTCGAGCAGCTCGGCGGGGCCGGGCGAGCCCTCGACGGCGGTGGCCTGGATGCTCACCCGCTGCGGGTAGTTGCCGCGGAAGTGGGCGGTGTCGACGACGATGCCGCGGATGACGCCGGGGGCGCCGAGGCGGACGATCGCCCAGTCGTGGTCCTCGGGGGCGGGGAAGACGTTCTCGGCGTCGGCGCCGCGGCGTCGGCGGGTCTCCCAGCCGTCCATGATCTTGCCCTTGTGGCCGAAGTGCTCCGGGTCGAAGACGGCCGGCTCGCGGACGAGGAGGTTCTCCCGTTCGGCGAAGAACTCGTCGTTGGCGGCCACGACGCCGCCGCCGAGGCGGCGGTCGGCGAGGTCGACGAGCTCCGTGAAGGGGAAGTCGCCGGAGCGGTAGTCGGCGTACGGGTCGCCGCCGGCGTAGGGGGCGGCGTCGTTGGCGTGCGGGTCCTGGTCCTGGCTCGTCTCGAAGGTCATGTCCCGACTCTGCGCCCCGAGGACCCGGGCGGTCCATCGAATGTTTTCGACGCCATCGTTCAGTTCTGCTGAACGGTCTCCCGGGCCGCCGCCGCCTGGCGGAGCGCGGCCAGGACCCGGGACACCGCGGGGCCGCCCTCCGCCCCGCGCCGCACGGCCGCGACGACGTGGCGGCGCGGCTGGTCGGCGGAGAGGACGCGCATCACGACGCCGGCCCCGCCCCGGCGTTCGGCCGAGGCCATCCGGGGGACGAGGGCGATCCCCATCCCGGCCTCGACCATCGCGAGGATCGCGGTCCAGCCGGAGGCGCTGTGGGCCTGCTCGGGCACGAAGCCGGCGGCCTCGCACGCGGCGGTGGTGATCTCGGACCAGGGGCCGGAGCCGCCGAAGATCCAGGGCTCGGCGGCGAGGTCGGCGAGCCGCAGCCCGGGGGCGTCGGCGAGCGGGTGGCCGGCGGGCAGGGCCACGTCGAGCGGGTCGGCGAGCAGCGGCACCCGGCTGAACTTGGGGTCGCGCGCGGAGGGCGCGTGGGCGGCGAGCGAGAGCGCCAGGTCGACCTGGCCGGCCGCGAGCAGCTCGTACGCCTCCGCCGCCTCGGCCTCCCGGACGCGGACGTCGAGCCCGGGGTGCGCGGTGCGCAGCTGCCGTACGGCGGGGACGACGAGCGCGGGCACCGACGTCGAGAACGCCGCGACCCGCACCTGCCCCGCCTCGCCCCGCAGGTATCCGTCGAGTTCGGCGTCGGCGCGTTCCAGCTGCGCGAAGACGAGCTCCGCGTGCCGCAGCACCAGGTGGGCCGCGTCGGTGAGCCGGACCCGGCGGCCCTGGGCCTCCAGGAGGCGCACGCCGAGCTGCCGCGCGAGGTTGGTGAGTTGCTGCGACACGGCCGAGGGGGTCATGAGCAGGGCCTCCGCGGTCGCGGTGACGGTGCCGCGGTCGCGGAGGGTGCGGAGGATATGGAGCTTCTTGACGTCCCACTCGGTCATGGGGCGCAACCTATCCGGCCGCGCCCACCGCGAGGAGCGCCGGGAGCGCGCCGAGGCCGGCGCCCTCGGCGGGCGCCGGCCTCTCGGTGGCTGCGGGTTCGGTGACTGCAGGTTCGGTGGCTGCGGGTTCGGTGACTGCGGGTTCGGTGGTGTGGGCGGTGGCCGGGTGGCGGGCGGTGGTCGGCTGCGTGCCGCTTACCGTCGCACCGCCGAAACCTCCAGGTCCATCGAAACTTCCCGACCGTTCTTTTCAGTGGAGCTGAACGACTCGGCCTGCGGGACCTTCGGCGTACGGGGGTTCAGCTGGCCCGCCAGGGTGGCGCCGAAGGCGATCAGCATGCCGACGACCTGCACCGGACCGAGCGCCTGGCCGAGCGCCGCCCAGCCGATGATCGCCGCGGTGAGCGGGGAGAGCGGGCCGAGGAAGGTGACCGAGGAGGCGCTCAGGCGCTCGATGCCGCGGAACCAGAGGAAGTAGGAGATCGCGGTGTTGCCGAAGGCGAGGTAGGCGTAGCCGGCCAGGTTGGTGCCGGTCAGGGCCGGCGGGGCGCCCTCGATCAGGAAGGCGATGGGCAGGATGACCAGGCCGCCGGCGGTGAGCTGCCAGCCGGTGAGGGCGAGGGCGCCGACGCCTTCGGGGCGGCCCCAGCGCTTGGTGAAGACGATGCCGGCCGACATGGAGAGGGCCGAGAGCAGTCCTGCGAACACGCCGACCGCGTCGAGCGCGGCCCCCGCCTTGAGGACCACCAGGCTGACGCCGAAGGCGGCGACGGCGGCGGTGACCAGGGACTTCACGGTGGGCTTGTCGCCGAGGAAGAGGGCGGCGAGGCCGACGACGAAGAGCGGGCCGACGGAGCCGACGACGGCGGCGACACCGCCGGGGAGCCGGTAGGCGGCGAGGAAGAGGAGCGGGAAGAAGGCGCCGATGTTCAGGGCTCCGAGGACCGCCGCCTTGCCCCACCAGGCGCCCTTGGGGAGCTTGCGGGTGAGGGCGAGGAGCAGGAGGCCGGCGGGCAGGGCGCGCATGAGGCCGGTGAAGAGCGGCCGGTCGGGCGGCAGGAACTCGGTGGTGACGAAGTAGGTGGAGCCCCAGGAGATCGGGGCGAGTGCGGTGAGCGCGACGACTGCCGCCTTGCGGGACATGACGGTTCCCCCTGCTGTCGAGTGCCGGACTGGCTTGGCGGTAATTAACTTATCACTAAGCTACTTGCTTGCAAGTGGCTTTCTTGCCATCGACCTGAGGGGAAGGGGAAACTGGGGCCATGACGACGCAGAACCCCGGCCGCGACGCCGTCGACGCCATCGCCGACCAGTGGGCGGCCGTCCGCCCCGACCTGGACACCGTGCCGATGGCCGTCTTCGGCAGGATCTACCGGCTGTCCCACGCGATGCGCGGCAAGGTGGACAAGGCGTACGCGCCCTACGGCATGGCACTCGGGGAGTTCGACGTGCTCGCCACCCTGCGCAGGTCCGGGGAGCCGTACACGCTCTCGCCGCGCGAGCTGACCGCCACGCTGATGATCACCACCGGCGGCATGACGGGCCGGCTCGACAAGCTGGAGAAGGCCGGGCTGCTCACGCGCAGCCCCGACCCGAACGACCGGCGCGGGCTGCGGGTCACCCTCAGCGAGCGCGGCAGGGAACTGGTGGACCAGGCCGTCGGCGCCGGCCTCGCGGAGCAGCGGGCCGCCCTGACGGCCGCGCTCACCGAGGAGGAGGCGGACCAGCTGACCGCACTCCTCCGCAAGCTGCTCGCCACGACCGCCTGACGACGGCGGGCGGCGGGGGCCTCAACGCACGCGAGGGCGCCGCACGGTACCTCGTACCGTGCGGCGCCCTCGGCGGAGACCGATGAGGCGGTTACGCCTTCTTGGACTTGTCGAGCACCATCACCAGGCCGATGATGACCAGGAACAGCACCAGCGGGGCGGCCACGTAGAGGCCGAGCGTCTCGACGACACTCAGCTTGGGGGCCGGGTCGTCACCGTCGTCGCGGGTCAGCGCGAGCGCGGGGGACGACATGAGCAGCATCATCAGCGTCGTACCGGCCGCGACGGAGCCGGCGCGCAGTGCGTTCTTCTTGTCCACGGTGCAAACGTAGCGAACACCTAAACGGACCGCGCGCCCGGGGGTGCCGTACGGGCACTCCCCGCTCGCCGAGCCCCGCGCCGGGGCCCCTAGCCGGCCCCCTCGCCGGACGCCGTGCGGTCGCGCAGTTCGCGCAGCAGGGCGTGCGCCCGCGGGGAGGCGGCGAACTGCTCCAGGGTGAGCGGCTGGCCGTCCGGGCCCGCGAGCGGCAGCCGCCAGTTGGGGTACTCGTCCCAGGTGCCCGGCAGGTTCTGCGGCCTGCGGTCCCCCACCGCGTCCGGCAGCCACACCCCCACCATCCGGGCGGGCGTGGCGAGCAGGAACCGGTGCACGGCCCGGATGCCGGCCGCCTCGTCCCCCGGCCCCTCGGGCAGCAGCCCGAGCCGCTGGAACAGGGCGAGCCACTCGGCGGTCTCGGCCGCGTCGGCCGCGCGGTCGCGTTCCAGGTCGCCGTCGGTCAGGCCGAGCCGGTGCCGCAGGGCCACGTGGTCGCCGGACAGCCGGGCGGCGGTGGGGGGCAGGTCGTGGGTGGTGGCGGTGGCCACGCACTCCGGGCGCCACTCCGCCGGGGGCAGCGGGCGGCCGGTGCCCGCCCAGTCCCGCTCGAACCAGAGCACGGAGGTGCCGAACACCCCGCGCCGGGCCAGCTCCTCGCGCACCCCCGGCTCGACCGTGCCGAGGTCCTCGCCGATGACGAGGGCGCCGGCGCGGTGCGCCTCCAGGACGAGGACGGCGAGCATCGCCTCGGCGTCGTGGCGGACGTAGGTCCCCTCGGTGGGCGGCCGGCCCTCCGGAACCCACCAGAGCCGGAACAGGCCCATGACGTGGTCGATGCGCAGCGCGCCCGCGTGGCGCAGGAGTTCGCGCAGCAGGCCCCGGTAGGGGGCGTAGCCCGCGGCGGCGAGGGCGTCCGGCCGCCAGGGCGGCAGCCCCCAGTCCTGGCCGCGGGAGTTGAAGGCGTCCGGCGGGGCGCCGACCGACATGCCGGCCGCGAAGGCGTCCTGCTGGGCCCAGGCGTCCGAGCCCTCCGGGTGGACGCCGACGGCCAGGTCGTGGACGATCCCGATCTCCATCCCGGCCGCGCGGGCGGCCGCGGCGGCGTCGGCCAGCTGCCGGTCCGTCAGCCAGGCGAGCCGGCAGTGGAAGTCGACCCGGGCGGCGAGCTCCGGGTCGGCGCGCACCGCCGCCTCCGCCGTGCGCGGCCCGCGCAGCTCCTCGGGCCAGTCGCGCCAGTGGTGGCCGTGCCGCTCGGCGAGGGCCTGGTAGGTGGCGTGGTCCTCCAGGGCGCGGCCCCGGTCGGCGAGGAAGTCGTGGAAGTCGGCGCGCCGCCCCGGGCCGAGGTCGACGCTCCCCACCACGATCTCCAGGGCCCGCCGTTTGACGTCCCACACCGCGTCCCGGTCGATCAGCGCGCCCTTGCCGAGGACCCGTTCGCGCAGTTCGGCGGCGTCGGCGAGGATCCGGTCGAGCTCCTCGCGGCGCTCGGGGCCCACCAGGGCGTACTCGGGGATCTCCTCGATCCTCAGATGGACGGGGTCCGGGAAGCGACGCGAGGAGGGGCGGTACGGGGAGGGGTCGGTGGGCGCCCCGGGCACGCCCGCGTGGAGCGGGTTGACCTGGACGAAGCCCGCGCCGTGGACGCGGCCCGCCCAGCCGGCGAGTTCGCGCAGGTCGCCGAGGTCCCCCATGCCCCAGGAGCGGCTGGAGAGCAGCGAGTAGAGCTGGACGAGGAGCCCGTACGCGCGCCGCTCGGGCGCGGGCACGCGCGCGGGGCTCACGATCAGGGTGGCGGTGGCGGCGCGCCCGTCGGGGGCCTGCGCCGTGACCGTGTGGACGCCGAGGGGCAGCCGCTCCCAGTCCGGGCCGGTGAGGACGGCCCCCTCCTCGGTGGTGACCCGCAGGCGGGTGCCGGACGGCAGGTCCGCCGGGGGCCGGAGGGGCTCGTCGCCCCGCCGGTGGACCAGGGTCGGGGGCAGGAGGCGGTCCCGGTCGGCCCGCTCCGCCGCGCCGAGGGCGGCGGCGACCGCCTCCGGGGTGGCCGCGTCGACGCCCAGGGCGCCGAGGACGGCGACCACGGTGGCGTCGGGCACGGGAACGGTGACGCCTTCGGACGGGCTGTACGCGGTGGCGACGCCGTGACGGGCGGCGAGACGGGCCAGGGTCACTTCACACTCCGGGGGACTCCGTACCACCCGCACTGCCGGGGGCGGTGGGCTCGCTGGTGAGGGGGGCCGCCTCGGTCAGGGGCGGTTCACTGGTGAGGGGGGCCGCGTCGGGCAGCGGCGGTTCGCTGGTCAGCGGCGCGGCGTCGGGCAGCGCCTGCTGCGGAACGCGTATCCGTCCGAGGTGGCGGGCGGTCGTGGTCACGGGGGTCTCCCGGTTTCGTCTCGGCAGGTGGGACCTGGGCGTGCGACTGAGCCCTACCCACCGCACCTCGTTTTACCGGCGGAATGTGGCGAAGTGACGTCACCTCGCCGACGGCTCGCCGGGCAAAGGCGACACATCGCCCGCTCTCATTGACACTGCCGTGCGACGGGTGGTGGGCTCGTGACCCACTCGTGACCAACCCGGCGGAGCGGCCGGGCCTGTCCGGAGGGAGACCCCGTGCACGTCGGGCGCAGGAAGCGGACCGCGACGGCTGTCGCCGCCGCCGTCATCGGCGGCCTCCTGGGCGGCGCCGCGCCCGGCTCGGTGTACGCCGTCCCGGCGGCACCGGCCTCACCCGCGGCCCCCGCCCCGCCGGCGGCGCCGGCCTCACCGGCGGCTCCCCCGGGCCCGGGGGCTCCCGTCGCGGGGCGCGCGGGCACCGTCGCCGCGCCGGCCGTGCCCGCTGTGTGGCCCCGGCCGCAGTCCCTGACCGGCGCCGGGCCCTCCGTACGCCTCGGGGACGAGGTGACGCTGCTCGCGGACGACGACGCCGATCCGTACGCGGTCGCCGCCCTGCGCGAGCTGCTGAGGGCCGCCGGGGTGCGGACCGTCCACGCCGGTCTCCCGGGCCGGGGCCCGGTCCTGCGGCTCGCCGGGCCGGGCGGCGGGGCGGCGGAGGCGGCGCTGACGGCGCTGCGCGTGCCCGAGCGGCTCGACCTCCCGCGCGGCGGCTACCGCCTCGCGACCGGCCGCTACCAGGGGCGGGAGACCGTCGTCCTCGACGGGGTCGGCGAGGACGGCCTCTTCCACGCCGTCCAGACGCTGCGCCAGCTCGTCGGCACCGGTCGCGAGGTCCCCGGGGTCGTCGTCCGCGACTGGCCGGGCACGGTCGAGCGCGGGATCACCGAGGGCTTCTACGGCAGCCCCTGGACCCTCGAACAGCGGCTCGCCCAGATCGACTTCCTCGGCCGCACCAAGCAGAACCGCTATCTGTACGCGCCCGGGGACGACCCGTACCGCCGGGCGCAGTGGCGGGAGCCCTACCCGGAGGAGCAGCGGCGGGAGTTCCTGGCGCTCGCCGAACGGGCCCGCGCCAACCGGGTGACGCTCGGCTGGGCCGTGGCGCCCGCGCAGTCCATGTGCCTGTCCTCGGCCGGCGACGTGCGGGCGCTGACGCGGAAGCTCGACGCCATGTGGGAGCTCGGGGTGCGCGTCTTCCAGCTCCAGTTCCAGGACGCCTCGTACGACGAGTGGCACTGCGACGAGGACGCCGACGCCTTCGGTCGGGGTCCCGCGGCCGCGGCCGCCGCCCACGCGCGCGTGGCGAACACCGTCGCCCGGCACCTGGCCGAGCGGTACCCGGACGCCGAGCCGCTGACGGTGCTGCCGACGGAGTACTACCAGGACGGCGCGACCGCCTACCGCACGGAGTTCGCCCGGGCGCTCGACGCCGAGGTGCGGGTGGCGTGGACGGGCGTCGGCGTCGTCCCGCGCACGATCACCGGCCGCGAACTGGCCGGGGCGCGCGTGGCCCTGGGCGGCCACCCGCTGGTCACGATGGACAACTACCCGGTCAACGACTACGCGCAGGACCGGCTGTTCCTCGGTCCCGCCACGGGCCGGGAGCCGGCCGTGGCCGCCGGTTCCGCCGCCTTCCTCGCCCACGCCATGGAGCAGGCCGCGGCCTCCCGGATCCCGCTCTTCACCGCCGCCGACTACGCCTGGAACCCGCGGGGCTACCGGCCGCAGGAGTCGTGGCGGGCGGCCGTCGACGACCTCGCGGGCCCGGACCCCGCGGCCCGTGAGGCGCTGTGGGCGCTCGCCGGGAACGGCGCCTCGTCGATCCTCGACCCGAAGGGCGAATCGGCCTATCTGAAGCCGCTGCTGACGGCGTTCTGGGCCTCGCGCACCACCCCGGACACCCCGGCGGGCAGGGCCGCTCGGGAGCGGGCGGCGCGCGAACTGCGGGCCGCGTTCACCGTGATGCGCCGGGCCCCCGAGCGGCTCGCGGCCACCGCGGACTCCGCCCTCGACGACGAGGCGGGCCCCTGGCTCGACCGGCTCGCGCGGTACGGCGAGGCCGGCGAGACGGCGGTCGACATGCTGCTCGCCCAGGCCCGCGGCGACGGCGCGGCGGCCTGGCGGGCTCGGCTGGCCCTCGAACCGCTGCAGAAGTCGCTGGAGGCGGGCCGGGTGACGGTCGGCGCGGGGGTGCTCGATCCCTTCCTCACGCGCGCGGTGGCGGAGTCGACGGCCTGGACCGGCGCCGACCGCCCCGCGGCGGCGCGGGCCGACCGCGCCCCCGGCTCGTACACCGTGCGGCTCGACCGGGCGCGGCCCGTGGCGGCCCTCACGGTGATGACCCGGCCGGGCGGCACGGGGGCGGGCACGGACGCGCGCGTGGAGGCGTACGTCTCCGGCGAGGGCTGGCGGCCGCTCGGCCCGCTGTCGGCGTCCGGCTGGACGCAGACCGATCTGAAGGGACTGCGGGCCGACGCGCTGCGCGTGGTGTGGAGCGGCGACGACCGGGACCCCGGGGTGCGCTCGCTGGTGCCGTGGTTCGCGGACGGCCCCCGGGCCGGGCTCGAACTGGCCCGTACGGAGACGGACGCGGAGATCGGCGGGCCGGCGCAGCGGGTGGACGTGGAGCTGTCGGGCGTGCGCGCGGACGAGGTGCGCGGGGCGCTGACGGCGAAGGCCCCGAAGGGGATCGCGGTCCGCCTCCCGAAGGAGGTCGCGGTGGAGCGCGGCGCGCGGACGAGCGTGCCCCTGGAGGTGTCGGTGGGCGCGGACGTGCCGGCCGGGACGTACCGGGTGCCGGTGTCGTTCGCGGGCGAGGAGCGCGTCCTGACGGTGCGGGCCTTCCCCCGTACGGCGGGTCCCGACCTGGCGCGGGCGGCGACGGCGTCGTCCTCGGGCGACGAGACCCCGGACTTCCCGGCCGCGTCCGCGGTGGACGGCGATCCGGCGACCCGGTGGTCCTCGCCCGCGGAGGACGGCGCCTGGTGGCAGCTGGAGCTGGCCGAGCCGGCGCGGATAGGGCAGGTGGTGCTGCACTGGCAGGACGCGTACGCCTCCCGCTACCGCGTCCAGGTCTCCGCCGACGGGCGCGTGTGGCGCACGGCGGCGACCGTCGCGGACGGCCGGGGCGGCCGGGAGTCGGTCCGGATGGACGCGGCGGACACCCGCTTCCTGCGGGTGCAGGGCGAGGCGCGGGCGACCCGGTTCGGCTACTCCCTCTGGTCGGTGGAGACCTACGCGGTGGCCCCGCGGGAGCGGGCGGAGCAGCCTGCGGACACGGCGGAGGAGCGGCCCGCCCCGTAAGGGCGGCACCGCTCCCGTGCCCGACGGCCCCCGCGTACGCGAAAGGCCCGGCTCAACCCGTCGTCAGCGCCCTCACGGGGGCGTCGGCGACGGAGTCGATCCGGGCCATCGCGTCCTCGGCACCGTACGGCTGGAGGTACGGCAGCCAGCGGGGGTCCCGGTGTCCGGTCCCGATGATCCGCCAGGCCAGGCCGGACGGCGGGGCCGGTTGGTGGCGCAGGCGCCAGCCGATCTCGCGGAGGTGCCGGTCGGCCTTGACGTGGTTGCAGCGGCGGCAGGCCGCCACCACGTTGTCCCAGGCGTGCGTGCCCCCGCGGCTGCGCGGAATGACGTGGTCGACGCTGGTGGCGACGCCCCCGCAGTACGCGCAGCGCCCGCCGTCGCGGGCGAAGAGGGCTCTTCGGGTCAAGGGAACGGGCCCCCGGTAGGGGACCCGCACGAAGCGCTTCAGTCGCACCACGCTGGGCGCGGGGAGGACTTGGGTCTCGCTGTGCAGGAAGGCGCCGGACTCCTCCAGACAGAGGGCCTTGTCCTCCAGGACGAGGACGAGTGCGCGGCGGAGCGGTACGACGCCGAGCGGCTCGTACGACGCGTTGAGGACCAGGACATGCGGCACGGATGCCTCCTATGACGCCGGCGGCGCGTGGCTCGCGCCGGGACGAACTGCTCCCAGTCTCTCCTCAGGCCTGGTCGGAGCGCCACCACGTACCGGGATCGGGGTGGCGGGTCCGGAGTGTTCTCGACCACATCGGCGGCTCCTCCTCTTACCTGCCTCTTACTTGCCCAGGTGAGGTCGGTCTCTCCCTCGAACAGGGCAGCGGGGGCACATCCGATGCCCCGTTAGTGTGGATGGACTGCGTACGCGATGCCTGGAGGTTGCCCCGTGTCCTGGTCCGCCCTAGCGGCTGCCACCGATCCCGAACCCATTCCGGTGACCTTGGACGAGGCCGCGGAGAAGGCGACGAACGCGGCGAGCTGGGTGGAGGAGAACTGGTCCACCTGGCTGAACACCGGACTGCGCATCCTGCTGATCCTGGTCGTCGCGCTCCTGCTGCGGATGGCCGTCCGCCGCGCCCTGACGAAGCTGATCGAGCGGATGAACCGGTCGGCGCAGGCGGTGGAGGGGACGGCGCTCGGCGGTCTCCTCGTCAACACCGAGCGGCGCCGGCAGCGCTCGGAGGCGATCGGCTCGGTCCTCCGCTCGGTCGCGTCGTTCCTCATCATGGGCACGGCGGGCCTGATGGTCCTCGGCGCCTTCAAGATCGACCTGGCACCGCTGCTCGCCTCGGCCGGTGTGGCCGGTGTGGCGATCGGTTTCGGCGCGCGGAACCTGGTGACGGACTTCCTCTCCGGCGTCTTCATGATCCTGGAGGACCAGTACGGCGTCGGTGACTCGGTCGACGCGGGCGTGGCCTCCGGCGAGGTCGTCGAGGTGGGCCTGCGGGTGACCAAGCTGCGCGGGGTGGACGGCGAGATCTGGTACGTGCGCAACGGCGAGATCAAGCGGATCGGGAACCTGAGCCAGGGCTGGGCGACGGCGGCCGTGGACGTGACCGTCCGGCCGACGGAGGACCTGGACCAGGTGCGGTCGGTGATCGTCGCGGCGGCGGACTCCATGGCCAAGGAGGAGCCGTGGGACGAGCGCCTGTGGGGTCCGGTGGAGGTGCTCGGTCTGAGCGAGGTGCTGCTCGACTCGATGACGATCCGGGTCTCGGCGAAGACGATGCCGGGGAAGAAGCTGGGTGTGGAGCGCGAGCTGCGCTGGCGCATCAAGCGGGGTCTGGACGAGGCCGGCATCCGCATCGTCGGCGGGATCCCGGCGCAGGGCGAGGAGGCCGCGGCCGACCCGACGGCGGGCATGGCGGCGCCGTCGGCGTTCGCCTCGACGACCTCGCCGCAGTCGGCGGCGGCGACGCCGCTGCCGAAGTCCGACCTCTCGAAGTAGCTCCGCCCGTACGGCCCGACGCCCCCGCAGGTAACGCTTTGGTTGCCTTCGGGGGCGTCCCGCGTTCCCGGGTATTGACGCCTCCGCGACGGCCGCCTTACCTTCCTCCCACCGAATAGGAAACTTTCCTAACAGAGCAGTGGGAGAACGGGCCGGCCGACAGGCAGCACAATGGCCCCGACCATCGTGGAAAGGCAGGTGCGGACTCAATGGCCGGTACGACCCCGGGAACCCCCGGCACACCGCGCGTCCTGCGGGCCATGAACGACCGCGCCGCCCTCGACCTGCTCCTCGAACACGGCACGCTCTCGCGGACCCGCATCGGCAAGCTCACCGGCCTGTCCAAGCCGACCGCCTCCCAGCTGCTCGCCCGCCTCGAAGCGGCCGGGCTCGTCGTCGCCACCGGCACCACCGAGGGCAGGCCCGGACCGAACGCCCAGCTCTACGCGGTCAACCCGCGCGCCGCGTACGCCGCCGGACTCGACGTCGACCAGCACCGCATCCACGCCGCCGTCGCCGACGTCACCGGCGAGATCGTCGGCGAGTTCGAACTCCGCACCCCCAGCCGCGCCAACTCCGGCGTCGTCCGCCAGGTCACCGACGCCCTCGACGGGGCGGCCGCGGCCGCCGGACTCGCCCGCGAGGACGTCCGGCGCCTGGTCATCGGCACCCCCGGCGCCTTCGACCCGGCCACCGGCCGCCTGCGGTACGCCTCCCACCTGCCCGGCTGGCACTCCCCCACCCTCCTGGAGGAGCTGGCCGCCGTCCTGCCCATGCCGTTCGAGTACGAGAACGACGTCAACCTCGTCGCCGTCGCCGAGCAGCGCGTGGGCGCCGCCCGCGGCCACGAGGACTTCGTCCTGCTGTGGAACGAGGGAGGCCTCGGCGCCGCCCTCGTCCTCGGCGGACGGCTGCACCGCGGCTTCACCGGCGGCGCCGGCGAGCTCGGCTTCCTGCCCGTGCCCGGCACCCCGCTCGTACGGCAGGTCACCAAGGCCAACTCCGGCGGCTTCCAGGAACTCGCGGGCATCCAGTCCGTGCCCCGGCTCGCCCGCGCCGCCGGGATCGCGACCCCCGACCACCCCTTCGTACCGGTGGTGACCGGGCTGCTGTCCCGGGCCGCCGAGACCCACGAGGACGACCCCCGCTACGCGGAACTGCTCGACCGCTACGCCGAGCGCCTCGCCACCGGGCTCGCCGCCCTCGTGGCCGTCCTCGACCCGGAACTGATCGTGCTGTCCGGGGACGCCCTCGTCACCGGCGGCGAGCCCCTGCGCGCCCGCGTCCAGTCCGAACTCGCCGACCTCGCCCCGTCCCGGCCGCGGCTCGTCCTCTCCGCCGTACGCCGGAGCCCCGTCCTGCGCGGCGCCCTCGAAAGCGCCCTCGCCACCACGCGCGACGAGGTCTTCGACACCTCGCGCTGACCGTCCCCGCCCCTCCGCACGCCCCGACCCTCCGCACGCCCCGACCCGCCCCAGGGAGACACCGCCATGCCCGCACGCCCGCGCAGAGGCGCCGCCGCGCTCGCCACCACCGCCTCGATCGCCCTCTTCGCCTCCGCCTGTACGGGCTCCGCGAACAACGGGGCCTCCGACGACCCCAAGGCCGAGACCACCATCACCTTCTGGCACGGCTGGTCGGCGCCCTCCGAGGTCAAGGCGATCGAGGACAACGTCGCCCGGTTCGAGAAGGCCCACCCGAACATCAAGGTGAAGGTCGTCGGCAACATCAACGACGACAAGCTGGGCCAGGCGCTGCGCGCGGGCGGTTCGAACGGACCGGACGTCGTCTCCTCGTTCACCACGGCCAACGTCGGCAAGTTCTGCGCCTCGGGCGCGCTCGCGGACCTCAAGCCCTTCATAGAGAAGTCGAAGCTCGACCTGGACAAGACCTTCCCGAAGGTCCTCCAGGAGTACACGCAGTTCGAGGGCAAGCGCTGCACGATGCCGCTGCTCTCCGACGCGTACGGGCTCTACTACAACAAGACCGCCTTCAAGGAGGCCGGTCTCGACCCCGAGGCCCCGCCGAAGACCTGGTCCCAGTTCACCGAGGTCGCCAAGAAGCTGACGAAGCAGAAGGGCGACTCGTACGAGCGGCTCGGCTTCATGCCGAACTACCTCGGCTACGAGACCGTCGTCTCCCACTACATGTCGCAGTGGGGCCACCAGGGGTACTTCGGCGCGGACGGCAAGTCGACCGTCGCCTCCGACCCGGCGTTCGCCGAGATGATGACCTACCAGAAGTCCCTGGTCGACGCGCTGGGCGGGTTCCCGAGGCTCGACAAGTACCGCACCACCTTCGGCGACGAGTGGGGCGCCAAGCACCCCTTCCAGACCGGCCAGGTCGCCATGCAGCTGGACGGCGAGTGGCGGCTGAACTTCGTCAAGGAGGCCAAGGTGCCCTTCGACGTCGGCGTCGCGCCGCTGCCCGTCGCCGACGACGAGCTGAGCGAGTACGGCAAGGGCTACCTGTCCGGCACGATCATGGGCATCGCGCCGCAGAGCCAGAAGCAGAACGCGGCCTGGGAGCTGGTCAAGTACATGACCACGGACACCGAGGCCGTGGTGAGCTTCGCCAACGCCATCGGCAACGTGCCCTCCACCCTGGAGGCGCTGAAGTCCCCGAACCTGAAGCTCGACGACCGCTTCAAGACCTTCCTGGACATCGCCCGGCACCCGGCGTCCACCACCTCGGACGGCGCGGTCAACGGCTCCGCCTACCAGGACACCCTGCAGAAGTTCGCCCAGCAGTACGAGAAGGGCCAGGTCACCGACCTGAAGAAGGGCCTCGCAGACACCGCGGCCCAGATCGACCGCGACATCGCCGCGGCGAAGTGACGGCCGGGAACCACCCATGAGCACGGACACCCTGCCCGCGAAGGAGGCGGCCGCCCCGGCCGCCCCCTCCCCCGGGGGACGGAACACGCTGCGGTCCAAGCGCCGGCGCAACGCGCTGCGCACCC
This sequence comes from Streptomyces sp. NPDC093089, assembly GCF_044754405.1. Lineage (NCBI taxonomy): Bacteria > Bacillati > Actinomycetota > Actinomycetes > Kitasatosporales > Streptomycetaceae > Streptomyces > Streptomyces sp. NPDC093089. The sequence goes on from NZ_JBIVPA010000004.1 coordinate 384,796, forward strand.
TGGCGTTCATGTCCCCCTGGCTGATCGGATTCGGCGTCTTCTTCGCCTATCCGCTCGTCTCCACGCTGTACTTCTCCTTCATGAAGTACGACGGCCTCAACCCGCCGACCTGGCGGGGCGTGGACAACTGGACGTACGTCTTCGGCGAGTTCCCGCAGTTCTGGCCGGCCCTGCGCAACACCCTGTGGCTCGCCGTCGTCATGGTGGCCTGCCGGGTGCTCTTCGGCCTCGGCGTCGGCATGCTGATCACCAAGATCAAGACGGCGGCCGGCGTCTTCCGGACCCTCTTCTACCTGCCGTACCTGGCCCCACCGGTGGCGGCCACGCTCGCCTTCGTCTTCCTGCTGAACCCCGGCACCGGGCCGGTCAACTCGCTCCTGGAGGCGGTCGGCCTGCCCGCCCCCTCCTGGTTCAACGACGCCTCCTGGTCCAAGCCCGCGCTGACCGTCCTCGCCGTGTGGGGCGTCGGCGACCTCATGGTCATCTTCATGGCCGCGCTCCTCGACGTGCCGAAGGAGCAGTACGAGGCCGCCGAACTCGACGGCGCGTCCGCCTGGCAGCGGTTCCGCTACGTCACGCTGCCGAACATCTCGCCGATCGTGCTCTTCGCCGTCGTCACCGGGATCATCGGCGCGATGCAGTACTACACGCAGCCGATCGTGGCCGCGAAGGTCGCCTCGGGGAAGATGGGCGGCTCCGGCGAGGTCTTCGTCCCCGGCTACCCGGACGACTCCACGCTGACCCTCCCGCAGCTGGTCTACAACCTCGGCTTCAGCCAGTTCAACTACGGCGCCGCCTGCGTCGTGGCGCTGGTGCTCTTCGCCTTCTCCATGGCCTTCACCGCGCTCCTGATGCGTCGGCGCGGCGGCCTGATCGGCTCGGGTGACTGACACATGACGACCGCAACCACTCCCGCCCCCGACCGCCTCGCGGCGAGCCCCGCCGAGAAGAAGGCCCGCCGCAGGTCGCTGCTGCACTGGATCGCCGTGCACTCGCTCGGCATCGCCGCGGCCCTGTTCTTCGTCCTCCCGTTCGTCTTCGTCTTCCTGACCTCCCTGATGAGCGACCAGCAGGCGCTCACCCGGGACCTGACGCCGAACTCCTGGCACTGGGACAACTACGTCAAGGTCTTCGAGACGCCCGGCTTCCTCACCTGGTGGAAGAACTCCCTGCTGTACGCGGGGCTCGGCACCGTCCTCGTCGTGGTGTCCTCGATCCCCGTGGCGTACGCGCTCGCCAAGTTCCGCTTCCGCGGCCGGCACCTGTCGCTGCTGCTCGTCATCTCGATGATGATGCTGCCGCCGCAGGTCGTGATCATCCCGATGTACCTGTTCTGGGCGAAGCAGATGGACCTCTCCGGAACGCTGTGGCCGCTGATCATCCCGATGGCCTTCGGCGACGCCTTCGCGATCTTCCTGCTCCGCCAGTTCCTGCTGACGATCCCGAACGAGTACGTCGAGGCCGCGCGGATCGACGGCTGCGGCGAGTTCCGCACCCTCGTCCGGGTCGTGCTGCCGATGGCGAAGCCCGGCATCGCCGCCGTGGCCCTGTTCCAGTTCTTCTACTGCTGGAACGACTACTTCGGGCCGCAGATCTACGCCTCCGAGAACGCGACGGCCTGGACGCTCAGTTACGGCCTGGAGTCCTTCAAGGGCGCGCACCACACCGACTGGAACCTGACCATGGCCGCGACCGTGCTGGTCATGGCCCCCGTGATCCTCGTGTTCTTCTTCGCGCAGAAGGCGTTCGTCGAGGGAGTCACCCTGACCGGAGTGAAGGGCTGATACGAAAGATGAAGCTCACTGTCGTGGGGGGCGGTTCCACCTACACCCCCGAACTCGTCGACGGCTTCGCGCGACTGCGCGACACCCTGCCCCTCACCGAACTCGTCCTCGTCGACCCGGCCGCCGAACGGCTCGAACTGGTCGGCGGGCTCGCCCGGCGCATCTTCGCCAAGCAGGACCACCACGGAAAGGTCACCACCACCACCGACCTCGACGCCGGGGTCGAGGGCGCCGACGCCGTCCTGCTCCAGCTGCGGGTCGGCGGACAGGCCGCCCGCGAGCAGGACGAGACCTGGCCCCTGGAGTGCGGCTGCGTCGGCCAGGAGACGACCGGCGCCGGCGGCCTCGCCAAGGCGCTGCGCACGGTCCCGGTGGTCCTGGACATCGCCGAGCGGGTCCGGCGCACCAACCCTGACGCCTGGATCATCGACTTCACCAACCCCGTCGGCATCGTCACGCGCGCGCTGCTCCAGGCCGGGCACAAGGCCGTCGGCCTGTGCAACGTGGCCATCGGCTTCCAGCGCAAGTTCGCCGCGCTGCTGGACGTGACCCCCGCCGAGGTCCACCTCGACCACGTCGGGCTCAACCACCTGACCTGGGAGCGGGCCGTACGGATCGGCGGACCCGAGGGCGAGAACGTGCTGCCCCGGCTGCTCGCCGAGCACGGCGACGCCGTCGCCGACGACCTGCGCCTGCCGCGCCCGGTCCTGGACCGGCTCGGCGTCGTCCCCTCGTACTACCTCCGGTACTTCTACGCGCACGACGAGGTGGTGCGCGAGCTCGGCACCAAGCCGTCCCGGGCCGCCGAGGTCGCGGCGATGGAGCGGGAGCTCCTGGAGATGTACGGCGACCCGGCACTCGACGAGAAGCCGGCCCTGCTCGCCAAGCGCGGCGGCGCCTTCTACTCGGAGGCGGCCGTGGACCTGGCGGCCTCGCTGCTCGGCGGCGGCGGATCGCCGTACCAGGTGGTGAACACGTACAACAACGGCACGCTGCCGTTCCTGCCGGACGACGCCGTCATCGAGACGCAGGCCGCGGTCGGCGCGCACGGCGCCACGCCACTGCCGGTAGCGCCGGTGGACCCGCTGTACGCCGGCCTGATCGCCAACGTCACGGCCTACGAGGACCTGGCCCTGGAGGCGGCGCTCCGCGGCGGCCGCGACCGGGTGTTCAAGGCGCTGCTCGCCCACCCGCTGGTGGGCCAGTACGCGTACGCCGACGGGCTCACCGACCGGCTGATCGCGCACAACCGGGAGCACCTCGCGTGGGCGTGACCGAAACCCTGCTGGCCGTCGACGCCGGCAACAGCAAGACCGACGTCGCCGTCGTCGCCGTGGACGGCACGGTCCTCGGCACGGCGCGCGGCGGCGGCTTCCAGCCCCCCGTGGTGGGGGTGGAGACGGCGGTCGACCGGCTCGCGGAGATCGTCGGGCGGGCCTGCGCGGAGGCCGGCGTGCCGACGCGGTTCGCCCACGTCGCGGCCTGCCTCGCCAACGCCGACCTGCCCGTCGAGGAGGCCGAGCTGCAGGCCGCGCTCCTCGCCCGGGGCTGGAGCCCGTCCGTACGGGTGCACAACGACACCTTCGCGATCCTGCGGGCCGGCCTCGACGAGCCCCGGGGCGTCGCCGTGGTGTGCGGGGCCGGGATCAACTGCGTCGGGATGACCCCGGACGGGCGGACCGCGCGCTTCCCGGCGATCGGGAAGATCTCCGGGGACTGGGGCGGGGGCGGCGGACTCGCCGACGAGGCGCTGTGGTTCGCGGCGCGCGCCGAGGACGGGCGGGGCCTGCCCACCGCGCTCGCGGACGCGCTGCCCGCGCACTTCGGACTGGGGTCGATGTACCTCCTGATCGAGGCGCTGCACCTGGGCGGGATCCCGATGGAGCGGCGGCACGAGCTGACGCCGGTGCTGTTCGCGGTCGCGGCCCAGGGCGACCCGGTGGCGCTGTCCCTCGTGCACCGGCTCGCCGACGAGGTCGTCGCCATGGCGTACGTCGCGCTCCGCCGGCTCGGGCTGCAGCACGAGGAGGCGCCGGTGATGCTGGGCGGCAGCGTGCTCGCGGCCCGCCACCCGCAGCTGGAGGAGCGGATCCTCGAACTCCTCGCGGAGCGGGCGCCGAAGGCCGCGGTCGGGTTCGTGACCGCGCCGCCGGTGCTCGGGGCGGGGCTGCTCGCCCTGGACGCGGCCGAGGCCGGTCCGGAGGCGAAGGCCCGGCTGCGGGAGCACTACGGGGCCTGAGGAGCGCCGTCGCGGGGTGTCTCGTCGTCTCGACGAGGCACCCCGCACGCATGTTCACCCGTTCGAGGGGTGTCCGAAAGGGAACCGATCTCCGGCGGGCGGCGTATTCAGAGTGAGGGGGTTCGCCTGCTGATGTGCCCGGGGCATGGGGCACGATAGGAACAAGATCGAGTCAATCCCGGTGTGCGGACGGCCCCCTGAGGCCATACTGCTGGCCGGGTGGTCGTCCACCGGAACCGGTCGCCACCGGGACACCGGACGGGCCGGCCGACGTCAGCGACCGAGGGGGAGGTCAAGTGACACACCCGCCGAACGCGCCCGCCGCCCCGGCGGCGCACGGCACGGCGCAGGCGCCCGCGCGCCCGGGCTCCGTGCCCGCGCAGCCGTCGCCCGTGCCCACCGCTGCCCCGCCCGCGGGGCGCGGCGCCTGGGCCGTGGGCCGCGAGCGACTGCGCGTGGCCGCGACGACCGAGCCCGGCCGGCTCCAGATCCTCGGCGCCGTACTCGCCCTGCTCGTCGTGGCATTCGGTGCGGTCAGCGCCCTGGAAGTGTCCGACCGGGCCTCCGCCGCCGACGACGTCGTCAGCCGCAGCCAGCCGCTGAGCGCCGACGCGGCCGCGATCTACCGCTCCCTCGCCGACGCCGACACCACCGCGGCCAGCGGCTTCCTCGCGGGCACCCTGGAGCCCGCGGAGTCCCGCGCGCGGTACACCCGGGACATCACCACGGCCTCGCGGCTCCTCGTCAAGGCCGCGGCGAACGCCGGCGGCTCGTCCGAGTCGGCCCGCGAGATCGCCACCCTCAACGAGCAACTGCCCCGCTACACCGGCCTCGTCGAGCGCGCCCGGGCCGCCAACCGGCAGGGCCTGCCGCTGGGCGGCGCCTACCTCCGGTACGCCAACCAGCAGATGGCCGACATCCTGCTGCCGGCCGCCGAGCGGCTCTACGCGGCGGAGACCGTACGGCTCCAGCGCGACGACGAGTCCGCCCGCACCTGGCCGTTCCTGTCGCTCGCGCTCGGCCTGCTCACCCTCGGCGTCCTGCTGTGGGCACAGCGCCGCAACTACGTCCGGACCAACCGGGTCCTCAACCACGGCCTGCTCGCCGCCACCGCCGCCACCGTCGTCGTGCTGCTCTGGCTCGCCGCCGCGCACACGGTCGCGCGCGCCGGGCTCGACACCGCGCGCGTGCAGGGCCAGGAGTCCCTCCAGGTCCTCAACACCGCGCGGATCAGCTCCCTCACGGCCCGTGCCAACGAGAACCTGACGCTGGTCGCCCGGGGCGCCGTCCTCACCGAGGACGGGAAGAACGACAGGTACGAGGCCGAGTACACGGCGAGCATGGGCGCCCTGACGGACGCGCTCGCCACGGCCCGCGAGTGGGCCGACGACGACGCCGGACGCGGCCCCGTCGACGAGTCCGCCGCGCGGGCCGCCGAGTGGCGGGAGCGCCACAAGGACGCCCGCGCGAAGGACGAGGCCGGCGACTACGAGGGCGCCCTCGGCCGGATCATCGGCGCGAAGGAGTCCACGGGTCGGTCCTTCGACCAGATCGACGCCGCCCTGGAGCGGGCCCTCGCCCACGAGCAGGCCGAGTTCACCCGCTCCGCCGGGGACGCCAGGGACGCGCTGACGGGTCTGCCGCTCGGCGCGGCGGCACTCGGCGTCCTGGGCGCGGCGGGCGCGCTGCTCGGCATCAACCGCAGACTGTCGGAGTACCGGTGAGAGGGGGCGGGATGCCGAACGGCGCGTACCCGCTGGTGCGGCGGACGGCGGGCCGGCTGCGGGGCTGGGGCGGGGTGGCCGCCATGGCCGTGGCCTGCGCGCTCACCGCCTCGCTCACCCTGCTGCCGCTCGCCCAGGACGGGACCGGCCCGGCGGCCGCGCCGTGGACGCCGGGACCCGGCGTCGGCACCGGCGTCCAGGTCAAGGCGGACACCTGCGAGCACCCCGAGGCCTCCCTCACGCCCTCGTCGGCGGACGGCCCGTCGATCCGGGCGATCAAGGACCGCGGGAAGCTGATCGTGGGCGTCGACCAGTCCAGCTACCGGTGGGGCTACCGGAACCCGGAGAAGGGCGTCCTGGAGGGCTTCGACATCACGCTCGCCCGGGCCATCGCCAAGGACCTCCTGGGCGACGAGAACGCGATCATCTTCCGCGCGATCCCGACCAACCAGCGGATCGCCGCCCTGAACAGCGGCAAGGTCGACCTCGTCGTGCGCACGATGACGATCAACTGCAAGCGGATCGAGCAGGTCGCCTTCTCCACCGCCTACTTCCAGGCCGGCCAGCAGGTCCTGGCGCCCAAGCTCGCCGAGGACATCACCGGCTACGACTCCTCGCTGCGCGGCAAGCGGGTCTGCACCGCCGAGGGCTCGACGGCCTACGACGCGCTGGCGGAGAACTCCTTCGGCGCGGTCTTCAAGGACGAGGCCGACGGCACCAAGGACGACAGGGACCTGCTGACCGTCCCCAACCAGCTGGACTGCCTGGCCCGGCTCCAGATGGGCGAGGTCGACGCCGTCGTCACCGACAACGCGCTCGCGGCCGGCCAGGCCGCCCAGGACCCGGCGGTCGAGCTCAAGGGCCGGCCGTTCACCGAGGAGTACTACGGGGTCGCGGCCAAGCTCGGGAACGACGACCTGGTCCGCCGGGTCAACCAGGTCCTGGTGGGCTACCGGCAGGGCCCCTGGCAGGCCGCGTACGAGGAGTGGCTGGAGAAGGACCTGCCCGGCATAACCGGGCCGCCCGCTCCGCTGTACAAGTAGCGCCGTACACGCCCCCGTACGAGCAAGCCCGTACACGACAGCGGAAGAGGTAAGAGATGGGCGTCACGGGACCCCCCGGGCCGGTGATGGACCGGGACGAGGTGGACCGTGCGCTGGCGCGGCTCGGCGCCGAGCACAAGGCGATCGAGGACTCGCTCCTCGCGCTGCAGGACCACGCGGGCCGCAGGCTGCTCGAAGGGGCCGAGCTGACCGGTACCACCCGGGACCGGTGGGCGGCGACGGAGCGCACCATCACGCTGCTCTGGACCTGCTTCGACGTGTACACCGGGGCCCTGCGGGAGGCCCGTGAGGTGCGCGGACGGCGGCGCTGGCCCGCCCGCGAGGAGCTGGTCGAGCTGACCGACCGGCTGCGCGGCGAGAGCGTGCTCGTCTCCGGCGGGGCGGGCGAACAGGCGCTGCTCACCGAGCGTTTCAGCCTGGAGGGGCTCGTCCGGCGGATGAACGAGCTGTACGCCGCCTCGCTCGACCTGGTCGTCACCGCCGACGCCGTCTGGTCGGCGCTGCCGGCCCGGATAGACCTGCTCGCCGCCGAGCTGGGGCGGACGCGTTCGCTGGCGCACTCGGTGGGCGTACGGCCCGGGGAGCATCCGGCGGGGGACGAGCTGGAGGCCATCACGGCCGAGCTGACCGCGCTGCGGTCCCAGGTGGTGACCGACCCGCTGGCCTTCTGGCGCCCGGCGGCGGGGAGTTCGGCACCCGGCGGGGGCCGTCCCGACACCGAGCGGTACGACCGGGCGGCGCTGGCGCTGGAGGACGTGCGGCGCGAGATCGAGGCCGTCCTTGCGGTCCGGCAGGACTCCGAGGACCGGCTGCTGCGGCTGCGCGACGTGCTCTCGCGGGCCGACCGGACGCTCGCCGAGGCGCGTTCGGCGCGCGGTGAGGTCCTCGCGAAGATCGCCGCCTCCGAGGTGCCGGCCGTCAGCGGGCCGCCGACGGTGCTCCAGGAGCGGCTCTCGGTGGCCGCCGAGTACCGCAGGCACGCCCAGTGGCACCGGCTCTCCCCGCTCCTGGACTCCCTGGAGCGGGAGGCGGAGGAGGAACTCCTGCGGGCCAGGGAGTCGTTGACCGCGGTCACGGCGCCGCTCGCGGTGCGGGCCGAACTGCGCGGCCGGCTCGACGCCTACAAGGCGAAGGTGGCCCGGCTCGGCGCGGCGGAGGACCCGCTGCTGGTCGAGCGCTACGACGCGGCCCGCAGGATGCTGTGGAGCGCGCCCTGCGACCTGCGGGTCGCGGAACAGGCCGTGCTGCGCTACCAGCAGGCGGCGGCGGACGTACTGTCCGGCCCGAGAGACGCGGGAGGACGACAGTGGTGAGCGGGGAGACGGGCGTGGGGAGCTGTCAGCGTCCTTCGTGCGAGGGATCGTACGAGGACATGGGAGGCGGCGAGCTGTACTGCGACACGTGCGGGCTCGCCCCGGTCGTCGCGCCCGGAGGGCTGATCGGTTCGACGCCGACCGGGATGGCCGTGCCCGGAAAGGGGACCGGCGGGGTCGGCGGGTCGGACTCGGGCTCCTCGCGGAGTGGTTCGCGCGCCTCGTCGCGGGCCTCGTCGCGCTCCTCGACCTCCCGCCGGTCGGTCTCCGGCCGCCTGTCGCGCGCGCTGTCCGGCGCGTCCACCGCCCGCTCGGTCTCGGTGCGCAGCTCGGGTTCGTCGACCGGCCAGTCCGCCAGGAACCGGCTGGGCGCGGGTCTGGTGGCCATTCCGGAGGTGCCGCGGCCCGATCCGCGGGCCGCGGTGATGGAGAACGCCGAGGTTCCCGAGCGGAAGCGTTTCTGCTCCCGCTCGGACTGCGGGGCCCCGGTGGGCCGCGCGCGGGGCGACCGGCCCGGCCGCACGGAGGGCTTCTGCACCAAGTGCGGCCACCCGTACTCCTTCGTGCCCAAGCTCCGCGCCGGCGACATCGTCCACGGCCAGTACGAGGTCGCGGGCTGCCTCGCGCACGGCGGCCTCGGCTGGATCTACCTCGCCGTCGACCGGGCGGTCTCCGACCGCTGGGTCGTCCTCAAGGGCCTGCTCGACACCGGCGACCAGGACGCCATGGCGGCGGCGATCTCCGAGCGCCGCTTCCTCGCCGAGATCGAGCACTCCAACATCGTCCGCATCTACAACTTCGTCGAGCACCTCGACCAGCGCACCGGCTCCCTGGACGGCTACATCGTCATGGAGTACGTCGGCGGCAAGTCCCTCAAGGAGATCGCCAACGACCGGCGCACCCCGGACGGCCGCCGCGACCCGCTGCCGGTCGAGCAGGCCTGCGCGTACGGGATCGAGGCCCTGGAGGCGCTCGGCCACCTGCACAGCCGGAACCTGCTGTACTGCGACTTCAAGGTCGACAACGCCATCCAGAGCGAGGACCAGCTCAAGCTCATCGACATGGGCGCGGTCCGGCGGATGGACGACGACGAGTCCGCGATCTACGGCACCGTCGGCTACCAGGCGCCCGAGGTGGCCGAGGTCGGCCCGTCCGTGGCGAGCGACCTGTACACGGTGGCGCGCACCCTCGCGGTGATGACCTTCGACTTCCAGGGCTACACGAACGTGTTCGTGGACTCCCTGCCCGACCCGGAGCACATCGCGGTCTTCCGGACCTACGAGTCCTTCTACCGCTTCCTGGTCCGCGCCACCGACCCCGACCCGGCCCGCCGGTTCGCCTCCGCGCAGGAGATGGCCGAGCAGCTGACCGGCGTCCTGCGCGAGGTGGTGGCGCTCCAGTCCGGGCGCCCGCGCCCGGCCCTCTCGACCCTGTTCGGCACGGAGGTGCGGGTCACCGACACCGCGCTCTTCGCCGAACTCACCGAGGACGTCTCGCTGCTCGGCGCCCGCCGCGGCCGCGGACGGCGGGGCGGGGCCGCCGGCGCGCCCGGGACCCCGGCCGCCGCCGGGCCGCCCGCCGGTGCGGGGCTCGCCGGACTGCTCGCCCCCGTCGACACGCCCGCCACCGCGCTCGCGCTGCCCGTGCCGCGCGTCGAGCCGGGCGACCCCAACGCCGGATTCCTCGCCGGCCTCGCCGCCGCCGCGCCCGGCGAACTGCTCGCGGCGCTCCAGGCCGCGCCCGCGCCCTCCGTCGAGCTGCGGCTGCGCACCCTGCGGGCCGAGCTGGAGCTGGGCGACCTGCGGTCCGCCGCCGGGACCCTCGCGGGTCTGGAGGAGCGGGACCCGGACGACTGGCGGGTCGTCTGGTGCCGGGGCGTCGCCTCCCTGGTGACCGGCGACCACGAGCAGGCGGCCCTCGCCTTCGACGCGGTGTACGACGCCTTCCCCGGCGAGCCCGCGCCGAAGCTGGCCCTCGGCGTCTGCGCCGAAGTGCTCGGCCAGTTGGACAACGCCGCCGAGTACTACCACCTCGTGTGGACCACCGATCCGAGCTTCGTCAGCGCGGCCTTCGGACTCGCCCGCGTACGGCTCGCCGCGGGTGACCGCACCGGGGCCGTCCAGGCCCTGGAGTCCGTGCCCGAGGCGTCCATCCACTACACGGCGGCCCGAGTCGCGGCCGTGCGGGCGCGGCTGCGGCGGCGCCCCGCGCACGAGCCGCTCGGCACCGATCTGACGGCGGCCGCCGCGCAGGTCTCCGCGCTCCAGGGCTTCGGTCTGGACGCGGTGCGCCGCGAGCAGTTGTCGACGGAGGTCCTCGGAACGGCCCTGGACTGGGTACTCTCCGGGAGTCCCGGTGCGGCACCGGGCGGCGGCGCGCTGCTGCTCGGAAGTGAACTGGACGAGCGCGGACTGCGCTTCGGCCTCGAACGCTCGTACCGGGTGCTTGCCCGACTCGCCCAGCAGGGCGACGAGAGGATCGAACTGGTGGAGCGGGCCAACCGCTTCCGCCCCCGGACGTGGGTGTGAGGATGTCCCAGAAGCCGAAGCCGTCGCACGGACTCGCCGCCTGCCCGGGCTGCGCGGAGCCGCTGGACTCGGGTGACCGGTTCTGCGGGGCGTGCGGCTACGACCTCTCGGCCCTGCCGGCCGCCGAGGCCGAGCCGGACCGCCCGACCGTGGCGATCGTCACCCCCGTCACCTGGCCGGACGCCCCGCCCCGGGACCCCGGTTCGCTCTCGACGATGACCCAGCACCCGGGCGACCTCCCCGGCACCGACTCCGGCGGCCAGGACCTGCCCACGATCGAGGTCCGCACGGACGGCCCGGTGCCGGCCCCCGCGCCCCCGGCCCCAGCGCCCCCGGCCGCCGCGACCGCGTCCGGGACCGGGACCGGGACGGGCGGCGACTTCGAACTGGCCGCCCCCGATCCCCGTACGGCCGTGCGGACCGATCCGCCCGCGGCCCCCGCCCAGGCACCGGCCGCGGCCCCCGCCCAGGCACCGGCCGACCCGGCCGCGGCCCCGGCCCCGGCTGCGGCCTCGTCGGCGGCGCTCTGCGTGGCCTGCCGGGCCGGCCGGGTGGACACCGACGGCTACTGCGAGAACTGCGGGCACGCGCAGCCGCGCGAGCGCGACCACATGGAGCGGGTGGCCGGCCCCGCCGCCGCCGTCAGCGACCGGGGGCTGCGCCACCACCGCAACGAGGACGCGTTCGCCGTCTCGGCGACCACCCTCCCCGACGGCTCCCCCGCCCTCCTCGCGATCGTCTGCGACGGCGTCTCCTCGGCGACCCGCCCCGACGACGCCTCCGCCGCCGCGGCAGCCGCGGCCGACGCCTCGCTGCTCGCCGCACTGCCCCGGGGCACCCACCCGCAGCAGGCCATGCACGAGGCGATCGTGGCGGCCGCCGAGGCCGTCAACTCCCTGGCGGAGGAGCCGGGTCAGGACGGCGCGGAGCACGACCCGCACCGCCACCGGAACGCCCCGGCGTGCACCATCGTCGGCTCGATCGTCGCCGACGGCCTGCTCGTCGTGGGCTGGGTCGGCGACAGCCGCGCCTACTGGGTGCCGGACGACCGGGGCACCCAGTCCGTCCGGCTGACCGAGGACGACTCGTGGGCCGCCCAGATGGTCGCGGCGGGCCTGATGAACGAGGCCGAGGCGTACGCGGACGAGCGCGCCCACGCGATCACCGGCTGGCTCGGCGCCGACTCGTACGAACTGGAGCCGCACACAGCCTCGTTCAAGCCGGACCACTCCGGCGTGGTGGTGGTCTGCACCGACGGCCTCTGGAACTACGCGGAAGGACCCGAGGACATGGCGAGGGTCGTCCCCGCCGACGCGGCGGAGCGCCCGCTGCACGGCGCCCAGGTCCTGGTCGGGCACGCCCTGGACGGCGGCGGCCACGACAACATCACGGTCGCCCTCGTGCCGTTCACCGTCACTCCGCACGGGACGGGATCCGCCTGAGCGGTCGCCGGTCCCCCGTCCCTTCACCGCCGTTGCCCGAGGAGCCCGAACAGATGGCCAACTTCTCCAAGTCGACCGTGCCCCAGTTCTCGGTGGACGTCTACCAGAACGAGTTCCTGCCGGAGGGCGGCCGGGACGTCAGCGCGATCGTCACGGTCACCTCGACCGGGGGCGGCACCGGCGGCGCGGGGCTCGGCGTCTCCGGGGGCTTCGGCGGCGGCACGGCCGGTGTCGTGATCATGGTCGACTGCTCCGGCTCGATGGACTACCCCGCCACCAAGATGCGCGGCGCGCGCGAGGCGACCGCCGCCGCCGTCGACACCCTGCGCGACGGCACCTCCTTCGCCGTCGTCGCCGGCACGCACGTGGCGAAGGAGGTCTACCCCGGCAACGGCGGCCTCGCCGTCGCCGACGCCCGGACCCGCGCCGAGGCCAAGGAGGCGCTGCGCCGCCTCTCCGCCGGCGGCGGCACCGCGATCGGCACCTGGCTGCGCCTCGCGGACCGGCTCCTCTCCTCCACCGACCTGCCCATCCGGCACGGCATCCTGCTCACCGACGGCCGCAACGAGCACGAGGCGCCCGAGGAGCTGCGGGCCGCCCTGGACGCCTGCGCGGGCCGCTTCACCTGCGACGCGCGCGGGGTCGGCACCGACTGGGAGGTCAAGGAGGTCACCGGGATCGCGTCCGCGCTCCTCGGCACCGCCGACATCGTCGCCGACCCGGCCGGACTCTCCGCCGACTTCACGTCGATGATGGAGACCGCGATGGGCAAGGGCGTGGCGGACGTCGCGCTGCGCCTGTGGACCCCGGTCGGGGTCGAGATCGCGTTCGTGAAGCAGGTGGCGCCCTCGGTGGAGGACCTCACCGGGCGGCGCACCGAGGCCGGTCCGCGCGCCGGGGACTACCCGACGGGCTCGTGGGGCGACGAGTCCCGCGACTACCACGTGAGCGTGCGGGTCCCGCGGGCGGCGGTCGGCCAGGAGATGCTCGCCGCCCGCGTCTCGCTGATCGCCCCGGACCCGGCGGGCGGCGACCCGCGGCCGCTGTCTCAAGGACTGGTACGGGCGGTGTGGACGGACGACCTCGCGATGTCGACGTCGATCAACCCCCAGGTCGCGCACTACACCGGGCAGGCGGAGCTCGCGGACGTCATCCAACAGGGTCTCGATGCCCGCAAATCGGGCGATCGCGACGGCGCGACGGCCAAACTGGGCCGCGCCGTGCAGCTCGCGGCGGCCTCCGGCAACGCGGATACGGCGAAACTCCTTTCGAAGGTGGTCGACGTCGTCGACGCGGCGACCGGTACTGTGCGTTTGAAGGCGAAGGTCGCGGAAGCGGACGAGATGACACTCGAGACCCGCTCCACCAAGACCGTTCGCGTCAAGAGGTAGCCCGGCCACCGGGCCGGACGACGAGAGGGGGAAGCACCGACATGCCGACCTGCCCGAACGGACACCAGTCGGTCTCCGACGACTGGTGCGAGGTCTGCGGCCACCGCATGGCCGGGGCGGGCGCGCCTGCGGGTGCCGTACCGCCGCCTCCCCCGCCGCCGCCCCCCGCGTACGGATACCCCGGCCCCGGCCAGGCCCCGGCGGGCCCGCCGCCGGGCACGCCGGGCGGCTTCGACGGCCCCCGTGCTCCGGGCGCTTTCGACGACCCCGGTGCGCACGGTGCTCCGGGCGGCTTCGACGACCCCGGTCCGCGCCGCGGCTTCGACGGCCCCGGTCCGCGCGGCGGCTTCGACGGCCCCGGCGGCTTCGGTCCCGGCGCGCCCTCGGCCCCCCCGGCTCCCGGCGGCTTCGGCCACGGGGGCGATCCGAACGCGACGGCCCAGGCGGAGCTCTGCCCGCAGTGCCGTACGCCGCGCGAGCACATGGCGCCGTTCTGCGAGGAGTGCCGCTGGAACTTCCTCACGAACACGGCGACCTCGTACACGCCGCTGGCCCCGCACAACCCGCCGGCGCAGCAGCCCGGGCCGCCGCCCGGCCTCAACCTGCCGCCGGGCTTCCAGTCCCCGCCGCCCGCGCCGCCGCAGCACCAGCAGCCGCCGGCGCAGCAGCCCGACCCGTTCGGCTACCAGGGGTCGCGGCCCTCGCAGGTGAACCGGCCGGCCGAGCCGCTGGGCGCCGAGCCCACGCACCACCAGGCACCTCCGCAGCGCCCGCCGGTGCAGCAGCCGGGGACGCAGCAGCCGCCGGCCCCGCCCGCGTACCTCCAGGCCCCGGCGCCCCCCGCGCCGCCGCAGCCGCGCGCCGACGACGACTGGGTCCTGTCCCCGCCCTCGCAGCCGCACGCCCCGCAGCCGCCGGTGCAGCAGCCGCCGCAGCCCCCTCAGCACCAGGGGCCTCCCCCGCACCAGGGACCGCCTCAGCACCAGGCGCCCCAGGGGCCTCCGCAGCAGTTCCAGCCGCCGCGGCAGCCGCTGACCTGGACCGCGGTCATCGGTCCCGACCGCGAGTACTTCATGGCGATGATGCACCGCAGCGGGCCCGAGGCCTCGGGCCTCAACCTGCCCGCGTTCTCGCCGGACAAGCACCTGCCGCTCCAGGGCAACCAGGTCTCCATCGGCCGCCGCCGGCACTCCACCGGCGAGTCCCCCGACATCGACCTGTCGGTGCCGCCGGAGGACCCGGGCGTCTCGCACCAGCACGCCGTGCTCGTGCAGCAGCCGGACGGCTCGTGGGCGGTGGTGGACCAGAACTCCACCAACGGCACCACGATCAACGGCGGCGAGGAACCGATCCAGCCGTACGTCCCGGTCCAGCTCCAGGACGGCGACCGCGTGCACGTCGGCGCCTGGACGACGATCACGATCCGGCTGGGATAGCCCCGGCCTCAGGCCTCGGGCAGGGGCCAGGCGTACGGCCCCGCGGGGTCGTCCAACCAGGCCCACTGCCGGTCGCCGCTGACCGTCACCCCGAAGCGCTCCCGCTCCGGCCGCCGCTCGCGCAGCCAGAGCGAGAGCGCTTCGCGCCTGTCCAGGACCTCGCCGGCCAGCCCCCAGAGGAAGCGGAAGCCCTCGTCCCCGGCCGGTCCGCGGCGCGGGACGCGGGCGGCGAGGCCCCGGAGCGCCACGAAGTACGCCGAGGTCGCCAGGAACCGGCCCTCCGCGTGGGTGGCGTCGCGCACCCGCAGCAGGACGAGGCCGGTGGAGAGCGGGGCGAGGACCAGGGCGTCCGGTCGGCCCTGCGCGAGCCAGGGGTACGGCACCGAGGGCACCGCGCAGGTCGCGACGATCCGGTCGTAGGGGGCGTGCTCCGGGCAGCCGCGGGCGCCGTCGGCTGTGACGACGGCCGGCCGGTACCCGGCGGCGGCGAGGTGGGTCCTGGCGGACTCGGCGATCTCCTCGTCCAGGTCGACCGTGGTGACGTGCGCGTCGCCGAGCCGGTGGCAGAGCAGGGCGGCGTGGTAGCCGGTGCCGGCGCCGATCTCCAGGACGTCGTCCCCGTCGCGCACGTCCAGGGCCCGGAGCATCAGCGCCATCAGCGACGGCTGGCTGGCCGAGGAGACCAGCTCGCCGTCCCGGACCCGGGTGGCGATCGCCGTGTCCCCGTACGCCCCGCGCAGCCAGCGCTCCCGGCGCTCTGCGTCGGGGTCGCCGGACCAGAGCCGCTCGTAGCCGCCCGACCCCGCGACGTAGTAGTAGGGAACGAACAGATGGCGCGGGACCTCGTCGAAGGCGGCGCGCCAGGCCGGATCGGCCAGCTCTCCCTCCGCCTCCACCTCGCGTACGAGCGCCCGTCGCGCCCGCGCGCCGGCCCCGGCGAACTCGTCCCACGGCTCACCCATGCCTCCACTCTCCCGCCGCGGGGCGGGCCCGGCGAGCGCTCCCGGGGTGCGGTCCTAGACCTCCGGTCCTCCGTCGGGTCATCTGAGACGATGGAACGGTGAACGAGATTCCCGGGGAAACAGTGCAGGAGCAGACCTTCTACGAGCAGGTCGGCGGCGAGGAGACCTTCCGCCGTCTGGTCCACCGCTTCTACGAGGGCGTCGCCGGGGACCCGCTGCTGCGCCCGATGTACCCCGAGGAGGACCTCGGCCCCGCCGAGGAGCGGCTCGCCCTCTTCCTGATCCAGTACTGGGGCGGCCCGCGCACCTACAGCGACCACCGCGGCCACCCCCGCCTCCGGATGCGCCACGCCCCGTTCACCGTCGACCGCGCCGCCCACGACGCCTGGCTCCGCCACATGCGCGACGCCGTGGACACGCTCGGCCTCTCCCCCGCCCACGAGGCGGAGCTCTGGAAGTACCTGACCTACGCCGCCGCGTCGATGGTGAACACCGCGGACTGACGCTCCCTCACCCCGCCCCGTAGCCGCGGCAAGCCCCGCTCACACCCCGCCCCGGCATGGACGGACACATTCCGGAGAGTGTGCCCCAAATAACGGTCACAATCGCGTCAAGGTCGGTCTGCAAGCGGTTTCCAGCAGCCCGTGCACTCTGAAAGCATCCGAAAGAAGTTCCGGGGGCGTTCGTCGAGCGTTCGACGTGCGTGCCGTGATCAGGGTGGCCAGGGGGACGGGTGACGGGGTTCGTATTTCTGCGCGTCAGGGCGCACCGGCTACTGCTGTCCGCGGCGCTCCTCGCGGTGCTCCTGACCACCTCGGTGCTGGCCACGCTCGCGGCGTTCTCCGGCGCCATCGGGGACGCGGCGCTCCAGGCCGGCCTGCGGGGCCGGTCGGCGGCGGCCGCGTCGCTGCTCGTCACCGGCCAGATCACCGAGGCGAAACGGGCGAGCGCCGAGGCCGCCGTGGCCGACGGCGTGCGGCGCACCTTCGACGGACTGCCGGTCACCGTACGGCGCCTGGAGCGCTCGGGACCGTACGCGCTGCCGCGGAACCTCCAGCCCGCCGCCGCCCGCGAGGGCGACCCCGACCTGACGCACTTCGCCGCCCTCGACCGCTCGCGGCTCACCCTCGTCAAGGGCGCCTGGCCCTCGGCGACCCGGACCGCGGGCGTGGTCGAGACGGCGCTGCCCGAAGAGGCCGCCCGACGGCTGCGGGTGGAGCCCGGCACCGTCCTCGACCTCGGTGACCGGCTCGACGAGAAGCGGCCGGTGAAGACCCGGATCACCGGCGTCTACCGGCCCGTCGACACCGCCGACCTGTACTGGCAGCTCGACCCGGCGGGCGGACGCGGCGTGCGGACCGTCGCGTTCACCACGTACGGGCCGCTGCTCGTCGACCCGGCCGTGCTCGGCGCCGGGGTGCTGAGCACCGGCACCACCTCCTGGCTCGGCTCCGCCGACTTCACCGGCTTCACCACCGACCGGATCGACGCCCTGCGGGCCTCGGCGACCGCCGGCCCGCAGGCCCTCGCCGAGAACACCGACGCGTTCGGGACGACGGTCGCCGCGTCCACCGCGCTGCCGACCTCCCTGGAGCAGACCCAGCGCGCCCTGCTCGTCTCCCGCTCCACCCTGCTGATCGTCGCCGTACAACTGGTGCTGCTCGCCGCCTACGCCCTGCTGCTCGTCGCCCGGCTGCTCAGCACCGAGCGCTCCGGGGAGACGGCGCTGCTGCGGGCCCGCGGCGGTTCGCGGCGCCGCATCGCCGGGCTCGCCGGCATCGAGGCGCTGCTGCTCGCACTGCCGGCGGCCGTCGCCGCGCCCCTCCTGTCCGGACCGCTGACCCGGCTCTTCGCCGACCGGTCCGCCCTCTCCTCGCTCGGCGTCCGGCTCGACACCACGCCCTCGCTCCAGGTGTGGCTGGTCGCCGCCGCCGTGGCCCTGCTCTGCGCGGCGGCCGTCGTCGCCCCCGCGCTCGCCGCCGGCGACGGCTCCGGCGTCTCGCTGCGCAAGGCCCGCTCGGCGTCGCTGCCCGCCCCCGTGCGGGCCGGCGCCGACGTCGCCCTCCTCGCCGTCGCGGCCGTCGCCTACTGGCAGTTGCAGCGGCCCGGCGCCGCGGGCGGCACCCTCGGCGCGGACGAGGACGGCGGCGGCTCCATCGACCCCGTGCTCGTCACCGCGCCCGCGCTCGCCCTGCTCGCCGGCACCGTCCTGACCCTGCGCCTGCTGCCGCCCGCCGCCAAACTGGCCGAGCGGCGCGCGGCGGGCGGCCGCGGCCTCTCCGCCGCCCTCGCCGGCTGGCAGTTCAGCCGCCGGCCGCTGCGCGGCGCCGGCCCCGTCCTCCTCCTCGTCCTCGCCGTGGCGATGGGCATGCTGGCCATCGGGCAGAGCGGCTCGTGGGAGCGCTCGCAGCGCGACCAGGCCGACTTCCGCACCGGGGCGGCCGTCCGCGTCCTCGGCGCCGGGCCCGGCGAACCGACGGAGACCGAGCGGCTGGCCACCGTGCCGGGCGTGACGGCCGTGGCCCCGGTGTACCGCGCCGACACGGACGTCGCCGGGAAGACCGCGACCGTCCTGGCCATGGACACCCGCAACGCCGCCGGCAGCATGCTGCTCCGCGCCGACCTCACCGGCACCCCGGCCTCCTCCCTCCTCGCCCCGCTCGTGCCGAAGGCCGTCGACCGGCCCGGGCTCCGGCTGCCCGCGGGTACCCGAACCCTCGCCGTCGACCTGCGCGGCACCGCACCGGGCGGTACGCCCGAGAGCAAGGTCACGGCCGTCTTCGAGGACCCGAACGGCATCCCGTACACGCAGCTGCTGGGAACGCTGCCGTACGACGGCCGCACCCACCGGCTGACCGTCGACCTCAGCGCCATGACCGCGGGTCCCGGCACCGACGGGAGCCGCGGCTCCGGCGGTCTGCTCACCCTCACCGGCCTGGAGACCGAAGGCCAGATCGTCGACGGCGCCACCCACACGCAGTCCGTCCACGTCGAACGCTTCGCCACCGCCCGGCCGGACGGCACCGAGCAGGCGCACTCCCCGGGGCGGGTCCTGGCCTCCTGGGCGCACACCGTCGAACAGACCGAGAACGGCGACCCGGGCGGCGGCGGTGCCGCCCGCGGCACCGCCGGTCCCGCGGGCCCCGACGGGCGCCCCGCGCCGTACACCGTCTCGTTCGTCGTCACCGGCGGCGTCCCCGACGACAGCCACTGGGAGCCGGAGGAGTACACCCTGCGGATGGACGCGCCCAGGGCTCCGGCGCCCGAGCACCTGCCCGCCGTGGCCACCGAGGCCTTCATGCAGGCGACCGGCGCCGAGCCCGGCGACCCGATGGAGGTCTCCGTCGACGGCCGGCAGCTCGAGGTCTCCGTCACCCGCGTGGTCAAGGAGCTCCCGACCACCGGACCCGGCGCCCGGGCCGTGTCCGCCACCACGCCCGTCGCCACCCCCGAGGACGGCGGCGCGATCCTCTTCGACCTGGCGTCGGCCAACCGCTACCTCGCCGCCGACCCCGAGCAGAGCTCGACCCTGCCGCCCACCGAGTGGTGGTTCACCGTCGCACCCGGCCGCGCGGACGAGGTCGCCACGGCCCTGCGCGCCCGCCCCAACGCGGACCCCGCCCAGGTCCTCGTACGCGACGAGGCCGCCGGCGACCTCCTCGGCGACCCGCTCGGCGCCGGCCCCAACGCCGCCCTGATGGCGGTCGCGGCCGCCGCCGCCGCACTCGCCGCGGTCGGCTTCGCCGTCGGCTCGGCCGGCGCGATGCGGGAACGGTCCGCCGAGTTCGGCGTCCTCCAGGCGCTCGGCACCCCGCGCCGCCGACTCGCCCGGCTCATCGCCGCCGAACAGGGCATCCTCATCGGCATCGGCCTGCTCGTCGGCATCGGGCTCGGCACCGTCCTCGCCCGGGCCGTCGTCCCGCTCGTCGTCCTCACCGGCCAGGCCGCCCGCCCCGTCCCCGAGGTCCTCGTCGAACTGCCCCTCGGCCAGGTGGCCCTGCTCCTCGCCGGCGTCGCCACCCTCCCGCTGGCCATCGTCGCCGCCATCGCCCTGCGCCGCACCGATCCCGTCGTGACCCTGCGCCACCAGGGAGACCACTGATGCCCGCCGCGGACGACGCCGTGAACGGCGGGACGCCCGGGTCCCCCACCGGACCCGCCGACCCCGCCCCCGGAGCCACCGACACCCCCGCCGCACGCAGGAAGGCCCCCGACATGTCCCCGTCCCGGTCCGACAAGCCCGCCCGCGCCGTGGCGCCCTGGGTGCGGACCCGGCTGCGGACCGCGCCCTGGGCCGCCGTGTCGCTCGCCCTGCTCGTGTTCGTCACCGCATACCTCGCGGCGGCGCTGCCGCGCGCCGTGGACACGTACGAGACGGAGGGCCTGCGGCACGACATCCGAACCGCCGCGGCCCGCAACAGCGTCCTCCAACTGACCTCCGAGGCGCCCGGCCTGGAGCTCCGTCAGGCCGAGCGCGAGAAGAACCTGGCCCCCGACGTGCTCCGCAGGCAGCACGACCAGGTGCTCACCCTGATCCCCGAGCCGCTGCGCGTCGACCCGCGGCAGACCGTCCACGGTGTCCGTACGGTCACCCGGGTCAAGGGCCTCGACCCGTGGCTGCCCCGGCCCGACGGGATCTCCCCCGAGTTCCTCCTCTCCTCCCCGTCCGACCTGGCCGGCCACACCACGCTGCGGCAGGGCCGGGCCGCCGCCGGAACGGCACGCCACCCCGAGGCGGTGGTGTCGGCGAAGACCGCCGAGTCCCTCCGTCTGAAGCCCGGTTCCGTCGTGCACGTGCCGGGCCGGGTCAGCGCCGAGCCGATCGCCGTGACCATCACCGGGATCGTCGAGCCGCGCGACCCGGAAAGCGCGTACTGGGCCGTCGAGCCGCTCGTGCGCGCCCCCGCCCTCGCCACGCTCGTCGGCGACGAGATCAAGTACTACTGGCAGGCGGCACTGCTGGTCGCCCCCGAGTCGGCGCCCGCCCTGCTCGCCACCCTCGGCGACCCGGAGGTCTTCTTCCGGTTCATGCCGGAGGCCGACCACCTCACCACCCGCGACACCGACCGGCTCGCCACCGTGCTCGACTCGGTCGACGGCGGACCCGAGCTGGTGAAGATCCGCCGGGTCATCGGACCCACCGGCGCCTTCAGCACCGAACTCGACACGATCGTCGGCTCGTACCGCTCGATGCGCGACGCGATCAACCCGGTCGTCGCCGTCGCCGTCTTCGGCATCGGCGCCGTCGCGGCGGTCGTCCTCGCCATGACCGGCGGTCTCTTCGTCGCCCGCCGGGACAGCGAGCTGGCACTGATCCGCTCCCGCGGCGCCTCGCTCACCGGCATCGGCCTGCGCCTGCTCGGCGAGACCACGGGGGTCGCCGTACCGGCCGCCGCCCTCGCCCTCGGCCTCGCGGTGACGACGGTCCGCGGCCCGGACGGCGGATCGGGCGGCATCCCGCTCGCGCCCTCCCTCCTCGCCACCGCGGCCGTCGCCCTGATCGCGATGCTCGTGCTGCCCCTGCGGGCCGTCGTCGTCCACCGCGTCCCGCGGCTGCACGGCGGCCGGGACGACCTGCTCACCGCCCGTCCCTCCCGGCGCCGCACGGTCCTCGAACTCACCGTGCTCGTACTGACCGTCGGCGCCGTCGCCTCGCTGCGGCTGCGCGGCACCGCCGACGGGGACCACCTGGTGAGCGCCGCCCCGGTGCTCGTCGGCCTGATCGCGGCCATGCTGCTCGTACGGATCTACCCACTGCCGCTGCGGTGGGCGGCCCGCCCGGCCCGCCGGATGCGCGGGGCCGTCGGACCGCTGGCGCTGGCCCGCGCCGGACGCTCGTCCTCGACGGGCACGCTCCCGCTGCTCGCGCTGGTCCTCGCGCTGGCCACGGCGGCCTTCGGCGGCTCCGTCCTCGCCGGTGTCGCCGACGCCCGCGACAGGTCCGCGCTCCTCGCCGTCGGCGCGGACGCCCGGATCGAGGGCTCGGTCGAGTGGACACCGGTCCCGGCGGAGCTCACCGAGAAGGTACGCGGTACGGCGGGGGTACGGGACCTGGCCCCCGTGCAGGTCGAGTACGGGGTGTCGCTGCCGTCCCTCGAGGGCGTCTCCGCGCTGCCGATGACCGCGCCGCTCGTGGGCGTCGAACCCGGCTCGTACACCCGGCTCGCGCAGCGGACCGGCTTCGGTCCGTTCGCCGCCGGGCTGCTCGCCTCGACCGGGCGGGGCGGCCCGGGCTCGGTCGCGGACACCGACCGGGTGCTGCCCGCGATCGCCTCGCCCTCGGTCGCCGAACGGTTCGGCGAGAAGCCGCTGGAGATCGTGTCGGCGGCCGGCGTCTTCCGGGTGAAGGTGGTCGCGGTCCGGTCCACCACCCCGGCCCTCCCCGACGCCGACTTCCTCCTCGTCAACGCCGCCGACCTCACCCGCCGGGTGCCCACCGCCCTGCTCGTCACCGGGTCGCCGAACGCCACCGCGCTGCGCACCGCCGTGACGGACTCGTCCGGGTCCGGCGACTTCCTCGTGACGACGCGCGGCGAGGAGCGCGCCGCCTACGTGGACTCGCCGCTCCAGTCCGGCGCCGAGGGCATCTACCTGGGCGCGATCGGCGCGGGCGCCGGGTACGCGATGGTCGCCGTGCTGCTCTCCCTCATGCAGAGCGCGCCGGAACGGACCAAGCTCCTCGCCCGCCTCCGGACGATGGGCCTCACCCGCAAGCAGGGCCGGCGGCTGCTCGGCCTCGAAGCGCTGCCGCAGGCGGTCCTCGCGGCGATCGGCGGCACGCTGGTCGGCTGGGCGACGGTTCCGCTGCTCGCCCCCGGCATCGACCTGTTCCGGCTGGCGCTCGCGACGGCGCCGGGACTCGCCCGACTGGACAGCGCCCCGCTCCGGGCGGACCCGTGGTCACTGGTGCTGCCCGCCGTCGCCGTCGTCCTCCTCACGGGGCTCGCGGCGGCGGGACAGGCCTGGTGGGCGGGGCGCAGGGGCTCGATCAAGGAACTCAGGGCAGGAGACGCACGATGACCAAGACCGGGACCCCGAACGGGACGACGCTGACCGACACCGGTTCGGACACCACCCTCGAAGAGCTGGAGCGGCGGGCCACGGCGCGGCGCGACCGGCCCTCGTACGGCCACGACGCGCTCATCGCCTGCGACCGCCTCGTCCGGATCTTCACCACGGACGGCGTCGAGGTGCAGGCGCTCCAGGGACTCGACCTCCTCGTGAAGGAGGGCGAGCTGATGGCCCTGGTCGGCGCCTCCGGCTCCGGCAAGTCGACCCTGATGAACATCCTCGCGGGCCTGGACGTGCCGACCGCCGGCGCGGCCCGCGTCGCCGGCTGCGACCTGCTCGCCATGGACGGCAAGGCGCGCCTCCGCTACCGCCGCGAGGTCGTCGGCTTCGTCTGGCAGCAGACCGCCCGCAACCTCCTCCCCTACCTGACGGCCGCCCAGAACGTGACCCTGCCGATGCAGTTGCGGGGCCGCTCCCGGCAGAAGGCCGAGCGCGCCGAGGAACTGCTCGCCATGCTCGGCATCTCCGAGATCCGCGACCGGCGGCCGCACCAGCTCTCCGGCGGCCAGCAGCAGCGGGTGGCCATCGCGGTCGCCCTGGCCAACAACCCGGCCGTGCTCCTCGCCGACGAGCCGACGGGCGAGCTGGACTCCGCCACCGGCGAGCAGGTCTTCGCGGCCTTCCGCCGCGCCAACGAGGAGCTCGGCACGACGATCGTCATCGTCACCCACGACCAGGCCGTCGCCTCCGAGGTCCGCCGCACCGTCGCCATCCGCGACGGCCGCACCTCCTCCGAGGTGCTCCGCCGCACCGAGGTCGACGAACTCGGCCAGGAGTCCCTCGTCGCACGCGAGTACGCCATGCTCGACCGCGCCGGCCGCCTCCAGCTCCCCGCCGAGTACACCCAGGCCCTGGGCATGGAGCACCGCGTCGCCCTCGAACTCGAACAGGACCACATCGGGGTCTGGCCGGACGACGCGGAGCACTGAGCCGGGCCGGGGGTCCGAGGGCCGGCCTTCAAGGGCCCGCGCAACCGCGTACCGCCGAACCGGCGTCCCCGCCCACGGACCTGACCGCAGCAGTCGACGTCCACGTCACTCCCGACGGGGACCGGTCGACGTCACTCCCGGGGGGGGGACCCATGGGGAAGGCCCTGCCGTACGCCGGGGCGCTGCTCGTGCCCGCGCTCGCCGGAACGCTCCTGTGGACGTGGGCGGACCGGAGCCTGCGCAGCCCGCACGGGCTGCCCACCGCGCTGGGGGTCGCGGGCGGACTCGCGCTCACCGCGGCCGCGCTCCTGGCGCACAACGCGCTCTTCCGCGAGGGCGGCAGCATCGCCGCCGCCGTCCTCATGCTCGCGGGCCTCACGGCGGTCTGGGTGGAGGCCCGGGACTCCGCCGTCCGCGGCGCGGTCGCCGACTGCGTGGTGCTGGGCGAGGTCAAGGTGACCCACCACCCGACCTTCGGCGAGGGCGCACCCGAGGCCAGGACCCTCTACCACCACACCCTGGACTGCGCCGGCGGCTACCCCACCGACTTCTCGGCCGAGGAACGCATCGGCTCCTCCGGCACCGCGGTCCGCATCGCCTACGACCCCGCCCACCGGATGGACCCCGTCCTGGAACGGCAGAACAAGGCCCACGGCTCCCCCGTCGTCCCCGCGTCCCTGCTCGCACTGTCGGCGGCACTGTCCGCGGTCGCGATCTCCCGGGAAGGGCGCGGCGAGGAGTGACGGGCGCGGGGCGACGCGGCTTCGGGCGCGCGGGCTTCGGGCTTCGGGCTTCGGGCTTCGGGCGCGCGGGCTTCGGGCGGAGTCAGGCCGCCCTGAAGCCGTCAGGTCGTCAGGCCTTCAGGCCTTCAGGCCTTCAGGCCTTCAGGCCTTCAGGTCGATGAGTCCGGCGGCCGTGGGTCGGAAGCCGCAGCGCTCGTGGAACACGGCCAGGTGGGGCTCGTAGTCCACGTGCAGCCAGTGCGCGCCGCGCTCCCGGGCGGCCGCGGCGGCGGCGCGTACGAGGGCGACGCCGAGGCCCTGCCCGCGCGCGTCGGGGTGGACGGTGGTGTCCAGCAGGAAGGCGTGCACGCCTCCGTCGCCGACGACGTTCACGTACCCGACGAGCCGCCCGGCACTGCGAGCGGTGACCCGGAGCATGCTGCGGGCGAGGACGGGACCGAAGTCGGTGTCCCGGTGCCCGGGCCAGGCGGCGTGGAAGAGCGTGTTGAGCTCGTCTCCGGTGAGGGGGCCGTCGACCCGCAGGTCGGTCACCGGGGTGCGACGGTCAGGGACATGGAGGCGGTGCGCAGCGCGATCGAGCCGTACGGGGTACGGAGCCGCAGCCACGGGCCGGAGGCGAGGAGCGCGACGGCGCCCTCCTGCTCCGCCGGGGGCAGGAAGCCCAGCGACTGGGCGGCGTGCACGGCGCGCAGGGGCAGTCCGGTGGTGCCGAGGGTGCGGGACCAGATGTCGTGACCGATGCGGTCGCGCTCCGCCCTGGTCCGGCGCTCCTCGGGCAACTCCTCGTCGCGGGCGCGGAATTCGGCGATCGCGGCGGCGACCGCGCCCCGCATCGCGGCGGCGTCCGGCAGGCCTTCGACGGGCCGCCAGCCCGAGCGCGGCGGCAGGACGCCCGCCCAGGGCGGTCCGGTCACCGAGTCCGGGACGACCGCCTTGCCGGCCGACTCCTCGATGCCTTCGAGGAGCTCGCCGGCGGAGACGGTGACGTCGAGGTCCACGGCGTCGACGAGGCGGGCCGTGCGGATCGCCAGTACCTCGAAGGACGCCGGCCGCCCGAAGACGGCCAGCGCCCCGCCGCCCGCCTGGAGGCGGACGGCGGCGGCCCGGTCGTAGTGGACCAGCCGGGTCAGGAAGGCGGCGAGGGCCGCCGCCTCCCTGGCGTCGGCGAAGTGGAGCGGTGCGAGGACGGTCATGCGGCGGCGGACATCCCGTCGTCCACGAACTCCTCCAGGAAGCTCCGCTCCTCGGAGGTGATCCGCCGCGGGCGCTGCGCCTCCAGGTCGAAGGGCACGACGATCGTGGACGCGCGGACGTAGGTCACGTCCGGGTCCTTGATCTCGTAGGCGATCGTCAGCGACGCGGCGCCTATCTTCGTGACCCACGACTCGATGGTCACCGGCTCGTGCCGGTGGACCAGCGGCCGCACGTAGTCGATCTCGTGCCGGGCCACGACGGACCCGCCGGAGAACGAGGGGGAACCGTCCCCCGGCGCCAGCCGGAACATGAAGTCGATCCGCGCCTCTTCCAGGTACCGCAGGAAGACGACGTTGTTGACGTGCCCGAAGGCGTCCATGTCCGACCAGCGCAGGGGACAGCTGTAGATGTGCCTCGTCACGGACCTCAGCCTCGGGTCAGCTTCTTGTACGTGGCCCGGTGCGGACGGGCGGCGTCCGCGCCGAGGCGCTCGATCTTGTTCTTCTCGTACGACTCGAAGTTGCCCTCGAACCAGAACCACTTCGACTCGCCCTCGTACGCGAGGATGTGCGTGGCGACCCGGTCCAGGAACCAGCGGTCGTGGGAGATGACCACGGCCGCACCCGGGAACTCCAGGAGCGCGTTCTCCAGCGAGGACAGGGTCTCGACGTCGAGGTCGTTGGTCGGCTCGTCGAGGAGCAGCAGGTTGCCGCCCTGCTTGAGGGTGAGCGCGAGGTTCAGGCGGTTGCGCTCACCGCCGGAGAGCACGCCGGCCGGCTTCTGCTGGTCCGGGCCCTTGAAGCCGAACGCGGAGACGTACGCGCGGGAGGGCATCTCGACGTGGCCGACGTTGATGTAGTCGAGCTCGTCGGAGACGACGGCCCACAGCGTCTTCTTCGGGTCGATGTTGGCGCGGCTCTGGTCGACGTACGAGATCTTGACGGTCTCGCCGACCTTGACCGAGCCGGAGTCCGGGGTCTCCAGACCCTGGAGCATCTTGAAGAGCGTGGTCTTGCCGGCGCCGTTCGGGCCGATGACGCCGACGATGCCGTTGCGGGGCAGGGTGAAGGACAGGTCGTCGATGAGGACCTTGTCGCCGAAGGCCTTCGAGAGGTTCTCGACCTCGACGACGATGGAGCCCAGGCGCGGGCCCGGCGGGATCTGGATCTCCTCGAAGTCCAGCTTCCGCATCTTGTCGGCCTCGGCCGCCATCTCCTCGTAGCGGGCGAGACGGGCCTTCGACTTGGCCTGACGGCCCTTGGCGTTGGACCGGACCCACTCGAGCTCTTCCTTGAGCCGCTTGGCGCGCTTGGCGTCCTTCTGGCCCTCGACCTTGAGTCGCTCGGACTTCTTGGTCAGGTAGGTGGAGTAGTTGCCCTCGTAGGGGTGGGCGCGGCCGCGGTCGAGCTCCAGGATCCACTCGGCGACGTTGTCGAGGAAGTACCGGTCGTGGGTGATGGCCACGACGGTGCCCTTGTACTGCGCGAGGTGCTGCTCCAGCCAGTTCACCGACTCGGCGTCGAGGTGGTTGGTGGGCTCGTCGAGGAGCAGCAGGTCGGGGGCCTCCAGGAGGAGCGCGCAGAGCGCGACGCGGCGCTTCTCGCCACCGGAGAGGTTGTTGACCGGCCAGTCGCCGGGCGGGCAGCCCAGGGCGTCCATGGCCTGCTCCAGCTGGGTGTCGAGGTCCCAGGCGTTGGCGTGGTCCAGGTCCTCCTGGAGCTTGCCCATCTCGTCCATGAGCGCGTCCGAGTAGTCGGTCGCCATGAGCTCCGCGACCTCGTTGAAGCGCTTCAGCTTCCCCATGATCTCGGCGGCGCCCATCTGGACGTTCTCCAGGACGGTCTTCGTCTCGTCGAGCTTCGGCTCCTGCATCAGGATGCCGACGGAGAACCCGGGCGACAGGAACGCGTCACCGTTCGACGGCTGCTCCAGGCCCGCCATGATCTTCAGAACGGTGGACTTACCGGCACCGTTCGGGCCGACCACACCGATCTTCGCGCCCGGCAGGAAGCTCAGCGTCACGTCATCGAGGATGACCTTGTCGCCGTGCGCCTTGCGCGCCTTGCGCATCGTGTAGATGTACTCAGCCAAGAGAAACCGTCCGGCAAAGAGTGAGTGGGCAGATACACCCCATCTTGCCTGACCGCCAGCCTCCGGCGGAAACCGGTTCGGGTGGAGCGGGGGATCGGAGGGGGGCGTGCGGGGTGGAAAACAGGGGTGTGACGTGCGACGACCCCGGACGCGGGTGCGGTCCGGGGTCGGGCGGGAGTACGAGGCGGGCACGTGTGACGTGGATCACCCCGTGGGGGTACCGGGCGCGGGGCCCGGTACCCGTGGGTGGTACTTACTGACCGGCGGTCTTCTTCTTGCGGAGGAAGAAGACGGCGCCGCCGCCGACGACGACGAGCGCGGCGGCGATGCCGGCGATCATCGGGGTGGCGTTGGAGCTGCCGGTCTCGGCGAGGTCGCCGCCACCGGTGGTGCCGGCGGTGGTGTCACCCGTGGTGCCGGGGGTGGACGGGGAGGGCTCGACCGAGGGGGAGGTGGAGGGGGTCTCGGAGGGCTGCGGGCCGGGGGTGGCCGTCTTGCAGTCCAGGACGCCCTCGAAGGTCTCCTTGAAGCCGTTCGGGCCGGTGATCGTGAAGTTGTAGGCCTCGTCCTCGGCGAGCGGGACCGCGATGGTCTTCTTCTCACCGGCGGCGACCGTGTACGAGGTGCCCTTCAGGTCGAAGGTCCAGGCCTCGTCGCCCGCGTTGGAGGCGATGACCTCCAGGCCGCCCTTGGCGCAGTCCTTGGCGACCGTGACGGCCGGGACGGCACCCTTCTTGGCCCAGGAGACGCCGGCGTTGGCGGCGATCGTGGAGTCGCTGGAGTCGGCCAGGATCATGGTCTGGCTCGGGTCCTCGGCGCTGACGAAGGCGCGGCCGAGCGGGACCTTGGTGGTGGCCTCGGCCTTGACCTCGGCGGTGCCGTCGGTGGTGCCGGCCGGAACGTTGACGTAGACCTCGTCGCCGTCCTTGGCCGTGGTGACGGCCTTGCCGGTCTTGTCGACGAGGCTGACGCCCGCCGGGGCGCCCGCGACCATCGAGAGGACGGCCGAGGAGGCGTTGGTGCCGACCTTGATCGGGCCGATCCGGTCACCGGCCTTGCCCGAGACGGAGGACGGGGAGAGGCTGAGGGAGGCCTCGGGCTCCTCCACCTTCGTGGCCTTCTCCAGCAGGTACGCGGTGAGCTTCTTGCCCTGCGCGTCCTTCGGGGTGGCGTCGATCTTGTCGGAGAAGTGCCAGATCGCGGCCTGCGTGGCGGCGGCGGCGGTCTCCTCGGTCAGACCCTCGACCCCGGTCTTCTCCGCGAGCCCGGTGACCGAGACCTTCGGGTAGGAGTTCTCCAGGATCCAGAGGATCTTGCCCGCGTCGGCGTTGTTGTGGAGCGACGACTGGTCCCAGCCGACCTCCTTGTACTTGAAGTTCTCGTGCGCGCCGGTCCAGAAGTCGATGCAGTAGGTCTGGAGCTTGCCGCCGTTCTCGACCTTCATCTCGAAGAGGCCGGCGCCCACCTCCCGGACCACGTCCTGGCCGTTGACCTTCCTGACGTAGGTCACCGTGTCGGCGATCTTCAGCTGGCCGAGCGTGGCGGTGGCGCCACCGCTCGCACCCGGAACCTCATCGGCCGCAGCCGGTCCCGCGACGGCTATCGCGCCGGTGGCGACGAGGCCCGAGACCAGGGTGGCAGCGGCAAGGCGGCGAACAGTGCCCCGCCCACGAACTGAAAACATTGGATTCCCCTCCGGGCGGCAGCTCCGCGAACTTGGTCGATTCACGTGGGGGGAGCGCACGCCAGCAGACTCACAGACTCGATGGGCTCACGTGCCACATGAGTACCCGGGAATCCTAGGGACGCGGAACCCCCCGGTGCCCGGCCATACGGTCCGATAACCATTCCGTCTCGGAATCGTTATCCACCAGGCGAGTTGGTCGACAAATCCCCACGACGCATGGTCAGGAGGCGGTTACCAGAAGCGTCGTCGCCTCCTCCCCGGCCACTTCCCACGGGTCCCGGTCCACCCCTGGCGCCGCACCGGGCGGCTCCCCCTGAGCCGTTCCGACCAGCGGCCGAGGCCCTCCGTCGGGGCGGAGTTCGGGGTCCGGTCGGGCCGCGCGGCGGAAGGCCGCGGTCCCGCGGCTGAGATCGTGCCCCACGGCGAGCGCCGCGACGTCCACGAAGGTCTTGCGCTGTCCGTCGCGCTCGTCCTCACGCACCTTCAGGCGGCCGTGGACCACCAGCGGTTCGCCGACCGACACGGAGGCTGCGAGGTTGGCGCCGAGCGAGCGCCAGGCCGAGACCGTGTAGAAACTGGTGGGCCCGTCGGACCAGGTGCCCTGCTCGCGGTCCCAGCGGCGCGCGGTCACCGCGAAGCGGAACCTGGCCACCCCGCCCGCAGCCGTGTCCCGGTACTCCACCGCCGTCGCCACGTTGCCGACGAGCGTCACGGTCGTGTCGTTCATGTCCTGCCCCCTTGTTTCCCGTTGCGGCCTGCGGCCCGGACCCGTTGTCCGTTGCCCCGGGTTCGTTGCCCGTTACCCGTCACGTCCCGGGTCGTCCGCCGTTGCCCGGCCGCTGTTCGCCGGCCGCCGTTGGCCGACTGCCGTTGGCCGGCTGCCGTTCCGCGGCCGTCCCGTCCTGTCGTGTCGGCACCATGGTGGAGCGTCACGGGAAACCCCGCCGGGGCCTGTGGACGACCGGGCTTATGGGGACAACTCCCCCGCCCGGAAGGGGGACACCAGGCAAAGCGGAAGGGGGCGGGACCCGCGCTACCGTCCCCGTACGCCCGTGCGCGTCGCACCCAGCCGGGCCGTCCCGGGGCGGGCTCCGCCGACGATCCGGGCCGACGGGCGGGTGCCCACCACGGTGGCGTACTGCTCGCGCACCTCGCGGTAGCGCACCAGTTCCGCGGCCACGGGGTCGAGCACGCGGGCCCGGCCGCAGGCGGCGGCCGCCTCGCGCAGGCGGCGCTCGGCCTCCTGCCCGTACCGGCGCGCCGGGCCCTTCACGGCGCCCTCGCAGGCCCATTCGACGAGCGGGCCGCCGATGATGCCGCCGAGCATCACGAGGACCGGCGGCAGGAGGCCGGGCGGGACGACGCCGATGATCTGCCCGATCAGCCAGAGCGCGCCGAAGACCTGCAGGAGCGTCATCACGACCTGGGCGAGGACGGCCGCGGGCCACCAGGCGGGGCGCGGCGGCCGGGCGGCCGGGTCGCCGATGGTGACCGTCAGTTCGTCCAGGGCCTCCGGCAGCCCGTCCGCGCCGCGCTCCGCGGCCTCGCGCACGGCCTGCGCCCAGGGGACGGGCAGTCCCCGCGAGGCCTCGTCGGCGACGATCCGCACGGCCTGCTCGACGCGCTGGCGCGCCGTCATCTCCTCCTCGACCGGGGAGGCGGGGTTGGGGTCGGTGAAGCCGTGCGCGCGCATCCGCTCGTACCGGCGGTAGAGCCGCAGCCAGGGCGTGCCGCAGGCGCGGATGGCGCCCCGGCGCCAGACCCGCTCGGCGGCCTCGCCCGCGGCCTGGGCGCCGACGGCGACGGCGAGCCGGTCCGTGAAGGCGTCCCGGGCCCGTTCGTCGAGGCCGGACCGTCCGTCGGCGACGTACGCCGGGCGCAGCCGGGCCGCGGCCGCGTCGACGTCGGCGGCGAGCCGGCGTTCGGGGGCGGTGCGTTCCTGGACGAACCGGGCGACGAGTTCGCGCAGTTCGGGTACGCCCTCGCCGGTGAGGGCGGAGACGGGGAGGACGGTGGCGCCGGGTTCGCCGTGCTCGCCGAGGGCCACGCCGTCCTCGTCGAGGAGTCGGCGGAGGTCGTCGAGGACGAGGTCGGCGGCCTCGGTGCCGAGCCGGTCGATCTGGTTGAGGACGACGAAGGTGACCTCGGCGTGCCCGGCGTACGGCCGCAGGTAGCGCTCGTGGAGGGCGGCGTCCGCGTACTTCTCGGGGTCGACGACCCAGATGACGGCGTCGACCAGCCCGAGGGCCCGGTCGACCTGGTCGCGGTGGGCGGTGACCGCCGAGTCGTGGTCGGGCAGGTCGATGAGGACGAGCCCCTGGAGTTCGGTGTCGGCGGCGCCGCCCGCGAGGGGCTTGCGGCGCAGCCGGCTGGGCACGGCGAGCCGGTCGAGCAGCCCCGCCGCGCCCTCGGACCAGCTGAGCGCGATGGGCGCGGACGTGGTGGGGCGGCGCAGGCCGGTCTCGGAGACGGGGACGCCGGCGAGGGCGTTGAAGAGCGTCGACTTGCCGCTGCCGGTCGCGCCGGCGATGGCGATCACGGTGTGCCGGGAGGAGAGCCGCTGCCGGGCCGCGGCCTCGTCGAGCACCCGCCCGGCCTCGGCGAGGGCCTCGCCCTCGACACGGGCGCGGGAGAGTCCGACGAGCTCGTGGAGGGCGTCGAGGCGGGTGCGGAGGGGACCGCCGTAACTCCCGCCGAGGGGCGGCAGCGTGTCCTCCTCCCCGCCGTCGCCGGGCCCCCGGACGTCCGCCCCGGGGAGTACGTCCTTGGCGGTGGCCCGTTCGCTCGCGCGCCGCGCGATCAGCCCGTCGTCCCAGCTCTCCCGGCCCCGGCCGCCCGCCCCGCCCCGGTCCCGCCTGCGCCTCCGGCCGTCGGCCGTCACGTCCACCACGTCACTTCTCCTTCTGCAGTACGGAGAGCGCGGCGATCAGCTCCGCCTGCGGCTCGGGGGTCACGTCGAGCGATTCGAGGGGGGCGAGGCGCCGGTCGCGCTCGGCGTGCAGGACGCGGTCGACGTACGAGAGGACCAGCTCACCGCCCTTGTCGCGCAGCCGCAGGGCGGCCTGGGCGCCGAGGAGTTCGGCGAGGCGCTCGCCGGCGGACCGGGTGCGCCGGCCGCCGAGGAGCGAGGCGGCCAGGAGGGCGGCGACGGTGTCGGCCTCGGGCACGGCGGTGCGGGCCGCGCGCGAACCGGAGGGGCGCTCGACGTCGTGCACCTCCTCCTCGGCCAGTTCTTCGAGTACGCGGCGCCAGCGCCGCACCTCCACGCCGATCCGCTCCCCCGCCTCCCGGTCGCCCCCGCCGGTCCGGTGCGGGGCGAGGGGCTCCGAGGCGGGCTCGCGGCGCCAGGTGTCCCGTACGCGCTCCTCGGCGGCCGAGACCGCGCAGTGCAGGAGGGCGGCGAGGGACTCGGCGAGGGCGTCGAGGAGCTCCTCGGCGGTGCTGTCGCGCGGATAGCCGCGCCAGCGCGTCCGGGCGTCGCCCGCGAGGACGGCGCCGCGCCCCAACTGCTGCCGCACCCGCTTGGCCTGCTCCCCGTACGCGGTCTGGACGACGCCGCCGAGGCGGACCGCCGCGGCGTACTGGGCGGCCACCGCGCCGGCCAGTTCGGGGAGGCGGGTGTCGAGGGAGTCGATGATGCCGGAGGCGGTCCGGTCGGCGGCCTGCTGTCGGGCCGCCGGGTCCTGGGCGCGGTGGGCGAGCCAGCCGCGCAGGGCGGCGACGGCGCTGTCGGGCAGCAGACCGCTGCCGCCGCCCGTCGACTCGGGCAGCTCCGGGACGGTGAAGCGCGGCACCTCGCCGAGCCCCGCCTTGTCGAGCAGCGCCTCGAACTGCCGGGAGACCTCCCCGATGACCTGGTGCGGGACGCGGTCGAGGACGGTGACGAGGGTGGCGTCGTACTCCTTCGCGGTACGCAGCAGATGCCAGGGCACGGCGTCGGCGTACCGCGAGGCCGTCGTGACCATCACCCAGATGTCGGCTGCGCAGATCAACTCCGCGGCGAGCAGCCGGTTCTCCACGACCAGGGAATCGATGTCGGGCGCGTCGAGCAGGGCGAGGCCCCGGGGCAGCGTGGCGGCGGTCTCGACCCGGAGCGCGTTCTCCTCGGGAGGGTGCTCCTCCGCCGGGTGGTCCTCGTCGGTCTGCGGCAGCCAGACCCGGGTGAGCTGCGGAAGCACCCGCATCCCCGCGAACCAGTGGTGGTCCTCGGGATGGCACACGAGCACCGGCGTCCTGGTCGTCGGCCTCAGCACCCCCGCCTCGCTGACACGCCGCCCGACAAGGGAGTTGACCAGTGTCGACTTCCCCGCCCCCGTGGAGCCCCCCACCACCGCGAGCAGCGGCGCGTCGGGGTCCTTCAACCGTGGCACCAGGTAGTCGTCCAGCTGGGCCAGCAGTTCCGTCCTCGTCTGCCGGGCACGCGGCGTGTCCGGCAGAGGGAGGGGAAGACGCACGGCGGCGACACGGTCGCGCAGGGCGGAGAGTGCGTCGATCAGCTGAGGCCGTTCGTCCAAGGTCACCACATGCGAAGAATGCCCAATTTATGAGTGTTTTTGAAGCCTATTGCGGCCCTGCGCGCCGAAGAAAGGGGTCACAAGCGGAAGCCACGGCATAACGAGTGCACAACACCCGCCCCGAGCGACGTCAAAAGCGCTGCGCGAATCGCACCTGCCTGCGATTATCGTTCCGCTTCACCGAACCTCCACATCGTGCCACGCAGGTGAAGCAACCGGGCCAAGGCCACCGGAGCCCTATCCTTGTCCCGGCAGACCCCACCCCACCCACCCGG
Source organism: Streptomyces sp. NPDC093089 (assembly GCF_044754405.1). Classification (NCBI taxonomy): domain Bacteria; kingdom Bacillati; phylum Actinomycetota; class Actinomycetes; order Kitasatosporales; family Streptomycetaceae; genus Streptomyces; species Streptomyces sp. NPDC093089. Next base: position 419,183 of record NZ_JBIVPA010000004.1, read on the forward strand.
GCCTCCCGGCCCACCATCACCACCCGGCCCCCGTAGCTCAGTGGATAGAGCAGGTGCCTTCTAAGCACTTGGCCGCAGGTTCGAGTCCTGCCGGGGGCGCAACACCGGGACCCTCCTTCGGGAGGGTCCTTTTTGCTGGTCAGGGGATGTTTTCAGCCGGGGGCGGGGGTGCCGAAGAGGGAGCGTCGGATGGCTGAATCCGTCCGGCTGAAACCGGTCAGAGGCGGCCTCTGGCGGCTGGTTTTCCCGAAAACTTCCCGAAGTTTGGGCCGACCCGCAGCCACGCCTCAGTCCGACCGGCGGGCTCTCCTGTGGCGATCACCCCCCCCCGTTACCTTTTTCGTGGCTCCGCAATGGGGCCTCCGGCCTTCGGGTCCGGCATGACTTCCCCCCCCTTGTTGTTCATGATCCGGGGGGTGGTGTCACCGGGTCCGGAGGCATCGACGGACCGCTGATGAGGGGCTTGAGCACCGGCTTCACCCGGGCCGGAAGAGCTCTCCGTAACGTGGATGTGGCAGCTCGATGCCCAGGCAAGGCCGGACGAGAACGTGATGGAGGGGCCTGCACGTGATCGACATCAGCACCATCGACGTCTTCCTCGGCCTGGACGTCGGCAAGAGTGAACACCACGCCACCGCTGTGACCCCGGCCGGGAAGAAGGCCTTCGACAAACGGCTGCCCAACACCGAGCCCAAGCTCCGGGAGATATTCGCGAAGCTCCAGGCCAAGCACGGAACGGTGCTGCTCGTGGTCGACCAGCCGGCCTCGATCGGGGCCCTGCCGCTGGCCGTCGCAAGGGACATGGGCTGCCCGGTCGCCTACCTGCCCGGGCTGACGATGCGGCGGATCGCCGACCTCTACCCCGGCGAGGCGAAGACCGACGCGCGGGACGCGTTCATCATCGCGGACGCGGCCCGCGCGATGCCGCACACGCTGCGGGCGATCGACGGCGAGGACGAGACGATCGCCGAGCTGGAGATGATCGTCGGCTTCGACGACGACCTCGCCGGCGAGGCGACCCGGGTCGCCAACCGGCTGCACGGCCTGCTGACCCAGATCCATCCGTCGCTGGAGAGGGTGCTGGGACCGCGGTTGCAGCACCCGGCCGTCCTCACGCTGCTGGAACGGTTCGGATCACCGGCCCAGATACGCAAGGCCGGCAGGCGCCGCCTGATCACCCTGCTACGGCCGAAGGCACCGAGGATGGCCGAGCGGCTGGTCGAGGAGATCTTCGCCGCGCTGGACGAGCAGACCGTCACCGTCCCGGGGACCGAGGCGGCCGCGCTGATCGTCCCGAGCCTGGCCGGGTCCCTGGCCGCCGTCCTTGACCAGCGCAAGATGCTGGCCGGGCGGATCGAGGAACTCCTGGAGGCCCACCCTCTTTCGAAGGTCCTGATCTCGATGCCGGGCGTCGGCGTCAGGACCGGAGCCCGCATCCTGATCGAGGTCGGCGACGGCAGCACGTTCCCGACCGCCGGCCACCTCGCCGCCTACGCCGGACTCGCCCCGGCGACCCGCAGCTCAGGCTCATCGATCCGAGGCGAACAGCCCTCCAGACGCGGGAACAAGCAGCTCAAACGGGCCTTCTTCCTCTCCGCGTTCGCCGCCCTGGGCGACCCGGCATCGCGGGCCTACTACGACAAGAAGATAGCCCAAGGGAAGCACCACACCCAGGCCCTGCTCTGCCTCGCCAGACGGCGGGCCGACGTCCTCTTCGCGATGCTCCGCGACGGAACTTTCTATGAGCCCCAACCCGCCAGGTCAGGCTGAATCGCCGAGAGCCCGCCTCGCTTCAGCCCACAGTCGTTCGAACTCCTCCTCGGAGATTTCGGCTGCCTCGGGCTGGTCCTGCCAACCGTCCATGGGGCCTTCGGCGAGAACGCCGTACTGCCGTTCATAGCGGAACATCGACGCAAGATCGGCGTGATCACGCAAGTGCAGCACCTCCTCCAGAGAGGCCGCTGTCACCGGTCGGGAGTCCTTCCCTCGGACCTCAACCTGTCGCGCCGCCCAGCCCTCGTCATCGGCCTCGAAATACAGCCACAGATCTTCGTCCTCGTAGTAGGTCCGGAACCAGGTCGCCATGCCGCCATCCTGGCCCACGACCTTGACCAAAGAGATAGGGGCACCCCCCCCGGCCGGACGACGGTGAGCCACCCCTCCGCACCGGCCGACAGGGTGGAGCGGGGCACGGGGTGGGGCGAGACGACCGAAGAAGCGAAGATCGCAACCAAGTCGTGCGGCACGCTGGCGCTGAAGCTGGCGCACCACAGGTACGGATCCCCGACGACAGGCTCGGCCCACGCCTGCCAGCCGAGTCGGCCGGGCCGCGGATCGATATCACGGAGGAGCGGCGGCACCTCCTCCAGGAATCTACGGGGGCAGGCCGATGGCAGGGCGTTACAGTCCGAGGGCAGGAGAGGGGGCCTGATGGCGCTGAACAAGAAGGGTTCTCGGCGGATCACAGTCGACGGGGCCGCCTACCGCTGGCGGATCCGCCGGAAGCCGTCCTACACGCAGGGACTGTGCTGGACGCCTTTGGCCTACGCCGTCGAACTCGCCGACGACGACCGCCCGGGCAGGACGTTGGTTGTCACCACTGGCCAGCCGCACCCCAGTAACTGGCTGGGCGTTGAAGCGGAGCCCATCAGGCCGGATCATGTTGCCGCCAGTATCAAAGAGGCACTGGCGCATGGCTGGGAGCCTGCCGGGTCCGGCTCCCCCTTCCTGCTTGACCAGTCGGCGACTTTCGTCCCGTCGCCTTGATCGTCAGACGGCCTGGGGCTAGAGCCCCGAAACAGCTTGCCGGTGCGAGAGGGTGATTCGACGCCGGACCGTGTCGATGTCAAGGATCTTGACCAGTAGTGCGTCACCCACCTGAATGCCGAGCTGCGGGTCTTCCAGGTGCTCGTCGGCCAGCTCGGAGTTGTGTACCAGCCCCTCGAAACCGTTCTCCACCTCTTCAATGCGTACGAAGACGCCGAACGGTATGAGTTTGGTGACGCGGCCGACGAGGGTCTGGCCGATCTGCACGGTCAGCAGCGGCATCGGATCTTCGTGCAGGGCCTTGAGGGACAGTGATACGCGTTCGCGGACGGGATCGACGTCGAGAATTTCGGCGTTGATCTCCTGACCGACGGAGACGATGTCTGATGGGTGGTCGAAAGGTCGCCATGACAGCTCGGGGATATTGATCATCGCTTCGAAGCCGCCGATGTCCACGAAGGTGACGCCGAAGTCGGCGATCCAGGTCACCGTGCCGGTGACGGTCTCGCCTCGGTAAAGGGTCTTGAGGAAGGCCCAGTTCCGGTCGCTCGGCGTCGGCTCGGTCTGCCAGCGGGCCCGTACCACTCCGTCGTCGTCAGGCATGACAGCGGTGAAAAGGGGCGCACATTCATCGGCATACACGGACAGGAGCGCTGCAGCCTCGGCATTGGACAGCCGGGCGGCCAACTCCGCGAACTCATCCTCGTCAGCGACAGCGCTGTGGATCCGGCCGCCCTTGTCCTGCCAGACACATTCGACGAGGCCCTCGGCGGGGAGGGCACCGATGACTGCGTCGACGTCGGTGGACAGGTCTGGCCACACGGCCAGCCGGGCGCGGGGAGCGATCCCGGCGCGAACCGTGTCGATGGAGTCGCGCGTGAGGCGGTGCCACCGCGAGGCGCCTTCGATGTACGTCTCTTCCAGGAGCCCGGCGCGGCATGCGGCGACTGCCCAGCGCAGACCGGCCCAGAACTCGTCGTCGCCGGGCCGCTGGACATCTGCGCCATCCGTCTCCATCTCGTACGGAGAGGAGTCCAGGCGTTCCGGGAACAGCCCCAGCGCGCGGGTTCGGGCCAGCGCCTCCCCGCAAGGCCGGCTACTGCCGATATAGAGGTACTGGTCCCATCCCACATGGACCGCGAACGCGCCTTCTGCCTCCAGCCGGCACCAGGCGCCGTTGTCACGCAACATGGCGCGCACCAGCTCCAGAGCGATGTCGAGCGGTACCTCTGCCCCATCGTGAAAACCAGTCGGTCCGGCAGGGAAGAGCCCGGCCAATCCGAAGCCGTCCACCAGAGGCTCCGAACCGAAGTGCGCAAGGGACGGGACCTGCGGTTCACGTACGGCCAGGTGATCGACGCCGGTGTCTTGGGCGAAGGCCGCGACCGCCTGAAGATAAGACGCCTCGATCTCGCCGTGATCGCTGACGGTGTCCTCGCTGCCGGTGTAATGCCCGTGTTCGTCACGGTCGGCAGGGTCGTACTTGGTGACGCGGTAGACGTAGGGGAGCTGCACCGTCCCATCATCCAGCACGCTACCTGCCACCCCCGCGAGGAATTCCCATGGAGGTGAGACAGGCTTCCCGAGCCACCGAAGAAGGGAAGCCGCTCACCAGGAGATGAGACGGCCCTTCGGTGTGTGCATGAGCGTCACGCAGCCGATCCAGTCGCCGCTTTCCGGGTACTCCCAGTTGTCCGCGTCGGCCAGGGCGTTCAGTAGTTCCTCGCGGGCGAGGGGCGGACCGGGCTGGAAGCCGGCGCCTCCGCTCGGAGGCGTCCAGGGGATGACGCGGCACACGTCGATCCACCCCCTGTCGATCAGGGGAAGGAGGATGGGAACCAGCTCTCCAGGCGGCGCCGATGCGAGGGGTTCGTCCAGATCGCCGCGGACGCCCGGGAGGATGTCGATCTCAAAGGCGTTGAGCATGAAGGCGCGCTCGGCGGCGGAGAGGTCTTCTGGAGCGTTCACACCGGGATCGTCGCACGGCTGATGTCAGCGGCCACAGGGCCGTCCATTGACGGAAGCGTTCGGCGCCGTCAGGGTCGGTGCATGGATTCCACCTCCGCGTCGCCCGGGCACGCCGCAGCCTGGTCGAGGCTACTGGAGACGCACCGCCTCCGGCCCGCTGACGAGCAACAGGGTCCGCCGTCCCTTGGATGCCTGATCGAGGCAGCCGGCCGCAACGCCACGCTCGGCGCGATGTACCCCTGGGTGTCGATGCAGCAGCTGGGCGTGTCCACGGGGAACAGATGGGAGGAGTGGGGACATGCCCCGCTTCCGGCGATGTTCGCCCGCCCCGACGGGTACGAGGTCACAGGCCGCGACAAGCGGGGAGACGTCGTCCGGCTGGCGACGCCCGATCCGGCAGAGGCCGTCGTGTTCGCAGCGGGCCTGGTGCGCACCGATGACGCCGTGAGGCCGGTGCAGCCGCACCCCTGGTCGTCCGAGGTGGAGCGAGTCCTGCGGGAAGCGGGCTGGCACGCCGGACGGACCGTCGATACGGCGGGTTGGAAACAGCTACTGGAGCAGGACGGCTTCCGCTCTCATGCCGCTGCCGAGAGCTTCCTGCGCGAGTTCGGCGGGCTGGCGGTCGGGCACGGCGGCGCCGGCATCACCCGCGCCAGGGAACCCTTCGACCTGGACCCGCTCCTGGCACTGGGCGAGGCCGACCGGTTCGACGGGTGGGGCGAGGAGATCGGCCACCACCTCGTCCCGGTCGGAGAACTCGCCGGCGGCCACGCGTTCCTCGGGCTGGACGAGGACGGTGAACTGTACGTCGTCGACGACTGGCTGGCCCGATTCGGCCGTATGCCCGAGGCCCTGGAGAACCTCGTCCTCGGTGTCATGCCCGTTCGCATGCCGGAACACGGGTAAGCCGCGGCGCGGGAGGACATCCCGCGCCGCCGGCACAACACTCGTGGTCGTCCGCTCAGGACGCCGCGGTGTTCCCGAACGTGGCGAGGAGCGCCCGGGCGCGGCCACGGAAAGCTTCGTCCTGGCGAATGATGCGGTTCTCGACTCCCGAGCGGACGACGCGGGCGTCGCCGTCTGCGAGGACTTCGAGCCTGCGCAGGTGGTCGCCGTTCAGGGCTGCGCCGCCGAGGGCCTCCAGGGCGTCGCAGGCCCCTGCCGGATCAGCGTCCCACTCGGCCGAGGCCAGGACGGCGGAGGCGAGTGCGGCGTGGTCCAGAGCGGCAGGGTCCGCAACGGCTACGAGGGCCCGGACGACGGCCGGCGCCTGCACCGGATCGCTGAGGGCCGCTTCCAGCCTGGCGGTGAGCGGGCGGCCGGCAGGGCCGAGGAGCGCGGTCGTCCGGGCGGCCCTCACCACCGCCCAGCGGGCCCACTGGCTCTGCGCGGCGCGGTCAAAGACCGACGTGAGGACGGCGACGACAGGTTCAGGGTCTCCTGTGACGCGCCACAGGGCTTCGGCGAGGGCCGTATCCGTGTCCAGCGCGGGCGTGGTGTCCTTGCCCGGGTCACTGAGCGCCCCGCGCAGGAGTGGAGCCAGAGCCGCTCCGCGGGAACCGAGTACGGCAGCGGTCCTGGCTGCGTCGCGCGGATCGCGGCCACCCCGGCCGAGTTCTTGTTCGAGGCATCGCAGCAGCGGCGCGGGATCGTCCGTGAGGTCGTACAGGGCCTTCGCCGCCGGGAGGACATCTCGTTGGGCTGCCGCACGCAGCGCGGTGACGGCCATGTCGCAATCCGCTGGAGCGCAGTCTGCCGCGACGGAGGCAAGGGCACGTACGGCCTGGCCGGGAATATGGGCGACCGCTGCGCACAGCTCGGGCAGCGCAGCCGCCGCCTCGGCGCCCCACCCGGCCAACAGGCTGGTCAGCTGCCACGGTTCGTTGCCGCTGAGCGCCGCGGGCCGGGAGAGGCGGGAGCGAACGGCATCGAGGAGTTCCATGTCGAACGGGAAGGCCGCGCTCTCCGCGTCCCACAGTCCGGTCGCCGCGTCGCGGGCACGCGGGCGGTGCTCGAGGCCGGCGGCGAGGAGTGGGGCAGCCTGCTCGGGTGCGACGAGCACGAGTGCGGCCAGAGCACGGTCGGCGTGATCGTCCTCCCGGTCCGGGTTCCGTCCGGCGAGAGGGGCGAGCACGTCCGCAGCGGGTTCGGCGGCACGGCCCAGCCGCGCCAAGAGAGACGCCATGTCCACCACTGCCTTGTCGTCGACAGCCGCCGCACGCAGGCTCTCCACCAACTGCTGTGGGGCACTGCGCGAGAGCATGCAGGCGCGGTCGGCCGCCCAGGCGCCTTCGGCCCGGACCTCGGCCCGGTTGTCGCGCAGGGCCGCGTCGACCAGGGCGAACGCCGCCTCCCGCTCCGGTCCGTGACCCCGGCCCAGGAGGGTTTCGACGACGGCGGCCAGCGGTTCGCCGCGTTCGAGGTCGAAGTCGGAACGCAAGGAGTCGGCCGGCAGGAGCGACAGCATCGTCGCGTGCAGGGAATTAGACCACGGAGCGTCGGCATCGAGGCAGGCGAAGAGTGCGGCCAACCGCACCACGGCGGGCTGGGACGGGTCCAGGACGGAAACCGCCTCAGCCGCTCCACGCTGCGGGTCGAGCCGAGCGGTCCCGGCCAGGACCTCGGCCCGGACGGCGAGCTCGGTCTCCTCCGCCCAGCGGATCTCCAGGGCGGGCAGGACGGTTCTGCCGTGGCGGGTGTGCGAAACCGCCCAGGCTGCGGTTCGCCGGACGTCCGACTCGGCATCGGCCAGCAACGGCAGAAGCAGCTCCAACTGTGCGGCCACTGCCGCCCGGACACCGCCCGGCGCCACGCCGTACTCGTCCTCGCTCTCGGCCATGCCGCCGAGCAGCCCGAGGACGTCAGCCGTACGGTGGCCCGCCGCCGCGATCCTGGCGAGGAACGGCACCGCTTCCACGCTGGCCGCGTAGACCGTCCCCTGATGCAGCACGCTCCCGTACAGCTCGGACAGCGCTTCGTCCGCCGCAGCGGCGTCCGTGCCTGTCAGAGCCCGGAGCAGGTCGGGAACGTCTTCCGCGCTGCCGTACGCGTGGGAGGAAGAGGCCCAGGGCACAGCGTCCAGGCCGTCGAGCGGGTGTGCGAGATCCATGCGGGGCATGGTGCCATCCGCCCCTGACAGAGCCTCCCCGCAGCCAGCTGCAAGGCTCCTCGGGTGCCCTTCCCCGCTGGTTGAAGCAACCGGCCGCATCACGCGACGGCACATCGGACACATCGGACACAACGGCCTTCAACGCGCGGCTCGGTCGGCAACGCACGAGAAGCACCACGCCGAGGCGTCATCGTGCCCGAGCATCTCTCGACGAAGAGACTGCGGCACGAGCAGGGCCGACACTCGAAGGCAACCGCGGACCGGGCAGGGCCTGGGGGCCTTCGATGCGCTGCTGGAGTTCGGCGATCTGGCCGGTGATGCAGCGGGCGTAGGTGGAGAGCAGGACCGGGACGCTGTTGCCGGCCCATTCGGCGACCTGGGCGGGCGGGATGCCGTTGTTGAGCCAGGTCGTCAGGCAGGTGTGCCGGAGGTCGTACACGCGCTTGCCCACCGGGGAGTTGTACTCGTGCTCGGGCAGGACAGCCTCACGGGCCTTGGCCCAGATGCGCCGGTAGACCGAGCCGGCCAGGAGGCCGCCCTTCTCTCCGGGGAAGAGCAGGTCGCCTGGCTTCAGCTGATCGCGCGCGATCAGGCCCCGAAGGCTCGCGACGAGGGCGGGGTGGACGGGGACGGTGCGGGTGTCGCCGGATGCCCGGCCCTTGAGGTGGCGGGTCTCGTGGGTCTCGCCGTCGTCGGTCCAGTGACTGCCGACCTCGGGCTCTGCCGTGTGGACGCGGAGCTCGCCCCAGCCGGTCGCCGGGAGGACGGCGTCCTCAACCCTCAGGGCGACCGCTTCCTCCGGGCGAAGGCCGGCGTAGTAGAGGGCCGCGAAGAACACGGTGAGCCGGTGGCCGGTGCGGGGGCGGGCGACGATCCAGGCGAGCAGGGCGGCCACCTGGTGGGGGTTGAGGAGGGAGCGCTTGTCGACGGCGCCGGAGGTCTTCGGGGCGGCGTTCTCCTCCTTTCCCTTGGGCATGGGGTTGGCCCGGAGGATGTTCTGGCGGACGGCATGGCGCAGGGCCACGTTGAGGATGCGGCGGTACCGCTTGGCGGAGCTGGCGGCGGCCGGCGTGCCATCGAGGACGGTGTCGAGCGTGTGGAGGACGGCATCGACGTGCTTGGTGTCCTCCCAGGCGCTCATCGGGAGCGAGTGGCGCCGGATCCAGGCCAGGATCGCCCGGTACTCAGGCGGAGCCTCGTTCCGACGGTTCTTGTTGAAGGCGTACTCGCGCAGCGCCTTGCGGACGTCGACGCCCTCGTACTGCACGGGTTCGGCCCGGAGGAGGGCGAGCGTGGCCTTGGTCAGGGCCTTGGCGGTGCTGATGCGGTTGTTCGCCGAGATGCGGGACCACTTCATGTCCACGTACTGGAGGGCGAAGTCGTACCAGGTGATCTCGGTGGACGGCGCAGCGTGGGAAGCAGGCCGGCCGGTGTCCAGGTCGAAGGGCTCGCCATTGTTGGCGGCGACGAGCAGGGTGGCGCGGAAGGACTCGGCGAGCGCGCTCTTCTTGAACGTCTCGCCGTGCCGCCGGCCGTCGACCGACCAGCGGACGGTGTAGGTGGTGCCGCGCTTCCCCTCGTAGACCTCCGTCTTGTAGAAGCGGACCTTGTAGGACCGGTTGGTCACGCGGCGGCCTCGCAGTCGGAGAGCCAGTTCTCCAGGTCGCTGCGGCGAACGCGCAGGCTGCCGTTCGGGAGTTTCACGCACTGGGGCGCGCGTCCCTTCTGGCGCCATTCGTAGAAGGTCGACCGGGAAATCCGGAGCTCTTCACAGAGCTCGTCGACGGTGAGTTTTGCTTCGGAACGGCGGGTGGCGGATATCGGGGGTCGGCGCAAGGTTTCTCTCTTCGGGAATGGACATAGCTCCGGCAGGGACCGGCACGACGGGCGTTCCGGGACCCACAATCATCCGCAGAATTCCCGGTTAGGCTAACCGGCGATCGTCGGCTATGTTGCGCCCGCGCCGACCGGCTCCGGGTGCGTGCGAAGGCCGGCGAGGAGGGCCTGCGGGGCGACCCCGAGGGCCGTGGCGATGGCGACGAGGTCGTCGATGTCGCAGCGCCTGACCGTGCGTTCGATGCGGGAGAGCGCGGTGAACGTCATGGGCCGGCCGAGGGCGGTGACGCGAGCGGCGAGCTGGCGCTGGGAGTAGCCGCGGGTGGTGCGGGTGCGTTCGATGGCGTGGGCGGCGGCTTGTCCGGCGGGTCCGATTTCGAGGGGGCGTGGCGGCATGGGTGGTGTTGTAGCTTGCACGCCGGCCCTTTTGGAAGGGCATTCCTGTCTGCCGTGAGCGATGCGGATCACGCGGCGATTTCCGGCGATGGTTTTGTCAACCGGGATTTCTGGTCTACGGTCACCTGGCCACGGGCGAGACGACTTGTGAAGGGTTCCAGAACCAAGTCTGGACTTTCACGCACCGGGTGTGGCTGTGTTGTCCACGCACCCCGGCGCCGCCGGATTCCCTGCCCCTTCCCGTTTTCGAATGGTGGTCGATCGACATCGCCCGTATCCGCACCATCAAGCCCGAGGCGTTCGCGTCGGAGTCCCTCGCGTCCGTGTCGCTGTCCGCCGAGCGGACCTTCTTCGGTCTGCTCACCCAGGCCGACGACCAGGGCCGCCTCCGCGACCAGGCCGCCGTCATCGCCGGCCAGCTGTGGTCGCTGCGCCGCGAGCACGGGCCGGTGGAGGTCGAGGACGACCTGACCCAGCTCGACGGGGCCGGGCTGATCTGCCGTTACGAGGGCGACGACGGCAAGCGGTACCTGCACATCGTCACCTTCGCCAAGCACCAGAAGATCAACAGGCCCAGCGGAGTGCGCACTCCCCCGTGCCCGCACCACGATCTCGGCGTTCCGCGTGAGCCCTCACCGCAGGTGCTCGGAGCGGTCACGGAGCCCTCCGTGACTCGGCCGGGAGGACTCACGGAGATATCCGCGAACAGCGGATCCGCAGGTCAGGACGGATTCCGTCAGTCCTCACCGCAGACACAGGGAGGGCTCACGGAGCCTGCGGTGAGCCCTCACGGTCCGGATCTAGGACCTAGGAACAGGGATCTAGGAACTACCCCGTCGGGGGGCGCGAGCGCCCCCGCGCCCCAGACCGTCTCGGCGAAGGACCTCATCGGCGAGTACGCCGCCGCGTGCACGCACCGACCGCCCCGAGACGTCCTCAGCCATCTCGGCGGGCAGGTGCGCAAGCTCATCGACGAGGGCATCGACCCCGTCCACGTACGGGCAGGTCTCGCACGGCATCGGGCCAAGGGCCTGCACCCGAGCACCCTGCCCAGCCTCGTCCACGAGGCCATGAACGCCACCACGCCCGCGCCCGCCGCCGCCCACCGCCCGTGGACCAACCCCACCGACGTGGCCGCCGCCTACGGAGGTGACCTGTGACCGCCACCCTCACCCGGGACCCGCACCAAGTCGGCCGGATCGCCGACCGCCTCGGCACCATCCTGACCCAGCGGGGCATCGGCTCCGACGTCATCGCGCACGAGCCGCCGCCGGAGCCCGTCACCGCGCTGGAGCTGGCCGACGCCCGCATCCCCGCCCGCTACCGGCGCGCCCTGACCGACCACCCCCACGTCACCGCCTGGGTGGACGAGATCGCCCGCGCAGGCCGCCCAGGACCGGCAGGCGCACCGGGAATCTCGGAGGGCTCGTCCCTGCTGATCGCCGGCCCCACCGGCACCGGCAAGACCCACCAGGCATACGGCGCCATCCGCGCCCTCCTCGCCGCCGGAGTCCGCCTACGCTGGGAGGCCGTCACCGCCGCCGACCTGTACGCCCGCCTGCGCCCGCGCTCCGGCTCCGAGCGAGCGCGAGCTACAGGCCCTGGCAAAGTGCCCGCTACTGCTCCTGGACGACCTCGGAGCGGCCAAGACCAGCGAGTGGACCGAGGAGCTCACCTACCGGCTGATCAACCACCGGTACGAGCACCTGCGCCCCACCCTGATCACCACCAACCTCCCCACCGCCGACCTACGCACCGCCCTCGGAGACCGCGTCGCCTCCCGCCTCGCCGAGATGACCGAACGCGTCATCCTCGACGGCCCCGACCGCAGGCGCCGCCCCGCGGCCTGACCTCCCTCCCGGGGCACCGGAACACCGCGTTAGTCCCCGGCCTGCGGGGATCCCGACAGGTCCAGCGGGGACCGTACGCGGGACCGAACCCGCCGGAAGCGGGGACCGTCCCCCGCCCTAGGGACCGTCCCCCTGACGACCTGTCGGTCCCCGACGAATACCGGGGACCGGTCCCCGACGCTCGTGGGGACCGGTCCCCAGCCAGAGGTCGCGGCAGAAGCGGGACCGGGGACCGCAAGGATCTGCGCCAGGGGACCGATGAGGCCGGAGGGAACGGGGCGCAACCCGCCGCCACAGGCACGAAACCGCTGCTCAGGGCACCGCGAGGACGGTCCCCGCGTCCGTCCCCTGCGGCGTGCAGAGGCGGTCCCTGGGGAGTTCGCACGCCGGGACCGTCCTGCTCGGTCCCCGATCGGTCCCCAACAGAGCGAGGTACCGCCGCGGCAGGAGCATCGGTCCTGGGGCCGAGTAATGGGGGACCGTCCCCGCTACGAGGCGGTCCTCGATGCGGGACCGACCACCGGGGACCGAAGCCTCGTGGGGACCGGTCCCCAGGGGACCGGGGACCGCGGTGGGGACCAGGGACCAAGGGCTCAGGAACGGGGACCGAGCACGGCGTCCTGCGCAGCCGACCACGGACCCCGCGGATCTCCGACTCAGCTGCGCTTCGCCACCGCGTGCATGCCCTCACCGACCATCCACACAACGACGAGAGAAACGGAGACCAGACATGCGCAACCCGCACCACAAACTTCCCTCCACGCGGCAGGAGGTGACCACCCCTGCCCCGGGCGGAGCAAGGTATGGCGTTGGACCGTCCAAGGGCCGGTCCCACGCGGAAGCCTCCGCCCCGGGGGTGGCGGAGGCAGGTCCCCGGCGCGAGGGCGCGCCAGGGACAGGGGGTGTGCGTGCCGCCGACGAGGCCGCGTTGCGCCGTGTCGCCCGCCGTCGCGCCCGCCAAGAAGTGCAGCGCAAGGAGCGTGTCGACGTCCGCTACAGCGTCGACGAGAAGCAGGCGATCCTCGCCGAGGCCCGCCGCCACAACCTGGCCGGCGCGCATCTCGTCGGCGCCATCGTCATGGCCCACCTGATGGGCGACCTTGCCCTGCCCGAGCAGCGCACCGCCACAGACGACCTGATCGACGAGTACGCGGCCCTGCGCGAGCAGGTCGCCATTATCGGCCGGAATGTGAACCAGATCGCCAAACGCCTCAACTCCGGTGACGAGGCACACCCTGTGGACGCCGCCGTCCTCGCCGAGGCTGGCCGGCTCTTGACCCTGGTGCAGGAGACGGTCACCGCGGTCGACACCGCCGCCCATGTGGCCGCCACGAACCGTTGGGCGGCCTGATTGATCGCGAACATCGTCAAGCCCGGCCACAAAACCCGGGGCGTCCTGAACTATCTCTACGGGCCCGGCCGCGCCAACGAGCACACCGACCCCCACCTCGTCGCCGCGTGGGACGACTTCGTCCCCGACCCCGGCCGCAACCCCGCCGCCACCCTCGCCCAGCTCGCCGACGTCCTCGACCTGCGGGTCAAGCAGGCCGGCCCGAAGGTGCCGAAGAACCACGTCTGGCACTGCTCGATCCGCGCCGCCCCCGAAGACCGCCACCTGACCGACGACGAGTGGGCCGCCATCGCCCGCCGCGTCCTCAACGCCACCGGCATCGCCCCGGCCGGCGACCCCGACGCCTGCCGCTGGATCGCCGTCCGCCACGCCGACGACCACATCCACATCGTCGCTACCAAGGTCCGAGGAGACCTCCGCCCACCACGGAACTGGAACGACTACCTGCGCACCGACAAGGAACTCGTCGCCATCGAGAAGGAGTACGGGCTCCGCCAGGTCCCGCGCGGCGACCGCACCGCCGCCAAGCGCCCCACCCGAGCCGAACAGGAGAAGGCCCGCCGCACGGGAAAAGCCCGGACCTCCCGCGAGCACCTGCGCACCATCGTTCGCACCGCCGTCTCGGCGGCCACCACCACCAAGGAGTTCTTCCGGCTCGTCGAGGAGGTCGGCGCCCTCATCGACGTCCAGTACTTCCCTTCCGGCGACGTCCGCGGCTACAAGGTCGCCCTCGACGGCGACACCAACGCCCAAGGCGAGCCCGTCTGGTTCTCCGGCTCCAGCCTCGCCGCCGACCTCTCCTACCCCAAGATCGCCGAACGACTCGCGACCAGGGAAGCACAGCCTGCCAACCAGACCGAAACCCCGGCCTGGCGACGTCTTTCCATCGCCATCGACCGGATACCCGACCACCTCGCCTACAGCAAGGACCAGGCCGGACAGGCCCACATAACCGTCCTCGCCGAAGCCCTCGACGCACTCCCCCTGGTCGCACCCATCAGCCTCCAGGCCCAGCTGTTGCAGGCAGCCACAACGTTCGAGCGCGCCAGCCGCTCCCGCATCCGCGCTAATCACCAGCAGGCCCAGGCCACTCGACGGGCGGTGAAGGCCGTCCTGCGCGTGCCCCCGCCCAGGGACGGAGCACTCCTCGCAACCGTCCTCGACGCCCTCCTGCTGGCGGTCATCGCCACCCAGCACTGGCACCGCACCCGCAACCACACCCAGCAGGCCGAAGCCGCCCGACAAGCAGCCGAGCACCTCCGTGTCGCCTACCGTGCCGCAGCCACCGAGCCGCTGGCCGTGATCCACCACCGGGGTCAGCGCCTCGCCCGGCCGCTCCAGGAGCGGCAGGCCGCCGCGGTTCGCCAGGTGCTCCCCGACCTGGCCGAGCAGATCCTCGCCGAACCAGCCTGGCCCACCCTCGCTGCCACCCTCAACGACGCCACCACAGCCGGCCATGACCCCGCCGCTCTCCTCACCCAAGCCGCACGCCACCGCGAACTCGACACCGCCACCAACCTCACCGAAGTCCTCACCTGGCGCCTGAAGCGCCTTCCGGACCTGGCAGTCGGAGAGCCCCCGCACGACAGGCCGGCAGACAGAGTTCAGCCTGGGCCTGCCACACCCACGCCAAGGGCGACGCGGTCAGACTCCCTTCCAAGGAACCGCTGACACGGCCCCTGCCCCAAGCGGCTCGGCCGCACGTTCACCGAGTGAGCAGCCAGGGCACCCACTCGGTGAACATCCGCAAGGTTCACCGGGTGAACAGGTCACGGCTCGCTCTCAGGGATGCCGTTCCGCGTCGGAACAGCGACTTCATTCCGGCGCGGAACGCACCCCTTGTTCCGCCCCGGAGCACCGGCGGACCGCTGTTCAGTTTCTGAACAGCGGTGGTGTTCAGAAACTGAACGGCCGTCCTGTTCTGTTACTGAACAAGGCGGCGACTGCCGGTCCAGCAGAACCCGCCCCCATACTGGCGTACGAAGGCGGGCCGTTCCTTCAGGGAACACCGGATGCGTTCCCTGAAGGAACGGCCACCGTGTTCCCCGAGGGAACAGCGCTCGCGTTCCGATTCGGAACACCCGCACCGTTCCGTTTCGGAACAGAGCACCTGTTCCGAAACGGAACAGGTGCGCCACACTCATGAGCGCGCAGGCCGGATCACGTTCAGTCGATCTTTCCCTCCAGCAGCTCCAACGCTTCCTCCCACCGGAAGCGGTCCGCTCCCCCACCCGCCTTCGGGCGGTGCGGCTCGTACGCCCCGACCAGCACGCCCATCTCCCGCACCTGCTCCAGGCTCCGCCCGTACGCTGGGTGCGCGGCCATCGCTGCGTTCACGTACGGCAGCACGACCGTCGGGATGCCCATCCCGTACGCCTCGCACAGGATGCCCAGCGCAAGGGTGTCTGCGATGCCGGCGGCCCACTTGTTGATCGTGTTGAAGGTGGCCGGCGCGACGGCGATGGCGTCGGCGGGCGGGAGCGGGCGCGGGTCGCCGGGACTGCGCCAGGCCGATCGGATCGGATAGCCGGTCTGAGCCTCGATCGCCTTGATGTCGAGGAAGCCGAGCCCCTGTGGTGTGGCTATGACACCGACGCCCCAGCCCTGTTCCTGCGCAGCGGTGATCAGCTTGTGGGCGTCGCCCGCGATGCCAGCGGCGCAGACGACCACATAGAGGAAGGGCTTCCTCGGATGGTCGTTCACTGCCCGTCTCCCCCGTCGGCGGTCAGGAGACTTGCAGCTTCTTCGGCGCAGCCCCACGACAGCGTCACGCCAGCGCCCCCGTGCCCGTAGTTGTGCACGACCGCGGTGCCGTCCTCCAGCCGCTCCGGCTCCACGCAGACCGTGGCCCGGGTCGGTCGGGTGCCGATCCGGTGCTCCAGGACGCGGGCCTCGGCGAGGCGGGGTTCGACCTCGGTGCAGCGGGCCAAGATCCCGGCCGCCGCCTTATCATCGGCCGCGAGGTCGCCTTCGCCGTCGATGGCGGTGCCGCCCAGGACAACGGTGTCGCCGTGGGGGTAGAAGCACAGCAGGTCCGGGGAGAGGCCGGTGTCCTCGGAGAAGAACTCGGTCAGCCCTGGGTTGGTGACGACGACGTGCTGTCCGCGGATGGGCCGAAGGTCAGGGTCCGGGAGCAGATTCTTGGCACCGAGGCCCGTGCAGTTGACGATCGCGGGAGCAGGACCGGCGTCCGCGAGCGAAGCCAGGCGTCGCCGCTCGACCGTTCCCCCAGCGGCATCGAGGCGACGCAGAAGGTAGTCGAGGTAGGTGGGCATGTCGATCAGCGGCACCGTGAACCGGTAGCCGGCCGAGAACCCGGCCGGCAGTTCAGTCGGCTCGCACGGCCGGAAGCCGGGCAGGGTGGTGGCCCAGTCTGGTGGCTCCTCGGCTGTGCGGGACGCCTCCACACCGCTGGTGAGCCGGACGCCCGTCGACGGGTCCTCGGCCAGCTTGCGGAAGATCTCCAGCGACCGTTGTCCCCACCGGTCGACCTTGTCCTTCGGTTCGACCAGGTACGGCCCCCACATCGCCCCCGCAGCCAGCGACGTGACGCCCGGCACCTGTTCGGCGATCACATGCACCGAGGCACCGGCCTCGGCGAGAACGACGGCGGTGGTGAGCCCTGCCACCCCTGCCCCGACAACGACAACGCGCTCCCCTGCGGTCATGATCCTGACCCTAACGGCCAGGTGGCGCCGCCGGGGCGTGTTCGGCGAGGGCATGCTCCAGGGCTGGCAGGAAGCTGCGCACGTGGGCGTTGCGCTGTCGGCGGCGCAGGTCAGCGGCGAGCTGGTGGAGCAGGGCCGCGCTGCGAGGTGAGCGCACGACGTCGAGGCGGTCGGCGACGATCTGGCCGACCTCGCAGGCGGCCTCCAGGTCGCCATGGGCGCTGTGGCCCAGGGCCAGCCAGGCTCCTTCGAACATGGCCCTGCGCTGGCTGGGGTCGCCGCGTGGAACGTCGTACGCCCCGTACCGGAGCATCTCCGCCCCCTGGGCGATGAAGCGCCGTGCCTTCGGGCCGCCGTCCGCCTTCTGCTGCGCGCGGCCCATCTGAATGAGGCCGTACCCCGCCTGGCAGTCCAGGTGGTTGTCGGTGAGGAAGTACATCCAGCGAGGCTCCTCCTGGCTACCGTCCCGGCCGGCGATCAGCTCGCGGGCGGCCCCGCGGGTGTGGGCGAAGTCGTTGTCGCGGCCGGCGGCGGCGTACGCGTACGCGAGCCGCGACAGGACGGATGCCCGGACGACCGGCGGGGCGGCGTCACTGGCGCGACGGGCGGCCTCGCCGAGGGCGATGGCGTCCGCCGGGTGGCCCCGGCTGGCGGCCTGGAAGGAGAGGTCGCCGAGGATGTGGGCGCAGAGGGGCAGGTCGTTGACCTGGTGTGCTGCCCGCAGCGCCGTGGCGAAGTAGCGCTGCGCCAGACCGTGGTCGGCGGCGTCGAAGGCCATCCAGCCGGCCAGCTGGCCGATCTCTGCGAGCGCGCGGATGAGGCGGCTGGCCACAGCGGGAGGGTGACCGCCTTCGCGGATCAGCAGCCCGACAGCGCGGAACTGGGCACCCACGTACGGGAGGTGGCGCGCTCCACCGTGCTCGTCGTCGAGTGCGGAGAGCATGGGCAGGTGTTGCTCGACCTGGTCCACGAGCGGATCGGCACCCACGGACGGCGTGATCCGGGGCGCGTACTGGCCGCGCCCCGCGGTGCCGTCGAGGTACTGGGCGACGATCGCGAGGAGCCCCGCGCCCGAGATCGCGAGGAACCGGCGTCGGTCGACGAGCCCTCCCATCACCCAGTCCTCCACGATCGCCTCCATACCCTGCACGGTCCAGGGCCGTGCGAGATCCGTGTCAGCCGGCACGAGCGCCGAGGAGTCGCCCACGCGGCCCTGCCAGAGTTCGGCCACCGAGACAGGTCTACCCAGTTCCTGGGAGAGCACGTAGGCGGCCATCATCGGTAACGGCGAGCGCGGCAGCGAACCGGCGTCCCGCCAGTGGTACGGCGCCGACTCGGCCACCGTCCCCGCTCCGAACACCCTGTTGAGCTTGCGAGCGAGCGCCTTCGGGCTCCACCCGAGTTCGTCGAGGCACCCCGCCAGTACGGCGTTGGGTTCCCCTGCCTGCGGTGCCACGTTCGACCACCTCTTGCCCCAGTGGTACGGCCATCACTTCTCGCGCCTGCTCATGGTGACGCCCTCGGGCGGCTGATTCACCTCCTTCTCAAGGAAGTTGACCGAGTTGACCCGTTGATCGGGTCCTGCGCGACCGGCCTCCTCCGGTGTTCTTGGATCCCGGCGGAAGGCGCCGCCTTCGGTGCCGACGGAGAAAGGGGTGGGCCTTGAGACACCGCACGAGCACCTCCCGAGCCCGTACGAGCAGCGTGCTGGAGCGCGGCGTCGGACGACCGGCCCCCGTCGCCGGGCAGGCCGACGCCGGGGCCGTCCACGCGACCACGCTGATCACGGATCTGCCGTACGGGCCGAAGGCGGCCGAGGTCGCCCGGGAGGCAGTGGCGGTCGCGCTCCACGGCACCGAGGCGGACCTCCTCGATGACGCCCGGCTGATCACGTCGGAGCTCGCAACGAACGCGTTCGCCTCGGGCAGCCCGCCCCTGGTCCTGTGCGTCGACCGCACAAACCCGACCGCCGGCGGCCTGGAAGTCGAGATCACCGTCACCGACGGAGGCTGCTCTCACCCCGCGCCGTCCTCTCCTCCAGCGTCCGGAGAGGAGGCCGAATCGGGACGAGGGCTCGTCATCGTCGAGGCCCTGGCCGACGCCTGGTCGCTGACGACCGCCGCCCATGGCACCCGCGCCTGGTGCCGACTCACCCGCGGGGTCCGCCCTTCGACCGCCAACACCTGAAGCCCACTCCCGCTATATCCCGACTTCGAAGGAGGCACCACACGGTGCGCATCGACCATGCGACTCCACCACCCCCGCCTACGGCCATACCGGAGGTGGTCCGCCGGCCCCGGGTCGTCGTCGCCCTCCACGAGGGCTTCTACGGCGCGGCGTCGGGCACCGGCTTCAGTAACCGCGCCTTCCTCACGGCGCTGGCCCGCCTGTTGCCGCCGGGCCGCCTCTCCGTGATCACCCCGCACGTGCCGGAAGCGGCCGGAGCGCACGACCGGCGGTGGGCCAGCGAGGTCCAGCAGATGCTGCGACAGGCCAAGGCCGAGGTCATCACGATCCCGGAGGTGCAGGCACCCCCGGACTCGGTCCACGGCTCCGTGCAGCTGTGCGACCTGGCAGGCGAGGCGGCCGTACGCATCGCCGACCAAGCGAGCCGGTGCCTCCTCGTCGGCCTGGACATCCCCTTCCTTGGGCTCGCCCCCTACACGTCGCCGACCACGGACCTGCTGCTCGTGCCCCGCTCCACAACGGCGCTGACGAGGCCCAAGGACATGTCCCGCGTCCGCTGGGAGCGGGACGCCCTGCGGGCGGCGACCGTCCGAGGCGGGCGGATCGGCGCCATCTCGTCCCACATGCGCGGCCACCTCGTCGTCAGTTACGCCGTCCCCCGGGGAAGCATCGTCAGCGTCCCGAACGGACTGATCCAGGAGGAGAAGGCCCCGCCTACGAGCGCGCCACCCCTGCCGTTCAAGGCCCGCGCCGGGTTCCTTCTCGCCATGGGCCGTGCCGTGCCGACGAAGGGCTTCGACGACCTCCTGGATGCGTTGCACCTTCTCAAGGAGCGCGGGGTCCGCGCCCCGCATCTGGTCCTGGCGGCCGTGACCTCGGACGAACACGAGCGCCCGACCTCGTACCAGGAGGACCTGGCGGCGCGCATTCGCGCGTACGGCCTGGACGCGACCCTGATCACGCGCTTCACCCCCTCGATCCGCGCCTGGCTGCACAACCCGGCCCTGCGTGCGGTCGTCGTCCCCTCGCGAGAGGAGCCCTTCGGGCGCATCCCCCTGGAGGCGTTCGCAGCCGGAGCGGGTCCCGTGGTGGCGACCACGGCCGGCGGGCTGGCCCAGACCGTCGTCGAGGGCGAGACCGGCTTCACCGCCATGCCACGTGACGCCAGGTCTCTGGCCGCTGCGCTCCACCGCGCCCTGACCGTCCTGCCCCGCGAACGCGACCGGCTCCGGAGCGCCGGGGCTGCCCTCGTGCGCTCGCGCCACGACTACGAGGCCAGCATCGGCTCCGTCGTCGAACGCCTCGCCCCATGGGCTCTTGTGCCGGCGTCCAGCGCGGAGGGCCGAGCGCGATGAACCGGCCGGTCGTGTTGATCAGTCTGGAGTCCCCGCACTCCTTCTGGCGGCTGTCCGCCGAGCACGAGCAGGCGCTGTCCGCCGCCTTCCCCGGTGTCGAGTTCCGTACGGCGACCGAGGGAGCCGTGCCGCACCAGCTGGCTGAGGCGCACGTCTACTTCGGCTGGACGTTCAAGCCGTCGTGGCTGTTCGGCGCGCCTCATCTGAGGTGGATCGCCTCCCCGGCGGCCGGCACCGACCATCTGCCCGTCGCCGAGGCCCACTCCGTCGGGGTAGCTCTGACTCGTTCGTACGGGTTCCACGGGAGGCCCATGGCCGAGCACGCCATGGGGATGGTCCTGGGCTTCTCTCGCGGGCTGTTCATGAGCCGGCTCGCCCAGCGGAACCGGACTTGGTGGAAGGACGACCTGGCCGAGGAGTTCTTCGACCTGGCAGGGGCGACGATGACCATCGTCGGCTGCGGCAGTATCGGCGAACACCTCGCGCGTGCAGCCCGCTCCTTCGGGATGGACATCATCGGCGTACGGCGGACGCCTCCGGTGGCCGCCGAGGGCGGGATCACATGGATGCACACGTCGGCGGTGCACCAGGCGGTCGCCGTCGCCGACGTGGTGGTCGATCTGCTGCCCGCCAACCGGGCCACGGACCGGTTCTTCGACCACGACCTCTTCACGGCGTTCAAGCCGAAGTCCCTCTTCATCAACCTCGGCCGTGCGGCGACCGTCGACCAGGCGGCCCTCCTGGCCGCCCTCAACGCCGGCCACCTTCGCGGCGCCGCTTTGGACGTCTTCGACCCGAAACCGCTGCCCGCCCGCCATCCGCTGCGGCTCCACCCCCGGGTCGTCCTCACGCCGAAGAGCTCCACTCTCAGCCACACGTACATGAACGAGGCGGCCGCGTTCTTCGCCGACAACCTGCGCCGCTACCTCACCGACCAGCCGCTCAACGGCCTGGCCGAGGTGCCCGCTGCCCGCTTTCCCCTCGTAGGAGGCTGACCGATGCCCGCCACACGCCACCGTGACCTGGCCGCCGCCTTCGCCGCGACCGGCCGCAACCACCCCTACCTGGCCTTCACCCTGAACTCGCTCTGCAACCTGGACTGCGTTTTCTGCAAGCCCCGCTGCATGCCGGACTATGGGCACAAGGACCGTCCTCTGACCGCCTCCGACTACGCGGCTATCGCTGCCGAGGCCGGTGCCTGGGGAATCAAGAAGGCGCACTGCTCCGGTGGTGAGCCGACCCTTCGGGCGGACATCCTCGACGTGATCGCGGGCCTGGCCGACGGCCTCGGGGCCGACGCAGCGATCGGCATGACCAGCCACGGCAACCTGCGCCGCGGTCTGAGCGTCGAGAAGCTTCACGGTGCCGGCCTGACGTACCTCAACCTCAGCCTCCACAGCCTCGGCCCCGACCGGTCCGCCGTGATCATGGGCGGCGGCGACCCGCGCATCACCCGGCGCACCCTCGACACCGCCCTCTCCCTCGGCCTGCGCGTGAAGATCAACTGCGTTCTCCAGCGCACCTACCTGGACGACGCTTTCGCCGTCGCCGAACTCGCCCGCGACCTGCCCATCGCCGTCCGGCTGATCGAACTCCAGAACATCGGCCCCGCCCAGGCACTCTTCGACACCGAGTTCATCAACGAGGCGGAGGTACGCGACCGCCTCCACGAGTGGTTCGCGAACGCCGACGAGGTCCGCAGGGACGAGCTCGGGGTCCGCAGCCCCGGGCAGTACCTCCGCCCCGACGGCTGGGCGGGCTCGATCGGCTTCATCTCCAACTCCAGCTGCGCCACCTGCTCCGACGCCAACCGCATCAAGATCACGCCCACCGGTGTGGCCCGCCCGTGCATCCTCCACAACCGGGACATCCCCCTGAAGCCCCACCTCGCCGAGGGCACCCTCGGCGACGCCTTCGCCCACCTCTTCCAGGCCATGCTCGACCGCAACACCAACGATGCCTGGCAGGGCTTCCACTACGTCGACTACGACCTGCGCTGGGACCGGATGGAGCGCCCCGAAGGCGCCCCGGTCCTGCCCCTGCTCCCGCTCCTGACCACGGACGGGGCCGGGCCCGCCTGCGCCCGCGCCTCCACGGGGGAACGGTGATGACGGTGGTCGAAGCGCCGCCCCTCTACTCGGGGCTCGGAGCGCTGTACGAACGCGAGCTGGACGCCCACGGCGTCGGGGCGGTGATGCTCACCCACAAGTGGCAGCCGGCCGACCTGCTGGCTCCCCACTCCGACATCGACGTACGGGTCCTCGTTCCCCAGGCCCCGGCGAACTGGGAGGAGTGGAACCACCGCCTGGCCGCCGCGCACACCGCCGCCGTCGGTCGGGAGGTATCCCACCGAC
The DNA here is from genome assembly GCF_044754405.1 of Streptomyces sp. NPDC093089. Classification (NCBI taxonomy): domain Bacteria; kingdom Bacillati; phylum Actinomycetota; class Actinomycetes; order Kitasatosporales; family Streptomycetaceae; genus Streptomyces; species Streptomyces sp. NPDC093089. The sequence continues at coordinate 442,023 of NZ_JBIVPA010000004.1, forward strand.
GCCTCCTGGAGCACCCGCCCGGCTTCGCGTTCACCGTGGCCGAGGCGGACGGACGGCTCGTCTCCGCGCCGGAGCTCGCGACCTGGTCGCTGATCAGCGGGAGCGCCCGGGACTTCCAGCGCTGGAAGTCCCGGGCCCAGATGGCGCCCTGGTGCGAGGTCGACGAACGGTTCTACCGGGGAATCCTCCAGGGGCGGCTGGGCGGCCGGTACCAGCTGGCAGCGGACAGCACCGACAACGTGGTGGAGAACATCGCCGCGTACCGGCGCCACTGTGTGGCCTGGCACTACCTGGCCCCATGCTGGTTCGCCGCCTCCGCGCTCGCGACACGGACCCGCTGCCCCGGTAAGACGGCCGCCCTCACGCAGTGGAGGCCGGACGGGCTCGACGGGTACGCCGAGCTGTTCCTCGGGCACGCCGAAGACCGACCCGATGCCCGTCCGCGGAGTCCGCGGCACCTGCTCCGCACGGCCCATGTCGCTCTAGAGGCTGCGATGCGCCGCGTCCCCGACACCAACATCCCCGTCGGCCAAGGCGAGGAACAGGCCCGTACCGACTGGGTGATGACAGCCGGGATGCTCCGTGTCCGCGTCGCCCGCTGGATGTACTACCTCGACCCGCCGCCCGGCGTGGCGACCGACTACCTGATCCGGCGCGAGGCGAAGGAACTCCAGTCCGCCGCATGGACCCTGAACGCGCTCGCGGCGGACCAGAGCACCTCTGTCCAGCGGCTGGCCGCCCGGATGGCGACGCTGATACCCACCGGACCGACCACCGCCGGCACCCTGCGCGCGACCCTCTCGCTCTGGCACCGGCAGAAGTCCACCGTGCAGGACTTCCTCAGCCTCACGCCCGCTGACGTCCACCCCTGACCCAAGGAGTTCCGACATGCCCGCGCGTGCGCCCCTGCCCCGCGCCCTGAAGACGGCGAAGATCAAGATCACCACGAAGTGCAACCGGTCCTGCGACTTCTGCATCTTCGCCGACGGCGCCCAGGGCGAGAACATGTCCCAGGAGCTGTTCTCCACCATCCTGACCCGGCTGGAGACCATCCCCTTCCAGCAGCTGCACATCAACGGCGGCGAGCCCACCGTGCACCGGGACTTCCCCGCCCTCAGCGACGCGGCCCGCACGCGCCTGCCGGACAAGGTCATGGTCCTGGGCACGAACGCCATCACCCTGGCCCGCAACAAGCGGATCATGGAGGCCACCCTCCGGTCGTACGACCAGGTCCTCATCGGCTGCGACGACGAGCACGAGAACTACGACGAGGTCCACGCCGTCGTGCCCCGCCTCCGCGCGGCAGGCAAGACCGTAGTCATCAACAGCGTCCTGGAAGGCATCAGTTCCACCCGCCTCACGCAGCTCGCGAGGCTGTGCGACAGGTACGGCGCCATCCATGTCACCAACCACGTGCACCACGTCGACGTCGGCCAGCCGGCGAACGAGCTGCGCGGCATCTGCGACCGCTACCTCGACCAGCACCTGATGATCGAGATGGACGGGTCCTGCTACCGCTGCTTCAACGCCATGGCGAAGGACGACAGCGAATTCAGCATCTGGGACGAGGACTTCGCTGCCAAGGTGTTCGCGCCCCGAGGTCACCACTTCCGGTTCTGCCTGCGCTGCCACGAGTACACCGACTCCGGCGCCGCCCTCCTCCCCGCCCCAGCCCTCGCCGTCTGACCCCAGACCGGAGGTACACCACCATGCCCGCAGTCCTCGGACTGAACTTCCACCACGACACCAGCGCCGCCTTACTCGTCGACGGTCGCCTCTACGCGGCCGAGGAGGAACGCTGGAGCGGCGTCAAGCACAACCACCCCACCCGCAAGGGCACGCTCACCTCCCCGACCCGCGCGCTCCAGTGGTGCCTGGAGGCCGCCGGCCTCGAACCGCATGACATCGACGCCGTCTGGGCCGCCTCCATGCGCCCCAACCCCGCCGCCGGCTGGTGGCTGGCCGAGGAGCGCGACGAGCTCGCCGCCCTCCTGCCCGCCCCACTCGGCGAACACCTCCGCCTCCTCTCCCACCACACGGCCCACGTGCTCTCCGGCTACCTGCTCTCCGGCCACGACCACGCGGCGGGCCTCGTCATCGACGCCGGCGGCTCCTCCCTGGGCTCCGACTTCGGCCCTGGCCGGGAGCGCGTCACCGGGTACGACCTGCGCCCCGATCGCATCGACCGCCTCCACCAGGGCATGCCGACCGTCGTGCCCAGCCCGGCCGGCCCCCGGCGCGTCCACTCCTCCCTCGGGCACTTCTACCGGAACCTCGCGCGGCGGGTGATCCCGCCCGGCGACGAGCCCGAGGGCAGCATGATGGCGCTCGCAGCCTTCGGCGATCCCCAGCGCTACGGAGCGCAGATCCGCGAGCTGGTCCGGCTCGGCGACGACGGCGAGCTCCGCATCGATCACCCCTGGGGTTCCGCGGACAGCAGCACACCACTGCTGCTCGGGGGCCGGGCCTGGACCGCCGACAACGTCGCGGAGCAGCCGGACCATAAGCGGGCCGACCTGGCCGCCGCCGTCCAGGAGGTCTTCGCCGAATCGGTCGTCCACATCGCCCGCCACCTGCAACGGCTCACGAGGGCCTCGGCGTTGGTGTTCTCTGGCGGGTGCGCCCTGAACTCCCACCTCAACGGTCAGCTGGCCGCCGACAGCGGCTTCGACACCCTCATCGTGGCACCGGCCCCGCACGACGCGGGCACCGCCGTCGGCGCCGCGCTCTACGGCTGGCACTACCAGCTCGGCCAGGAGCGCCTCCCTGTGCCGACCGACGCGGCCTGGGGTCCGCACCCGGGCGCCCTGCCGGCCACCGCAGTACCGACCGGGTACCGCGCGCTGACCGGCCTCGGCCCGGGTCTGGCGCCCACGGTGGCCACGCTCCTCGCGGAACACCACATCGTCGGCTGGGTACAGGGACAGCTTGAGTTCGGGCCGCGAGCCCTCGGCCATCGCTCGATCCTCGCCCACCCCGGCCACGCCGCCACGCGAGACCGGCTCAACGCGATCAAAAAGCGAGCCACCTACCGCCCCTTCGCCCCGGCCGTCCTCTCCGAGCACGCCACGGAGTGGTTCATGTCGGCGGGCGACCCCTTCATGAACCGTGTCGCCCGCGTCCGCCGATGCCGAGCGGACCGCATCGCCGCAGTCACCCACCACGACGGCACCGCCCGCGTGCAGTCCGTCGCCGCCGACCACCAGGGCCTGCGCGAACTCCTGGACCACTTCCACGACCGCACCGGACTACCGCTACTGCTGAACACGTCCTTCAACCGCAAGGGCACCCCAATCCTGCGGACCGCCGAGCAGGCCGTGTCGGCGACGGCGGACCTGGGCCTCGACGCCCTAGCGGTCGGGGACACCTTGCTGCTCGCCGACCACGTTCCCGACCCCCGTGCCACGGCCCTCCGTAGGAGGTGAGGCGGATGAACCCCACCGACCTGGACCACGTCCTAACCGTGCTCGGCGCCGCCGCGTGGGCCAGGGACGAGCAGTCCCGCGCGCGCGTCGTCGGCGCCCTCGCGCTCACGGTGTACGACGGCCACACCCGCGACCAGGGCACCCCGTACCTGGAACACCCGCTGGCCGTTGTCACGCTCTTGCGCACCGAGATCAGGGTCAGCCACCCCGAGACCCTGCTCCTCGCCCTCCTTCACGACGCCCTGGAGGTGGCCCCCGAATCGGAGGCGCTGCTCGTCCAACACCTCGGCGCCCCTTTCACCTGCCGCCTGCGGGCGATGACAGCCGACCACCGCCTCGAACAGCGCCCCAAGGCCGCCGGCGACGAGTCCAGCTGGCGCTTCAAGCAGGCCGCGCTCCCGTCCGAGGACCTCCTCGTCCGGCTCGCCGACCGCCTCCACAACCTGCGCGATGTCGCCGCCTCACCCAACATCGACCGGCGTCGGCGGTTCCTCCAGAGCCTGAAGGACTTCTACCTCCCGCTCGCCGACGCCGCCTGCGGCCTCAGTCCCCACCTGGCGGCCATGCGCGCACTGCTCCACACCGAGTACGTCCGACACCAACAGGAGGTATGTCCGTGAAGCGGGTCGTCTACTCGATGGAGCCGGTCGGTCGGACCGGTGGCCGGGTCTACCTGCGGATGCTCCATGAGGCGACGGCCGACGACGTGGAATGGCGCACGATCCCGGACCACAAGCGCACCTACAGCGTCCGCCGCTGGCGCAAGCTCCGCCACCTCGCCCGCCTGGCCCCGACCATCCGGGCGCTCGACAGCACCACCGGCACCTTCATGTGGGACGACCTGAGCCTGTTGCTCTTCACGCCGGAGATGCGGGCCCGCACGGTGTTCCTCCTGCACCACTACGAGCCGCTGCAGCACGACTCCGCCCCGGTCGAGGCCATGCTCTGGGAGCGCCTGTTCCGCGCGTTGCCCCAGTGCGCCGCCGTGGTCTGCGTCTCCCCGTACTGGGCCGACTTCCTCCAGGCCCGAGGCGTCCGCAACGTCCGGGTGATCTACAACGCCTTCGACATGACGGAGGTCGAGCGGGCCCGCGGCTTCGACCGGACCGAGTGCCGCGCAGAGTTCGGTCTGTCGCCGGACGTGATCGGCGTGTACGCGGGCAAGGCCGTGCACTGGAAGGGCACCGAGAGGGTCTCGGCGGCCCTGGCCGACACGCCCGGGCTGCGGGTGATCACCAGCGGCAGCAACACCATCGGCTTCGACGGCGCCCACTACGACGTGGAGCGCGAGCGGTACTTGCGGCTGCTGTGCGCGTGCGACGTCGGCGTCTTCCTCCCCCAGATGCGGGAGGGCTGGAGCCGCTGCGCGGCCGAGGCGCTGCTGCTCGGCCTGCCCTGTCTGATCCGCCCGGTGGCCGGCCTGGGCGACCTCGCCGCGCTGACCGGCCAGCCAGCCCCGGACCTCGGCCGACTGCCTGCGCAGGTCCGGGAACGCGCAACGGCACGCCAGACCGAGGCCAAGGCCCCGTACGAGGCCCTGGCCCGCTTCGATCTGAACTACTTCGGCAACGCCTGGGGCGACCTTCTCGCGAAGATCGCCTGACCGGCGGCTACGCCTGCGCGGCGGCCAGCTTCTTCGCCGCCGCGTCCAGACGGGCCAGCACGCGGTCCCGGCCGAGCAGCTCCATGGACTCGAACAGCGGGAGTCCGATCGTGCGGCCGGTGACCGCGACCCGGATAGGCGCCTGGGCCTTGCCCAGCTTGAGGCCGTGCTTCTCGCCGACGGCGAGGAGGACGGCCTTCAGGTCGTCCGCCTTCCAGTTCGCGACGGTGGCGAACTCGGCGCGGGTATCGGACAGGATGTCTCCGGCGCCGGCCTTCATCGCCTTGTTCCACGACGCCTCGTCCTCGACCGGCTCGTCGAGGAACAGGAAGTCCACGTAGCCGGTGATCTCCGACAGCAGCGCGATCCGGGTCTGAGCCAGCGCCGCCGCCACCTCGAACACGTCCTTGTCGAACGCCTCCGGGGCCCACGGCGCGTGCGGAGCGACGAGCCACGGCGCGCAGGCGTTGACGAACTGTTCCGGCGAGAGCGCGCGGATGTAGTCGCCGTTGAACGCCGTCAGCTTCTTCACGTCGAAGAAGGCCGGCGCCGTGTTGACGTCCTCGATCCGGAAGAGCTGCTCCAGCTCCTCGTACGGCATGATCTCCCGGTCGTCGCCGGGACCCCAGCCCAGGAGCATGAGGTAGTTCACCATCGCCTCGGGCAGGAAGCCCTCGGCGAGGTAGTCCTCCAGCGCGACCTTGTCACGGCGCTTGGACAGCTTCTGCCGCTTCTCGTTCACGATCACCGGCAGGTGCGCCCACACCGGCGGCTTGGCGCCGAGCGCCTCCCACAGCAGCTGCTGCTTCGGCGTGTTCGAAAGGTGCTCCTCGCCGCGGATGACCTGCGTGATGCCCTCGTCCAGGTCGTCGACGACGTTGGCGATCAGGAAGACCGGGGACCCGTCACCGCGGGCGATCACGAAGTCCTCGATTGCGCTGTTCGGGAACGCCGGCTCCCCGCGGATCAGGTCGACCACGACGGTCTCGCCCTCGTCCGGCGTCCGGAACCGCAGCGCCCGGCCCTCCTCGAAGGCCAGCCCTCGCTCCCGGCAGAACCCGTCGTACCCGAGGTGGTCCGACCCGGTGCGCTCCTTCAGCTGCTCCCGGGTGCAGTCGCAGTAGTACGCCCGGCTGGCCGCGAAGAGCTGCTGGGCCGCTTCCCGGTGCCGGTCGGCGTTGTGCGACTGGAAGTACGGGCCCTCGAAGGCCGCGTCCTCGCCGTGGATGCCGATCGCCGCGAGCGCGTTAATGATCCCGTCGATCCACTCCGGCTTGTTCCGGGCCGCGTCGGTGTCCTCGATCCGCAGGACGAACGTGCCGCCGGACTGTCGCGCCGCCGCCCAGTTGTAGAGAGCGGACCGTGCACCACCGACATGGAACATGCCGGTCGGGGACGGGGCGAAACGAACGCGAACCGGAGCAGTAGACATGCGCTCCAGAGTACCGACGCCGGACACCCGCCCCGGACCACTCCCCCTACCCCCGCACCGTCGATTTCCGGCCGTCCTCGCCCCTCTACTCGTACGTCTCCTTCCACCGCTCCCGGTGCCGCCGGTCCCCTTGTCCCAGGCCGTTCACCGCGCCGACAGTACGAGGATCGAACTGCTCGTAGATGTCATCGGCGGCCATGCCCTTGAGCCGCTTCCTCAGACGGGCGCTGTCGGCATCACCGCAACCAGGAGTGAGGCGTCCATACTCCTCCGTGCTCAACGCTAGACCGGGCAAGACACCAAGTAGTACGTCGTAGACCTGCTAGACCCAGCTAAACCGGGTATGACCCGCCCAGATGCCGGTAGGGTAAGCGTGGCTGATGTGCTTACGTTGACTGCCGACTGGAGGCTCCACCGTGGCTGAACCGTGGCTTTCCGCCGACGACATCGCCGCCCACCTCGGCATCACGAAGGACACCGTCTATGGGTGGATCGCCGAGAAGGGCATGCCGGCCCACAAGCTCGGCCGTCTCTGGAAGTTCCAGACCAGTGAAATCGATGAGTGGGTGCGCAGTGGCGGTGCCGCGTCATCGAGTGACCACACAGAGTCAGGCTGACCTGAGAGCTCTCCGCCCACTGGGATGGCGTCGGTGTCGGCTGAGTGCTGTATCCTGATTAACTTTCCTGATTCCCGAAAGGAGGTGCCCCGTGGTGGAACGGACCGCCCCTGCGTCGCGCTATGCGCTCTCGTTCACCAGTGGTGCCCTCCTCATGCGCGAGGCTTCCATCGCTGCGCCGCTGTACCTGCGCGAGCGTGACTGGTCGAAGGTGTGCGCAGTGATCGAGCAGGACAACCTGCTCCAGGCTCGCACGGTCGCGTCGGGGCGACGCCTCACCCGTGAGGTCACCCAGCGACTTACCGTGCTCACCGACGGTGAGATTGAGGTGCTCGTCGACGCGCCGGCCACTGAGCGCGGGCACCTGTTGTGGGCGGCTGCCTGCCGCCGCTATGACCTGATCGGCGAGTTCGCCGAGGAGGTGGCGCGTGAGCGGTTCCTTCTGCTGGCATCGACGCTCACGTACGAAGACTTCGACAGTTTCGTTCGCGGCAAGGCTCTATGGCATACCGAGCTGACTGAAGTCAAGGGCTCGACGCTGCGCAAGCTGCGCTCGAACGTGTTCCTGATGCTTAACGAGGCCGGCCTGCTCTCCGGCCGCGGACACCTGGTCCAAGCCGTGCTATCGCAACGGGTCGCGACTGCCTTGTCCACGCGTACCCCGAGCGATCTGCGGTTCTTCCCCACCAGTGATCACGATATAGGGAGGGCCGAGTGGTGACGCCGATCGAGCTGTCCAATCAGGAAGAGCATCTGTTTCAGGTGCTCAGCGGCAAGCGGTTCCTCCAGATGGAGGGCCTGAGCAACGAGGTGCCGTTCTTCATCTACCCCTACGACCCCGAGGACGCCCTCGTGGTCGCGGGGGCCAAGAAGCGCATCAAGAACCGACTGGCCAACAAGGGCATTGAGGTCCGTGAGATCAATCTCTACGACCTGTCGGTGGAGATGCTCAAAGAACGCGGAGTCTGGGATCGCTTGCTCGCCCTCGAACCGGATCAGGACAAAGCCGACTTCCGCGAGCTGCTTCAGGGGATGCTCGACCCGCAGGACCACATCTCGCCTGCGATCCGCGCCAAGCTCGCCGAGGGCGACTTCGACATCTTCTTCCTCACAGGCATTGGCGAAGTCTTCCCGTACATCCGCTCACACAACGTGCTGAACAACTTGCAGAGCGTCGTAACAGGTAAGCCGATGCTCTTGTTCTTCCCTGGCCGCTACGAGCAGTCCGACACGTTGGGGTCGTCGCTCGTGCTGTTCGGGCGACTCAAAGACGACCAGTACTACCGAGCCAAGAACATCTTGGAGCAGGAGGCGTGACTCGATGCAGCTGAACGCGATCTTCGCCAAGGACGTGCAGCGTCCGATCGAGGGCGTCATCAAGGCTGACGACACCGCGCACCTGGGCACTGAGGTCGACGAGTACGTCCTGACCAACGAGGCAGCCAAGGGCCTCGAACCCCTGCTTGAGGCGTACACGAACTACACCAACGCGAACGGTGTGTGGATCTCGGGTTTCTTCGGCTCCGGTAAGTCCCACTTGCTCAAGATGCTCGCCCACCTGCTCGGCGACGTAGACGGGCAGGAGTTCCCGCGCGAGCGTGTGTCTGAGAGCTTCCGGTCCAAGGCGCAGGGAGCGTTCCTCCCAGCCTTGTTGACCAAGGCCGACCGCATTCCCGCCAAGAGCTTGCTGTTCAACATCGATCAGAAGGCGACGCTCATCACGAAGGACCAGGGCGACGCACTGTTGAAGGTGTTCGTCAAGGTTTTCGATGAGAGCTGTGGCTACTACGGCAACCAGGGCCACGTGGCTCGATTCGAGCGGGACCTGGACAATCGCGGCCAGTACGGGGCGTTCAAGGCTGCGTACGCACAGATCGCGGGACGCGACTGGGCGCATGGCCGTGAGGAGGGTGTACTCGAAGAGGCCAACGTGGCCAAGGCATACGCCGAAGTCAGCGGCCAGACCGAGGGGACGCCGACCAACATCCTGACGAAGTACCGCAACGAGTACTCGGTGTCGATCGAGGACTTCGCCAACGAGGTCAAGGCGTGGATCGACAGGCAGGCCGTGGGCTTCCGGCTGAACTTCTTCGTGGACGAGGTCGGCCAGTTCATCGGGTCCAACACGCACCTGATGCTGAACCTCCAGACGATCGCCGAGTCTCTGAATACCAAGTGCCAGGGGCGAGCGTGGGTGTTCGTCACTTCCCAGGAGGACATGGACAAGGTCGTCGGCGACCGCACCAAGCAGCAGGGCAACGACTTCTCCAAGATCCAGGCGCGATTCAGGACACGAGTCAAGCTCACCAGCGCCGACGTTGAGGAAGTCATCCGCAAGCGGCTGCTGGAGAAGAACGAGGTGGGTGAGTCTGCGCTGGCGACGGTGTACGCCGAGCAGCACGCGAACTTCAAAACACTGTTCGACTTCGTTGACGGCGCGAAGATCTACCGCAACTACACGGACGAGGCGCACTTCGTCGACACCTACCCGTTCGTCAGTTATCAGTTCCCCCTCTTCCAAGCGGCGATAGAGGGCATCTCGGACCACAATGTGTTCGAGGGCCGCAACAGCTCGGTCGGTGAGCGCTCCATGCTCGGCGTCGTGCAGCAGGTCGCCAAGGACGTCGGCGACGTCGAGGTGGGCAGACTCGCGACCTTCGACCACATGTTCGCTGGCGTCCGTGCCTCGCTGAAGTCTGCCGCGCAGCGCTCGATCGATGTCGCCGAGCGCAACCTCGACAACGAGCTTGCTGTGCGCCTACTCAAGGCGCTGTTCCTGGTCAAGTACGTCGAGGGCTTCCACGCGACCCCGCGCAACCTGACCGTGCTCGTCTACGACCGGTTCGGGCTTGACCTGCCCGCACTGTCCAAGCAGGTACAGGAGGCCCTGACGCTGCTGGAGACTCAGACGTACGTGCAGCGCAACGGCAACGTCTACGAGTACTTGACCAACGAAGAACAGGTCATCGAGGAAGAGATCAAGAACGTCGACATCGACGCCTCAGAGGTCAGCGGCCGCCTGTCTAAGATCCTCTCGGGTGAAGTTATCCGCACCAGCAAGCTGCGGTATGCCAAGAACGGCCAGGACTTCGCGTTCGGCTACAAGCTCGACGACCAGGTGTACGGACAGCAGCGCGAGCTGACGGTTCACTTCATCACCCCCGAGTACCCGTACGGTCCCGAAGAGATCCGGATGCACAGCGCCGGCAAGGACGAGCTGCGAGTCATCCTGGAACCAGACGAGCGTGCCTTGTCCGACCTGCGGCTGCTCATCAAGACCGAGAAATACACCAAGCGCAAGCAGACGACCTCGCTCTCGGCGATCGAGGACCAGATTCTGCGCTCCAAGGCGACACAGAACGCCGAGCGCGAGAAGGAGCTTGTCACACGCATCCGCCGGGCCGTCGGCAAGGCAGAGCTCGTCATCAACGCCGCCGATGTGGCTTCCACCTCGCAGGACGCCGTCGTCCGTGTGACCGACGGCTTCCAGGACCTTGTCAGCCGTACCTACACCCAGCTCAAACTGCTCGGCGGGATCACCTACAGCGAGCAGCAGGTCGCCTCGTTTGCCAACCCCGATCCGTCGGGCATCTTCGACGACTCGTCGCTGTCCCAGCTCGCCATCCCGGGCGAAGAGGTGCTCTCGTTCGTTCTGCGGCGTGACCGGCTTGGTGAGCAGGTGACTGTCAAGACGATCGCGGGTGCTTTTCAGGCGAAGCCCTACGGCTGGGACCTCGCCTCGATCGAGGTCGTCATCGCGTGGCTTGTCGGCGCCTCGAAGCTCACGGCCATCGTCGACGGAAACGCCCTGAAGCGCACTGAGGTCGCGGCGGTGCTGCGCAACACGCAGAAGCACTCGCACGCGGTGGTCGCTCCACAGAAGGTCTTCGACGGGCGCAAGGTCGCCGCGCTCCGTACGTTCTGCACCGACTTCTTCGACGAGGCAACGGCCGCGCCGAAGGACCCCCTGGAGCTGGCCCGGCACGCTAGCGACAAGCTGCGCGGCAAGCTCGATGAGCTGAAGGCGCGGGTGAACGGGTCGAAGTACCCGTTCGTGGAGCAGCTGGCCGCCCCGATCGCGCTGCTCGAACAGGTCGTCGACGAGCCCGACGAGTGGTACCTGACCGAGTTCGGCCTCGGCGACGAGCTGCTCGACGCCAAGGAATCCGTGATCGACCCCATCCAGTCGTTCCTCAACGGAGGCCAGCGCGCCATCTACGACGAAGCCGCCACCCTGCTCGCGGTGAGCACGAACAACCTCGGCTACCTGCCCGCCGGCAGCGACACCGAGGTGAAGCGGTTGCTCGAAGACCCCAACGCGTTCCGTGGTAACCGCATGACCCAGCTCAAGCAAGCCGCGGAGGCGCTCGGCAAGCAGGTCGACGAAGCGCTCGCGACCAACCGTGCCACGGTGATTAAGGCCATTGAGGCACGAAAGACCGAGGTGCTCGGCAGCGCTTACTACGAGAACGCCACCGAAGACGCACAGCAGAGAGTCATTCACACGGTCGACCAGGTCGTCGATCGAGTCGGTAACGAGCGGCAGATCGGGCTCATCCGTGAGCAGGGGAACAGCTTCGAGGAGGAGACCTACCCTGCGTTGCTCGATCAACTCGTCTCTTCGGCCCGCCCGGCGGGCGACACCGACGATCCCGCACCCGCGCCGGCCAAGCAGACGGTCTCGGTCAAGACCATCTCCGTGACAGGTGCTCAGGGTGTGCTGGAGACTGCCGAGGACGTCGATCGGTACCTTGACGCACTCCGTAGCGCCCTGCTGTCCACACTCAACGCCGGAAAGCGAATCACGCTCTGATGGAAACCGCTCCGCTCAAGTCCTTCGCCGCCTGGGCGCGCGCCGCACTCATCCGCGAGGTAGCGGCCCGCATCTCCGTCGTGCTCGCTCCCGCCTCGCCCGAGCAGGTCGAGCAGCGCACCGCCGTCGCGGCACTGGAGAAGGCCGTCAATGCGGCTGGCGGAGGCGGCACGGGCCGCGCCGCTGTAGCGGACAAGGTTGCCTATACCTGGTTCAACCGCATCATCGCGCTGCGGTTCATGGACGCCAACGGCTACACCGGGATCGGAGTCGTTTCGCCCGAGCGAGGCCGCGAGGGCGGCCAGCCGGAGATCCTTGCCGAAGCCAAGCGCGGGAACATCGACAGCACGGTCGTCACCAACATGCGCACCGCTGAGACAGTGACGAACCTGCTCAACAGCACGCGCCGCAGCGACGACCCACAGGGCGAGGCGTACTCGCTGCTGCTCGCGGAGTACTGCCGCCACTGGAACCGCTCGATGCCGTTCATGTTCGAGCGCGAGGGCGACTACACCGAGCTGTTGATGCCCGCGAACCTGCTCGCCGACGACTCAGTGCTGGCCCGTGCCGTCACCGTGCTCACGGAGGACGTCTGCCAGGACGTCGAGGTCATCGGCTGGCTGTACCAGTTCTACATCTCCGAGCGCAAAGACGAGGTCTTCGCCGGGTTCAAGAATAACAAGAAGGCCGGCGCTGCCGAGATCCCCGCTGCCACTCAGCTCTTCACCCCACACTGGATCGTTCGCTACCTCGTCGAAAACTCCGTGGGACGGCTCTGGCTGCTCAACCGGCCCGCTTCCCGGCTCGCCGATCAGATGGAGTACTACATCGCTCCGGTCGACGAAGAGACCGACTATCTCAAGGTCGCCGGCCCCGAGGAGCTGAAGGTCCTCGACCCCGCATGCGGCTCCGGGCACATGCTCACCTACGCATTTGACCTGCTGTATGCCATCTACGAGGAAGAGGGCTACGCGCCGTCTGACATTCCGGGGCTGATCCTTGCCAACAACCTCTATGGGACCGAGATCGATCCCCGTGCCGGTGCCCTGGCCGCGTTCGCGCTCACGATGAAGGCGCGCTCTCGTCAACGGACCTTCTTTAGCAAGCAGGTCGAGCCGAATGTCTGCGTGTTTGAGCCGATCTCATTCACGTCGACCGAGTTGGACGCGCTCGTCACTGATGACGGTGACCGATCCGAGGAGGAGGCGTTTTGGAACCAGTTCGAGAACGCTGACACCTTTGGGTCCCTCATCCGGCCCGACATCAGCCTGACGACGCGCCTCGGGCAGGCTCTTGAGCGTCGGCCAGTTGGGGCCGACCTCATTCAGGCGAGCATGGTCGACCAGGCTCGGCGCGCTGTTGCGCAGGCCGAATTCCTCGCGCGACAGTACGCGGTTGTCATCGCGAATCCTCCGTACATGGGCTCCGGGAACATGGGGCCCCTCCTGTCCGAATTCGCCCGCGACCAGTACCCCTCCACCAAGGCCGACCTATTCGCGATGTTCATGAAGCGTTGCCTCCAGCTGACGCGTATCGGGGGCTGTACGGCCATGATCACCATGCAGTCGTGGATGTTCCTGGCCTCGTTCGAGAGGCTTCGGCAGAGCATCCTCAACACGGCACCTCCGTCCTCCATGGCCCATCTAGGTGAGCGCGCCTTCGACACGATCGGCGGTGCAGTCGTTTCCACTGCCGCATTCGTCCTGCAGGTCGGCAGGTCGCCGAAGGCTGTGGGCTCTTACATGCGCCTCGTGGAGGGCAGGAATGAGGCCGAGAAGTCGGCAGCCCTGGGGAAGATCGCCGCCGCAGGTGACGGTGGCGCGAGACCGGATATTTTCTGGAGCTCCTGTGAAAGCTTCTCTCAGATTCCTGGCAGCCCCGTGGTCTACTGGCTAACAGATTCCGTCCGCGGTGTGTTTACGCAGGGGCGCCCTCTCGGTGAGGTTGCCGAGTTGCGTGAGGGGCTATCGAGTTCAGACGCGAATCGCTTCGTGCGACTGTGGTGGGAAGTGTCCATGCGCTCGTGTGAGCTTGCCGCAGACAGTCCTGCAGCTGCGCGAGCGAGCAAGGCCAAGTGGTTCCCCTTCAACAAGGGTGGAGATTTCCGCAAGTGGTATGGAAATCAAGAGTATCTGATCAACTGGAGAAATGGCGGAGAGGAGATTCTGGCCGAGCGGCCTAAGTCGACCGTTCGTAGTCCCCAGTTCTACTTCCGCTCCTGTGCCTCTTGGTCGAAGATCTCATCGGGATCTCCGGCGTTCCGCAGATATCAGGAGGGCTTCGTCCTTGGATCTGCGGCCAAGTCGATCTATGTGGGATCGGGGCAGGCGCAGTCAGAGGATTTCCTGATGGGGATCTGCAACTCCTCGTTGATGCAGCTGCTGCTCGAAGCGAAGTCGCCGACGATGTCGTTCGTGGCCGAGGACGTCGGCAGTCTGCCCATCATCGGGGCATCGATGAACGCCGGCGGCGAGTCCATCATCGACCAGCTGGTAGAGAACTCCAAGGCGGACTGGGACGTATTCGAGACCTCTTGGAACTTCATGAAGTCTCCGATCGTCGATTGGTGCACCGACGGTAGGGTTTCGACGGCGCTCGATGCATACTCCGAGCACTGCGACACGCTTTCGCGGCAGCAGCGCTCGCTCGAAGAGTCCAACAATGAGCTGGTGGCAAAGCTTTATGGCCTCGAAGGCTCGGTGCGATGCGATGTCCCCTTGGATCGAGTGACTTTGAACCAGAACGTTGCGTTCAGATATTCAGGAAAGTCAGAGGAGCAGCGCGAGGCACTGTTCAAGCAGGACGCCGTGAAGGAGCTCATCTTCTACGCGGTGGGATGCATGTTCGGCCGCTACAGCCTCGACGTACCAGGTCTGATCCTGGCCGAGCAAGGGGCGACCCTGCAGGACTATCTCGCCAAAGTTCCTTCGCCGAGCTTCGAGCCCGAAACAGACAGCGTCATTCCGATCGTCGACGGGGACTGGTTCGAGGGCGACATCGTGGCCCGATTCCGCCAGTTCCTGCGGGCCGCGTTCGGTGAGCAGCACTTCGCGGAGAACCTCCGATTCGTCACCGAGTCGCTCGGAGTTAAGGACCTGCGCGACTACTTCGTGAAGTCGTTCTACAAGGACCATGTCCAGCGGTACAAGAAGCGCCCCATCTACTGGATGTTCTCCAGTCCCAAGGGATCGTTTAACGCCCTCATCTACATGCACCGCTACACGCCGTCGATCACTTCGACCGTACTGAACGAGTACCTGCGCGAGTACAAGGCGAAGTTGGAGGCCAGCCGCCAGCACCACGAGCGTCTGTCCGCAGGGACGGGCACGCCGAGGGAGAAGGCTGCCGCGCAGAAGGAGGTCGACCGCCTGCGCAAGGTGCTGCTCGAACTCGACGAGTACGAGCACGACGTGTTGTACCCGCTGGCGACCCAGCAGGTGCAGATCGACCTTGATGACGGCGTGAAGGCGAACTACCCGAAGCTCGGTGCCGCGCTGAAGAAGATCCCCGGTCTTGAGGCAAGCAATGGCTGAGACATCCGCCGTCCGGTCTCATCTGGAGCGGCGCTTCGAGACGCACCGGGTGGTGTTCTGGCACGACTCCGAGGGCGGGTATGCCGATGGCCTCGACTCGCTCGGCTTGGAGGGCGTCGAGATCCTACGTGTCGCCAACGACGAGTACGCGGTCAAGTACAGGATCCTGCACGAGGATCCTGACTCGAAGTTCCTTGTCTACCGTTCGGGTGCCGTGCCGGCGGGGATCGGCAACTGGTTGCTCGACCTTGAGCTGGCCTACGGGGTGTTCACCGCGGACAGGGCCTCGCTGGTACAGCAGGAGCTCGGGCTTGCCGGCGACGATGTCGGCGAGGTTGTGCAGGCCCACGAGAAGTTCTTCCAGGCGGCGAAGCGGGTGCAGGTCCTTAAGGGGCTGCTTCACGCGGATGATGACAAGCTGGTGTTGCAGGCCAAGATGGTGGCTGTGCTGCTCGGGCAGCGTGAGCACAGTCTCCTGGAGATCACCCGCGCCCTGCTGGTCGAGAGCGCCGGCGGCGCGGATGACAAGTACGGCGTCCTCGTCGAGTACGGCCTTGACGACTTCCACTGGCAGGGCGTCGCCTCGATCTACGGCTACACGTCGCAGAGTCCTAGCATCGATGACTTCGTGCTGTGGATGTTTCGGCAGGCCGCCGCAGGGTTCAAGTCCGAACGGCCGGGCGGACTGCGGAACATCCAGCTTGACTTCGCCAGCCTGCGTTACGACGTCCGCAGCCAGCAGGCGATGACCACGCTCGCAGCTCGTGTAGCTCGCGACCTGGACTACGCGAGCACGATCGAGGACACGGGCTTCCGGGACCTGCTGGACAACGACCTGTTCGAGGAAGTCGACCAGAAGATCATCAGCGATCTTGCGAGTGCTGTCGCCGACCGCACAGTCGCAGCCCGTGAGGTCACCGAGGTCATCCGCAGTCGGCAGAACAGCTTCTGGATCGACGGGTACCGCAAGCTGTACTCCGCGATCGGCAGCGCCTCCGACCTGCTGACCGCGCTCAGCGTGCTCGACCTGTCGATGCAGTCGTTCGACGAGGGCCTGGACCGTTACCGGAATGACTGGTTCCGTATCGATCAGCTCTACCGGCAGTTCGCCTATGCGGCCCGCACCGCCGAGCACGCCGGACCGCTGGAGAGACTGCGGGAGCAGGTCGAGTCCTTCTACGCGAAAAAATTCCTGTACACACTGGGCACCGCATGGCAGCAGCAGGTCGATGGCGTCGACCGGTGGCGCTCCGCTGTGCTCCGACCGCAGACTTCGTTCTTCGCCGACCACGTCAAGCCCATCACGCGGGACGGTCGGCGTAAGGCCGTCGTCATTATTTCCGACGCCCTGCGCTACGAGATTGCCGACGAGCTCGGTTCGCGTATCCGCCAGGAAGACCGTTTCGACGCGACCCTTGATGCCGTTCTGGGCGTCCTGCCGAGCTATACCCAGCTCGGGATGGCCGCGCTCTTGCCGCACGCCACGATCGGACATTCCGGCAAGGGTGATCGCGTCGCCGTGGACGGCCAGCAGTCCGCAGGAACCGACAACCGCAGCAAGATCCTCGCCGGTGTGCGGGGTGCGGCGGTTCCTGCCGAAAACCTGCTCGGCATGACCCGTGATGAGATTCGCGAGCTGTACCGGCAGCACCAGGTGCTGTACGTCTACCACAACCGCATTGACGCGACCGGCGACAAGCAGGGCACCGAGCGGCAGGTTTTCGAGGCTGCCGAGAAGACGCTGGAGGAGCTCGTCGACCTGGTCAAGCGCCTTGCGAGCGCCGACGCCACCAACATCTTCGTGACTGCCGACCATGGCTTCCTTTTCCAGGACTCCGCGCTCGACGAGGCGGGCTACCTGTCCGTCGCACCGCAGGGCGACAACATCGCCGTGCAGGCGCGCCGCTACGTGCTGGGCACAGGGCTGAAACCTGATCCGGCGTTCAAGACGTACACCTCTGCGCAGCTCGGGCTCGACAGTGACTACGAGGTGCAGATTCCCAAGTCGATCCATCGGCTTCGGCTCAAGGGCTCGGGTGCGAGGTTCGTGCACGGCGGCGCGGCCCTCCAGGAGATCGTCGTGCCGGTGCTCGCCATCAACAAGAAGCGTAGGAGCGACACTCGGCTGGTCAATGTGGAAATCCTGCCTGAGTCGGACAAGATCACCACTGGTCAGCTGGTCGTCAAACTCTTCCAGGCCGAGCCGGTTAGCGAGAAGGTCCAGCCGCGCATCCTGCGAGCCGGCCTGTACTTCGGCGAGACCCTCATCTCCAACCATGCCCCGCTGGTGTTCAACCAGGATTCGGCCGACCGGCGCGACCGGTATCAGAGTGCCGTCATGCTGCTCAGCCAAGATGCGAACGACTACAACAACCGGGCGGTCGAGTTCCGCCTGGAGGAGCTGATTCCCAACACGAACCAGTGGCGCGTCTACGGCAAGGCGATGTATACGCTGAAGCGCTCATTCGCGTCGGACTTCGACTTCTAGGAGGGGTGTGGCGATGAGCGGAGTGAGCGAGGTCAGCCCGGCGGAACCGGTCGGCCTAGACGCGCCGGCCGATGCAGATCCCAGACCGAGCGAGCTGGACAGCAAGATCAACCGACTCTTCCCGGGCGCCGTCGTGCGCAAGGACTTGGTCAAGGCCGTCAAGGGCAACGCCATCGTGCCGTCCTACGTGCTGGAGTACCTGCTCGGGCAGTACGCGGCCTCTGATGACGCGGCCACCATCCAGGCAGGCATCGACACGGTGCGCAGGATCTTGGCCGACCACTACGTGCACCGGAACCAGTCCGAGCTGGTGAAATCCACGATCCGCGAGCGCGGGCGGCACAGGATCATCGACAAGGTCACGGCCACGCTCAACGAGAAGGACGACGTCTACGAGGCCGAGTTCGCGAACCTTGGCATCAAGGGCGTGCTCGTTGAGCCCGCCACGATCAAGGCGCACCCGAAGCTGCTCGTCGGAGGCGTGTGGTGCATCAGCAACATCGAGTACTTCCACAGCGCCGACCCTCGAGTTGTGCCGTGGATTCTCGGCTCGATCAAGCCCATCCAGTTGTCGAACTTCGACGTCGAGGGCTATCTGATGGCCCGGCGCGAGTTCACCACCGACGAGTGGATGGACCTGCTCGTGCAGTCCATCGGGTTCGACCCTGAGCTGTTTGGGAGGAGGGCCAAGCTCATCCAGCTCGTGCGACTCATCCCGTTCGTCGAGCGAAATTACAACCTTGTCGAGCTCGGCCCCAAGGGCACTGGAAAGTCCCACATCTTCTCGGAGTTCTCGCCCCACGGCATGCTCATCTCCGGTGGCGAGGTCACAGTGCCGAAGCTGTTCGTCAATAACGCCAACGGGCGTATCGGCCTGGTCGGCTACTGGGATGTCGTCGCGTTCGATGAGTTCGCTGGCAAGAAGAAGCGTGCCGACAGGGCGCTCGTCGACATCATGAAGAACTATATGGCGAACAAGTCCTTCTCCCGCGGTGTTGAGACGCTCGGGGCTGAGGCGTCGATGGTATTCGTCGGCAACACCTCGCACACTGTGCCGTACATGCTTAAGCACTCCGACCTGTTCGACGAGCTGCCCGAGAGCTACCACGACTCCGCCTACCTCGACCGGCTGCACCACTACATCCCTGGTTGGGAGGTCGACACCATCCGCGGGGAGATGTTCTCGGATGGCTATGGGTTCGTCGTCGACTACATCGCTGAAGTGCTCAAGTCGATGCGGTCCCAGGACTACTCGGACCGCTACCAGCAACACTTCTCGCTCTCATCGGACATCTCAACGCGTGACCGCGACGGGATCCACAAGACATTCTCCGGGCTGATGAAGATCCTCTACCCGCACGGGGAGGCAACGCACGAAGAGATCGAGGAGATCCTGCGGTTCGCGATCGAGGGGCGGAAGCGCGTCAAGGACCAGATCCTGCGGATTGACTCGACGATGGCCGACGTCAAGTTCGGGTACCTGGACAGGAACGGAGCCTGGTACGCGGTCTCGACCCTGGAGGAGGACGAATACCCGGCTTACTACCACCGCGAGCGCCGCGGGCGTTCTGAGGTCGCTGATAGCACGATCGAACCGTCGCCGGGCGCGGCGGTGCCCGCTGTCCAGGGTGGGACTCCGGATGAGCACGCGCATGTGGTGGCTCCGCTGTTCGAGGGGCACCGCGAGTTCCAGGAGAACCAACGCGGCGTATCCTTCGACACGCTGCTCGCCCCCTACCTGCGCGGAGCAGGGCAGATTACGATCACAGACCCCTACATTCGCCAGTTCCACCAGGCCCGCAACCTTATGGAACTCATCGAGGGGATCGCCGTCCTCAAGGACGCCGCCGACGAGGTCAACGTCAAGCTCATCACCTCAGAGAGCAACGGCGGCGAGGACAAGGTCCGCAAGCAACTTGAGCTCCTGCTCAAGGTTAAGCAGGGCGCAGCAGCCGGCGGCGTCAACCTCGACGTCTCGTTCAGCAACACGATCCATGACCGCTCGATTGTCACCGACACTGGCTGGAAGATCGTGCTTGGCCGCGGCCTCGACATCTTCCAGTACGTCACCGGTGACGCGTTCGACCTCGCTACCAGGCTCCAGGGGTATCGCCAGGTCAAGGCGTTCGGTGTGACCTACATTCGCGAGGGCACGTGATTGAGGTGTTGACTGCGCTGGAAACAGCGAGCCTTCGCCCGAACGAAGGAGTGGTCGCCGACCGCTGTGTCTGAGCCCTGACGGACAGCGAGTGATCGCGGACCGGCGGACGTGGGCTCTGGGAGCCGTCTGGGAGCCGACCCGCTCCCCGGCTCCCTTCCATACCCGCCGAGACCAACCGGGACCATGCCTCTGACCAGGGCAAACGCCATCCGCGCTGGCAAGCGCAGCAACCGAACCTCGTTCGGGACAAAGAGGTTGCGGTTTCAAAGCCGCGAAGCACTTTTACTGACTGTCCAGGGAAGCACGCGGCCGGGCATCCCGTCGCATCATCGTCCCGAAAACGCCGGAAGTTTGAGCCGCCGGCCTGCAGCCGAACACGGAGCAGCAGGTCAGAGCCACCCCACTCCCCCATCCATCAAGTGCCTTCTAAGTACTTGGCCGCAGGTTCGAGTCCTGCCGGGGGCGCAAGAAAAGGACCCTCCTCGGGAGGGTCCTTTTTGCTGGTCGGGGTACTTCTCGATCGGGGACGAGGGGGCGCAGGCCGCCGAGCCGCGCGGCTCCGGTGCCGCCTCGACCGACATCGGCCTACGGTGCGCCCGTACGCGAAGTGGATGCGGGGGATTCCCTGCGTCCAGGTCTGGCCGGCGGGTCTCGGCGTCGGCTGCCGCGGCTCGCGCCTGATCCTGGCGGCGGGGAACGGCATCCCCGCCTTCCGTGTACGTGCCGTGTCTAGCGGTTCGTCGGGGTGGTGGACAGGCGGGCCGTCAGCGCGGCCAGCCAGAGCAGGCCGAGGGCCGCGCCGGCGGTGAACGCGGCGACGGTGGCGGCCGAGGCCGTGAAGCCGGCGAGGACGACCGCGGGGACGATGCGGGAGGCGACGGCCCAGTGTCGGTGGCCGCGGGCGGCGAGGGGGCGGGCCAGGACGAGGAACGCGGCGCACAGGGCGAGGTAGCCGACCGTCCCCGCCGGCATGTGCACGGAGCCGTGCCCGCTCATCACGGTCGCGTCGGGGGCGCCGACGGGGAAGCCCGCGCCCGCGTCCGCCGGGAAGGCCGCGGCGGCCCAGAAGGACGCCCCGAAGCCCCCGGTCAGGACCGGGCCCCAGGTGCCGCCCGCACCGCCGCCCAGTATCCGGCGCAGGCCTGCCGCGCCCGCGATCAACAGGGCGCCCGCGACCAGGAAGTTCACGGTCTGAACCCAGCCCGCCTCGCCGAGGGCGAGCTGGCTGATCGCGTTGCGGCCGAAGTCGAAGCCGTCGCGGAGCAGCCCCTGGGCGATTCCCACCCCGAGGAACAGCGGCCCCGCGACGACCGCTCCGGCCGTCAGGGCACGCGCCGCCGACCACGCGGCGGGCGCGGTGCGGACGGTGTGGGAACGGGCGCTGAGCGTCTGGGTCATGGCGGGCCGCCTTCCTCGTTCGGATCCTGTCGCACGTATGACCGGGAGGGGGCGGCGAAGTCATCGCCGCGGGCGGAGTGAACCGCGTCATGTCACGCCAGTCGGTTCGGTGGGGCCGCGGATCACGTAGGGGGTTGGGAGCCTGTACCGCCCGGGTTGTGGCCGGCCGGGCCAGGACGTCGGGGCGTTATGCTCGCCGTCGACGTCCTGGCCGTCGGGGGCGTTGTGCTCGCCGTCGTCAGGCGCGGCTCGCCCCGTACAGCGTGAGCATCAGCGTCACCACGGCGACGCCGACCAGGAGCGCGGCGCCCAGCTGTTCGTCGCGCCGGGCTTCACGTACGACGAAGAAGCCGACGAGGGCGATCAGGGCGAGAGTCGGGAGGTCGGGCACTCACGCCTCCCGCGTTTCCGCGCCGTCCCGGCCGTGGCACGGCCGGCGTCCGAGGCGCTTGAGCTTGCGGCGTACCCGCTCGCCCAAGGCTTCGGCGTCCCCTTGCGCCTGCGCCTGCCGCTGCGCCTGCGTCTGTGTCTGTGTCTGTGTCTGCGAGACAAGGGCCAATACCGTGGCGGCCGCCTCGGTCCAACTCGACGTGCTCGGGTGGGACCAGGCGAGTGCGACGGCCCTCTCGGTGGGGGTCAACTGGTCCAGGACGGCGAGCACGTGCGGGTTGTCGGGGAGTGTTCCCGCGAGGACGTCGGCGGGGTCGGGGCCTCCTGCGACGAGGTCGGCGAGGGTCAGCCCGTTCTCCAGGATCGGCACGTCGAGGCTGAGGAGCCGCTCCCCGGCGCAGCGTCGGCGCCACAGCGGCGTCAACTGTCGGTGGATCTCCCTCACCTCGCGCATCAGTTGGGCGAGGGCCCCGCGGCGGATGGTGCCGTGTGTGTACAAGGTGCTCGCCCAGTCGCCGAGGAGTGCCGTGGTCACCGGTTCCTGCCAGCGGGCACCCCGCCAGAAGCCCAGGTCGACGGCCATGAACTTCTCTACGAGTTCCGTGTTGCCGAGCACGGCCTCGTTGCGCGCTTCCACGGCACGCGCAGCGAGCCTGGCTTCGCGGGCTTCGACACGGGCTTCCGGAGACTTCGACTTCTCGGCGCCCCGCCTGTCGGAGACAGCACGGTGCCGCCCCCAGTCGGCTTCTCCCTCGGTCCAGGTGTGCACGATGTCCCACGGTTCGAGTTTGGAGTTCTCCCGGAACAGTCGCCCCGCGAGCAGACGCCCCCCGTCCTGCTCGTTGCCGAAGTAGAAGTAGGAGCTGTCGCGGACTCCCCCATCGCCGCCGTACGCGAGGAGGTCGTCCTCGCCCAGTGCGGGGAGGCCGTGGACGGACCGCGGATCAACGGGCACGGGCTTCGGCTCGGGAAGGTCCCGCCACCGCCTCACCAGGCCGTATCGGGCCCAGAAGGCGTCAAGGTCCTCCGGGTCTTCCGCATGCTCCGGGTCTTCCGCATGCTCCGTGTGCTCCGTGTGCCCTGCGTGCTCCGTGTGCTCTGCGTGTTCCGTGTGCCCTGCGTGTTCCGTGTGCCCTGCGTGTTCCGTGTGCCCTGCGTGTTCCGTGTGCCCTGCGTCCCCTGTTACCTCGAACGCCTGCGGCTGCGCCTGCGCCTGCGGTTCCTCGGGAGCTTCCGATGTCATGGGTGGTGCCTCCAGCGGGTGGGTGTCGACCCTGTCTCCTCTCGGGCTCGGCAGCACCCTGAACCGGCAGTTCTGACGTCGGGAAGTCGAGTGATCTGCCTCACAGGCCTGGTGGGTCGCGCTGAGGCCGGAAAGGACCCTCCCTTCGGAGGGTCCTTTCCTAGGGGGGCGGGTCAGGCGGGGTGGGGGTAGGTGCGGGTGGGGAGGCGGTGGGGGGAGTGGGGGGAGAGGGCCAGGGTGAAGCCGTGGTTGGCGGCGATGGCGCGGGTGTGGTCGGCGGAGAGGGAGCCGTGGCGTTCGAGGGTGAGGGTGGGCATGCCGGGGCGGCCGTAGCCGGGGGTGTGGTGGAAGGAGAGGACGGTGGTGGAGGTGGTGGCGTGGTGGGGGTGGCGGCGGCGGGCGGCGGCGTCGTCGGCGTGGGCGAGGATGCGGACGTCGGGCTCGTGGCCGAATTCGGCGATGACGCCGTCGGCGGTCCAGTGGGCCGGTTCGTGGTCCGCGCCGGTGGCGTGGCGGGAGCGGTTGACCGAGGTGACGGAGAGGAATCCGGTGCCGGTGCGGTCCAGGGCCTCGGCGAGGAAGGCGTTGGAGGGGCAGGAGTAGCCGGGGACGATCAGCTGGACGGTGCCGACGCCGTGCTCGACGGCCGCGAGGTGGGGCGGGATGTGCGCGGCGGCGGGGCCCCGGACGCCGAACGGGCCGAGGTGGAGCAGCTCGTCGACGAGGTCCTCGACCTGGCGGCGCGGGAGCGGGACGGGGAGCCGGGTCCAGTCGAAGACCGAGCCGACGCGTTCGCGGACGGTGGTGACGCTGCCGACCTGATCGGCCGGGCGCCCCTTCATCCGGTTGACGCGCTCGACGACCTCACGGTCGGGGCGCGCCGTCAGGGCGTAGAAGTTGCCGAAGCCGTGCACCACGGCGGCCCCTTCGGCCAGCGCCTCCGCCGCCCTCCGCACGTCCTCGGCCTCACCCAGGACCAGGCCCCGCGTCGTGCTCGTCCGCTGTTCGCCCATCGCACACCTCCGACTGTTTCCGTTCGTTGATGACCGGGCAACGATCCGGACTCCCGCCGGTCACCGGCGGGGCGGGGCCCGGGGTCGGGACCGAGGAGCGTTCACCATCAGTTCATTGCAATGAACGAGTGGCGGGTTGTTGCATTACCTTCAGAGTCGTTGCAATGAATTTACTGCAACGACCTGCGTTTATTCGGTTTCTACGCAACGAAGTCATTGCCAGATCTTCAAACGCAACGCAGCTTTTCCCTTATCAGAAACAGCGGGCCGATGGGGTGCCCGCTGGACGAGAAGGAGAGAACGATGCAGAACTTCGCCACCGCCGCCGAGATCGTCGCCGTCGTGGACATCGCCGCCGGGAACATCCGGTTCGTCGCGGGTGACAAGGGTGAGGCGACCGTGGAGGTCCGGCCGGCCGACGCCTCCAAGGGCCGCGACGTGAAGGCCGCCGAGGAGGTCGAGGTCGGGTACGCGGACGGCGTGCTGCGGATCGCGACCCCGGCCGCGCGGAACCGGGTGCTGGGCAACTCCGGGGTCGTCGAGGTCGGCGTCCGGCTGCCCGCCGGGTCGCGGGTCGAGGCCAAGACGGCCGCCGGTGAACTGCTGGGTACCGGCCGGCTCGGGAACGTCGTGTTCGAGGGGGCCGCCGGCCCGGTGCGGCTCGACGAGATCGCGGGCGGGCGGATCGTGCTGCAGGCCGGGAGCATCGCGGTGGGCCGGCTCGGCGACACGGCCGAGATCAGGACGCAGAAGGGCGATATCGACGTCGCGGAGGCGGTACGGGGCACGGTCACGCTCCGCACGGAGGCCGGCGGCATCACCGTCGGCGCGGCCCGCGGCACGTCCGCGACCCTCGACGCCCGCACCGCCTTCGGCCGTATCGCCAACGGCCTCGGGAACACCGAGGGAGCCGACGCCGGACTGCGCATCCACGCCGACACGTCGTACGGCGACATCACCGCCCGGTGCGTCTGACGGCGGGCACGTGCCGTCAGGCGATGCGTCCGGCGGCATCCGCACCCCGCCAGCACCCGGGTGCGCCCGACGGCGGGCACGCGCCGCCACCCGGTGCGCCCGACGGCATCCGCACCCCGCCGCACCACTCGCCTGGCGGCGCGCGTGTCCTCGCGGTGCCCCTCTGACCTGCGGAGGGGCGCCGTTGAGGGTGGAATGGGGGTGGCGGACAGCCTGCCCGGGAGCAACGCCCGAATCATCGGAAAGAGGTCGACGGTGACCAATCTGGCCCTGAACCTGGCTCGGACCGCGGCGGAGCGGCCGGACGGTACGGCGATCCGGCTGGACGAGGTGGCGCTCGACTACCGGGCGCTGGAGGAGCGCAGTGCCCGGGTGGCGGGGTGGCTGGCGGGGCAGGGGGTCGGGGCGGGTGACCGGGTGGCGATCCTGCTGCCGAACATCCCGCACTTCGCCGTCGTCTACTACGGCGTGCTGCGGGCCGGCGCGGTCGCGGTGCCGATGAATCCGCTGCTGAAGTCCGGGGAGATCGGCTACGGCGCGGGCGACTGCGGGGCGCGGCTGATCCTGGCGTGGGGTCCGGCCATGACCGAGGCGGGCGCCGCGGCGGCGGAGCTCGGCATCCGGTGCGTCGACGTGACGGACCCCGGTTTCGCGGCCGAGAAGGCCGCGGCCGAGCCCCGCGGGGAGGTCGTGGAGCGGGGCGACGACGACCTCGCGGTGCTGCTCTACACCTCGGGCACGACCGGTCGGCCCAAGGGTGCGCGGCTGACGCACGGCAATCTGGGCTCCAACACGGCGGCCGTGGCACGGGTGCTCGGGATGTCGGCGTCGGACACGGTCTTCGGCGGGCTGCCGTTCTTCCACGTGTTCGGCCAGACCTGCGGGCTGAACGCGGCGGTGCTGACCGGCGCCCGGATCACCCTGCTGCCGCGCTTCGACGCCGCGAAGGCGCTGGAGATCCTCGCCCGGGACCGGGTCACGGTGATGGAGGGGGTGCCCACCATGTTCCTCGGACTGCTGGCCGCCGCCGAGGCCGCCGGTTCCACCGGGCTGACGGGCGAGGAGGGGCTCCGGCTCTGCGTGACCGGCGGGTCGGCGATGCCGGTGGAGGTGCTGTACCGCTTCGAGTCCGCCTTCGGCTGTCCCGTCGTCGAGGGGTACGGCCTGTCGGAGACCGCCCCGGTGGTGACCTTCGGGGCACTGGACGGCCCGCGCAAGCCGGGGTCGATCGGCACCCCGATCGAGGGCGTGCGGGTCCGGCTGCTCGACGACGAGGGCAAGGAGGTCGCGGGGGGCGGGGTCGGCGAGATCGCCGTGAAGGGCCCGAACGTCATGGCCGGCTACTGGAACCGTCCCGAGGCCGACGCCGCCGCCTTCACCGACGGCTGGTTCCGCACCGGGGACCTCGCGCGCCGCGACGAGGACGGCTTCTACTTCATCGTGGACCGCAAGAAGGACCTGGTGATCCGCGGCGGGTACAACGTCTACCCGCGCGAGGTCGAGGAGGTCTTCTACGAGCACCCGGCCGTCGCCGAGGCCGCCGTGGTGGGCGTGCCGCACGAGGTGCACGGCGAGGAGGTCGCGGCCGTCGTGTCCCTGAAGCCGGGCGCCCAGGTCACGGCGGACGAGCTGCGCGCGTTCGTGAAGGCCCGGGTGGCCCCGTACAAGTACCCCCGGATCGTCCGGCTCGTGCCGGGGCTGCCCAAGGGGCCGACGGGCAAGATCCTGAAGCGGGAGATCACGGTCCGGGAGATCACGGTCGAGGACTCGGCGGATCAGCCGGGGTAGGAGTGGCCGGGCCGGAGTGGCGGAGTCCGGAACAACCGGAAGTCAGCTCAACCGAAGCCGGAGTAACGGAGTCCGGAGCAACGGAGCAGCCGGAGGGCGCGCTCGCGCTCGGTCGCCCGCCTCCCCCACCAGGAGCCGTGTGCGGGGGTGACGGCTCCTGTGGGTGGGGAGGCTACGGGGTCCGGGTCAGGAGGCGCGGGCGAGGCGGTTGGCGGCGAACTCCTCGGGGGACCAGGAGACGGACCAGACGTCGAGGGCGGGGTCGCCGGAGAGGATGGCCGTCTGGAGGCCCTGGAGGCGGGGGCAGGGTTCGACGCCGAGCTCGTGGTTGAGCACGGACCGGAGGCGGTGGAAGGCCTCCAGGGAGCGTCCGACGCGGCCGGCGCGGTAGAGGGCGATCATCAGGTAGGCGCAGAGGTTCTCGTTCATGGGGTTGCGGGCGACGACGCGGGTCAGCTCGCCGAGGAGGTCGGCGTGGCGGCCGAGGGCGAGGTCGGACTCGATGCGCCGTTCGAGGGCGCCGAGCCGGCTCTCCTCCAGGGACACCGCCTCGATCTCCAGGACGCTGCCCTTGCGGACGTCGACGAGGGCGGGTCCGCGCCACAACTGCAGTGCCTGGCGCAGTTCTTCCGAGGCGCGGCGGTGGTCGCCTGCCTCGGAGGCGTTGCGGCCGGCGCGGACGTGGCGCTCGAAGACCTCCACGTCGGTGGTGCAGGTGCCGTCCTCCAGGAGGTAGCCGCTGTGACAGGTGCCGAGTATCTGGCGCACGCCGGGGCGGTCGGAGTCGGCGGCGGCCAGGGCGTTGCGGAGCTGGAGCACGTACGTCTGCAGGGTGGTGGCGTGGCTGCGCGGGGGGCGGTCGCCCCACAGTTCCTCGATGAGCGCCGGTACGGTCACGACCCGGCCCGCGTTCAGGGCGAGGAGCGCGAGTACCTGACGCTGCTTGGGGGCGCTCGCCGTCACGGGGGTCCGGTCGAGATGCAGGGACAGCGAGCCGAGCAGTCCGATGCTCAGCGGTCCGGGCTGCTGACCGGCGTTGACGGGGTCGAACCTTGTAGGACCTTCGGACATTGCGTTCCTCCAGGCATCGCACCTATCGATCTCGGTCTCCAGCATGCCGAGAGCGCCGGGAGTTGCCCACTGAGCTGCGCATCTCTCCCATGTGAAGAATTCACATGGGGAACATGAATCGGCGCATGGCGGCCCTCGCCGGGGTCGCTGTTGACTTCGGGGCACCGCAGCGACGAACCGGCTGCGGCAGGCGGCAGAGAGAGGCGACGACATGCAGACCACTCCCGGCTTCGACGACCTGGTCATCGAGAACCTCGACGGCTCCCCCTCCGACGGGGAGAACCCGGCCCCTTGGTGTTACACCCTGCCCGTCGACGCGGCGCGATAGAGCGGCGCCACCGTGCAGGCTGACGGACGGATAGGTTTCCGGCGCCACTTCCGCGCCGAGATCGTCCCGGGCGAGGCGGTCTACCTCGTCTCCCCGCGGGGCACGACGGCGCTCTCCGGAGCGGCGATCCAGAAGATGGCCCCGCTGCTCGACGGCTCGTTGACCCTCCCCGAGCTGCGGGCGGCCGTGGACATCCCCACCGAGCAGCTGGACGGCATGCTCGGCCGGCTCGCCTCCGCGGGTCTGGTCGGCTTCCACGCCGACCGTCCGAAGGACGAGGCGGCCGGGGCCTACTGGGACCTCGCCGGGGTGGGCGATCCGGTGGAGGCCGAGGTGAGCGTCGTCGCGATCGGCGGCGCCGACGCGGCGGCGGCCGAGCGGGCCTGCCGCGCGGCGGGTCTGACGTGCGGCCCCGACGCGCCGTTCGCGCTGGTCGTCTGCGACGACTACCTCGACCCGGAGCTGGCCGTGTTCAACGCCGCCCGGATCGCGGACGGCCGGCCGTGGCTGCCGGCCAAGCCCTACGGGGCGCAACTGTGCATCGGTCCGGTGTTCCGGCCGGGCGACGGGCCGTGCTGGTCGTGTCTGGCGGTACGGCTCCGCTCGCATCGGCGCGGTGAGTCGCAGGTGCGGCGGGCGCTGGGCCTCGACGGGCCGGTGCGGGTGCCGGAGGCGTCGCTGGCGGCGACGCGTGAGCTGGGGTTGCAGACGGCGGCGCTGCAGGCGGCGAAGTGGCTGGCGGGGATGCGCGACGAGAGCCAGAGCGCGGTGTGGTCGCTGGACACGCTGACGCTGAGCGCGACCCACCATCCGGTGGAGCGCAGGCCGCAGTGCGCGGACTGCGGTGATCCCGGGCTGGTCGCGGATCTGGCGCGGCGGCCGGTGGTGCCGGTGTCGCGGCCGAAGGGCGTCGCGGCGGGCAACGGGCACCGGGCGCTGTCGGCGGAGCAGATGTGGGAGCGGTTCGGGCATCTGGCCGATCCGGTGACGGGGATCGTGGAGCGGGTGGTGCGTGATCCGCGGAGTCCGTCGTTCCTGCACTGCTACCAGGCGGGGCCGAACCTGGCGTTCGCCGGGGCGGATCTGCCGTCGTTCCGCGCGGGGTTGCGGATGCAGAGCGGTGGCAAGGGGCGCACCGATCTGGACGCGCGGGTGAGCGGCCTGTGCGAGGCGGTGGAGCGGTACAGCGCGTCGCGGTTCCGTGACGAGGCGACGGTGCTGGGGAGTTACCGGGAGCTGGCGCCGGACGCGGTGCATCCGGGGGCGTGCATGCTGTTCGACGAGCGGCAGTACCGGGAGCGGGAGCGGTGGAACGCGCCGGGCATTCCGTTCCAGTACGTGCCGGAGCGGTTCGACGAGGACGCCGAGATCGAGTGGACGCCGGTGTGGTCGCTGACCGAGGGCCGGCACCGGCTGCTGCCGACGAGCCAGTTGTACTTCGACGCCGACGGGGTCGGTTCGGTCGTGGCGGACTCGAACGGGAACGCGGCGGGCGGGACGCTGGAGGACGCGATCCTGCAGGGTTTCCTGGAGTTGGTGGAGCGGGACGCGGTCGCGCTGTGGTGGTACAACCGGACGCGGCACGCCGGGGTGGACCTGGAGTCGTTCGGCGACGCGTGGATCTCCGCTCTGCCGGAACGATTCAGCGAGCTCGGCCGCGAGCTGTGGGTGCTCGACCTCACCGCCGACCTGGGGATTCCGGTGATGGCCGCGGTGTCGCGCCGGGTCGACGGTCCCGCCGAGGAGATCATGCTGGGTTTCGGCGCGCACCTGGACCCGGCGGTCGCGCTGAGCCGTGCCGTCACCGAGCTGGGCCAGCTGCTGCCGGCCGTGACGGGCGGGTACGCGAAGGGGCTGCCGCAGCACCTGCTCGACTGGCTGCGCGGGGCGACGGTCGCCGACCAGCCCTACCTCCTGCCGGACGCGGAGCTTCCGGCGCGGACGCCGGCGGACTACGCGCACGTGCCGCGCGCCGATCTGCGGGACGACCTGGAGCACCTCTGCGCGCTGGCCGGGGCCCAGGGCCTCGAGGTGTTCGTGCTCGACCAGACGAGGCCCGACCTCGGGCTGCCGGTGGTGAAGGTGGTCGTGCCGGGTCTGCGGCACTTCTGGGCGAGGTTCGCGCCCGGCCGCCTGTTCGACGTACCGGTGCGGCTCGGAAGGCTGAAATCCCCTACGGCGTACGAGGATCTGAACCCCGTTCCGCTGTTCCTCTGAGCTTCTCCCGAGGCGCGCGCCAAGGGGGCAAAAAGCCCTGGAAGGAGGCCGGGGGCATCACCGCTGGTGGCGGTCGGGGCCCGTCGAAGAAGTCGGAAAAGTGAAAATTGTGCTCATGACAAGCCGTTACTTCCCAGGTATGATCACCCGCGGTATTCAGGGGGGTACTCGGGCGGTCGCCTGTGCTCTCGTCCACCGCTGGTCGGACCAGGAGGCGCGCGCTGATGCTCGACGCACCCCAGGGCGAGGACGACCCTCACGACGCGTGCGGGGTGCAGGCATCCCGCATGGCGCTCCAGGTGACGCTCGGGACGCTCGCCGGCCACACGGTCGTCACCGTGATGGCCGTCCGCGAGGAGAACCCCGGCCCCGCGCGCCTCGCGTTACTCGCCCTCGGCATGGTGGCCGTCCTCGCCCTCCAGTACGCGCACTCCACCCGAAGACCGCGCGACTGGCCCGTCCGCACCCGCGCGCTGACGCTGTCCGCGCAGGCCGTGGTCACCTTCCTGCCGCTCGTCTGGCTCGGGATGCCGTGGGGCGCGATGGCCGGACTGCTCGCGGGCTCGGTCCTCCTCGCCGTCCCCGGCCGGCTCCGCTGGCCGCTGTACGCCTCCGTCATCGCCGCCATCGTGGCCGCGGTCGTCGCCATCGCCGGACCCGGCAAGGCGGCCTACGGACTCGGCGCCACACTGCTCGCCAGCCTCATCATCTACGGGGTCAGCTCCCTGTCCGACCTGGTCGCGGAACTACGCGACACGCGGCGCGAGTTGGCCGGCATGGCCGTCATCCAGGAACGGCTGCGGGTCGCCCACGACCTGCACGACCTGCTCGGCTACAGCCTCTCGGCCATCGCCCTGAAGAGCGAACTCGGCTACCGGCTGCTCCCGACCGCGCCCGACCGGGCCAGGTCCGAGGTGGCCGAGGTGCTCGGCATCGCCGGCGAGGCCCTGGCCGACGTGCGGGTCGTCGCCACCGGCTACCGCGACATGTCCCTGGCCGACGAGGCCGAGTCCGCGCTGTCGGTGCTGGCCGCCGCGCAGATCGAGGCCGAGGCCGACCTCGCCTGCGGTCCGCTGCCGCGCGACGTCGACACCGTCCTCGCCATCGTGCTCCGCGAGGCCGTCACCAACGCCCTGCGCCACAGCAAGGCGCAGCAGTGCACGATCCGCGCGACCCGCAAGGGCGGCACGATCTCCCTGCTGATCCGCAACGACGGTGTCGGGGAGGCCGGCCTCGACACGCTCCCCGCGGGCGGCAGCGGGCTCGGCAACCTGACGACCCGGCTGCGCGGCATCGGCGGCGAGCTGAGCGGCGGCCCGGCCGAGGACGGCTGGTTCGAGGTCGTCGCCCGCACCCCGGTCGTCCCCCGACCCGAAGAGCACCGCGCGGAGCCCGAGCCCGAGGACCAGCTCAAGGCCGCCAGGCCGTGGGCGCCGCGGATGGCGCGGGCCATGCTCCTGGCCGTGCTGGCCGGCTACACGCTGATCACCGTGATCAACGTGGCGGCCACCACCCCGTCCGGGGCCGCCTTCCTGGCCTTCCTCGGCTGCCTCGCCGTCGTCGTGACCGTACAGGTGCTGCTCTCGCTGCGCCCCGCGCACACCTGGCCGGCGTACGGGCGGTCGATCGGCCTGGGCGTGCTGGCCGTGGGCACGTACGCACCGCTGCTCTGGCTCGGCGGGCCGTGGGGTTCGATGGCCGGGTTCCTTGCCGGATCGTTCCTCTTCACCGTGGGCGGAAGGCTCCGATGGGTGCTCTACGCGGCCTCGGTGGCCGTGATCGCGCCGGTGGGGGCGACCGCCGGGGACTCGCTCTACGAGATGGTCTACGAGACGGACTCGTCGCTGATGGCGGGCCTGGCCGTCTACGCCTTCACCGCGCTCTACCGGCTGGTCAGCGAACTCCACGAGGCCAGGGGCGCGTTGGCGCGGATGGCCGTCGCCCGCGAGCGGCTGATCGTGGAGCGCGAGCTGCACCAGGTGCTCGGGTCGAGCCTCTCCGAGGTCACGATGAAGTGCGCGCTCATCCACCGGATGCTGCCCCGGTCGACGGAGCCCGCGCAGGAGGAGCTGACGACCGTCCTCGAGATCTCGCGTCAGGCGCTCGCGGACGTGCGGCTCGTGGCGCGGGGGTACCGCAGTCAGCCGGAGGAGCACGAATCGCCGTACGCGGTCGCGCGTTCGGGTGCCACGCATTGACGGTTCGCGGGTAGGTTAAGGCGCATTACATACCTTCAAGGAAGGTAAAAGGGGGACAAGTGGAGAATCGGGTGATCAGAATTCTCCTCGCCGAGGACATGCACATGGTGAGAGGGGCCCTGGTCGCGCTGCTCGAACTGGAGCCCGACCTTGAGGTCGTCGGCGTGGTGGACCGAGGGGACCTGATCGTCCCCACCGCCCTCGAATGCCGGCCGGACGTAGCCGTCATGGACGTCGACCTGCCGAACATGGACGGGCTCACGGCCGCGGAGACGCTGCACGACCTGCTTCCGGACTGCCGGACGCTCATCATGACCGGGCTCGGACGCCCGGGTCTGCTCCGCCGGGCGATGGCAGCGCGCGTCTCGGGGTTCCTGCTCAAGGACTCCCCGGCCGAAGGGCTCGCACAGGCGGTCCGGGAGGTGTTCGCGGGACGCAGGGTGATCAACCCGCAGATCGCCATGAGCGCCTGGGACATCGGCGAGAACCCGCTGTCCGAGCGCGAGACCGAGGTCCTGGGCATGGCCGCCCAGGGCGACGAGCCCAGTGAGATCGCCGCGAAGCTGCATCTGTCGATCGGCACGGTACGCAACTACCTGACGACGACCGTGATGAAGCTGAACGCGCGCAACCGGCTCGACGCCGTCCGCATCGCCACCGAGGCCGGTTGGCTCGCCTGACGGCGGAGGCGGGCCGCCACCCGCGACCGGTCCTCGACCGGTGATCCAGCGACGCGCTCGAAGATGCCGACATACGGCGAGGTGAGAGCACCTCCGGTCGGCATGAGGAGTGCGAGATGCGCAAGGTCGTTTCCCGGGACGGCACGACGATCGCCTACGAGAAGGCGGGCGAAGGCCCGCCCCTCGTGCTTCTCAACGGGTCGTTCCGCGACCACACGATCTTCGACGCCCTGGTGCCCGAACTGACGCCCCACTGCACCACGTACGTCTACGACCGGCGGGGCCGCGGCCTGAGCGGCGACGCGCCCGAGTACGCCGTCGAGCGCGAGATAGAGGACCTGGAGGCGGTCATCCAGGCGGCCGGCGGCGAGGCCGTGGTGTTCGCCGGGTCCTCCGGCGCGAACCTCGCGATCGAGGCGGCGCTCGCCGGCGCCCCCATCACCAAGCTCGCCCTGCACGAGCCCTTCTTCCGGGTCGACGGCTTCCCGAAGCCCGTGTGGAACTTCGCGAAGACGCTCCGGGTCCTCCTCACCGAGGACCGCCGCGACGAGGCGGTCGAGCACTTCCTCGGCGGCTTCCTCGGCTTCACCCCCGACACCATCGCCGAGTGGCGCAAGGGCCCGATCTGGGCGATGAACGAGGCCAACGCCCACACCCTCGCGTACGACACGCTGATCTGCGGCGACTACACCGTCCCGGTGGACCGGCTCGCGACCTACGAGACCGAGACCCTCGTCCTCAACAGCGACGGCACCAGCGCCTGGCTGCGTGCGGCGGCGCAGGCGACGGCGGCGGCGCTGCCCAACGGCCGGGGCCTCGAACTGCCCGGCTCCTGGCACCGGATCGACATGGACGTGCTCGGCCGGACCCTGGCCGAGTTCGCCACCGCCTAGGGGACGTCGTGCCGGGCGCCGCGAGCCCGGCCGGTCGGCACGACACGCCCTGGGTCCTGTCCGGAAAGCAGCACCTCACCTTCGGGGAGAACATCGCCGTGACCACAGCTCACGTCCAGGAGGCCGGCGGGGACACCGCGGCCCGGGCCCGCGGTGCCACCGTGTGGCTGACCGGGCTGCCCAGCTCGGGCAAGACCACCCTCGCCCTCGCCCTCGCCGGCCGCCTGCGGGCCGAGGGGCACGAGGTCGAGGTGCTCGACGGTGACGAGATCCGCGCGTTCCTGTCCAAGGGGCTCGGCTTCACGCGGGAGGACCGGTACGCCAACGTCACCCGGATCGGCTTCGTGGCCGAACTGCTCGCCGCGCACGGCGTGAAGGTGCTGGTGCCGGTCATCGCGCCGTACGCCGACTCCCGCGCCGCCGTCCGCGCGCGGCACGCCGCCCGGGGCACCGAGCTCGTCGAGGTCCACGTCGCCACCCCCGTCGAGCTCTGCTCGGCGCGGGACGTGAAGGGGCTCTACGCCAAGCAGGCCGCGGGCGAGATCTCCGGCCTCACCGGCGTCGACGACCCGTACGAGGCACCGGAGAACCCGGAGCTGCGCATCCGGACGCAGGGCCGCTCGGTGGCCGAGTCCGCCACCGAGCTGCACACCTTCCTGACCGAGAGGGGCCTGGCATGACGACCGCGACCCGCCGTCCGACCGAGGCGTCGGAGAACCCGTTCGCACTGTCGCACCTGGACGCCCTGGAGGCGGAGTCGGTGCACATCCTGCGTGAGGTGGCGGGCGAGTTCGAGCGGCCGGTGATCCTCTTCTCCGGCGGCAAGGACTCCATCGTCATGCTGCACCTGGCGCTGAAGGCCTTCGCGCCCGCACCGGTGCCGTTCGCGCTGCTGCACGTCGACACGGGCCACAACTTCCCCGAGGTCCTCGCCTACCGCGACCGTGTGGTGGCCGAGCACGGGCTGCGCCTGCACGTCGCCTCCGTCCAGGAGTTCATCGACGCGGGCCGGCTGCGGGAGCGCCCCGACGGGACCCGCAACCCGCTGCAGACCGTCCCGCTGCTCGACGCCATCGAGTCCCACCGCTTCGACGCGGTGTTCGGCGGCGGCCGCCGCGACGAGGAGAAGGCCCGCGCCAAGGAGCGGGTGTTCTCGCTGCGCGACGAGTTCGGCGCCTGGGACCCGCGCCGCCAGCGCCCCGAACTGTGGGCGCTCTACAACGGCCGCCACGCGCCCGGCGAGCACGTCCGCGTCTTCCCGCTGTCCAACTGGACCGAGCTGGACGTCTGGCAGTACGTCGAGCGCGAGGGCATCGAACTGCCGGCGATCTACTACGCGCACGAGCGGGAGGTCTTCGCCCGCGACGGGATGTGGCTGACCGCGGGCGAGTGGGGCGGGCCCCGGGAGACCGAGCGGGTCGAGAGGCGGCTGATCCGCTACCGCACGGTCGGCGACATGTCCTGCACCGGCGCCGTCG
The DNA here is from genome assembly GCF_044754405.1 of Streptomyces sp. NPDC093089. Classification (NCBI taxonomy): domain Bacteria; kingdom Bacillati; phylum Actinomycetota; class Actinomycetes; order Kitasatosporales; family Streptomycetaceae; genus Streptomyces; species Streptomyces sp. NPDC093089. Next base: position 477,767 of record NZ_JBIVPA010000004.1, read on the forward strand.
ACTCCGGCGCCGCCACCAACGCGGACATCATCGCCGAGATCGCCGCCAGCCGCCTCACCGAGCGCGGCGCCACCCGGGCCGACGACAAGCTCTCCGAGGCCGCCATGGAAGACCGCAAGCGCGAGGGGTACTTCTAGCCGTGACCACGTCCGTGACCACCACTCAGGAGGCCCCCGCCGCCTCGCTGCTGCGCTTCGCCACCGCCGGGTCCGTCGACGACGGCAAGTCCACCCTGGTGGGCCGCCTCCTGCACGACTCCAAGTCGGTCCTCACCGACCAGCTGGAGGCCGTCGAGGCCGCGTCCATCAAGCGCGGCCAGGAGGCGCCCGACCTGGCGCTGCTCACCGACGGCCTGCGGGCCGAGCGCGAGCAGGGCATCACCATCGACGTGGCCTACCGCTACTTCGCGACCGCCCGCCGCCGGTTCATCCTCGCCGACACCCCCGGGCACGTGCAGTACACCCGCAACATGGTCACCGGCGCCTCCACCGCCGAACTCGCCGTCGTCCTCGTCGACGCCCGCAACGGCGTCGTCGAGCAGACCCGCCGCCACGCCGCCGTCGCCGCCCTGCTGCGCGTCCCGCACGTCGTCCTCGCCGTCAACAAGATGGACCTCGTCGACTACGCCGAGCCCGTCTTCGCCGCCATCGCCGAGGAGTTCACGACCTACGCGGCGTCCCTCGGGATCCGGGACGTGGTGGCGATCCCGCTGTCCGCGCTCGCCGGCGACAACGTCGTGGAACCGTCCGCGCACATGGACTGGTACGGCGGCCGGACCCTCCTGGAGCACCTGGAGACCGTCCCCGTCGGCAGCGACCCGAGCCAGGAGCCCGTGCGCTTCCCCGTCCAGTACGTGATCCGCCCGCAGACCGCCGAGCACCCCGACTACCGGGGCTACGCCGGCCAGCTGGCCTCCGGGGTGCTGCGGGTCGGCGACCCGGTCACCGTCCTGCCGTCCGGGCGCACCACCACCGTCGCGGGCCTCGACGCCCTCGGCGAGGAGGCGGACACCGCCTGGGCGCCCCAGTCGGTCACCGTCCGGCTCGCCGACGACATCGACGTGTCCCGCGGTGACCTGATAGCCGCCGGCGGCCGGGCACCGGTGCCCACCAAGGACATCGAGGCGAGCGTCTGCCACCTGGACGAACGCCCGCTGCGGGTCGGCGCCAAGGTGCTGGTCAAGCACACCACCCGTACGGTGCGGGCGCTGGTCAAGGACATCTCGTACCGCATCGACATCGGCACCCTCGAACAGCGCTCCGGCGCCGAGGGGCTGAACGGCAACGACATCGGCCACGTGGTGCTGCGCACCGCCGAGCCGCTGGCGCTCGACAGCTACACCGACAACCGGCGCACCGGATCGTTCCTGCTGATCGACCCGGCCGACGGCACCACGCTCACCGCCGGCATGGCGGGCGAGGCCTTCGGGACCGCGGGCGCGGCCGGCGACCGGGACCGGTTCCGGTGCGAGGGGGCGTGAGGCGGGCGGCCGCCCGGGCCGCCGTCGCGCTCCTGGCCGTCACCGCACTGCTGTCGTCCTGCGGTTACGGGTCCCGGGCCGGCGGCCCCGACCCGGCGGTGGAGCCCGTGGCGGGCACCGCGGGCCCGCGGCTCTCCGCCGACACCGTGCGGATCGGCTACTTCGCGAACCTGACCCACGGCACCGCCCTGGTGGGCCTGCGCAAGGGCCTGTTCCAGAAGGAGCTGGGCGCGACCCGGATCCGCACCCAGGTCTTCAACGCCGGCCCGTCCGCGATCGAGGCGCTCAACGCGGGCGCGGTCGACCTCGCCTGGCTCGGCCCCTCCCCCGCGATCAACGGCTACACCCGCTCCGGCGGCACGTCCCTCCGGATCGTGGCCGGTTCGGCCTCCGGCGGCGTGAAGCTCGTCGTGAACCCGGCGCGGATCGCCTCGCCCGACGACCTGCGGGGCAAGCGGATCGCCACTCCCCAACTGGGCAACACCCAGGACGTGGCCCTCCTCCACTACCTGGCGGGCCGGGGCCTCCGGGTGGACGCCGCCTCCGGCGCGGGGGACGTCTCCGTCGTCCGCACGGACAACAAGGTCACCCCGAACGCGTACTCCTCCGGCGCCGTAGACGGCGCGTGGGTGCCCGAGCCGACCGCCTCCCGGCTGGTCGCGCTCGGCGCGAAGGTGCTGCTCGACGAGCGGTCGCTGTGGCCGGACGGCAGGTTCGTCATCACCCACCTCGTCGTCTCGCAGCGGTTCCTGGCCGCGCACCCGGACGTCGTCGAGGCCGTGCTGCGCGGCTCGGTGGCCACCCACGCGTACATCAGGGACCACCCCGAGCGGGCGAAGGCCGAAGCGGACGCCCGGATCCGGCAGGACACCGGCAAGGCGCTCCCGCCCGCCGTCCTCGACCCGGCCTGGCGGAGCATCGAGTTCCTCGACGACCCGCTGGCCGGGACCCTGCGGGCCGGGGCGGACCACGCGGTCGCCGCGGGCCTCCTCGAACGGCCCGACCTCGCCGGGATCTACGACCTGGCCCCGCTGAACAGGGTGCTGAGGGCGGCGGGGCGGCCCGCCGTGCCGGACGCCGGACTCGGCACGCCCAGGTAGCACCCCCGTACCCCGACCATCCCGCAGGAGGTGTCCGGCATGACCACGGCACTGACCACCCCGCAGAACGCTCCGGAGGACGCCCCGAAGGGCTCCCCGGCCGGCGTCCAGGAGACCGCCCCCGTGACGGATCCCGCGACGGATCCGGGAGCCGGCGCCGGGACCGCGGGCGGGCGGCCCGCCGTCCGGCTCGCGCACGTCTCCAAGTCCTTCGGCCGCCCCGGCGCGGCCGCCCCCGTGCTCGACGACATCAGTCTGGACGTGGCCCCGGGCGAGTTCGTCACCCTGGTCGGTGCCTCGGGCTGCGGCAAGTCCACGCTGCTCAACCTGGTCGCCGGGCTCGACGAGCCGGGCTCCGGGACCATCGAGGTGCCCGGCGCCCGCCCGGCGCTGATGTTCCAGGACCACGCGCTGTTCCCGTGGCTGACCGCGGGCGGGAACATCGAACTGGCCCTGCGGCTGGCCGGCGTCCCGCGCGCGGAGCGGCGGCCCGAGGCCGAGCGGCTCCTGGAGCTCGTCCGCCTGGGCGGCGCGCACGGCAAGCGGATCCACGAGCTGTCCGGCGGGATGCGGCAGCGGGTGGCCCTGGCGCGTGCGCTCGCCCAGGGCGGCGGGGTGCTGCTGATGGACGAGCCGTTCGCCGCGCTCGACGCCATCACCCGCGACGTGCTGCACGACGAGCTCAGCCGGATCTGGCGGGAGCGCGCGCTCACCGTCCTGTTCGTCACCCACAACGTCCGCGAGGCCGTCCGGCTCGCGCAGCGCGTCGTCCTGCTCTCGTCCCGCCCCGGCCGGATCGCGCGGGAGTGGCGGATCGACCTGCCGCGGTCGCTGCGCGCCGAGTCCGCCCGGGCCGCGGAACTGACCAACGACATCACCGAGCACCTGCGTGGGGAGATCCGCCGCCATGTCCCGCAGTGACACCCTCCCCACCCCGCCCCCGGTGGACGACTCCGCCGGGGTCGGCGCCGGTCTCGACGCCCTGGAGGCCGTGCGGGCGCCGCGCGCCACGCCCGGCCGGGTGCTGCGGGAGAAGGTGCTGCCGCCGGTGCTCGGCGCGGTCCTGGTGCTCGGCGCCTGGCAGTTGGCGTACAGCCTGCGCCTGACCGGCCCGGACAAGCTGCCGAGCCCGGCCGCCGTGTGGGCCGCGCTCGGCGACCTCTGGTACGAGGGCACGCTGTTCTCGATCATCTGGACCAGCGTCTGGCGCGGGTTCTCGGGCTTCCTCGCGGCCGTCGCGATCGGCACGCCGATCGGTCTGCTGGTCGCCCGGGTGAAGCCGGTGCGGGCCGCCTTCGGGCCGGTGCTCTCGGGGCTCCAGTCGCTGCCGTCGGTGGCCTGGGTGCCGGCCGCGGTGATCTGGCTGGGCATCGACGACTCCGCCATGTACGCGGTGATCCTGCTCGGCGCGGTGCCGTCGATCGCGAACGGGCTGATCGCCGGCGTCGACCAGGTGCCGCCGCTGTTCCTGCGGGCCGGCCGGACGCTCGGCGCGACCGGGCTGAGCGGTGCCCGGCACGTCCTGCTGCCGGCCGCCCTGCCCGGCTACCTGGCGGGGCTCAAGCAGGGCTGGGCGTTCTCCTGGCGTTCGCTGATGGCCGCCGAGCTGATCGCGTCCTCGCCCGACCTGGGGCTGGGCCTGGGCCGGTACCTGGAGAACCAGCGGGAGTTCTCCGACATGGCCGGCGTGCTGCTCGGCATCCTCCTGATCTTCGTCGTCGGCGTCGCCGTGGACCTGCTGGTCTTCGCTCCCGTCGAGCGGCGGGTGCTGCGCGCCCGGGGGCTGCTGGTCGCCGCCGATTAATTCCTGCGTTCCGATCGAAAAGGGGCGGTTCCTTCGGGGAACCGCCCCTTTCACGTTGCCTCTTCAACCTCTCCAGCGGAATTCGATACACCTCCGACCCCTCCTTGAGGGACATCGCACAAGGTGGCGGTGGGTGGTTCCCGGCGAATGGAGATTGACATGGGCGCGAGGCTCAGGTCCGCCATGCGATCCCTATCGAAGAACTTCGGTGAGGGCCTGATGTGGATGGGTTTTGCGTGGAGCGGAATGTATCCCCCCTACGACGGGAGGGACTTCGGGATCCCGCTTACCGACCAGCCCTGCCAGCCACCGCTGTCGGAAGAGGAGCTCGCCGCATGGGCGGCACTGGTCAAGCATCTGCGATAGGCGCAGCAAATCATCGAGGAGGCGGTCGAATGCACAGCAATCTGATAGTGGCCAGAATGGATTCTCGTTCGAGTGCTGACGTGGCGCGGCTTTTCGCGGCTTTCGACGAGACCGACATGCCGCACCGCATGGGGACTCGGCGACGTCAGCTTTTCATGTACAACGGTCTTTACTTCCACCTTCAGGACTTCGACGACGACAACGGCGGCGAGCTCATCGAACAGGCGAAGAGCGATCCGCGCTTCGTCGGGATCAGCCAGGACCTGAAGCCGTTCATCGAGGCCTACGACCCGGCGACCTGGCGTTCGCCGGCGGACGCCATGGCGAAGCGCTTCTACACCTGGGAGTCGGCGTGACCGGCCGGCGCGTGGTCATCACCGGCGTCGGCGTGACGGCTCCGGGCGGCATCGGGACCAAGAACTTCTGGAGTCTGCTCAGCGAGGGCCGCACGGCGACGCGGGGGATCACCTTCTTCGACCCGACGCCGTTCCGTTCCCGGATCGCGGCCGAGATCGACTTCGACCCGTACGAGCACGGCCTCACCCCGCAGGAGATCCGGCGGACCGACAGGGCCGCGCAGTTCGCGCTGGTCACCGCCCGCGAGGCGATGGCCGACAGCGGTCTCGAACTGGGCACGGTCGAGCCGCACCGGGTGGCCGTGGCGGTCGGCAGCGCCGTGGGCGCCACCATGGGCCTCGACGAGGAGTACCGGGTCGTCAGCGACGGCGGCCGGCTCTCCCTCGTCGACCACGAGTACGCGGTCCCCCACCTCTACAACTACTTCGTCCCCAGCTCCTTCGCAGCCGAGGTCGCCTGGGCGGTCGGCGCCGAGGGCCCCTCGACCGTGGTCTCCACCGGCTGCACCTCGGGCATCGACTCGGTCGGCTACGCGGCCGAGCTGATCCGCGACGGCTCGGCGGACGTGGTCGTCACCGGTGCCACGGACGCGCCGATCTCGCCGATCTCCGTGGCGTGCTTCGACGCGATCAAGGCGACCACGCCGCGCAACGACGACCCGGAGCACGCCTCCCGGCCCTTCGACCTCACCCGCAACGGCTTCGTCCTCGGCGAGGGCGCAGCGATGTTCGTCCTGGAGGAGCTGGAGTCCGCGCGTCGGCGCGGTGCCCACATCTACGCCGAGATCGCCGGCTACGCCAGCCGCTGCAACGCCTTCCACATGACCGGGCTGCGTCCCGACGGCCGGGAGATGTCCGAGGCGATCCGCTCGGCGCTCGACGAGGCGAAGCTCGCCCCGGAGGCCGTCGACTACATCAACGCGCACGGCTCGGGAACCAAGCAGAACGACCGCCACGAGACGAGCGCCTTCAAGCGCAGCCTCGGCGAGCACGCCTACCGAACCCCCGTGAGCTCGATCAAGTCGATGGTCGGGCACTCGCTCGGCGCGATCGGCTCGATCGAGATCGCCGCCTCCGTCCTTGCCATGGAGAACAACGTGGTGCCACCGACCGCCAACCTGCACAAGCCCGACCCCGACTGCGACCTCGACTACGTGCCGCTGACCGCGCGCGACTGGCGCACCGACGCGGTACTGACCGTCGGCAGCGGCTTCGGCGGTTTCCAGAGCGCGATGGTCCTCGCCCGACCGGACAGGAACACGACGGCATGAGCACCCAGGTCGTGGTGACCGGCATCGGCATCGTCTCCCCCAACGGCTTCGGCACGGAGGAGTACTGGGACGCCACCCGCGCGTCCAGGAGCGGCATCCGCCGCATCACGCGCTTCGACCCGGAGCGCTACCCGTCCAAGCTCGCCGGCGAGGTGGACGGCTTCGAGGCCAAGGAGCACCTGCCGAGCAGGCTCATCCCGCAGACCGACCGGATGACGCAGCTCGCCCTCGTCGGCGCCGAGCACGCCCTGGGCGACGCCGGGGTGAGCACGGAGGACGCGGACGAGTACGGCATGGGCGTGATGACCGCCAGCACCTCCGGCGGCTTCGAGTTCGGCCAGGACCAGCTGCAGAACCTGTGGAGCCAGGGCAGCCAGTACGTCAGCGCGTACCAGTCCTTCGCCTGGTTCTACGCGGTGAACACCGGCCAGATCTCGATCCGGCACGGGCTGCGCGGTCCGAGCGGCGTCGTCGTCAGCGACCAGGCGGGCGGGCTCGACGCCCTGGCGCACGCGCGCCGGCTGGTCCGCAAGGGCAGCGACCTGATCCTGTCCGGCGGTGTCGACGCCGCCATCTGCCCGTGGGGGTGGGTGGCCCAGCTGACCACCGGGGACATGAGCACGGACGAGCGGCCCGACCGGGCGTACCTGCCCTTCGACGCCGAGGCGTCCGGCTACGTGCCCGGCGAGGGCGGCGCCCTGCTGATCCTGGAGGACGCCGAGGCGGCGCGCCGGCGCGGCGCGACCCGGGTCTACGGGGAGATCTGCGGCTACGGGTCGACGTTCGACCCGGCGCCGGACAGCGGGCGGGAGCCGACTCTGCGGAAGGCGATCGAGGTCGCGCTCGCCGACGCGGGCCTGTCCGCGGGCGACGTCGACGTCGTCTTCGCCGACGCGGCCGGCACCCCGGAGCTCGACCGGATCGAGGCGGCGGCGATCACCGGGGTCTTCGGGCCGCGGGCGGTCCCCGTGACGGCGCCCAAGACCATGACGGGCCGGCTCGGTTCCGGGGCGGCGCCGCTGGACGTGGCCACCGCCTTCCTGGCCATGCGGGACGGGGTGATCCCGCCGACGGCGAACGTCACCCCCTCCCCCGACTACGACCTCGACCTGGTCACCGAGGAGCGGGTCGCGCCCGTGACCACGGCGCTCGTGCTCGCACGGGGCCGCGGCGGCTTCAACTCCGCCGTCGTCGTGCGTTCCGTCGACTGGAACTGACCTCAAGAGCCGAACGAGCCGCACAAGCCGAAAAGAGAAGGAGACCAGGGTGAGCACCACCGGGTCGGCCACCGCTCATCTCCCCGCCCAGAAACGCCGCATCCTCCGGCTGTTCCGCCCGTACCGGCGGAGCCTGCTGTTCGTCGCGGCGCTGGTCGTGGGATCGTCCCTGGTCTCCCTCGTCAACCCGTTCCTGATCCGCGAGATCATGGACGTGGCACTGCCTCAGGGCCGGACCGGGCTGCTGTCCGCACTCGCCCTCGGCATGATCGTGGTGTCGATCGCGACGAGTACGTTCAACGTCTGGCAGACCCACGTGTCCGCCAAGATCGGCCAGCTCGTCATGCACGACCTGCGCACCGCCGTGTACGGGCACCTCCAGCGCATGTCGCTGGCGTTCTTCACCCGGACCCGGACGGGCGAGGTGCAGTCGCGCATCGCGCACGACATCGGCGGGATGCAGGTCACCGTGACGACCACGGCCACGGCGCTGGTGTCGGACGTGACCATCGTCATCGCCACGACCACCGCGATGGCGGTGCTCGACTGGCGGCTCACGATCGCGTCGCTGGTGATCCTGCCGGCGTTCGTGTGGGTGAGCCGGCACGTCGGCGACGAGCGGCGGACCATCACCCGCGACCGGCAGCGGCAGTTCGCCGACCTGTCCTCGATCGTGCAGGAGTCGCTGTCGGTCAGCGGGATCATGCTCGGCCACACCATGGGGCGTTCGCGGTCGCTGACGGACAACTTCGCCCAGCAGTCCCGGAAGCTCACCGAGATCGAGGTGCGGGCGAGCACCTCGGGCCTCTGGTACCAGTCGACGATCTGGATCGTCATGGCGTCCATGCCCGCGATCATCTACTGGGTGGCGGGTCTGACCGGCAGCGGCGGCCACATGGCCATCACGATCGGTGCGCTGGTCGCGTTCACCACGCTCCAGCAGGCCCTGTTCCGGCCGGCGCAGCGGCTGCTGACCATCGGGATCGACCTCCAGAGCTCGCTGGAGCTCTTCGGCCGGATCTTCGAGTACCTCGACCTGCCGGTCGACGTCGCCGAGCCGGAGCGTCCCGTCGAGCCGAAGGAGCTGCGGGGCGAGGTGCGCATGCGGGGCATCGGCTTCTCGTACGCGTCGGCGGAGCGGCCGACGCTCGCCGGGGTGGACGTGACGGTGCCCGCCGGGCACAGTCTCGCGATCGTCGGGGAGACCGGTTCGGGCAAGACGACGCTCAGCTACCTCATCCCGCGGCTGTACGACCCGACGGAGGGCACGGTCACGATCGACGGCGTCGACGTGCGCGACCTGTCGTTCGCGACGCTCGCCGCCACGGTCGGGGTGGTCTCCCAGGAGACGTACCTGTTCCATGCGACGGTGGCCGACAACCTTCGGTTCGCGAAGCCGGAGGCGACCGACGAGGAGTTGGTCGCGGCGGCCCGGATCGCGCAGATCCACGACTACCTGATGTCGCTGCCGGACGGGTACGACACGGTGGTCGGCGAGCGCGGGTACCGGTTCTCCGGCGGGGAGAAGCAGCGCCTCGCCATCGCCCGCGCCATCCTGCGCGACCCGCCGATCCTGGTGCTCGACGAGGCCACCAGCGCACTGGACACCCAGACTGAGCAGGCGGTTCAGGGAGCCATCGACGCGGCGAGCGCCGGCCGTACGACCATCACGGTGGCCCACCGGCTGTCCACCATCCGGGACGCGGACGAGATCGTCGTCCTCGACCGGGGCAGGGTCGCCGAGCGCGGCACCCACGACGAACTCCTCGCCCTCGGCGGCCACTACGCGACGCTGGTCAACCGGGACACCGAGATGGCGGTGGCGCTGCGGTAGCAGGTGTCCCAAACACAAGCGGAACAGGATTGGCCGGAAAGCTGCAGCCGAACTCGAGCACGACGTGAGCGGACGTTCCTAGCTTCCCCGCATGGAACCGACACATCCCGAAGGAATCGACCTTCCCGGACCGAACCGGCGTACCGTGCTCCGCTACGGCTCCGTCGCCGGCCTGGCCGCGATGGCCGCCGCGGTCCCCGCCTTCACCAGGTCGGGGGCCGCGGCCGTAGCCGCCCCCGGCGCGCCCGAGCCGTCGGCCGCCGGGCTGATGCTGACCAAGTTCAGGGACCCGCTGCGGATCCCGCAGGTGCTCCGCCCCCGCGAGCGCGGCGACCACGACGAGCTGACCGTGCGCATGCGCACCGCCGACGTCACCCTGCACTCGGAACTGCCGCCGGTGACGATGTGGACGTACGAGGGCGTCTACCCGGGGCCGACGATCGAGACGGTCAGCGGCCGGCCGCTGCGGGTCGCCTGGGAGAACCACCTGACCGGCGACATACCGGTGACCGCCGTCGACTTCGGCCAGGCCAAGGGCCCGATGACCGACCCGCTCTCCAACTACCCCGGCGCGGAGGGCTGTCAGGAGGTGCCCGGGGTGGCGGCGATGCCGCCGTGGGGCGCCGCGCACCTGCACGGCATGCTGACCGGCGGCGGCAACGACGGCTGGATGGAGAACCTGATAGGCCCCGGCGACGTCCAGCTGTCGGCGTACCCGAACGCCCAGGCCGCCACGACGCTCTGGTACCACGACCACACCCACCACCTCAGCCGCTTCAGCGTGTACGCCGGGCTCGCCGGCCTCTTCGTCTCGCGCAACGCGGAGGAGCGGGCGCTCGGCCTGCCCAAGGGCGCGCACGACGTGCCGCTGGTCCTCACCGACCGCAACTTCGCGACGGACGCGTCGGGCGCGCTCACCGGCCGGCTGCTCCACAAGGTGGAGATGGTCGGCGCGCAGCGGCTGATGCGCCCGCACGCGGCCCCGTACACCCTGGTCAACGGTGTGATCTGGCCCTACCTGGAGGTCGATCCGCGCTGGTACCGCTTCCGGATCGTCAACACCGCGAACTCCCGGATCTACCGGCTGATGCTCCTCGCGGACGGCGTGCCCGTGCCGGGCGCGTTCCAGGTGATCGGCACCGACCACGGCCTGATCGACCGGCCGGTGGCGGTGGACGGGGCGATCAACCTGTCCCCCGGCGAACGGGTCGACGTGCTGGTCGACTTCAGTGCGTTCCGCGGGCGGGCGGTGAAGCTGGTCAACACCCTCCAGGGCGTCACGCCCGGTGCCCCCGACCGGCGCAACGACCTCCTCGAACCCGACGTCATGCAGTTCCGCGTCGCCGACCGGAAGCCCTCGAAGCGGTTCACGCCGCCCGAGGTCCTCTCCCCCACCTTCAAGCGGCTCACCCACGACGACCTGCCGCACGACCACGGGCACCGGTGGATCGTGACGGTCGGCCCCGGCACGGGGAACGCGCCGGAGCTCTGGGAGATGGAGGAGATCGACCCGGCGGGCCTGGTCTTCCCCGCCGCCGGCGTCGTCCAGGTCCGGAACGCCGAAGGCACCGTCACCACGCTGCGCCGGACCTCGATGGCGTACGACGACGGCAACACGATCACCACGGCGCACGGCGGCACCGAGATCTGGAAGTACCTCAACCTCACGGCCGCGCCCCACCCCATGCACATCCACCTGGCCCACTTCCAGGTGATGTCCCGGGAGAGCTACGACATCACCGGCTTCGACCGGATCGCCCGCGGCTCGGCCCGGCCGATCGCCTTCAAGGCGACGTCGGTGCTGGAGCCGCACGAGCTCGGGGAGAAGGACGTCGTCCGGGTCGGGACGGCGGGCCAGATCGTGCCCGGCCCGAACGGCACCCCGGGCGAACTGGTCACCGTGGCCGTCCGCTTCCCGGTGGTCGGCCGGGGCGTGCACCACTGCCACATGCTGGAGCACGAGCAGCACATGATGCGCCCCCTCGTGGTGACCCCGGCTGCGCACCTGCACGGCGGCGGGCACCACTAGAGGCGTCTTCGCGAGCATGCCGGTGCCCGCGCCGGGGGACGGACGCGGGCACCGACGGACGGGGGCGGCTCAGGGGTTCAGGGGTTCAGGACCCAGGCCGACGGGTGGGCGGTGAAGCCGATGTGCGGGTAGTACTCGGCCGCCGCGGGCGCGGAGAGCAGGACGATCTTGGCCGTCGGCGCCTCCTTGCGGGTGGCGTCGATGAGTTCGCGGCCGATGCCCGAGCGCTGGTGGTCGCGGACGACGGCGATGTCGGACAGGTAGGTCACGTAGGAGAAGTCCGAGATGCTGCGGGCGATGCCCACGAGCTCGCCGTCGACGCGGCAGGTGACGACCAGGTTGGCGTTGCGCACCATGGCGGCCATGCGCTCGGTCTCCTCGATCGGCCGGCGCTCGCCGAGGCCCGACTCGCGGTAGACCCGCAGAACGTCCCCGAGGTCGAGGTCGGGGCCGTTCTCCCGCTCAATGCTCCAGCTCACGAAGGTTCTCCAACCGCTTGTAGATGACGTCGTGGTGTACCAGGTAGCGCTCGGGCCCGACGGGATCGGCCTCGATCCCCTCGGTCCTGAGCAGGGTGAAGAAGTCCTCGCCGTTCGCGGCGTCCTGGATCATGCGGTAGGTCTTCTCCCGCTCGCTGCCGCCCTCCAGGAGGTCGGCGAGGACGGCGGAGCTGTACGCGAGGCCGTTGGTCTGGTCGATCGCGGACCGCATCCGGTCCGGGAACACCTGGAGGTTCCGGACGAGGTCGGCCGCCGCGGTCACCTGGTAGTGCGCGACGGTGAACGCGTCGGGCAGGACGACCCGTTCGACGGACGAGTGGGAGAGGTCCCGCTCGTGCCAGAGCGCCACGTTCTCCAGCATCGTCCCGGCGTAGCCGCGCAGCAGCCGGGCGAGGCCGGAGAGCCGCTCGCTGGTCGTCGGGTTCCGCTTGTGCGGCATGGCGCTCGACCCCTGGTAGGCGGCCGTACGCGGCTCCTCCACCTCGCGGACCTCGCTGCGGGACAGCAGCCGGACCTCGACGGCGATCTGCTCGACGCAGGCGCCGAGGGTCGCGATCGCCTGGACGAGCTGGGCGTGCCGGTCGCGGGCCACGACCTGGCTGGGCGCCGGCTCCACGCCGAGGCCGAGCGCGGCGCACACGTGCTGCTCGACGAAGGGGTCGATCAGCGCGTACGTCCCGACGGAGCCGGAGATCGTGCCCACCGCGACCTGCTCCCGGGCGTCCACGAGGCGCCGGACCGACCGGTCGACCGCGAAGGCGAAGCCGGCGATCTTGTGGCCGAAGGTGGTGGGTTCGGCGTGCATGCCGTGGGTGCGCCCGATGCACGCCGTGTCCCAGTGCTCGACCGCCTTGTCGACGAGTACCCCGCGCAGCCGCTCCGCCGCGCCGATCAGGAGGTCGCAGGCCCGGGCCAGGGTGTGCCCGAGCGCCGTGTCCACCAGGTCGTAGCTCGTCATCCCGAGGTGCACCCAGCGGGCGGAGTCGTCCGGCAGGTCCTCGCAGAACGCGGACAGGAAGGAGAGGATCTCGTGGTCCCGCTCCCGCTCCAGCTCCGCGACGCGCGCCGCCGCCGGCACCCTGGCCCGCCGGATGTCCTCCAGGGCGGCCTCGGGGACCCGCCCGAGCAGCGCCTGGGCCTCCGAGGCCAGCACCTCGACCTCGGCCCAGGTGGTGTAGCGGGCCTGGTCGGACCAGAGCTCCGCCATCTCGGGCAATGCATAACGAGCGATCACGACCGTCGTACCTCCTCAGGAATGGCCGCGGGCCCGCCGGAAACGACGGCGCGGCGCACCGGATTTCAGGCGACCTTGCGGACGATCTCCACGACGCCGGAGTTCACGAGGGTCCGGATGTCGTCGTCGCCGCCGGCGAGGGCCAGGTCCATGTCGTGCAGCCGCTCGACGATGCCGTGGACGACCTTCTCGGTGTGGGTCTCCTCGGTGCCCTCCCAGATCAGGTCCGGGAAAACGGTCAGATACACCTTGTCGTTGCCCTGCGTGTAGATGTTGACTTCCATGACGTCCCGGAGAGCCATTCGGGCGTTGTAGATCAGCGTGTTCATGGAGACCACCGACTTTCTGTATCCGCTTTTTAAGAGGCTTTCTCGCCTGCACGTCCTGACCATATGGTGGTCAGGACCCGGTGCGGCGGCAACAGGGTCGAGTGTTCACCGTGTTCAACTGCGCGGAATCCGCAATCGAACGCTCTCGCCTTTTCGAGGCTGTTTGACAGAAAAAGCGCGCGCTGTGGAACATCGGTGCTGTTCACAAATACGTCAGGCCGCGTCTCACGAAAAGCATCCGGAGTGCCATGAAAATCCTGTTCATCACCACGGGCAGCCAGGCCACCTTCTACGCCGCCGCACCGCTGGCGACGGCCGCACGGAACGCGGGTCACCAGGTCATGCTGGCCGCCCACGAACCGTGGGTGGATACCGCGGAGGCCATCGGAATTCCCACGTTCTGCTACACGGTCGACCCGATCCGGCACTTCATGCGGATCACGAACCCCGGCAAGGGTCTGCGGTTCCCCCGTGAGCTCGGTGACGAGGAGATGTTCGGCCAGGGCCGCGGCTTCGCCCGCATGGGCCTGGCCGGCGTCGAGTCCCTCCTCGAGCTGTCGAAGGACTGGACCCCCGACGTCATCGTCGGCAGCTCGCAGAGCTACGCGGCGATGCTGCTCGCCGCGCACCTCAAGGTCCCGTACGTCCGCCAGGTCGAGTACCTGGGCATCCCGCTCACCGGCATCGACCCGGGCGCGGAGGCGGAGCTCCGGCCCGAGCTGGAGCGCCTGGGCGTGGACGGGCTGCTCAAGCCCGACCTGCTCCTCGACTCCACCCCGCCGTCGCTGCGGCCGTCCCACGACCCCACGGCCCAGCCGATCCGCTGGATCCCCAGCAACCCGCAGCGCCGCCTGGAGCGCTGGATGTACACGAAGCCGGAAGGCCGTCGTCGTGTGCTCGTCACCTCGGGCTTCCGCAGCCTGATGTTCCGCGACCCGGGCTGGTCCATGCCGCTGCTGGTCAGCGAGCTGAACAAGCTGGGGGCCGAGGTGCTCATCGCCGCCTCCCCCGGTGCCGCCGAGCGCTTCGGCGGGCAGCTGGGCGACGCCCGCGTCGGCTGGATCCCGATGGACGTCGCCGCGTCCACCTGTGACCTGGCGGTCCACCACGGTGGCGCGACCACGGCCACGACCCTGATGGCCAACGGTGTGCCGCAGCTGATCATCCCGGAGAACCCCCCGGAGTTCCCCCCGAACTACCACCGGGAGTCGATCGCCAAGGCGATCACCGGGTTCGGCGCCGGCAAGACGCTGTGGCCGGTGCAGGAGCAGCCCGACCAGGCGCCCGGCGCGACGATCGCGGCCGCCTGCAAGGAGCTCCTGGAGAACCCGAGCTACACCGAGCGCACGCAGTTCCTCGCCAAGGAGATCTCGACCCTGCCGACGCCCGGCGAGATCGTCCCCAAGCTGGAGGCCCTCGTCTCCCGCTGAGGCACCGCACGGTGGACGCACGCCCGTCGCCCCGGGACCGCGGAGAATCCCTCTCCGCGGTCCCGGGGCGATTCGCGTCCCCGCGCGGGGAGTTCCGGGACTCGCCGTCCCGGGGTGATTCGCTTGCCCGCGGGGGGGGGCCGGGGCGACGCGGGCACGGGCGATTCATGTGCCCGTGCCAGGGGGCGGGACCCCGCGGTCCCGGGGCGACGCGCGTGCCCGCGCGTGCGGGGGGGGTCCGGGGTACGCGGAAGGGCCGGACGGTCGTGAGACCGGCCGGCCCTTTCCGTGGTGCGGTCAGGCGGCGACGAGCGCTTCGAGGTCGCGGAGCACCTCGGCCGGCGTCGGCAGCGAGGCGGACTCCGCGGCGAGGAGCCGGGTCCGCTCGGCGTAGCCGGGGTCCGACAGGATCGTCCGGCACGCCTCGGCGATCACCTCGTCGGCGTCGCGTCCGGCGAGGCGGTGCTTGTCGACCATGAGGGCGGCGCCGAAGCCCGCCACCGACTCCGCGACGGCCTTGCCGTACCCGTTGTCGGGGATGATCACCTGCGGCACGCCCGCGTTGACCAGGGTCATCGCGGTGGTCGCACCGCCGTGGTGGACCGCCAGGTCGCAGGTGGGGGCGACCACGTCGAGGGGCAGCCAGCCGATGCGCACGTCGCCGAGCTCGGAGCCGTACTTCTCGGCGGCCTCGGGGAGTGCCGCGATGAGCACCTCGGCGCCGGTCCCGGTCAGTTCGTCCACCAGCTTCCGCAGCGAGCTGCCGGGGGTGTCGAGCATCAGGTTGCGGGTGCCGGCGGTGATGAGCACGCGGCGGCGGCCCTCGGGCTTCGTGTACATCCACGGTTCGAGGCGGCGCTGGCTGACCCGGGGGACCCAGCGCATCGACCGCGCGGCGGGGGCGCCCTCGGGGCGGACGGACGGCGGGCAGAGGTCGATGAAGAGGTCGGGGTCGGGCAGTGCGGCCAGGCCCAGGCGCTCCAGCTCCGGCTGGAGTTCGGCCACGGCGGTGCGGTCGCGGCGGGCCATCGGGGCGATGTGCCAGATGTGGCGGACGTACGGGACCTTCAGCTGGGCGGCGAGCAGCCGCGGGACGTGCGAGAGGCCGCCGACGACCAGGTCGGGGGTCCAGGACCCGGCGAGCTCCAGGAGGGCGTCGAGCCGGACGGCGGCGGTCATGGCCTCCTGGCCGTACCGCATGCGCTCGGGGGTGATGCAGACGGCGGGGAGGCCGACGGAGGCGGCGGCCGCCATCAGGGGTTCGTCGGCGGCGAGGAGGATCTCGTGGCCCGCGTTCCGCGCGGCCGCGGCGAGGGGGGAGACGCCGAAGACGGCCGCCTGGCTGCCACCGACGGTGAACAGTATTTTCATGGAGGTCGAACCTCTTCCGTGAGAATGCGGATCAGTTGGTTCCGGGTCCCTTCCGGGCCTTTCCCAGGCCTTTCCGGGCCCTTTCGGGGCCCTTTCGGGGTCAGCCCGCCTCGGCCATTTCCATGATGTAGCGGCCGTAGGACGACTTCGCGAGGCGGCTGCCCAGTCGGTAACAGGTCTCGCGGTCGATGTAGCCCATGCGCCAGGCGATCTCCTCGAGGCAGGCGATGCGCACGCCCTGCCGGTGTTCGAGGACCTGGACGTAGTCGCCGGCCTCCATGAGCGCGTCGTGGGTCCCGGTGTCGAGCCACACGAAACCGCGGCCGAGCGGGATCAGCGTGGCCTCGCCCCGCTCCAGGTAGACGCGGTTGAGGTCGGTGATCTCCAGCTCGCCGCGCTCCGACGGCTTCAGCTCCCGTGCGATGTCCACGACCTGGTTGTCGTAGAGGTAGAGCCCGGTGATGGCCAGGTTGGTCTGCGGCTTGGCGGGCTTCTCCTCCAGGGCGATCAGCCGGCCCCGGTCGTCGAGCGTGCCGACGCCGTACCGCTCGGGGTCGCGGACCGGGTAGCCGAAGAGGACGCAGCCCTTCAGGTCCTGGGAGGCGCGCTGGAGCATGGGGCCGAACTCGTAGCCGTGGAAGATGTTGTCGCCGAGGACCAGGGCGACGGAGTCGTCGCCGATGTGGTCGGCGGAGACGAGGAACGCGTCGGCGAGCCCCCGGGGCTTGTCCTGCTCCGCGTAGGTCAGGTTGATGCCCAGCCAGGAGCCGTCGCCGAGCAGCCGGCGGAACATCTCCTGGTCATCGGGGGTGGTGATGATCTCGATGTCGGTGATCCCCGCCAGCATCAGTGCCGACAGCGGGTAGTAAATCATCGGCTTGTCGTAGACCGGGAGCATTTGCTTTGATACACCGAGGGTGATCGGATGGAGCCTCGTACCATTGCCGCCGGCCAGGATGATGCCCTTCACCGTGGCGCCTCCTCAATCTATTCGGTGCCAATTTGGCGGATGCCCGCACTTTATATCGGGAGAACGCACAGCCGAAAGACACCTCACTCGGGGCCGGGAAGAGTCAATACCGGCGCCATTGACGAACATTGCGCCGCTTCTCCATGCTGACCTCATCCCGGTTCAGGCACGCGAATTCCTCTTGTCGTATAGGTGGATCTGTGAAAATGGAAGCTCTGACACCCGTTCAGGAATCCGATCGGAAGCCCGGCATCGGCATCGGCGTCATCGGGTGCGCCGACATCGCCGTGCGGCGGGCCCTCCCGGCGATCCAGGAGTCGCCGTTCCACCTGGTGGCGGTCGCGAGCCGTTCCCGGGAGAAGGCCGAGGGCGTCGCGGCCCCGTTCGGCTGCGAGGCCGTCGAGGGGTACGACCGGCTGCTCGAACAGCCCGGCGTCGACGCCGTCTACGTCCCGCTGCCCAACAGCGAGCACGCCGAGTGGGCGCGCCGGGCACTGAAGGCGGGCAAGCACGTGCTGATCGAGAAGCCGGCGGTCTCCACCGAGGAGACGGCGCGGGAACTCGTGGCGCTCGCCGAGGAGCGCGGACTGCTCGTCATGGAGAACTTCGCGTTCCTCCGGCACCCCCAGCACGATCTGGCGCGGTCCCTGCTCGCCGACGGATCCATCGGCGAACTCCGTGCCTTCAACGGCGTGTTCGGCATTCCGCCGACCGACCCGAACGGGATCAAGTACCAGGCGGAGCTCGGCGGCGGGTCGCTGTGGGAGGTCGGCTGCTATCCGGTGCGCGCGGCCCAGGAGTACCTGGGCGGCGCGCCGACGGTGCTGGGGGCCGGCCTGGAGTTCGCCCCGGAGCTCGGTGTGGACGTGTCGGGCGTGGCGCTGCTGCGCGACGACGCCGGCGTCACCGCGAACTGCTCCTTCGGCCTGTCGCACAGCTACCGGTCGACGTACGACCTCTGGGGCACCGAGGGGCGGTTGACGCTGGAGTGGGCCTTCACCCCGTCGCGGGACGCCCGCCCCGTGCTGGTCCTGGAGCAGCGGGACCGGGTGACCCGGATCGCGGCGCCGGCCTCGGACCAGTTCCTCGGGGTGTTCTCGACCTTCCACGACGCCGTCGTCGATCCGGCGGCGCGCGCGAAGCACCACCAGGACCTGGTGCGGCAGGCCGAGTTGATGGCCCGGATCCGCGCGCACGCCTCGGCCGCCGCCGCTCACTGAGCGGCCGGCGGGGCCCGCGGGGCCGAAGGCCGGAAGACGGAAGACGGAAGACTGAAGACGGAAACGAAAGAACGGCAGTCGGTGTCCGCGGACACCGACTGCCGTTCTTTCGTGCGGGCGGCCCTACCTGGGCGTGATCTTGACGATCGGGTACTGCCGCTCGGACTTGCTCTGGTACTTGATCATCCGGGGCTGCGCGGTGGAGATGAGCTTCCACGCGGCCTCCCGCTCCTCGCCCGCGAGCTTGACGGGCGTGACCTTCACCGGCGCGCTGCCGGGGAGTTCGACCGTGGCCCGATCCGGGTTGGCCATCAGGTTGGTGTACCAGTCGGGGTTCTGGGTGCCGCCGCCCGAGGCGATGCTCAGCCAGGCGTCCTTGCCGTCACCGAACCAGGCCACGGGGGTCACCCGCGGCTGGCCGCTGCGGCTGCCGACCGTGTTGAGGATGAGCACGTCCATGCCCATGAACGTGGCCTTGCCGTCGCGAACCTTGCGGATCATTCGGGCGTTCATTCGCTTCTGCATCCACCGGGAGAACGCACCGGGCGTACCCGGCTTGCGCTTGGTCTCCGCCATCTCCACCTCCACACATTTCCCGCGCCTCACGGCGCGATATCACATCCGAATTCTTGCGTTCATCCGCCGCGCCCGCTACCCGATTCCGTTCAGAGGACGAGAAAGGGGCGCGGCAGGCACTGCTCGTAGGTCGGCAGCAGGCCGGCGGCCGCGGCCTCGGCCAGGGTGGGGGCCACCGCGTCCTTGTCCGAGCGGATGGGGGGTTCCGTCAGGTCCCACGGCAGTGCCAGTTCGGGATCGAGCGCGTCGACGTCGATCATCGTCCCGGGCACGTACTCCTGCGAGCAGAGGTAGCTCATGCACGTGTCGTCGGTGAGGGCGAGGAAGGCGTGGCCGACCCCGTCCGGCAGGTAGACCGCCGTTCCCGACTCCGGGCTCTGGTAGGTGACGTCGTAGTGGCCGAACGTCGGTGAGCCCACGCGGAGGTCGACGGCGATGTCGAGCGCGCTCCCCCGGACACACGTGACGAACTTCGCCTGGCCGGGCGGGACCTTGGTGCCGTGGATGCCCCGGAGGGTGTTCCGCCTCGACACCGAGTAGTTGACCTGGCGGACCGAGAACTCCCAGCCGCCGGCCTCCAGCAGGGCGCTGGTCTTCACCGACTCGAAGAAGTACCCGCGCCGGTCGCTCAGCGGCTCGGGTTCGACGCGGTACGCGCCGGGGACCGCCATTTCCGTGATCAACACCGCTTGCTCCTCGCTGACTCAGCCGGCGGAGACCGGGCCGGCTCCGGCCGCCGCGGCGATCCGCTGCCGCATGGCCGCGGAGTCGTTGGCGTGCGGGAACTCCTCCTGGGGGACGTCGACGCCGAGGAAGGCGCACAACGGCTCCCACCCCTGCTTCACGTCGTAGACGAGGACGTTGTCCGCGCCCAGGACGCGCACGACCTCCTCGTTGTGGCGGTGGTACGCCGCGATGGCGTGGTCCTTGTCCTCGAACCGGCCGTCGAAGACGCCGTCCCACACCATCGTGCTGGTGACGTTCAGCAGCCGCGCCTGCCGGGAGCCGGGCTCCGGCGGGTGCTCGGCGCTCTTGAGCACGAACTGGTAGAGCGTGTCGTACGTGCTCTTGTACCAGCCCTCGGCGTCGCGCACCGTGAGGATCACCTTCGCCTCGGGGAACGCCTCGCCGATCTGCCGGTAGTAGACCGCGCAGGGTCCGTCCACCGCGGAGGTGTACCCCTCGTACAGGGCCGGCCAGTCGGCGGCCTCGCCGCCGCAGACGATCTTCTCCCACTGTTCGAGGCGCCGCTCGTCGCCGACGATGTCGAACATGTGGAAGCAGGGGCCGAGACCGAGCCGGTCCAGGGCCACCTGCAGGGACGTCGTGCCGGTCCTGCCGAGACCGGCGTTGATGAGCTTCAGCACGGTGCCGTGTCCCCTTCCTCAGCGAAAGGCCGCGGGTTCCTGGCGGGTGGCCACGTTCACGCGGTTCCAGAAGTTGACCAGGCCGATGTGCATGACGATGGCACCGAGCTGCTCGTCGTTGTAGTACTTGGCGGACTCCTCCCAGACCTCGTCCGGCGCCATGTCGACCGGGTCCGTCATCAGGGTGACGGCCTCGGCCATCGCGAGGGCGGAGCGCTCGGCGTCGTCGAAGACGGTCTGGTTGCGCCAGTCCGACACCTGGGCCAGGCGCTTGTCCGCCTTGTCCGCGATGTCCTCAAGGGTGTAGACGCGGCCGTTGATCTCGCTGACCAGCAGCCGGACCAGGTCGAGGGTCGTCTGCGGCACGCCGACGTTGCCGATGACCTCGGTCAGGTCGAGCAGGGGCTGCAGGGCGCCGGGAACGACCAGCGAAGGGTTGTCCATCCGTGGACTCATCGGGTCTTCTCCTGTGCGATTAAGTAGCGTGTGAGTGCGTGTCAGTACGGTGAATTACCTCGGAAACATGCTGCTCTCCGACCTTCCCCTTCGCAAGAAATCCCGTTCAAGTGCGGAATGCAGCAGATGCAACGCCGAGACAATCCGTAAGTTGCCAGGAATTCAGCCGATGACTTGTAGTGGTCTCGTGTCAGAGTCCACCGCAACGAAGAGCAGGCAGCCGATCTGCCACGGCATTCAGGAAACACGCCAATTACTTCTCGAAGGTCATTCCACGGTCGCCGGGCACGTCGAGGACGTGCTCGGCGCCATCCGTGGGACGGACCCGGAGCTCGGTGCGTACGTCGAGGTGGCCGAGGCCCGTGCGCTGCGGGAGGCCGCGGCGGCCGACCGGCTGCTCGCCCGGCTCGGCCCGGCCGCTTTCCGCGGCAGGCCGCTGCTCGGCGTCACCGTGTCGGTGAAGGACCTCATCCAGACCAAGGAACTTCCCACCCGGCGCGGGTCGTTGCTGCCCAACCACCGTACCGCCGCCGACGCGCCCGCCGTGGCGCGGCTGCGCGCGGCCGGCGCGATCGTGGTGGGGAAGACGACCACCTCGGAGTACGGGTGGAGCGCCAGCACCGTCGGACGGCTCGGCGCCCCCACCCGCAACCCCTGGGCGCTCGACCGGACGGCCGGCGGTTCCAGCGGCGGGTCGGCGGCCGCGGTCGCGGCCGGACTGTGCACCGCCTCGCTCGGCACCGACGGTGCCGGGTCGGTGCGCATTCCCGCCGCGTTCTGCGGTGTCGTCGGCTTCAAGCCGTCGTACGGGCGGATCCCGTACGTGCCGGCGTGCGCCGAACGGCTCTCCCACGTCGGGCCGCTGGCGCGCAGCGTGGCGGACGCCGCCGAGATGATGGCGGTGCTCGCGGGCCCCGACCCGCGGGACCCCGACTCGGGTGCCGCACCGCCCGCCGCCCCGGCGGCGCTCGGCCCGCTGCGCGTCGGCTGGATCGAGTTCCCCGGGACGTCGGGGCCGGTCCGCGACGCCACCGAGGGCGTCCTGCCGGTCCTCGCGGCGCTCGGGCACCGCGTCGAGCGGATCGGGGTCCCGTTCCCCGACCCGTACGGCGCGCTGGTCGACATCCTCGCCGCCGCGGACGCGCACGGCACGGCGCCGCAGGACGAACCCTGGTGCGACGAGGGCCGGCTGGCGGTCGTGCGGTACGGGCGGTCGCTGAGCGGCGCCGCCGTGGCGCGCGCCGAGGCGGCCCGGCTCGCCCTGCGGACCCGGCTCGCCTCGGTGATGGAGACGTACGACCTCCTCGTCATGGCGACCGTCCCGATCGAGGCGTTCGCCGCCGAGGCCATCGCCCCGCCGTGGGCCGCCGACCCCGCGGACCTGCGGTGGCTGTCCTGGGCCCCGGCCGCGTACCCCTTCAACCTGACCGGTCAGCCCGCCCTGTCGCTGCCCGTCGGCCTCACCCCGGCCGGGCTGCCCGTCGGGCTCCAACTCGTGGGCCGCGTCGGCGACGACGGCCTCGTCCTCTCGGCCGCCGGCCTCCTGGAGACCGCGCTCGGCCTCACGCTCACTCCCCCCGGCAGCACGACGGAAGGAAGACGACCATGACGCCCAGGACGCTCGACGACGACCTGATGTCCTCCGCCGCCGCACTCCTCCGGACGGCACTCGCCTCGCTCCCCAAGGACGCCGGGCGCCCCTTCCCCGCGCCCGCCCCCGTCCCGGCCCCCGCGCCCGCGGCCCCGGCCGACGACGACCTCTTCGCCCTCTCGGCCGCCGGGCTCCTGTCGACGGCGCTCGGCCTCACCCTGACCCGTCCCGGCGTCACAGCGAAAGGCAACTGATCATGGCTTCGAGATCGTGGTCCCGGATCGGCGGTGAGAGCGGCGTCGGACGCCCCTCGTTCGTGGCCGAGTTCGGGCTCTGGGACGACCGGCAGGTCGCGGCGGCCGAGCAGGTCGAGCTCCAGCTGGACGACGTCGACCTCGTCCGGGTCGTGTTCTGCGACCCGCACGGCCTCGCCCGCTCCAAGACGGTGCCGGCGGACGTCTTCCGCTCGGTGCTGCGCAACGGCATGGACTTCAGCGCCGGGCCGTTCCTCTTCGACACCGGCCACGCGGTCGCCGTCGAGTTCCTCGCCGACGCCGGCGTGGGCGTCGGCGAGCTGCTCGGCGCGGGCGACTTCGTCCTCGTCCCCGACCCGCGCACCTTCCAGGTGCTGCCCAGGGACGGCGCCAGGACCGCCTGGGTCCTCGGCGACGAGTACCTGCGCGACGGCACCCCGCACCCGCTCTCCGCCCGGAACGTGCTGCGTCGCGTCTGCGCCGCGTACGAGCGGGAGGACCTCGCGCCCGTCATCGGGCTCGAACTGGAGTGGTACCTCACGAAGTTGACCGGCGGCCCGGTCGGGAACGCCGGCAACGGCTTCGGTCGCCAGGGCGCGGCGCCCCAGGTCGAGGCCGTGAACCCGGGCTACCAGTTCAACCTCGACAGCGCCTACGACTCGGTCGCCGACATCGCCGACCCGCTCGCCGCGATGCTCGTCCGGCTCGGCCTGCCGCTGCGGTCGTTCGAGCACGAGTCGGGCCCCGGGCAGCTGGAGACGACCTTCAACCCGATGCTGGCGCTCGACGCCGCCGACGCGATGCTGCTGCTCCGCACCCAGCTCAAGCAGGAGTGCCGGCGCCGCGGCCACCACGCCTCGTTCATGACGCTGCCGCGCCTGGACAGCTTCGACCCCAGCGGCTGGCACCTCCACCAGTCGGTCAGCAGCACCAAGACCGACGTCAACCTGTTCGCCGAGGGCGACGGCCTCCAGGACGCCATCTCCGCCGAGGGCCAGGCCTACATCGGCGGACTGCTGTCCCGGGCCCGCGAGCTCTGCCTGCTGTCCGTACCGACCGTGAACGGGTACCGGCGGCTCTCCCCCGAGTTCACCCTCGCCCCGACCTCCGTCGACTGGCGGTTCGAGGACCGCAGCGCCATGGTCCGGGTCCTCAGCGGCGGCAGCTCGACCCACGTCGAGAACCGCGTCGGCGAGCCCTGCGCCAACCCGTACCTCGCCATCGCCGCCCAGCTGCACGCGGGCCTCGAAGGGATGCTGTCCGGCGTGCCCGCCGACCGCGTCCCGCGCCCGCCGCTGCCCAGGTCCCTGCCCGAGGCCGTCGAGGCCTTCCGCGCGAGCGAGAGCGCCGAACGGCTGCTCGGCGCGCCCCTCAAGGAGTGCCTGGCGAAGCTCAAGGACAGCGAGGCCGCCCGCTTCGAGGCCTGGTGCGCCGCCGAACTCCCCGGCGGCCCCGCGGCCGAGGTCACCGAGTGGGAGCACCGCGAGTACTTCGGCGCCTACTGACCGGCCGCCCCGCAGACACCCCGCACGCCCGACCCGCACACCGCACACCGCACGCCCGACCCGCACACCCGCACACCCGCACACCGCACGCCCGACATCCAGCCCCGATCCGAAGGAGAGAACCATCATGTCGCGGTACGAATGGGATGGCACCCACCCGGCCATCGAGACGCTCAAGGGCGCCATCGAGCCGGCCCGCCAGAAGGTACTGAGCCACCCGATCTACCACCAGCTGGACTCGGTGGACGCGGTCGTCACCTTCATGGAGCACCACGTCTTCGCGGTGTGGGACTTCATGTCCCTGCTCAAGTCCCTCCAGCGGCAGCTGACGTGCGTCGAGGTGCCGTGGCTGCCGTCGGCCTCCACCGGCAGCCGCCGGCTCATCAACGACATCGTCCTCGTCGAGGAGAGCGACGAGCTCGGCGAGGGCTTCATCAGCCACTTCGAGCTGTACGTGGACGGCATGCGCCAGGCGGGCGCCGACACCACGCGCATCGACGCCTTCATCGGCCTGCTGCGCGCGGGCCGCCCCGTCCCGGCCGCCCTCGACGAGGCGGGCGTGCCGCGCTCGGTGGCCGAATTCGTGGGCACGACCTGGGACTTCATCGACCACGCGCCGGTGCACTGCCAGGCCGCGGCCTTCGCGTTCGGCCGCGAGGACCTGATCCCGGACATGTTCGACCAGGTGGCCGCGCTCGACGCCGGCCACGGCACGCTGTCCACCTTCGTGGACTACCTCCGCCGCCACATCCAGGTGGACGCCGAGGAGCACACCCCGATGGCCATGCAGATGCTGGCCGACCTGTGCGGCGACGACGCCGCCAAGTGGGACGAGTGCGAGGCCACCATCGACCGCGCGCTCGCGGCCCGGACCCGTCTGTGGGACGGCATCTCCGGCGCGATCGACACGAACACCCGTTGAGGTTACGACTCTTGTGAGGGGAGCACATTCATGGCGAGGGTGAAGGACACTCCTTCCGTGACCACCACGGGACGCGCGGAGCGGATCGCTTCGCGGACCCGGGACGAGAACTGGAAGAAGGCTCCGCGTCGCATCGAGACGTCGGAGTGCATCACCTGCGACACCTGCCTGCGGAGCTGCCCGTCCGAGTTCGGGGCGGTCTTCGACGACGGACTGAACGTCGTCATCGTGCCCGAGCTCTGCTCGGGCTGCCCCGTGTGCGTGATGGTCTGCCCCGTCGACTGCATCTACGTGGACGAGGACTGGACCGCGACCGAGGCCCGCATGTGGGAGCACATCGACCTGACCGCGGGAGGTACGGCATGACCTTCCCCACCGAGCGGGACGGCACCCTCCCCCGCCGGGCGGCGCTCGCGAAGGCGCGGCAGAGCCGGCGGCCGAGCCGGCGCGGCCGCGCGGCCGGGGCCGCGGACGAACCCGACTACAAGGTGCCGGAGGACGCCGGGTTCCCGGCGCTGCTGCGGCAGACGTGGCAGCGGGCGGTCGACGCCCCCGACCTGGCCACGGCCGTCGACACCCTCCTCACGCTCGCCGGGCACGTCCCGGCGGACATCCAGCTGCGGGCGCTGCCCGTGGCGGACGAGACCGCGCTGAAGGTGCTCGTCGGCCGGTCGTGGCGGGACGACGCCCGGGCCGCCGAGCGGTCCGAGGGCGCGGCGACCGCGTTCCTCGGCGAGATCGGTCTCGACAAGAGCGGCCGGCTGGTCGTCCGGGTCCCGTCGAAGGGCCCGCTGAGCGGCGAGGCCGAGCTGGTCGACGGCGTCCTGCGGGTGCCGTGGACCGCCGAGGACCTCGCGGACTACCAGGTCGAGCTGGCCCTGGCCGACGACCGGTGGCACGCCTCGGTCGCCGACTGCCGCCAGTACCTGCTCGCGGCGGGCTCGGACGGCCGCCGCGAGCTGCTCGACAACCTCACGGAGGCGGCCCTGCGGACCGCTCCGTTCATCCTGTACGCGGGTGAGCGGCAGTACACCAACTTCCGCGACCGCAACACGCTGACGGGCAAGACGCTGCGGCCGGGGCACCCCGACTGCGCGCTGAGCACGCTGGCGGCGGTCCCGCTGGAGCTGTGGTCGGACAGCGACGTGCTGCTGGTCGTCTGCCTGACGCTCCTCGTCCGCTCGTCCGGCTACGGCCGGATCGAGGAGGCCAACGGGACGCAGCTCACGCTCGACCACGTGGCGCTCCTCTTCGAGCGGACGCGGACCGCGTACAACGCGGCCGACACCACGCTGCCCCCGGTGCCGGCCCCGGCCTCGCACGGGGTGGCCGCGCTCGGCGGGCTCGCCGACGCGCTGGCCGCCCGGCGGCGGGAGCTGATGGGGAGGGTCCGGCTCTACCGGGAGATCTACGGCCCGCTCATGCACAAGATCGAGCGGGTCGCCGGGCCCGTCAAGGACGACGCGGAGCAGTTGGAGGCCGCGCTGTGCGCCCGGGTGCGGGAGCGGCTGCCGCTCTCCGGTTCCACGCTGGCCGAGCTGACCGCGGAGCTCGCGGCGGCGCCCGGCTGGCTGGCCGAGCCGCACGGGGAGTTCGGCTCGGGCCTGGAGTCCCTGGTGTACGAGACCGTGCGGGCGGCGACGGCGGTGTTCGACGCCGACTTCGCGATGAGCCGCGGGATGCGTTCGCTGCCGGCGCTGATCGAGGCGCTGCGCGCGGAGGAGTTCCCGAAGATCGCCGCGTGGGAGATCCCGCACTTCTTCTGCTGCGTCGTGCCGTCGCCGGAGTCCCGGCGGCTGTTCGGCGGCTCCGTGTCGCACCTGGCGGACACCGCGTGGGCCATCTCCTCGCGGATGCAGTACAACTCGTGGCACTTCCTCGTCGGGAACCTGCCGAAGGTGCCCGAGATCGCGGCCCGGGACCACTTCGTGCCGCCGGCGATCCCGGACATCGCGTACTACTCCGACCAGCACCACAACGGCCACGTCGCGGCCAAGGTGCGGTTCACCGTGCGCAGTCCGCAGGCGGTGGAGGTGCTGGGCCGGACGTTCAACGGGTTCATGGACCTGCGGCTGCTGCGCTGCGAGGGGCTGCCGTTCGACGAGCAGGACCTGCTCGCGGCGGACCGGGTGTCCGCGTTCATCGCGCGGGCGACGAGCCTGGCGGCCGCGATGGTGGCGGACGGCGCGCACATCGAGGTCGCGTCGTTCGACTCGCAGTGGCACTGGGACATGATCGCCGCCTAGCGCGGAGGCACCGGCAACCACGTGGGGCCCCTGGCGAAAGCCAGGGGCCCCACGTGGTTGCGGCGTCCGGGAGGTCAGACCGTCGCCGGCTCGGCGGAACGGGTGTGGACCGCGCGGTAGCTGTTCCAGTCGATGCTGGTGATCAGGGAGTACTGCTTGCTCTGGAAGGCGCTGCGGGCGGCGGACCAGTCGGCCTCGGCCTGGTTGCGGTGGGCGTCGTAGGCCGCCTTGTCGGCCCACTGGGAGTAGACGATGACGAAGTCGTTGTCGGTGCCGACGGTCGCCAGGGTGCCCTCGCCGCCGTCCAGGTTGCGGGAGCGGATGCCGCGCAGCACGCTCTGCGAGCGGTAGCCGGGGACGTCCACCAGCCAGTCGTGGGTGGTGCCGTAGGCCTTGACCAGGGCGGCCTGCTGGGCGGGCTTCACGCCGAGGATCTCGACGACGGTGTAGTCGTCGCGCTCCGGGGAGACCTCGGTGGCGTCACCGAGCTCGGGGTGGCGCTGGGTGAACTCCACCTCGTTCTGCATGAGGCGCACGTAGGTGGTGATCTCGCGGAAGACCGGAACGGTGTGGTGCTTGAACTCGCTGTCGTTGTAGCGGGACTCCAGGTCGTCCATGCCGCGCCACTGGATGAAGTTGAGGGTGCCCGGGTTCTGCTCGCCGCGGTGCACGGTGCTGGAGATCCAGCCCGGGTAGGCGGCGACGTCGACGATCTTCTTCATCTCCGTGACGAGCGTGTCCACGCGGTCGCGGGAGTCGGTCTTGAACAGGTTGAGGACGGTCAGGTGCCCGGCCTCGGGGCTGATGATCGGCATGGTGGCTCCTTGGATAAGAAGGGCGGACGCCCCGCGGCGCGGGGCGTCGAGGTGTCCTAGCGGGCGTCGCCGGGCGCGCCGAACCAGCGGTTCAGGGCGTCCGTGAGGCCGGCGGCCCCGTCGGTGGCGATCCAGGCGGTGTAGCCGTCGGGGCGGACGAGGACGGCGTCGACGTCCGCGAGCGCGCCCTCGGGGCGGGCGGCCGCGGTGACGACGTCGACCCGGTCGCTCCACGGACCGGCCGCGGCGGCGGTGGCGGCGTCGCCGTCCAGGACGAACAGGACGGCGCGCCCGCCGTGCAGGGCCTGGTAGGCGGTCGCCCCGCCGGCCGGGCCGGTGAGGGCGAAGTCCGGCAGGCGGCGGCCGAGCAGCGGGTGCTCGCCGGCGCCGGCGTCGTACGTGATGTCGAGGCCGGTGACCATGCCGACGAGGTGCTTGCGGACGTCGTCGTACGCGAGGAGCTCGGCGAAGACGGCCCGCATCGGGTCCATCTCGGGGCCGCCGAGGTACAGGCTGCGCTGGGTGAGCGTGTTGGCCAGGATGCGGGCCGCGACGGTGTGCCGCTCGGTGTGGTACGTGTCGAGCAGGCCCTCCGGGGCGGTGCCCTTGATCTCGGCGGCGAGCTTCCAGCCGAGGTTGACGGCGTCGCCGAGGCCCGCGCTGATGCCCTGCGCGCCGATCGGCATGTGGGTGTGCGCCGCGTCGCCGGCGAGGAAGACCCGGCCCTTGCGGTACTGGGCGGCCTGGCGGCTGGAGTCGGTGAAGTAGCTGAGCCACACGGGCTTGCCGGTGCTGATGTCGTCGCCGGTGACGCGCTTGAAGGCGTCGGCCACCTGCTCGAAGGTGGGCGGCTCGGTGGTCGGGCGGACGCCCGCGCCGCGCTCGAAGACCACGACGCGCGTGGTGTTGGGGCCGACGGGGAGGACGACGACCATGCCCGCGTCGCCGAGCTCGCCGGTGGGGCGGAGCCGCACCTGGACGTCGGTGACGTCGGCCATCAGCATCTCGAGGGTGGCCTCGTGGCCGGGGAAGTCGATGCCGGCGAGCTTGCGGACGGCGCTGCGGCCGCCGTCGGCGCCGACCGCGTAACGGGCGCGCAGGGTGCGCGGTCCGTCCGGGGTGTCGGCGGTGATCTCGACGCCGTCGGCGCCCCCGGTCACCCCGGTGACCTCCCAGCCGCGGCGGATGTCCGCGCCGAGGCCGGCCGACCACTTGTGGATGATCGCCTCGGTGAGGGCCTGCGGCACGCCGCGGACGCCGAAGTTGCCGCCGGGTATGACGGTGTAGTCGAGCGGCATGCCGCCGAAGTGGCCGATCGGGATGACGCCCATGTCGCCGAACGCGCCGAGGAGTCCGCGCTGGTCGAACTCCTCCATGGTCCTGGCGGAGAAGCCGAGTGCGCGCGACTGGCGCATCGGCTCGGTGAGCCGCTCCAGTACGACGGCGTCGACGCCCGCGAGCCGCAGTTCGCCCGCGAGCATGAGCCCGGTGGGGCCGGCCCCCACGATGATGACGTCCGTGTCAAAGTCCTGCGCTGTCACTGTCTTTCCCTGCCTTCCATGCGTGTCCGTACTTCCCGTGTGTTCTTCGGATCCGGTGGTCGAGGTTGCTCGCCCTCGCCGTCAGGTGGGCGCGGACCGGGTCGAGGCCGATCAGTTCGGAGAGCACCGTGCGCAGCGGCTCGATCCCGGGGCCGTCGAGCATCAGCTGCTCCTGGGCCGCGACGTGCTGGAGCACCCGTGCGCCGACGGGGTGCCGGGTGTGGTGGTAGGTGTCGAGGGTCTCGGGCGCGGCGCCGTCGTGGACGGCGGCGGCGAGCCGGGGTCCCAGGTCGGCGGCGTCCTGGAGCCCGGTGTTGAGGGCCTGGCCGCCGACGGGCGGGTGCCAGTGGGCGGCGTCGCCGGCGAGGAGGATCCGGCCGTGGCGGTAGGTGTCGGCCTGTCCCTTGGCGTTGTCGAAGGCGTCGAGCCAGACGGGGGTGCCGGTGGAGATGTCCTCTCCGGTCACCTGCCGCCAGGCGTGGACGACCTCGTCGAAGGCCGGTGGTCCGGAGCGCGCGGCGGGCCGCGTGCCGAACGCGTGGACCATGACGCGGGTGACGCCGTCGCGGGTCATGGCGACCGCGAAGCCGCCGGGGAGGCGTTCGAACCGGCGGTCGCGGACGGTCAGGCCCGTGACGTCGGCCCGGAGGAGTTCCTTGGTCGCCGGTGCGGAGGTGGCGGGGATGCCGGCGAGGCGACGGACGGTGCTGTGGGAGCCGTCGCAGCCCACCACGTACGCGGCGCGGAGGGTCAGGGGCCCGTCGGGGCCGTCGACCGTGCAGCGGACGTGGTCGGACTCCTCGGTGAGCGCGGTGAGTTCGTGGGCGCGGAGGACGGTCGCGCCGAGCTCCGCCGCGCGCTCGCCCAGGGCGGCCTCGGTGCGGTACTGGGGCACCTTCCAGTTGCCCCCGTACGCGCTGTCGACCGGGGTGAGCGCGAACCCGAGCCCGCCGAAGTGGGTGCGCGGCTCGTGCGCGGCCCCGGCGAGCAGCGCGTCGAAGCCGCGCTCGTGGAGGATTTCGGCGGTGCGCGTGCTGAGCTGGCTGGCCCGCGACTCGGTCATCGGCCGGGCCAGCCGCTCCACGACGACCGTCTCGACCCGGGCCCGCCTCAGTTCGCAGGCCAGCAGGAGCCCGACGGGGCCCGCGCCGACGACGACGACCCGCGCGTCCGCCCGGGGCGGTCTCACTGCGCCGTGCGCCCGCCGCCGACACCCTCGGCGTACGCCTTGGCGAGGCGCAGGGTGGCGAGGCTGTTGCCGCTCAGCGCGGTCTGGACGTACTCCCGCGCGGTCTGGACGGTGACGCCCTCGCCGAGCACGGTGGTGATGTTGTCGGTGTTGATCCGCACGGTGTGGCGCGAGGTCACGGTGACGCCGCCGCCGGGGCGGTCCTCGATGAGCCAGCGGCCGGTGTGCAGGGTCATGAGCGCGGGCAGGACGATCTGCTTGTACACGATGGTCGTGGCGCTCTTGCAGACGCGGACGGACTTGGTGGTGTGGGTGGAGCCGTCCTTGGTGCGGGTGTCCATCTCCAGGATCTGGAGGCCGGGCTCGTCCTCGTCGAGGGTGACCCGGGCGACGTGCGGGAGGCGCTCGCGCCAGAACTGGGCGTCGTTGAGGAACTCGTAGACGTCCTTGCCGCTGCCCTCGACGGTGACGGTGTCGTCGAAGACGAGGAGGTCGTCGGGGCCGGCGGCCTCGGCGCTCGCCTTGAGGGCCTGGAGTTCCGAGGCGCTGTTGCGGTCGACGGCCCGGCTGATCCAGTCGAGGTCGGCCGGGTCGTCGGTGGCCGCGTGGAAGTCGTGCAGCAGGCGGACCCGGCAGGAGTCGGCGGTGAGGGGCTCGACGATCCAGGCGCCGCCCATGCCGCCGACGGGGTGCTGCGAGCGCTCCTGGCGGAAGGTCACGCTCCGGCCGGCCGCGTCGTGGACGCGGCGGGAGGTCCAGGTCTTGGCGGTGCCGTTGGCGGTGGCCCAGAGCCGGATGAGCTCGTCGTCGCCGTCGCGCTCGACGACCTCGGCGTGCACGGTCGGGGGGAAGGTCTCCGGCCACCGGGTGACGTCCGCGATCAGTGCGTACACCAGTTCGGCGGGGGCGGAGACGGTGATCTCGTGTTCCGTTTCACGTACCGCGTTCTCGGTCACGTTTCTTCTCCTCTCGGTAAGGGGCCTCTAGCGGGCGTCGCCGAACCAGCGGCGCAGGGCTGCCCGGAGCTCGCCGCCGTCGGGGGCGGTCCAGGCGATGTAGCCGTCGGGGCGGACGAGGACCGATTCGGTCGGCGCGCCGGCCTCCTCGGGTCCCGCGGGGAAGCCCGTCACCCGGACCACGTCGACGCGGTCGGACCAGCCGGCGGCGGTCTCCGCCGCCGCGCCGGTGGCGTCGGCGGTGATGAGGACGCCGCGGGCGGTGTGCAGCAGCCGGGCGGTCCGGTCGTGCCCGCCGTCGGCGAGCTCCAGTTCGCGGTCGGCGAGGCGGGTGCCGAGCAGCGGGTGCGCCGCGTCCTCGGCTCCGCTCGCGTACCGGATGTCGAAGCCGCTGACCATGCCGGACAGGTGCCGGGCCACCGGCCGGAGCGCGATGAGCTCGGCCATGACGGACCGCATCGGCTCGACCGACTTGCCCGTGAGGTTGAGCGTCCCCTGGGCGAGGGTGTTGCGCAGGAGCCGGACGCCCACCGGGTGGCGTTCGGCGTGGTACGTGTCGAGCAGGCCGTCGGGGGCGGTGCCCCGGACGGTCGCGGCCAGCTTCCAGCCGAGGTTGAAGGCGTCCTGCACGCCGACGCTCAGCCCCTGCCCGCCGGCCGGCAGGTGGATGTGGGCGGCGTCGCCGGCCAGCAGCACCCGGCCGCGCCGGTACTCGGTGGCCTGGCGGGTGGCATCGGTGAAGGCGCTCACCCAGCGGGTCTCGCCGTGGTGGATGGAGTCGCCGGTCAGGCGCTGCCAGGCGTCCGCGACCTGGGGGAAGGTGACCTCGCGGCCGCGGTCGGGCGAGGCGCCGTTCTCGCAGACGATGATGCGGGTGTAGCCCTCTTCGAGCGGGGCGGCCATGACCATGCCGTTGGGGCGCAGTTCGCCGATCATGCGGGGTTTGATGTCGCAGCCGCGCACGTCGGCCAGGTACATCTCGCGGGTGGCGTCGGAGCCGGCGAACTCGAAGCCCGCCCGGCGCCGGACGGTGCTCCGTCCGCCGTCGCAGCCCACCAGGTAGCGGGCGGTGTGCTCCTCGGGTCCCTCCGGTCCCCGCACGGTGACGGTGACGCCGTCCCCGTCCTCGGTGAAGCCGGTGAACTCGTAGCCGCGGCGCAGGTCGGCGCCGAGCTCGACGGCCCGGTTCTCGAGCATCTCCTCGATCTTGTACTGGGGTGCGCCGCGCACGCCGAAGTGCGAGCCCTCGAGCACTCCGTAGTCGATGGGGAGGCCGCCGAAGTGGCCCTGCCGGGTGACCTCGATGTTCTCCAGGCGTTCGAGGATCCCGCGCTGGTGGAACATCTCGGTGGCGCGTGCGGTGAAGCCGATGCCGCGCGACTCCCAGCTCCGCTCCCCCCGCTGTTCGAAGACGACGACGTCGGCGCCGCCGAGGCGGAGTTCGG
This sequence comes from Streptomyces sp. NPDC093089, assembly GCF_044754405.1. NCBI lineage: Bacteria > Bacillati > Actinomycetota > Actinomycetes > Kitasatosporales > Streptomycetaceae > Streptomyces > Streptomyces sp. NPDC093089. The sequence goes on from NZ_JBIVPA010000004.1 coordinate 511,141, forward strand.
CCGCGAGCGTCAGTCCCGCGGGCCCCGCACCGATCACGATCACATCGGTATCCATGTTTTCCTGTCCTGAGCCTCGACCTCTGGGGATGGGGGAAGCGGCGGTGCGCGGAATCAGACCGCGATCGCCTCGATGACGGAGATCGGCGCGCTGGTGGGGACGGCGCGGGTGACCTGGAAGCCGGCCTTCGCGAACAGCTCGGTGTACTCGGCGAGCGTGCGGTCCTGGGCGCCCAGCATCAGCATCAGCCAGAGGTCGATGGTGTGGCCGAGGTGGTTCTCGTTGTTCTCGGGGAGCACGTACTCGATGACGAGGAGCTTGCCGCCGGGGGCGATCGCCTCGCGCGCGTTGCGCAGGGCGGTCACGGCGTCCTCCTCGGAGAAGTCGTGGATGATGTGCTTGAAGACGTAGGCGTCGGCGCCCGACGGCAGCTTGTCGAGGTAGCCGCCGTGCTCGATGGTGAAGCGGTCGGCGACGCCGGCCTCCTCGAAGAGCGCCTGCGAGTCGACGGTGGCGACCTCGGAGTCGTACAGCACGCCCTTGACGTCCGGGGCCTGCTGGAGGATGCCCGCCAGGAGGTTGCCACGGCCGGCGATGACGTCGACGACGGTGCCGAACTGGGTGAAGTCGTAGGCGTCCAGGATGGGGCCGGTCTCCGAGAGGGAGAGGCCGCCGAAGGCCTGGAAGAAGACGTTGGCGTACTCGGGGGTGGCGTGGAAGAAGTCGAGCGCGCCCATGCCGCGGAGCTTCGGGAGGTTGGGCTCGCCGGTCTCGACGGTGGTGGCGAGGTGGCCCCACTCCTCGTGCAGGAGCGGGTGGCTCATCAGGACGGCGAAGCCGCGCATCGAGTCCGGGGCGTCCTCGCGGAGCTTGTCGGAGAGCGGGGTGTTCTCGTAGCGGCCGTCGGAGCCGACCGCGAAGACGCCGTGGCCGGCGAGCGCGCGCAGGATGCGGTGGGTCGCCTTGGCGTCGGCGCCGACGCGCCCGGCGATGTCGCCGGCGGACAGCGGCCCGTCGGCGAGGACGTCCGCGACACCGAGCTTGGCCGCGACGGAAAGGGCCTGGGTAATGACGGCGCCCTGGATCAGGTTGAGCAGGGCGTACGAGTCGGACTGGTCGCGGACCTCGGTCTTTTCGGACATGACTTTCCTTCCGGAGCGCCTTTTTCGTGGATTTCCAGACGATAGGTCGGCGCTTCTCGGACCCGCAACCAGACACTTTTGAAATTGTTGACTCGAACGTTCAACCGGTGAATCGGTGCGGTTGAACGGAGAGCGACCTCCACCGCTCCTCGACCGGGATTCCGGCCCTGCTTGCCAGATTGTCACGGCCCCACATACATCCCGATAAGGAGCAGGCGGAATGGCCGACAACGGACAGCAGGTAGCGCTGATCACCGGCGGAACGAGCGGCATCGGCCTGGCCGTCGCGGAGAATCTCGCGGGCCAGGGGCACAGGGTCTTCGTCTGCGCGCGGAACGAGGAGAACGTCCGGGAGACGGTCGCCAAGCTCCGGGCCGCCGGTCACGACGCCGACGGCCTGGCCGCCGACGTCCGCAAGCCCGCCGACGTCGACCGCCTGGTCGGCGAGGTCGTCGAGCGGTACGGCCGGATCGACATCCTGGTCAACAACGCCGGCCGCAGCGGCGGCGGCGAGACCGCGGAGATAGCGGACGAGCTCTGGTACGACGTCATCGACACCAACCTGAACAGCGTCTTCCTGATGACGCGCGCGGTCCTGAAGAAGGGTGACCCGGTCGGGCGCGGCTGGGGTCGCATCATCAACATCGCCTCCACGGGCGGTAAGCAGGGTGTCGTCCTGGGCGCCCCCTACTCGGCGTCCAAGCACGGTGTCATCGGATTCACCAAGGCGCTCGGCCTGGAGCTCGCGAAGACCGGTGTCACGGTCAACGCCGTCTGCCCCGGCTACGTCGAGACGCCGATGGCGCAGCGGGTCCGCCAGGGCTACGCCGCGCACTTCGAGACCTCCGAGGCGGCGATCCTGGAGCGCTTCGAGGCGAAGATCCCGCTGGGCCGCTACTCCACCGCCGAGGAGGTGGCCGGCCTCGTCTCGTACCTCGTCTCCGACGCGGCGGCCCCCGTCACCGCGCAGGCCATGAACGTCTGCGGCGGCCTCGGCAACTACTGATCGCGCCGACGGACACGAGCACGGACACATCGAGGAGCCGACGTTGCCGCACACCACCCCGACCCCGGTCGACTTCTGGTTCGACCCGACCTGCCCCTGGGCGTGGCTGACCTCCCGCTGGATCCACGAGGTCGCGCGGCACCGGCCCCTCGACGTCCGCTGGCACATCATGAGCCTGACGGTGCTCAACGAGGGGCGCCCCGACCTGCCCGAGCGCTGGCACCGGGACCTGGCGCTGCGCATGGAGCCGGTCCGGGTCCTGGCCGCCGCCGAGAAGGAGTACGGCCCCGAGGTCCTCGGCCCGCTGTACACCGAGCTCGGCACGCTGTTCCACCTGGGGAAGGCGCCCAAGGAGCGGGCCACCTACGCGGCGGCGCTGGCCGCCGCCGGCCTGGACCCGGCCCTCGCCGAAGCGGCCGGGTCCGACGCGTACGACGCCGCGGTGCGGGCTTCGCACCAGGACGGCATCGGCCGCGTCGGCACCGATGTCGGGACCCCCGTCGTCGCGGTGGGGGACGTGGCGTTCTTCGGTCCCGTGGTGACGCCGACCCCGCGCGGCGAGGCCGCCGTGCGGCTCTGGGACGGTGTGCTCGCGGTGGCGGGGACCGACGGGTTCTTCGAGCTCAAGCGCACCCGTACCCGCGATCCGATCTTCTCCTGAGAGCACCGCGAGCCGTGTCGTCAGCGTCGGGCCCCCACGAGGGGAGCGGTCCAGTTGTCGCTCAGCCATGCCTCCAGGGAGACCAGGTCCGGCCTGATGCGGCGGAGTTCGGGCAGGTCGGCGTGGTAGCCGTCGCGCTCGAACCAGTCGAACATGTTGGCGAGGTCCTCGCGGTGGGCGCGCAGCGGCTCGATGGGCAGCTGCTGGTAGCGGGTCGGCACCCCGGACGCGGCCTCGAACGCCGCGGCCATCTGCGGTCCCGTCAGGTCCTCGCCGGCGATCTCGACCACCCGGCCGAGCCAGGCCTCCGGGTTCTCGAAGGCCTCCCCGGCGAAGACGCCGATGTCGCTGGTCGCGATGAGCTGCACGGACGTCTCCGGGTCCAGCCACATGGACAGGACGAGCTCGCCCTCCACCGGGCGCGGCGCGATGTCGAGGAGGATGTCGTGGAACATGACCGGCCGCAGCACCGTCGTCGGCAGGTCGAGCGTCCGCAGGTACTCCTCGACCTCCAGCTTGCTCTCGAAGTGCGGGACCCGGGTGTCCCGGTCCGCGCCGCCGACCGAGCTGTAGACGAAGTGCTTCACGCCGGCCAGGACCGCCGCGTCGGCGACCGCCTTGCCCTGCCGCACCTCCGCCTCGCAGCCGCCGGGGCCGCGGAAGGTCTGGACGCTGAAGACGCCGTCGACGCCCTCCATCGCCGCGAGCAGCGACGCCGGGTCGTCCAGATCGCCCCGGACGAGGACGGCGCCCGCCTGCGCCAGAGCCCGCGCCTCCTCCTTGCCCGGGTCGCGGACCAGGGCGTGCACGGTGGCGCCGCGCCGCAGGAGTTCGCGGGCCACCGCCCCGCCCTGCCGGCCCGTACCGCCGAGCACGAGGATCGTTCCTTCAACCGCCACTGTCTTCCTCCGTGTGTGTCGCCCGCCGGGTCCCCGCCCGGCGTGACGTTCCGATGGGGTGGCCGCGAGCGGCCGCGATCCCGCGCGGGATCAGGCCGCCGACATGACCTTCAGCTGGAGCAGCGAGTTCACGAACTCGACCAGGTCCCCGGCGGTGTTGACGAGGCCGATCTCGTCCTCGTTGAGCTCGATGCCGAAGTCCCGCTCGATCCGGCTGTACGTCTCCAGGAGCGCGAGGGAGTCGTAGCCCAGCTCGTCGAAGGGGCTGTCGGGGGCCTGGTCGAGCGGCAGCGCGTCCTCGGCCTCGCCCGCGCACTGGCGCATGATGGTCTGGAGGTCGCCGATCGTTATCTGCAGCACAGTCGTTCCTCTTTCTCTGTGGGTGACTCTCGGTCGGAGCCGCGCCGCGCTACCACGGCACGGTTCCGTCGTCCGCAAGGCACGCGCCCGACGGGCCGGCCTCGTCGAGCAGGGCGAGCCGGACCGCGATCCCCGCTCCTTCGGTGGGTGTGCGGTGGCCGCGGTGATGGTTGATGTCCGTCGCCACCACTCCTGGGAGGGCGGCGTTGACCTTGATCGGGGTCCCGCGCAGCGCCTTCGCGTAGGCGACCGTCAGCGCGTTCAGCGCGGTCTTCGAGGACTGGTAGGCGATCATGTCGAGGCCCGCGAGCGGCGAGCCCGGGTTCGCGTTCAGGGTCAGCGAGCCCACGTGGCTGGACAGGTTGACGACGCGGCCGGCCTCGGAGCGGCGCAGCAGCGGCAGCAGCGCGCCGGTCACCGTGACCACGCCGAAGACGTTGGTCTCGTAGACCTCCCGCAGGTCGGCCGCGGTGGCCTCGTCGGCCGTGCCGGTGAAGCCGCCGGCGATCCCGGCGTTGTTCACCAGGATGTCGAGGCGGCCGTACCGCCGCTCGATCTCGGCGGCGGCCTCGGCGACGGAGGCCGGGTCCGTGACGTCGAGGCGGATGGGCACCGCGGTGACGCCGTCGGCGACGAGGGCGTCCGCGGCCTCCTTGCCGCGGACCTCGTCGCGGGCGCCGACGAGGACGGTGACGCCCTGCTCGCCGAGCTGCCGCGCGACGGCGAACCCGATGCCCTTGTTGGCGCCCGTGATGAGCGCGATCTTCCCGTCCGGCACGTCATTTCCTTTCCTGAGGGGCGTTCCACGTGAGGCGCGCCGAATTGCTCATGCATTGACGTTAGTAAGAGGCAAAAGCCGGGAGCACCTCCGACATTGCCATTCAGCTCCGGCGTTCAAGCGTTCAACATCGGCGTTCAAGCACGCCTATTCCTCGGTTGAACGCCGCATCCGCGTGCCCGCATTCAATTCATTGCAGTCGAACACGGCGCTGAGTAGCTTCACCATGGCCAACCATTGCCACTGCGCAGAGGGTCTTAATGATGAAAACAACCGATGTCATCGTGGTGGGTGCCGGGCCCGTCGGCCTGTTCCTCGCCGGAGAACTGAGGCTGGGCGGCGCGGACGTGGTCGTCTACGACAAGCTGCCGGAGCCGAGCGGGGAATCCCGGGCCCTCGGCTTCAACCGGCGGGCCGCCGAGACCCTGGGGCAGCGCGGTGTGCTCTCCCGGCTCGGCGAGTTCCGGTGGGGTCCGATGGGGCACTTCGGCGGCGTCCGCTTCGACCTCGGCATGCTCGACGAGGACCACAGCGGCGTCCTCGGCCTGTCCCAGGCCAGGACCGAGGACGCGCTGGGCGGCTGGCTGGACGAGCTCGGCGTCCCGGTGCGCCGCGGCCGCGAGGTGACCGGCCTCCGCGAGACCGCCGAGGGCGTCGTCGTCGCGTACGACGGTCCCGGGGGCCCCGGCGAGGAGACCGCCGGCTACGTGGTCGGCTGCGACGGCGCGGGCAGCACCGTGCGCGCCCTCGCCGGCATCGCGGCGCCCGGCTGGGAGGCCACCCGCGGCATGTACACCGCGGAGATCACCGGTGTCGCCCTGCGGCCCCGGCCGATCGGCGAGCGGCTGCCCGGCGGCTGCATGGTGGTGTGCACCCCGGTGGGTCCCGGCCGCCTCAGGATCGTCGTCCACGACCCGTCCCTGCCCGCCCGCCCGACGCCGGGCGCGCTGACGTTCGCCGAGGTCGCCGCCGCCTGGCGGCGGCTGACCGGCGAGTCCATCGACGACGCCGAGCCCCAGTGGCTGTGGGCGACCGGCAACTCCGCGGCGAACGCGGCGGAGTACCGGCGCGGCCGGGTGCTCCTGGCCGGCGACGCGGCGCACGAGATCCCGCCGCTGGCCGCCTGGGGGCTGAGCGCCGGCCTCCAGGACGCCGCGAACCTCGGCTGGAAGCTGGCCGCGACGGTCAGGGGCACCGCCCCCGAGGGCCTGCTCGACACCTACCACGCCGAACGCCACCCGGTCGGCGCCGAGTTGATCCGCAACGCGCGGGCCGCGCAGAAGGTCTACCTCGGCGACGACGCCATGGACCCGATCCGCGAGGTCATGGGCGAGCTGCTCGCCCACAAGGACGCGGCGGAGCAGGTCGCCGGCATCGTGAGCGGCCTCGGCATCCGGTACGCGTGCGGCGAGGGCACCCACCCGCTGCTCGGCCTGCGGCTTCCGCCGCACCGCGAACTCGCCCTGGCGGACGGCACCCGCGCCCGGGTCGCCGACCTGCTGCGCGCCGGGCGCGGCCTGCTGATCACCACGGACGGCGGCACGGCGGCCGAGCAGGCGGAGGGTCTGGCCGACCGGGTCGACGTCGTCGCCGGCACCTGGATCACCGAGCCGGACGCCGGCGCGGGCACCGACGCCGTCGCCTCGCTCGACGCGGTCCTGGTCCGCCCCGACGGCTACGTCGCCTGGACCTCCCCCGGCGGCGCCGACGGCCTCGCCGAGGCGCTCGGCCGCTGGTTCGGCACCGCCCGCGTCCCCCAGACCGCCGGCCGTTGACCGGCCCCCTCGACCCAAGGAGCTTCCGTATGCCCAGGGACACAGCCCGGGATGTCATCGTCGTCGGCGCCGGGCCCGTCGGGCTGATGCTGGCGGGCGAACTCGGCCTGCGCGGCGTGGACGTCGTCGTCTACGAGCGGCTGCTCGCCCCGGCGCGCGAGTCGCGCGGCGCGAGCTTCACCCGGCGCACCGCCGAGTGCTTCGACCAGCGGGGCCTGCTCGGCGGGCTCGGCGCGACCGAGCCCGCCGACAGCCACTTCGGCGGGGTGCCGATCGACCTCTCCGCGCTGGCCGAGGACCACTACGGGCACCGGGGCGTGTCCCAGTTCCGCACCGAGCGGATGCTGGAGGAGTGGGTGACCGGGCTCGGCGTGCCGATCCTGCGCGGCTACGAGGTGACCGGTTTCGAGGAGGACGGCGACGGCGTCGTCGTGGCCCTCGACGGCCCCGAGGGCTCCGCCGAGGCCGCCGCCGCGTACCTCGTCGGTTGCGACGGCGGGCGGAGCTCCGTCCGCAAGCTGGCGGGCATCGACTTCCCCGGCACGCCCGGCGGGCGCGGCTTCCTCACCGCCGACGTCACCGGCATCGAGACCCGCAAGCGGCGCATCGGCGAGAACCTGCCGGGCGGCAGCATGATCATGGCGATGGACCTGGAGAACGGCGTCACCCGCGTCGTCGTCCACGAGGCCGGGACGCCGCCGCGCGACCGCGACTCCCTCACGTTCACCGACCTCGCCGACGCCTGGCAGCGCCTCACCGGCGAGTCCCTGCACCACGGCGAGTGCCGCTGGATCAGCTGCTTCACGGACGCCTCCCGGGCCGCCGCCGCGTACCGCAGCGGCCGGGTGTTCCTCGCCGGCGACTCCGCGCACATCCAGCCCCCGGCCATGGCGCAGGGGCTCAGCGTCGGCGTGCAGGACGCGGTCAACCTCGGCTGGAAGCTGGCCGCGACGGTCAAGGGCACCGCCCCCGAGGGCCTGCTCGACACCTACCACGCCGAACGCCACCCGGTCGGCGAGCAGTTGGCGCGCAACGCCCGCGCGGCGATCGAACTGCGGCTCACCGGCGAGGACATGGACCCGGTCCGCTCGATCATGACCGAGCTGGTCTCCCACCCGGACGCCGCCGAGCACCTGGCCGGCATGCTGAGCAACCTCGGCGTCCGCTACGACCTGGGCAAGGGCGACCACCCGCTGCTGGGCCTGCGCATGCCGCCCGGCCGCGAGGTCGACCTGCCCGACGGCACCCGCGCCCGGGTCGCCGACCTGCTGCGCACCGGGCGAGGCCTGCTGATCACCACGGACGGCGGCACGGCGGCCGAGCAGGCGGAGGACCTGGCCGACCGGGTCGACGTCGTCGCCGGCACCTGGGCCGCCGCCCCGGAGGCCGCGCTCGACGCGGTCCTGGTCCGCCCCGACGGCCACGTCGCCTGGACCTCCCCCGGCAGCGTCGACGACCTCACCGAGGCCCTCGCCCGCTGGTTCGGCACCGGCGGGCGGTCCTCGTCGCGGGCCTAGTCCAGCCGCACTCGACCGGGGTTCCGGGACGCCCGGTCAGACTGCCGAAGCCTGCCTCGGCGCCGACCCGTCGGCGCCGGGCGGGCCCTACGACACCGTATGCATCATTCATCAAGGAGCTGGTGGAATGGCCGGGAGCGAACGGGATCAGGCGAGCGGAAAGCCCCACGTGGTCATCGTCGGGGGTGGTATCGCGGGCCTTGCGGCAGCGTTCTACCTGCGGAACGAACCGGTCCGGGTGACGCTCCTGGAGGGCTCGGACCGGATCGGCGGCAAGCTCAAGGTCTCCGACGTGGCCGGGGTGCCGGTCGACGAGGCCGCCGAGTCGCTGTACGCCAACCGCCGCAAGACCACCGGCCTGATCAAGGAGGCCGGACTCGGCGAGCGGATCATGTCGGCGGGCGTCACCGCGTCGGCGATCCTCACCAAGGACGGCATACGGCACCAGCCGGACCGTCAGTTCATGGGCGTGCCGTGCGACATGGACGACCTGGCCCGGTCCGGCGTGCTGTCCGCCGCCGGGCTCGACCGGGCCCGCCAGGACCTGGCGCTGCCCTCCTTCGACCGCGAGGGCGACGTCTCGGTCGCCTCGTACGTCGGCGGGCGCCTCGGCCAGGAGGTCGTGGACCGCCTCGTCGACCCGTTCCTCGCCGGCGTGTTCTCCGGCCGCGCCGAGGACCTGTCGTTCGAGGCGACCCTGACGCCGCTGGCGATGGCGGCCCGCAACCACGTCTCCCTGGCGGACGCGGCGGGCTCGCTGACGCCGGTGCTCGCGGAGGGCGAGAAGCCGCCGCCGGTGAGCGTCGCCACCCTGGAGGGCGGCTTCGGCTCGCTGCCGCCCACGCTGGTCCGCGAGGTGCTGGCCGCCGCGCCGGACGCGTCCCTGCGCACCGGGGCGTCCGTGCGGGAGCTCACCCGGACCGCCGACGGCTGGCGGCTGGCCGTGGGCCCGGTCACGGACCCCGAGTACCTCGACGCCGACGCCGTCGTCGTCGCCGTGCCGGCCGGCCCCGCGGGCCGTCTGCTCTCCGGCGTCCCCGGCGCCTCCGCGGCGGTCTCCGCGCTCTCCGAGGTCCCGTACTCCAGCGTGGCGACGGTGACGCTCGCCTACCCGCGCGCGGCGTTCACCGGCGGCGGCCTCCACGGCCGCGGCTACGCCGCCTACCGGGTGCCGGCGACGGAGGGGAAGCTCGTCAAGGAGGTCACCTTCACCACCGTGAAGTGGCCGCACCTGGCCGGCGAGGTGGAGATCGTCCGCTGCGCCCTCGGCCGGTTCGGCGAGGACCACCTGCTGCGGCGCGACGACGCCGACCTGGTCGCGGTGGCGGCGGCCGAGCTCGCCGAGGCCATCGGCGTGACCGGCCCGCCGGTGGCGAGCCGGGTGAGCCGCTGGGACGACGCCCTGCCGCAGTACACGGTCGGGCACCTGGACCGGGTGAAGCGGATCCGCGAGTCGGTGGCGACCCAGCCCGGCCTCGCGGTGTGCGGCGCGCTGTACGACGGCGTGGGCGTCGGCGTCTGCATGGCCACCGCCCGCAAGGCCGCCGACCAGGTCCTCGGCTTCCTGAAGAAGGAGGCCGCCGGGCGCGCGGTCGCGGTCGGCGTCTGAACCGGCCTTTCCTCACCGACGGCGACGAGAAGGGGCCGTGCCCGATCGGGCACGGCCCCTTCTCGTCGTTCCGGGAGCGGGGGTCAGCGGTCCAGGACGGCCGCGAACACCTCGGTCAGGACCTGCTCCGGGTCCTCTGCGGCGTCCGTGGAGCGGTAGGCGACGTGTCCGTCCGGGCGGACCAGGAGCGCGCCGGCGCCGGTGATCTGCCGGACGGCCGCCCACCCGCCGTCGACGTCCTCGTAGTCGCCGCCCTCGCCGATGCGGGCCGTGACGACCGGGACGGAGTACTTCTCCGCCACGCGCTCGGCGGCCTCCGCCCACGGGGTCCCCTCGGGGCCGGTGATCAGCACGTAGCCGCTGGTGCCGGTGAGGTCGATCGTGGAGAGGAGCTCGCCGTCCCGGCTGATCCAGGCGTGCGGCACCCGGTGGCCGGGGCGGGACGTCGGCACGTGCACGTTCCGCATCGGGACCCGGACCGGCCGCTCGGTGCCGTCGGGGACGAGCGCGCCCTCCTCGTAGCCGAAGCCCACCTCCATGTCGAGCGACTGGCAGCCGCCCCGGTGGGTGTGGAAGATCTCCAGCGCCCGCGCCCGCACGGTGTCGCCGTTCGGGGACGGGTCGAAGTAGGCCTCCAGGCGCTGCCCGCGACGGCCGGCCGGGATGTTGTGGCCGGCGCCGATGGCGTCGATGACCACCTGGTGGTGGCTCGCGGCGGACACGGCCCAGTCGACGTTCTCGCGGCCCACGGGGCGGCGCTCGGCCTCGTAGGTGTCGATCAGGCTGTCCGGCGAGCCGCCGTTGACGACCGCGGCCAGCTTCCACGCCAGGTTGTGGGCGTCCTGGATGCCGGTGTTGAGGCCGAGTCCGACGGCCGGCGGCTGGCGGTGCGCGGCGTCGCCGGCGATCAGCACGCGGCCGACGCGGTAGCGGTCGGCGAGGTGGGCGTGCACGATCCAGTCGGTGACCTTGTGGACCTCGATCTCCAGCTCCGGCAGGCGCAGCAGCTCGCGGATGCGCGGGATGACGGTCTCGGCGTCCCAGCGTCCGGGCGGGCCGGGCGCGAAGTGCAGGCCCCACTGCTCGCAGGCCTTGCCCCAGCTCGGTCCCATCTCGATGAGGTTGCTGGAGAGGTCGGGGTCCTCCGGGCTGAGGAAGTGGGTGATGAGCGTGCCCTCCTCCCACCACTCGGACAGGTCGGCGGAGAAGTACGCGGTGGTGGTGTTGACGAGTCCGGGCGGGCCGTCCAGCGTGATGCCGACCTCGGGGCCCACGAAGCGGCCGCCGTCGGCGCCTATCAGGTACTGCGCCTTGACGGTGGTGACCTCGCCGGTCTCGACGTTCCGCACCTCGGCGCGGACGTGGTCGCCCTCGTCGGAGAAGGTGGTCAGTTCGTGGTGGAAGAGGATCCGGCCGGGGCTGCGCTCCTCCGCGTGGCGGCGCAGGATCGGCTCCAGCCACATCTGCGGCAGCTTCGCCGGCAGGACGGGGCCGACCTCCTCGTAGCTCTCGCGCAGTTCGCCGCCGCCGAAGGCGTCCATCTCGTGGATCAGGCGGCGGTCCATGGGACCGTCGCCCGCGAGCGTGGTCTGCCAGCGCACCTTGCCGAACATCTCCAGCGGTGCCGCCTCGGCGAGCACGTCGTCGGCGATGCCGTGCTGACGGAAGATCTCCATCGTGCGCTGGTTGAGATAGTGCGCCTTCGGAATCCTCGACGTGTCCGGGTGCCGTTCCACCAGCAGATGGTCGACGCCCTGGTCGGCCAGGAAGACGGAGGCGGACAGACCGCATCCGCCACCGCCCACGATCAGGACCGGAACCTCGATTGTCCCCATGTTCGCCCTTCCAGAAATATCGACGGATGCATTGCCGTCGCAGCCTGGCAAAGGGCTCTTCAGATCCGGTCAAGAACGGCTGGACCGGGCCGGCCCGTACGACCGCCGGCCGGTCACGGGGGTGACCGGCCGGCGGCGGGGTGGCGCGGTCGCGCGGGTCAGCCGAGCCAGACCCCGTCGCGCATGAGGCCGCGGCCCGCCAGCTCGTTGGCCTCCCGCCACGCCTGGGTGCGCTGCGGGCGGATGCGGAAGTACTGGTAGGGCTGGTCGAGTTCGCGCGGGTCGAAGCCGGTCTTGGCCGCGAAGGCGTCGCCGGCCTCCTGGCCGAGCGCGGCGACGTCGACCGGCTCGGCGACGCCGTCGACGATCACGACGTCGCGCGTCGGGCCGAGGCCGAGGCGCACCCGGCCGTCGGCGAGGAGGTTGCGGCCGGTGATCGAGGCGCGGGGGGTGGAGATCAGGAACGCGGTGCCGTCCCAGAGGTACGAGAGGGGGATGAGGTGGACCCCGCCCTCGGCGCCGGACGTGGCGACCCACAGGTCGACGTCGTTCTCCAGCCTGGCGCGGGTGTCCTTGAGCCGCTCCTCCAGTCCGCGCGGTGGCACGTCGGTCATGCTTCCTCCATCGATGTCACGGAGCCTCCCCGTGCGGGGAGGGCTCGTTCGGTTGTCGGTCCGGCCCGGTGGGCAGCGTGGCCGCCACGGCCGCCAGCGCCCTGACGGCCGCGCGCACACTGATCATGTCGTGTGACCGGTGCGCGACGAAGCGGACATGGCCGTTCGGCAGCGGAAGGACGCGAACTCCGTGTTCGGCGAGGCGCGTTGCGCAGTCGTCGGCGGCGAGTCCGGCGAGTCGGGCCATGACCATGTTCGTCGGTCGCGGCGGGCGCATCACCTCGGCGCCGGGCACCGAGGCGAGCCCGTCGGCGAGGGCGGCGGCCTTCTCGTGGTCGGCGGCGAGCTCGGGCAGGCGCCCGAGGGCCACCAGGGCGGGTGCCGCGACGACGCCCGCCTGGTGCAGGGAGCCGCCGAGCCAGGTGCGCGCCTCCCGTGCGTGCGCGAGGTAGGCGCGCGTTCCGCAGAGGAGTCCGCCGACGGGGCCGCCGAGCCCCTTGGAGACGGAGAAGGACACGCTGTCGGCGGGGCCGGCGAGTGCGGCGGGCGGGACGCCGAGCGCCACGGCCGCGTTGGCGAGGCGGGCGCCGTCGAGGTGGAAGTGCGCGCCGTACCGGTGGGCGAGGTCGGCGACGGAGCGGGTCGCGGCGGCGTCGAGGGCGTTGCCCGAGCGCATCATGCTGGTGTTCTCCAGGCACACCACGGTCGGCCGTCCTTCCGCGCCCGCGGCGAGCAGCGCGGTCAGGGCGTCCGGGTCGGGAAGCCCGTCGGGGCGCTGTGGCACCGCCACGAGCTCGACTCCGCCGAAGCGGCGCAGCCCGTCCGCTTCGAGGAACGCCATGTGGGTGTCGGCGCCGGCGATCACCCGGGGCGGCGGCGAGCCGGGCGGGCCGGCCGCGGCGAGCGGGGCGACGAGGTTCGCCATCGTGCCGCTGGGCATGAGCAGCGCGGCCTCGGTGCCGAGGAGTCCGGCGACCGTCTCCTCCAGGAGGGCGACGGTGGGGTCGTCGCCGTACACGTCGTCGCCGACCCTGGCCCCGGCCATCGCCGCGCGCATCCGGGCGTCGGGGAGGGTGCGGGTGTCGCTGCGGAAGTCGAGCCGCGGCGGGGTGGCGGTCGCCATCGCCGACTACCTCCCCGGCCGGTGGGCGACCCAGACGGCCCGGGGCCGGGTGTAGCCCTCCACCGCGTGGAGGCCCAGCTCGCGGCCGTACCCGGACTGCCCCATGCCGGAGACGCTGACGGTCTCCTCGGTGTCGCCCCAGGTGTTGACCCAGACCATGCCGGCGCGCAGGTTCCGGCCGAAGTGCTCGGCCCGGTCGGCGTCCGACGTCCAGACGGAGGCCGACAGGCCGTACGCGGTGTCGTGCGCGAGGGCCAGTGCCTCGGCGTCCGTGTCGAACGCGGCGACGGACAGCACCGGGCCGAAGATCTCCTCGCGCCAGGCGCGGCTGTCGGACGGCGCTTCGTCCAGGATCACGGGGTGGACGTGGAACCCGCCGTCGAGGTCGTGCCGCACGCCGGTGGCCTCGGGCGGCAGGACGACGCGCGCGCCCTTCGCCGCCGCCTCCTCGACCACCTCGGCCGCGCGGTCGGCTGCGGCGCGGCTGATCAGGGGGCCGAGGTCGGTGGCGGGGTCCGCGGACCGGCCGACCCGCAGGCCGGCGGCCAGTTTGGCCACGCGGTCGACGAACTCGCCGTGCACGGCCCGGTCGACGACGAGGCGGGAGGCGGCCACGCACATCTGGCCGGTGTTGCCGGTGAATCCGGTGACGACGGCCCGGGCGGCCGCGTCGAGGTCGGCGTCGCGGAAGACCACCACGGGGCTCTTGCCGCCGAGTTCGAGCGAGACGGGCTTGAGGCCGTCGGCGCAGCGGCGTGCGACGTCCCGTCCGGCGGCCGTCGAGCCGGTGAACGACACCATGCCGACGGCCGGGTGCCCGCACAGCAGCCGGCCGGTGCCGGCGCCGCCGTACACGCCGGTGAGCACGCCCTCGGGGAGCAGTTCGCCGGCGCGGTCGACGAGGCGGCGCAGCGAGAGCGGTGTCTCGGGCGCCGGCTTGACCACGACGGTGTTGCCGTACGCGAGGGCCGCGGCGATCTTCCACACGGCGAGGAGCAGGGGGTAGTTGTTCGGCGCGACGGCCGCGACGACGCCGACGGGCACGCGGTCGGTGTACGCGCGCATGCCGGGGCCCGACGGGTGGGTCTCCCCCACCGGGTGGCGGGCCGCCGCCGCGAACCAGTCGAGCACCCGGGCGGCGAAGTCGACCTCGCCGAGTGCCCGTGCCGTGGGCTTGCCGGCGTTGCTCCGCTCCAGTTCCGCGAACACCTCGCGCTCGGCGCGCAGCAGGTCCCCGAGGTTCCGGAGCAGGTCGCCGCGCCGGCTCGGCGAGGTGTCGGCCCACTCGCCGCGGAAGGCCGTGTCCGCGCGGGCCACGGCGTCGTCGACGCCGGACCCGTCGGTGTCCTTCAGGCGGGCGAGGAGACGCCCGGTGGCGGGGTCGAGGACGGCCCGTCCCGTCCCGCTCATCCCAGCGCCTCGGCGTTCCCGGCGAGGCGGAGGTCGGCGTCGATGCCGGCGACCAGGCCGAGGAAGGCCTCGCGGCCCAGGCCCGTGCCGGCGCTGCCCAGCAGGCGGAGGTCGTAGCCGTCGGGGTGCTGCCACCAGGCGTCGCAGGCGCCGTACTCGGCGTCGACGTGGCCGAGGTGGAGGGGGCGGCCGTCGAGGTCGTGGAGCTCCTCGGTGGCGGGGTGCTTCTCGCGGACGGGCGGGAACTCCAGGCGGCCGCCGCCGGTGCGCTGGGCGGTGAGGCGCAGTTCGGCGCCGTCCTGCGAGGCGTAGACGACCTCCAGTTCGCGGACGGCGGCGCCGTCCCCGAAGTTCGCGGCGCTCTCCGCGCGGAACCCGCCGGCGGTCACCGGAACGCCCTGGGCGGCGAGGAAGGCGGCGACGTCGGCGGAGGGGATCCAGTCGCCCTCGTGCTTCTTGTCGCGCCGGTGGAAGGAGAAGACGCCGGTGGGCACGGACACCATGTCGGCCCGGTGCCTGGCCCAGTAGCTCAGCTCGGCGAACGGGGTGGCGAGGATCCGCTCCGCGGCCTCGGGCACGGCGGGGCGCAGCGCCGCGAACAGCGCTACGAGCTCCTCGTCGGTGAACTCGCCTTCGAGCACCGAGAGTTCGACCGTGGTGCGGGCCATCCGGGCGCTGCCGGCCCGGTGCCCCAGGTAGTCGGTGCCGAGCCAGGCGACCCGGCCCTCGCCGATCTCGTACGGCCTGGTCTCGCTGCCCCACAGGCACGGGTGGTCCGCGGCGGGAAAGGCCCAGTCGTAGTGGAACTGCTTGAGGCGCAGCCGGCGCCCACCGCCGGAGATCTCCGTGCGGTATCCGGCCGGGTTGGCATCGCTCCAGGGGGTGCGGCCCTCGGCCTCCACCCGCCCGGGAGGAGCCTCCCTGCGGAGCGTGCCGACGCTGCTGTCGCAGCCCGCGGGCAGCGCGGTCGGCCGCCACACCGTGAAGTTGCACCCGTCCTGGGCCGCCGCCTCGGTGAGCACCGGCGGCACCGGGTCAAGGTCGGCGGCGCGCTCCAGGATCTGCCAGCGCCACGAGGGTACGGGACGGTTCAACATGACTCCTCGGTTCGGTTCTGAACTCCGCGAGGTGGTCGAGCCAGGCGGCGGAGGACGCGAGAAACATCCATTCGCCGACGCCCAGTTCGGCGCGGAGTGCGTCGGGCAGCGGCGGCAGCCCGAAGGGGGTGCCGAGTCCGTCGGCGAGTTCGGTCAGGCGCCGGACGTAGCGGGGGTCGGTGGGGGTGGGGAAGCCCTGCTTGCGGCGGTGCCGTACGGACTCGGGCATCAGGTCGGCGAGCGCCGCCTTGAGCAGGCCCTTGTGGGTGCCGGGCTTGTTGGAGTCCTTGAGGTGCTCGGGGCAGCGGAACGCCAGCTCGGTGAGGGTGACGTCCTGGAAGACGGGCCGGTCCTCCAGGGTGAAGGTCGACGAGGTGGCGTCGACCATGTCGTTGACGTAGACGAGGAAGCGCCGCATCAGGTGGTGGCGGCCGCGCTTGAGCGGCGACGCCGTCTTGATCGCCCGGTACTCGTCCATGGTGCGGGCCCACACCCGGTCGGTGACGACGCTCATGTCGACGTCGAGCTCGTGCGCCATCCAGCTCACGAGCCGGGCCCAGACGGGCCGTTCGTCGGCGTGCAGCCGGTGGGTGAGGTAGTGCCGGCCGTGGATGTACGTGGGGGCGAGCGGGTCGACGACGGGGAAGTAGCGGCCGTCCTGGTACCCCCAGAGCTCGTCGGCGCCGTGGCCGGAGTAGACGACCACCTTCCGGTCGGCGGCGATGGTGCCGTAGAGGTGGTGCATGGCGAGTTCGGCGCCGTGCAGGAGCGGCCGCATGAGCCGGGTGGGCAGGACGGGCACCAGGTCGGCGGCGGCGTGCCGGTCGAGGTCGCAGACGGTCAGCTTCACCCCGAGGTGCTCGGCGACCTCGGTGGCGTAGGCGACGTCGTCGCCCGAGCCGCCGATGCCGTCCTGGTAGCGGAGCACGTATCCGTCGAGGGGGATTCCGGCGGCGGTCAGGCCGGCGGCGATGGCCGTGCTGTCGACGCCGCCGCTGAGGACCGCGGCCCGGGGGACGTCGGACACGGACCGCTGCGCGACGGCCCGGTCGAACGCGGCCCTGATCTCCTCGGGTTCCACCAGGCCGTCCACGGACGCGGGGCGCCAGTAGCGGTGGGTGCGGGTGCGCCCGCCGTCGGCCACCAGGTACTCGGCGGGCTGGAGGGAGCGGACGCCGCGCAGCCAGGTGTGGTCGTCGGCGGCGTCCATCCGGATCCACGAGCGCAGCAGGTACTCCTCGGCGTCGACCTCGGGGGTGATCAGGCCGGTGCGGAGCAGGACCTGCTGCTCGGACGCGAAGAGCAGGCCGCCGTGGGTGAAGGCGTAGAACAGCGGCTTGACGCCGAAGTGGTCGCGGGCCAGCACGACCCGGCCGGTCGAGGTGTCGTGCCAGGCGAGCGCGAACATGCCGTCGAGGGGCCGCAGCGCGTCCCCGGGGTCGTCCTCGCGGCAGACCTGCTGGAGGGCGAACTCGGTGTCGCAGCTGGTGCGGCGCGGCCACAGCGGCGGGGCGGGCGAGCGCGAGCCGTAGACCTCGCCGTTGTGGACGAGGACGACGCGTCCGGTGGGGTCGGCCATCGGCTGGTCGCCGGCGTGGCTGCGGTCGCGGACGGCGAGCCGGGTCGCGCACAGCATGACGGTGCCGCACGCCGAGACGTACGGGGCGCAGGCGCCCTCGCCGCGGTGTGCCATGGCCGCGGTCATGGTCCGGCCGAGCGCGTCGAGCCACGCGGGGTCCCGGCGGCCGTCGAAGCTGACGAAGCCCGCTACACCGCACATGTGCCACTCACCCGACCCGGCTGACGTGTCCGGCCCTGCGGCGTCCGGGCGCGCTCCGCGGGGGCCGCCGGCTCCCGCCACACGCGCCACAGGCCGGCCAGGGCCTCGGTGAAGACGTGCTCGATGCCGTGGTGCCCGCCCTCGTGCTCGCGGTAGGCGTGCGGGACGCCGTGCGCGTCGAGGGCGGCGTGCAGGGCGCGGACGCCCCAGTGCATGCCGTACTCGTCGCGCTGTCCGACGTCGAGGTGGAGCAGGCCGAGCCCGGCGAGCCGGTCGGCGTACCGGGGCAGCATGCGCACCGGGTCGAGGGTGAGCCAGCGCTGCCACACGTCGTCGCGGAACAGCCCGGTCCCGGGGTCGCAGGGCAGCGCGTCCGAGGGGCTCGTGCCGGGCTTCTCGGCGTAGCACATGCCCATCGCGACGATGCTCATCGCGACCATGAAGGGCACGTCGTGCGGGCCGCCGGACCGGCGGGCGAGCAGCCCGTCGACGCCGCCGGCGGCGCGCACGGCGTCGAGGGTGGCGGGCAGCAGCGGCAGGTAGCAGTGCTCGAAGCCGGCGTCGGGCGAGCAGGCGACGACCGACCCGAACAGGTCGGACGTCATGCCCGCCATCAGTGCTCCGTAGCCGCCGCTGGACTTCCCGCCGACGGCGCGCCAGGCGGGTTCGGGGCGGGTCGCGAAGCGCCGGTCGACCTCGGCGACGACCTCGGCGAGGTAGCCGGCGTACGCGCCCGAGGCGGCGGAGTCGAGGTACTGCGAGCCGCCGTAGGCGGTGGTGCAGTCCGGCACGACGAGCAGCGCGGGCGGCACCCGGCCGTCCTCCATCGCCCGCCGCAGCCGGTCGGCGACGGACGCGCCGAAGGCGAGCGCCCGTCCGGTGAGGCTGGGGTGGGCGCCGAAGCCGGGCAGCCAGTACACGACCGGGAAGCGGCGGACGCCGTCGTAGCCGGGCGGCAGGTGCACCTCGATCCGGCGCCGGTACGGGTCTCCCAGCGGGTTGCCGCGCAGGCGGGCGCTCTCGTGGTCGACCAGGACGGTGGCGGGGCCGGGGGCGGCGGGGGCGCTCATGAGCCGGCCCCTTCCCGCAGCGCCCGGTCCACGTGCCGGGTGTAGAACGACGGGTGGTGGAAGACCGCGGACAGCAGGACGCCGTCGCTGGCCCACAGGCCGAAGGAGCTGCCGAACAGCAGGTCGGCGCCGAGCATGGCCTCCAGGGTGCTCGCCGCGATCTCGGTCCAGCCCTCGCCGCCGGCGACGTGGCTCCGGGCCGGGCCCGGGCCGAGCCGGGTCACGCGGCCGGCCACCGGGTCGAGCAGGAAGGCGGTCTCGCCGCCGGTCCCGTCCTCGGCGGCGTCCCCGGCCCCGCCTTCGGCCCCGTCCTCGTACAGCGAGACGACGTGCCGGCCGGCGCCGTCGTCGAGCGCCCGGTACCAGTAGTCGGTCGCCACGAGCCGGTCGAGGACCTCGCGGAGCAGCTCGTCGGCGGGGCGGGTCTGGCTGCCGTACCGGTCGAGCGAGGCGTCGAACGGCGGGACCGGCGTGCCGGGTTCGAGCCGCACCTCGGCGTAGACCTCGTCGAAGTCGTACGCGTCGGGGGCGACGGGCCCCTCGGTCAGGACGGCCTTGCCGTCCGCCACCTCGATGACCTGCCCCGGGCCCCACAGCAGGCCGTCGCGGCCCAGCTCGTCGAGGCGCGCGAGGGCCTCGGTCGGGGTGAAGGGGAACATCGTCCGGTTGCACCAGGAGTAGTCGCGCTCGCCGTCGCCGCTGACCCGCCAGCCGAACGAGGAGGGCACGGTGACGGTCGCGGGCAGCGTCCCGACGTACCGGTCGAAGTTGGCGACGGCGCGGGCGCGGACTGCGTCCGGGTCGGTCAGGGCGCGCCGCTCGGTGAGCACGCCGGGCGGCGAGACGCTGTGCGCGGGGACGAACACGGCGTCGAGGCGCGGCGCGTCGTCGCGCTGGAAGGCCGCGACGGTCGCCTCGTGCAGGAGGGCGTCCCCGCAGAGCATGACGGAGGCGTCGGCGGTCTCCACGAGCACGCTCATCTCGGGGAACGACACGGCCGACGGGAACGTCCTGAGGGTCGCGCCGCCCAGGGTGACGGTGTCGCCCGGCGTCACGGGGTGCAGGCGCTCGAAGCCGAAGCGGCGGAGCGTCCAGGCGATGGCCTGGTGCCCGAGCCCGGAGGCGGTCAGCTGCGGCGGCACCGGGCCGGCCGGGTAGACGCAGGTGACGCCGGAGCTCTGGCGCGGGCTGTCGTCGAAGTCCACGTCGGCGCCGTCGACGAGCCGGAGCAGCGACGGGAAGTGGTGGTGGTCGTAGTGGTGGTGGCTGAGGACCACGTAGTCGACGCCCTCGTCGAGGACCCGGCGGACCAGGTCGTCGGGCAGCGG
The DNA here is from genome assembly GCF_044754405.1 of Streptomyces sp. NPDC093089. Taxonomy (NCBI): domain Bacteria; kingdom Bacillati; phylum Actinomycetota; class Actinomycetes; order Kitasatosporales; family Streptomycetaceae; genus Streptomyces; species Streptomyces sp. NPDC093089. Next base: position 531,143 of record NZ_JBIVPA010000004.1, read on the forward strand.
CGGGTGGTGCTCCCAGAAGCGGTCGAGGCGCTGGGTGAGCCACGGGTCGAAGAGGATCCGCTCCGTGCCGGTCTCGACGAGGACCGCGGCGTGGCCGAGCGAGGTGAGGCGCATCAGCCGGCCGCCTCGTACACGCAGCGGAAGCCGACCTCCATGTGCCGGTCGGTGATGAGGTCCTTGCCCCGGTAGAACGTGGTGAGGCAGGCCGGCGGCGACGTCCAGGTGCCGCCGCGCAGGACGTGGAAGGCGTCCTTGCGGTTCATGAAGTCCAGCGGGTGGCGGCCCTTGAAGAAGGGGTCCATGTCCTCGCCGGTGTAGAAGTTGGTCCGGGTGAGTTCCCAGACGTTGCCCGAGGTCTGGAGCACGCCGTACGGGCTGGCGCCCTCCGGGAGCGCGTCGGCGGCCAGCACCGGGTGGGCCGGGCTCTCGCCCTGCTCGACGGTGACGAGCAGGGCCTCCAGGGAGTCGAGGTCGGCGACGTTCTCGCCGAAGGACCGCTCGACGTAGTTCACCCGGGACGGGTCCCAGTCGTCGCCCCACGGGAAGCGGCGGCCGTCGGTGCCGCGCGCGGCCTTCTCCCACTGGTTCTCGCTGGGCAGCGCGCCGCCGGCCCACTTCGCGAAGGCGTAGCCGTCGTACCAGTCGACGCCGACGACGGGCTGGTCCGGCGCGTTGAAGCGCCGGTCGTGCCAGTGCGCGGGGCGGTGCGACCGCTCCTCCGGCTGGTCGGGGTGGTCGAACTCGCCGGAGTCGCCGACCTCTTCGAGGAACTCGCGGTAGCGGGCGTTGGTCACCGTCGTCCGGTCGACGAGGAACGGGGGCACGTCGACGGCGCTCAGCGTCAGGTCGTCGGTCAGCATCCGGAAGGCGTCGGTCTCCTCGACGGCACCCATGATCGCCGGGCCGCCGGGCACCAGGACGACGTCGGCGTTGCGCCGGGGCCGCCGGCGCGCGGCCTCGATCCGGGCCCGCATGTCGGAGAAGTACTCGTCCTCCAGGCGGCGCAGCTCGGCGGAGTCGCGGGTGCCGAACACGCTGATGAGGGCGCGCTTGGTGAGCGCCGCGCCGCAGCCGACGGGCTTGCGCGCCCAGCCCGGCTTGGTGAAGTTGCTGGGCCAGCCCGAGATGCGGATGAGGTCGGGGACGGCGGCCGCGATGCGGTACTCGGTGATGACCTTCAGGGCGGTGAACGCGACCCAGTCGACGGTGTCGTGCGTCGAGGCGGCGACGGCCGAGTCGGCCGCGGGGTCGCCCGCGTGGTGCTCGGCGAGCAGCCGTACGGCGCCGGCGCGCACCGGCCACTCGGGGTGCGTGATGGCGAGGGTGGCGAGGAGCGGCACCCCGTCGGCGGCCCTGCCCTTCGCGCGGGCCAGTTCGAGGACCCGTTCCACCGACGCCCAGTAGCGGTCGTCGGTGGATTCGTCGATCACCAGCATGTCGGCGGGAATGTCGATGACGTGGGAAACGCGATTACCTACCATCTCAACCTCTCTCTCGGGACGGTGGACGACGAGCCGCCCGTACGGAATGCGAATCCGTACGGGCGGCGCAATTCGCTGGGTCAGCGGATTACCACTTGCTGGTCTCCTGCTGCGCGTCACGGGTCTCCATGAAGGTACCGTCGCTCATTGTGAACTCCCTCCGGTATTCCGATTCATGCGGTCGGTCGACCTCATGCCGAGAAGCTTAGGCAGGGCCTCGAAGGCGCTACAACGGAAAAGGCCGCGAACGCCGAAAGAGAGCATTCTGCGATATATCAGGGGGAGGTTCGCGGCCGTCCGACACCAGGAGAGAGGACACGAAGAATGGTCGACACCGAATCCCGTGACCTGCGGGAGAACGGATTCACCCAGCTCCCCGCGCTCGCCACCGGCGACGCGCTCGACCGGCTCCGGCGGGCCGTCGGCCGACTGGAGGAGCTCGCCCGCGAACGCACGGTCTCCAGCGGCGACTTCGTCCTGGAGGCGCCCGGCATCGGCGGCTGGGCGGCCTGGCAGCAGGGGGCGGGGGCGCTCGCCGGGGTGCTCCGCTCGGCGGACCGCATCCACGAGCACGTCCCGGAGTTCGACGCCGTGCAGCGGTCCCTCGGCCTGGCCGACGGGCCGGTCGCCCGGGCCGCCGGCGGGCACCCGGGCACGCTGGTCAACGCCTTCCTGTGGGCCAAGCCGCCCGTGGTGGGCTCGGCGAAGCCCTGGCACCAGGACCTGGCGTTCGCGCCGCCCGGCTTCGGCGCGGACGCGCACGGCATCGTGACGGTCTGGGTCGCGCTCGAACGGGCCACCCCGCGCAACGGCTGCCTGGAGTTCCTGCCCGGCTCGCACCTGCTCGGGCTGCTCCCGCACACCGGGGACCGCGAGCGGCTGCCGGGCGAGGCGCCGCTGCGGGCGGCCGTCGAGCCGCACGTCGCGGACGCGGACCTGCCCGCCGTCGAGCCGGTGGCCGTGCCCCTCGCGCCCGGCTCGGCCGTCCTGTTCGACGGCCTGGTGGTGCACCGCTCGGCGCCCAACACGACGGCGGCGGAGCCCCGTACGGCCGTCAGCTTCGTCTACCGGGTGCCGCGCCCCGCCTGGTCGCGCAGCACACCGGCCGCCGTCCGCGCCTGATGTTCGACCGCGGATCGGCAGCGGTCGAACGGTGGCGCGGTCGGCGGCCGGTCGGGGCCCGGTCGAACGGCGGTCAGGAGCCGTCGAGGCCGTAGAACCCGACGCCGTCGAGGTGCCGGATGGTGTTCAGGTCGCGCTGCACGACCTCGTCAAGGTCGTGCAGCAGCGTCACGATCACCGGGTACGTGAGGTCGTCGACCGTCCTGCGGAGGTCCTGGCCCGGCTTCACCAGGGTCGCCAGGGCGTGGAAGCCCTCCAGGCGCTCGATCTCCTCGATCCCCCGGTACTCCCGGAGCACCCCCTCCACCGGCGAGACCATGCCGGCGATCGCGCAGTACCGCTTCACCTCGTACGGGGTCCCCGCGTGCGCGTGGAACCGTTCGGGCCGCAGGAAGGCCTCGACCGTCCGGTCCAGCTGCGAGGAGCCGGTGCCGAGGGCGGCGGCGGCGGGGATGCCGCCGCCGGCGATCCGGGCGCCGACCTCGACGAGGCAGGGCCCGTCCGGGGTCATCCTGATCTCCAGGTGCGCGGGTCCGTGCCGGATGCCGAGGGCGTCGAGGACCTGGAAGCCGTATTCGGTGAGCGGCGCGACGACCCGGCTGCCGGAGTCGACGAGGGACAGGGCGTCGCAGAGGTCGACGACGCCGTTCGCGCTGACCCGGCCGGTCCGCCAGACGTCGCACACGTGGTGGCGGCCGTCCCGGCTCACGGTGTTGACCATGTACTCGGTGCCCGCCAGGTACTCCTGGGCCACGGCCCCCCGGTTGGGCTCGTCGAAGACGTCGTCGGCGTCGGCGAGGGACCGGTAGGCGGCGACGGACTCCTCCGGCGTGTCGCAGAAGGAGACGCCCTGGCTGCCGGCGCTGCGCGGCGGCTTCACCACGACCCGGCCGCCGAGCTCGCGGTGCCAGGCGGCGAGTTCGTCCGCGTCGGTGGCCCGCAGCTGCCGGGCCGCGCGGAGCCCGGCGGCCCGCAGGGTCTCGATCATCAGGTGCTTGTCGCGGCGCGCGGCGCTGAGGGCGGTGCCGTTGCCGGGCAGGCCGAGCCGCTCCGCGAGCAGGTCCGCGAGCTCCACGCCGATCTCGCCGCCCGAGATCACCGCGATCGGCGCGAACCCCGCGATCGCGTCGGCCGTGGCCGCGACGTCGCCCTCGTGGACGATGTCGGCGACGAAGTCGTCGGGAACGTGCGGGGCCGACCGGTAGACGTACGGCACGTGGCGCGTGCTCTGCACGCGGACGACGGAGCACCCCTGCTCCCGGAATTCCAGAACGAGCGAACGGACCGCGGCATAGGCATCGACCATCACGATGCACGGGCGGCCCTCTATGGCTGCTGTCATGTGTTCAAGATAGACAGACATCCCCTTGGCCGAAATCCGTTCAGCTCTGCCATCCTCCAGCCCTGGAGGGATACTTCATGACGTTATTTCCCGCGGCATTCCGGTCGCCTCATTTCACTCCCGCGCTGCTGTTCGTCAACACGTGCGGGAGTTTTCTGCTTCTCGTGAGCCTGTCCACCCGCGTCGGCTCGGAGACCGGCTCGGGGCTGCTGGCCGGCGCCGTCCTGAGCGCCCCGTGGCTGCCCGCGCTGCTGCTCGCCGCACCGCTCAACCGGCTGCTCGCCCGGCGCGCCCCGGAGCGGCTGATCCGGCTGGCCGAGCCCGCGAGCCTGCTGCTCACCGCCGCCGCGCTCGCGTCCCCGGGCCCCGCGCTGCTCGCCGTCGCCACCGGGCTCGTCCTGGTCCGCGGCTTCTTCGAGGCGGTCACCCGCTCGGCCACCGCCGTCGTGCTGCGCGGCGCGGTCCCGGTCGACCGGCTCGACCGGGCCAACACCGTCGCCGAGATAGGGAAGTTGACCGGCCTGAGCGTCGGCGCCGCGCTGGCCGGGCCGGCCGGGTCCGTCCTCTCGCTGCGGGGCCTGATCGCCGTGAACGCGGCGACCCTCGTGCTCTCCGCACTGCTCGCCTGGGCGCTGCCGGCGTCCGGGGTCACGGCCTCCGGGGAGAAGGACGGCGAGCGGGCCGCGGCCGACACCCGGCTGCGGGTCGAGGACCCGGTGGTGCGCCGGCTGTTCGCCCGGTTCCTGCTCGTGGCGTTCTGGCAGGGCTTCCACACGGTGGCCGTCACCGTGGTCCCGCTCCACCTCCTGGACGGCGGGACCCGCCTGGTGGGCGTGTTCGTCGCGATGTCGGCGCTCGCGATCTTCGCGGGTTCGCTCGCCGCGCTGCCGGCGCAGCAGTACCTCGACCGGGTCCCGTCGGCCGTCTGGGCGGTGCTGCCCATGGCGCCGCTGCTCGCCGCGGTCCTGATCGGCCGCACGGCGCCGACGCTGGTGCTGTACGCGGTGTTCCTGGTGCTCTTCGAGGTTGCCTTCGTGCACTTCAACAACCGGCTGCTCGCCGCGGCCTCCGCCGAGGAGCTGTCGTCGGTGGTGACCCTGCGGGCGACCCTGCTGCCCTCCGGCGTGGCGGTGTCGATCCTGGTCATGGGCGCGCTCTGCGATCTCGCGGGCCCCGTACCGGCGGCGTTCGCGGTCGCCGCCGTCACGCTCCTGGTCACCGCCGCAACCGGTGGCACCCGGCAAATCTGGAGAAGACCCGTACCGGACGCGTGAGCATGATGATCAGGACCGGCAAGGGCGGAGTACCCCCAGACTCGCCCGGCCCCGAAGCGAAGGCGGTCCGTCATGCGTGTGCTCATTGTGCCGTTTCCCTTTAAGACGCACCTGTTCAACCTGATTCCGCTGGCCTGGTCGCTGCAGACCGCGGGCCACGAGGTACGGATGGCCGGCTGGCCCGACCTCCTCGACGTCGTCACCGGGGCCGGGCTCACCGGCATCAGCGTCGGACCGGGCGAGACCGCCGAGGTGCGGAGGCAGCGGGACCAGCGCGACCAGCGGAAGAAGGCGGCGGCACCTGCGGCCGGCGGCGCGGCGCCGGGAGGACCGGGCGGACCGGGGCAGGGCGGCGGTCTCGACCCGCTGTTCGACGTCCGGCCCGACCGCGACCGGCTGAGCTGGGAGCAGGCCACCGGGGTCTTCGAGAACCTGGTGCTGCCCCAGGCCCGGCGGTCCAACGACACGATGATGGACGACGTGGTCGGCTTCGCACTCGACTGGAAGCCCGATCTGGTGCTCTGGGGCGCGAAGGCGTTCGCGGGCGCGGTGGCCGCCGCCGCGGTCGGCGCGGCGCACGCCCGGGTGCTGTACTCGGTGGACGTCTACAGCCGGATGCGCGAGGACTTCCTGCACGCGCAGCGGCAGCAGCCGCCGGAGGACCGCGCCGACGGCCTGCGCGACTGGCTGTCCGGCTGGGCGGAGAAGTACGGCGTCGAGTTCTCCGAGGACCTGGTGAACGGCCAGTTCACCATCGACCCGCTGCCCGGGGCGTTCCGCCCCGACTCCCGTCCGACGACGCTCCCCATGCAGTTCGTGCCGTACAACGGCCCCACTGTGGTGCCGCGTTGGCTGGCCGAGCCGCCGCGGGCCCCGCGGGTCCTGATGACGTTCGGCGACGCGGTGAACGACGGGCCGGTGCGGCAGTTGCTTCCCGTCGAGAAGATCCAGGAGATCCTCGACTCGGTCGGCGACCTGGAGATGGAGCTGGTGCTCACGCTGCCGCGGGAGTCCCAGGACAAGCTGAGCCGGGTGCCGGACAACACCCGCCTGGTGGAGTCCGTGCCGCTCGCCGACGTCCTGCCGACCTGCACGGCCATGGTGCACCACGGCGGGACCTGGTCGTTCGGCTGCGCGCTGCGCTACGGCGTCCCCCAGCTGCTCGTCAGCCGGGCGTTCGACGTGCCGCTGAAGCTCCAGTGCCTGGAGCGGTCGGGGGCGGGGCTCGCCATGAAGCCCGCCGAGGTGGACGGGCCCGGGGTCCGCGCCGCGATCGTCCGGCTCATCGAGGACGAGACGCTGCGGGCCAACGCCCGGCGGCTGCGCCTGGAAGTCCTCACGATGCCCGCGCCCAACGAAATCGCGCGCACCCTGGCCCAGTTGGTGGACGCCCACCGGGCCGGCGCGACCGGCGCCGTGCGCTGAGACGGAGCGGCGCCCACCGGGCGAAGCCTTCCCGGAGAGCGCCGCTTCCTTTCGTCACGGAGACCACGGACCCCGCATGTCTCGCTCATGCGGGGTCCGTCCGCGTCCCGCACGTCTCGCTCGTGCGGGGCGCGTCCGCGTCCGCTCAGGCGCCGGCCGGCACCGGGTCGGGAGCCGCCGCGCAGGTGGCGTCGACACCCCACTTGGAGGCGGGCCGGGTGCCGTCCCTCAGGTAGTCGCTGAGGTAGGCGTTGAGGCAGGTGTTGCCGTTCGCCGACAGGGCGGCGCCGACGCTGTGGCCGCCCTTCTCCAGGATGAAGCGGGAGTTGGGGAAGCGCAGGTGCGTGTCGTAGGCGCCGATGACGCCGTGCGCGGCGTCGAACTCGGGCTGCACGATCAGGACGTCCACCGAGGGGTTGCCGACCTGCACGGGCGTCTGGGAGGCCGCCGGCCAGAAGGCGCACGGAGCGGTGTACCAGGCGTTGTTCCAGGTCAGGAACGTGGTGCCGGTGGCATACTGGGCGGAGTAGGCCGCGCTGTACGCGCTCCAGTCCCGCGACCACGGGCCGTCGGTGCAGTTGACCGCGTTGGTCATGGTGTGGCGGTTCTGGTGCGGGAAGCCCGGGTCGGAGAAGTTGGCCTTCAGCGACGTCGGGTCGTTGTTGACGGCGAAGTCCGAGAGGATCTTCGCGCGGTTCAGCCAGATCCAGTGGCGGTAGACGACCGGCTCGAAGACGTCGGCCCACTCCGCCGGGCCTATCTTGCCGTCGACGGGCGCGGTGCGGAGGCGGTCCTGGGCCGCGTAGTACTTCGCCTCGACCTGGGCGGCGGTGGTGCCCAGGTGGTAGACCGAGTCGTACTTGGCGACCCAGGCGAAGAAGATGCCGGCGTTCTGCTCGCTCGTGAAGTTCTTCCCGAGCTGGTTCAGGAAGCCGACGCCGCTCGGGCTCGGCACGCTGTCGACGATCAGCCGCTGGACCCGGTTCGGGTACAGGGTGGCGTAGACGGAGCCGAGGTAGCCGGCCCAGTCGGTGCCGAAGTAGGTGATCTTCTCCTGGCCGAGCGCGATGCGCATCTGCTCCAGGTCGCGCGCGGAGTCCTTGGTGGTGAGGTGGTCGAGCACGTCGCCGTACTGCTGTCCGCAGCTCTCGGCGTACGCGCGGGCCCGGTCCACCAGGGCCTGCTCGGCGGCGGCCGAGGCCGGGACGGGATCGGGCAGCGCCTGGCCCGGGTTGATGTAGGTCGGGTCGCAGACGATCGCCGGCTCGCTGGCGCCGACGCCGCGCGGGTCGAAGCCGATGAAGTCGTAGGCCGCGCCGACGTCCGCCGCGAGGCCGGTGGTGCCCTTGGCGTAGCGGGTGGGCAGGTCGCGGGCGATCGGGCCGGGCCACTGGCCGCGGTGCAGGATCACGACGCCCTTGTAGTCCGCTTCGGCGACGGTGTGCTTGGCCCGGGTCAGTGCCAGACTGATCTTCCGGCCCTCGGGCTGGCTGTAGTCGAGCGGCACCTGGACCGTGCCGCACTCGAGGCCCTTGAGCATGGCCCCGAGGATCGGATCGTTCTCCGGACACGGCGACCAGGCCATGCTTGCGGCCGGCGTGACCGTCTCCACCGCCGCCACCGGGGTGACGGCCGGACCCACCAGGCCGGTCACGATCACCGTTGTGACCAATGCGAGCTTCTTCACGTGATTCCCCTTCTGGATGCAACGCGCTCGCAGCCTGACAAGGCCCTCTGCAATTCCGGTCAAAGATGGCTGGAATCCCACTTGAGTGAGCAAGAACGGAGAAGCATCCGGAGAGGGGTTTTCCCTAGCATGCGGAAACACGATCCCGACCTAGGAGTGATCATGTCCCACCCCGGCACCCAGGGAATCAAGACGGTGCTGCACCCCGTCAAGGACCTGGCGACGGCCAAGACCGTGTACACCGCGCTGCTCGGCGTCGAACCGCAGACCGACGAGGACTTCTACGTCGGCTTCGACGTCGCGGGGCAGCACATCGGCCTGGTCCCCGGGGCGGGCACGCAGGGCATGGCGTCCCCGGTCGCCTACTGGCACGTGCCGGACATCGAGGCGAAGTTGGCCGAGGTGATCGCGGCCGGCGCCGTCGTGCAGAACCCCGCCGCCGAGGTCGGCGGCGGCCGTCTCGTGGCCACCGTCACCGACGTCGACGGGAACGTCCTCGGCCTCCTCCAGGAGCGCTGACGCCCAGGCCCCCGCCCGCAGCGCCCCCGCGGCCGCCACATCCCCATACCGCTCGCATCCCCCTGGATTCCCGCTCGAATTCCCCTCAAGCCCCCCGCGAGGAGAATTCGAGGGGGATTCGAGCGTGCCCGCCTAAGCTCGCCGGATGGGGCCGGGCAAGGGCGGCCCCATCCGGAGAGATGGAGAGACCATGAGCAAGGACACCGGGACGGACGCGCGCTCCACCGAGCCGCACGTCGCCGACCGTCACGACCTGATCCGCGTGCACGGGGCACGGGTGAACAACCTCAAGGACGTCAGCGTCGAGCTCCCCAAGCGCAGACTGACGGTGTTCACCGGGGTGTCCGGCTCGGGCAAGAGCTCCCTCGTGTTCGGCACGATCGCCGCCGAGTCCCAGCGGATGATCAACGAGACGTACAGCGCCTTCGTCCAGGGCTTCATGCCGTCGATCGCCCGCCCCGAGGTCGACGTCCTCGAAGGGCTGACGACCGCGATCGTCGTCGACCAGCAGCGCCTCGGCGCCGACCCCCGCTCCACGGTCGGCACCGCCACCGACACCAACGCGATGCTCCGCATCCTCTTCAGCCGCCTGGGCACGCCGCACGTCGGCCCGCCCAGCGCGTTCGCCTTCAACGTCCCCAAGCGGGTCGCCAGCGGCGCCATGAGCATCGACAAGGGCAAGGGCGAGAAGCTCGTCGTCACCAAGGCCGTCTACCACGGCGGCATGTGCGCCCGCTGCGAGGGCCGCGGCACCGCGAACGACATCGACCTCACCCAGCTGTACGACGACTCGAAGGCGCTCGGCGACGGCGCGCTCACCATCCCCGGCTGGAAGCAGGACAGCTTCTGGACCACCCGCGTCTACACCGACTCGGGCGTCCTCGACCCGAAGAAGCCGATCCGCGACTTCACCGCCGACGAGATGGCGGAGTTCCTCCACGGCGAGACGCGCAAGGTCAAGGTCGACGGCGTCAACCTCACCTACGAGGGCCTGATCCCGAAGATCCGGAAGTCCATGCTCTCCAAGGACAAGGACTCCCTCCAGCCGCACATCCGGGCGTTCGTGGAGCGCGCGGTCACCTTCACCTCGTGTCCCGAGTGCGGCGGCTCGCGGCTCAGCGAGGAGGCCAGGTCGTCGAAGATCGACGGCATCAGCATCGCCGACGCCTGCGCGATGGAGATCAGGGACCTGGCCGCGTGGATCCGCGGCCTCGACGAGCCGTCGGTCGCGCCGCTGCTCGCCAAGCTGCTGCACACCCTGGACTCGATCGTCCGGATCGGCCTCGGCTACCTCTCCCTGGACCGCCCCGCGGGCACCCTGTCGGGCGGCGAGGGCCAGCGGATCAAGATGATCCGCCACCTCGGCTCCTCGCTCACCGACACCACGTACGTGTTCGACGAGCCCACCACCGGGCTCCACCCGTACGACATCAGCCGGATGAACGACCTGCTCCTGGAACTGCGGAACAAGGGCAACACGGTCCTCGTCGTCGAGCACAAGCCCGAGACGATCGCCATCGCCGACCACATCGTCGACATCGGCCCGCGCGCGGGCTCCGGCGGCGGCCAGGTGATGTTCGAGGGCTCCCTCGACGGGCTGCGCGCCAGCGGCACGGTCACCGGCCGCCACTTCGACGACCGCGCCGCCGTCAAGGACACCGTGCGCAAGGCGAACGGGCACCTGGAGATCCGCGGCGCCCGGACGCACAACCTGCAGGACGTCGACGTCGACATCCCGCTCGGCGTGCTCTGCGTGGTCACCGGCGTCGCCGGCTCCGGCAAGAGCTCGCTGATCCACGGCTCGGTGGCGCGCCGCGAGGGCGTGGTCTCCGTCGACCAGACGCCGATCAAGGGCTCGCGCCGCAGCAACCCGGCGACGTACACCGGGCTGCTCGACCCGATCCGGAACGCCTTCGCCAAGGCCAACGGCGTGAAGCCGGCCCTGTTCAGCCCCAACTCCGAGGGCGCCTGCCCCACCTGCAACGGCGCCGGCGTCATCTACACCGACCTGGCGATGATGGCCGGCGCGGCCACCACCTGCGAGGACTGCGAGGGCAAGCGGTTCGAGGCGTCGGTCCTCGAACACCGCTTCGGCGGCCGCGACATCAGCGAGGTCCTCGCGATGCCGGTCGACGAGGCGAAGGACTTCTTCGGCGCCGGCGAGACCCGCGTCCCCGCCGCCCTCCGCATCCTGGAGCGCCTCTCCGACGTCGGCCTCGGCTACCTCGACATCGGCCGGCCGCTCACCACCCTGTCGGGCGGCGAGCGCCAGCGGCTCAAGCTGGCCACGCACATGGCGGAGAAGGGCGGCGTCTACGTCCTCGACGAGCCGACCACCGGCCTCCACCTCGCCGACGTGGAGAACCTGCTCGGACTGCTCGACCGCCTCGTCGACTCCGGCAAGTCGGTCATCGTCATCGAGCACCACCAGGCAGTGATGGCGCACGCCGACTGGATCGTCGACGTCGGCCCCGGCGCCGGTCAGGAAGGCGGCCGGGTCGTCTTCGAGGGCACGCCCGCCGCACTCGTGGAGAACCGCTCGACCCGCACCGGCGAGCACCTGGCCATGTACGTCGGCAAGCAGTAACACCGGCCTGAATCAAGGGGGTTGGCAGCGGGAAACGTCCCGCCGCCAACCCCCCGCGGTTTTTCAGCGGTTGAACCCGCAATCTGAAAGATGCCCCTCATCAGGCGTTTCTTTAGCGTGAATTGCATGCCATCCGCCCCCCTCATCGAAAAGGGTTAAGACACATGCCTGGACCGTGGAATTCCGACTGCGATGTGATCTCATGAGAATCCTCGTCACCGGCGGAGCCGGATTCATCGGATCGCATTATGTGCGGACCATGCTCGACGGGGGGTACCCGGGCTACGAGGACGCGCACGTCACGGTCCTCGACCTGCTGACGTACGCGGGGAACCGCGACAACCTCCCCGCCGCCCACCCCCGGCTCACCTTCGTCCACGGCGACATCCTCGACCGGGAGCTCCTCCGCTCCGTCCTCGAAGGCCAGGACGCGGTCGTGCACTTCGCCGCGGAGAGCCACGTCGACCGCTCCATCCTGAGCGGCGCCGCGTTCGTCCGCACCAACGTCGAGGGCACGCAGGCCGTCCTGGAGGCGAGCCTGGCCGCCGGCGTCGAGCGGGTCGTGCACGTCTCCACGGACGAGGTCTACGGCTCCATCGACGAGGGGCACTGGACCGAGGAGTCCCCCCTCCTGCCCAACTCCCCCTACGCCGCGTCGAAGGCAGCCTCCGACCTCGTCGCCCTGGCCTACTTCCGTACGCACCGGCTGAACCTCTCGGTCACCCGCTGCTCCAACAACTACGGGCCCTACCAGCACCCCGAGAAGTTCATCCCGCTCGCCGTCACCAACCTCCTCGAAGGCCGGCGCATCCCGGTCTACGGCGACGGGCAGCAGGTCCGCGAGTGGCTGCACGTGGACGACCACTGCCGTGCCATCCAGCGGGTCCTCACCGCCGGCCGGGCCGGCGAGGCGTACAACATCGGCTCCGGCTCGTCCGTGCCGAACCTGGTGCTGGCCCACCGGCTCGTCGAGCTCCTCGGCCTGTCCACGGACCTGATCGACCACGTCGCCGACCGCAAGGCGCACGACCGGCGCTACGCCCTCGACCAGACCAAGATCGAGGAGGAGCTCGGCCACCGGCCGCTCACCTCCTTCGACGAGGGCCTCGCGGCGACCGTCGACTGGTACCGGAACAACCCGCAGTGGTGGAAGCCGGTCAAGGAGAGCGGTGGTCGGCCGTGACCGTGCAGACACGACTGGTGCCGCGCCACCGGGCCGGCATCACCGAGCGCCTCGCCCTGTCCGCCGCCACGCCCGAAGGCGCCCACATCGCGACCTCCGACGTGCCGGGCTGGCTGGACTTCCACCGGCTGACCTGCGGGACGGCGATCCGCCGCATCCCGTTCGCCGAGCTCGACCACTGGTCCTTCGCCCCGGACACCGGCGACCTGCGGCACAGCAGCGGCAAGTTCTTCACCGTCGAGGGACTGCACGCCGTCCGCCCCGAGGGCGCGTGGCAGCAGCCGATCATCGTCCAGCCGGAGATCGGCATCCTCGGCATCCTGGCCAAGGAGTTCGACGGCGTCCTCCACTTCCTCATGCAGGCGAAGATGGAGCCGGGCAACCCGAACCTGGTGCAGCTCTCCCCCACCGTGCAGGCCACCCGCAGCAACTACACCAAGGCCCACGGCGGGGCGGAGGTGAAGTACCTGGAGCACTTCCTCGGCCCGGACCGGGAGCGGGTGCTCACGGACGTCCTGCAGTCCGAGCACGGCGCCTGGTTCTACCGGAAGCGCAACCGCAACATGATCGTCGAGGTGGAGGGCGACGTCCCCGCCGACGAGGACTTCCGCTGGCTCACCCTCGGCCAGATCACGGCCATGCTCCGCCTCGACAACGTGGTGAACATGGACGCGCGCACGGTCCTGGCCAGCGCCCCGATGGCCCCCACCGAGATCGGCGCGCTGACCTCCGACGCCGACCTGCTCGCCTGGTTCACGGGCGAGCGGGCCCGCCAGGACATCGACGTGCGCCGGATGCCGCTGCGCGAGATATCCGGCTGGCGGCGCGACGAGTACTCCGTCCGCCGCGAGGACAACCGGTTCTTCCAGGTGGTGGCGGTCTCCGTCGAGGGCGCCGGCCGCGAGGTCGCCGGCTGGACCCAGCCGATCATCGAGCCGGTCGGCCAGGGCATCGTCGCCTTCGCCCGCCGGGTGTTCGACGGCGTCCCGCACGTCCTGGTGCACGCCCGCGTCGAGGGCGGCTTCCTCGACACGGCGGAGCTCGCGCCGACCGTGCAGTACGTCCCGGAGAACTACGCCCACCTGCCGGCGGAGCACCGGCCGCCGTTCCTGGACGCGATCCTCTCCGCTCCGGCCGAGCGCGTGCGCTACTCGACGGTCCACTCCGAGGAGGGCGGCCGGTTCCTCAACGCCGAGAGCCGGTACCTGATCGTCGACACCGACGAGGACACCACGCCGGCCGAGGCTCCCCCGGGATACCAGTGGGTCACCGCCGGGCAGCTGAACTGGCTCGCCGGCCACAGCCGTTACGTGAACGTCCAGGCGCGCACCCTGCTGGCCGTGCTCACCACGGGCGCGGGCGGCCGCTCGCTCTCCTCCCGCTGATCCCGCACAAAGCATCAGGCCCTGTTCGGTGGAATTCCCACCGGACAGGGCCTGATTGCGAATGCCTGGAAACGAGTCGAGTCAGCTGGAAGAGGTCGCGGCGGGCTGGGCCTGCGCCTGGGCGAGCCGGGACGTCATCGGGGTCCACTTCTTGGGGTTGATGCGCCAGTCGACCGGCTCCTGCTTGGTGGCGACGTTGACGCGGTTCCACAGGTTGACCAGGCCGATGTGAAGGACGATCGCGCCGAGTTCGACCTCGTTCCAGTGCTTGGCGGCCTCCTCCCAGACCTCGTCCGACACCGGGTCCTCCCGGTCGTTGATGCGGGTGGCGGCCTCGGCGAGGGCGAGGCAGGAGCGCTCGGCGTCCGTGAAGCAGTCCTGCTCGCGCCAGGTCTCCACCACCGGCAGACGGTGGTCCTCCTCCCCGGCGGCCTCGAACTCGGCCTGCTTCTTCGGGATCTGGACCGGACGGCCGTTGATCTGGCTCACCCGCAGGTGGATGAGCACGAGCGTCTTCAACGGCACACCGACGCTGTTGACGGCCTTGACCAGTGCGCGCATGGGCGGCAGAACATCGGGAACGACCAGCGACGGGTTAGGCATCCGCGGCGACATCTGTAATTCTCCTTCGGATCGGGATCGGTAACAGCTTGCCCACCGGGCAGCCTTTTCTCAAGTATTCCGAATTTCGATGGTCAGTTGCTTTTCCGGCTTACTGCGGCTTGTACGAGTGCTTCGTGGAGCCGAGTGTCGGGAGTGTGTCCGGCTTCCCATTGCACGCCTATCGCAAAGGGGTGCCCGGTGACTTCCACGGCCTCGACGGTGTCGTCCTGGGCCCGTCCGGTGACGGTGAGGCCGGCGCCGATCCGGTGCACCGCCTGGTGGTGGTGGCAGGCCGTCTCCGGCTCGGCCTCGTCGAGGACGGCGGCGATCCGGCTGCCGGGTTCCAGCTTCAGCGGGTGGCGGCCCAGCGTGAACGAGGACGTGCGCGGCTGGTGGCCGTCGTGCCCCGTGATCTCCGGCAGGTGCTGGTGGAGGCTGCCGCCGTGCAGCACGTTGAGCAGCTGCATCCCGCGGCAGATGGCGAGCACCGGGAGCCTGGCACCGAGTGCCGCCTCCAGCAAGGCCAGTTCGACGCGGTCGGCGTCGGGGCTCATGGGTCGGGTGACCGGGTGCGCGGCCTCGCCGTACAGCGCCGGATCGAGGTCGGGGCCGCCCGGGACGAGCAGGCCGTCGAGCCGGTCGACGAGGGTCTCGACGCCGGGCAGCAGCGGGAGCAGCAGGGGTGTGGCGCCCGCCGCGGACAGGAATGACACGTGCGCCTGGAGGGCGAGGCTGACGAGCATGCCGCTGCCCTGGAGCGTGACCGGCGCGGTCCGCGCGCAGATCCCGATGACCGGCCGCCCGGCGCCCGCCGGACCGTTCACGTCTGAATTCATGACCACCCTCATGGGTTTCCGTGGGTTCCGTGGGTTCGCGTTCAACTGAGGAAATCGAGCAGATGGAACAACCGCCGAAACGGGCGGTCGGCACCGTAAAAATAGCCGCGGACCTGAAACGGAGGCCATCGTTCACGAGCGGCCCCGTAGGGGACTACTGAACATTTGGCAACCCTGGTACCAAGGTGGGCGGGGAGTATTGCGTCCCCGGTTAATCTCTCGCAGCCCATTCAACCGAGGTAACCCATGATCGAAGCCAAGAACCTCACGAAACGCTACGGCGACAAGACCGCCGTGAACGGTCTGTCCTTCACGGTCGAGCCCGGTCGCGTCACCGGCTTCCTGGGCCCCAACGGCGCGGGCAAGTCCACCACCATGAGACTCCTGCTCGGCCTCGACCGGCCCGACGGCGGCGAGGCCACCGTCAACGGCGTGCGCTACAGCGACCTTCCGCAGCCCATGCGGGTGGTCGGCGCGCTCCTGGAGGCCCGCGCCGTCCACACCGGCCGCAGCGCCTACGACCACCTGCTCTGCCTCGCCCAGACCCAGGGCTTCGGCAGGCGCCGGGTCGACGAGGTCATCGACCAGGTCGGCCTGGCGTCGGTGGCCCGCAAGCGGGCCGGCGGCTTCTCGCTCGGCATGGGGCAGCGGCTCGGCATCGCCGCCGCGCTGCTCGGCGACCCCGCCGCCCTCGTGCTCGACGAGCCGGTCAACGGCCTGGACCCCGAGGGCATCCTCTGGATCCGCAACCTGATGAAGTCCCTCGCGGCCGAGGGCCGTGCCGTCTTCGTCTCCAGCCACCTGATGAACGAGATGGCCGTCACCGCCGACCACCTCATCGTCATCGGGCGCGGCCGGCTCGTCGCCGACTGCTCCACCCAGGAGTTCATCGAGCGCAGCACCGAGCAGTCCGTCCTCATCAGGACGCCGGACCGGGAGCGGCTCGCCGCGCTCCTCAGGAGCCACGGCGGCACCGTCACCGACACCGACGGGGGCGACCTGGACGTCGTGGGCCTGGAGGCCCCGCGCATCGCCGAACTCGCCGCGGGCGGCGGTCTGGTGCTGCACGAGCTCTCGACCCGGCGGGGCTCCCTCGAGGAGGCCTTCATGGAACTGACCAAGGACGCCGTCGAGTACGACGCCGGCGTGCCCACCGCCGGAGGTGTGAAGTGACCACCGCGACCGCCACCACGCCGTCCGCGACCGTCCCCGTCGCGGACGGCCACAAGCCGACCTTCGGGCGGCTGATGCTGTCGGAGTGGACGAAGATCCGATCCGTCCGCTCCACGGTCTGGTCGCTCGCGATCCTGGTCGTGGCGACCCTGATCTTCACCGCGCTCTTCATCCAGATGGGCGTGGCGAACTGGGACAAGACCGACCCGGCGCAGCAGGCCGCCATGCGGCTCGACCCGACCGGCACCATCCTCGGCAGCGGCATCCTGATCGGCCAGCTCGCGGTCTGCGTGCTCGGAGCGATGGTCATGGCGTCCGAGTACTCCACCGGCATGATCCGGGCCAGTCTGCTCGCGGTGCCCAAGCGGGTGCCGGTGCTCCTGGCCAAGGCGGCCGTCTTCGGCCTGCTCGTCCTGGCGATGGGCGAGGTGACCGCGTTCGGCTCGTTCCTGATCGGTGCTCCGATGCTCGAGGGCAAGGCCCCCGTCTCGCTCGGCGACCCGGGCGTGCTGCGGGCGGTCGTCGGCTGCGGGTTCTACCTGTCGCTGCTCGGCCTGTTCTCGCTCGCCGTCGGCGCGATCATCCGGCACACGGCGGCGAGCATCACCGGCGTCATCGCCTTCGTCCTGGTGCTCGCCCCGATGGCCAGGCTGCTGCCGGGCACCGTCGGCGAGCACATCCACGCCTATCTCCCCACCGAGGCGGGGTTCCTGGTCACCCAGCAGCACGCGCGGGTGGACGACCTGCTCGGCCCGTGGCAGGGCATCGGGGTCCTCGCCCTGTGGACCGCCGCGCTGCTGGCCGTCGCGGCCGTCCTGCTGAAGCGCAGGGACGCCTGATCCCACCCCCGAACACCGCGGGTGCCCGCCGATCCGGCGGGCGCCCGCGGTGTCGTGCTTCCAGGCGGCGTCCAGCTTTCCTCGACCGCCCCTGAAGACGCTGCTGCGACGCTCGACGGCAGCGGCAGCAGAAAGGGAGTGAAGGGAATGGCTCAGAGCAGTGGGCAGGCCGTCTTGATCACGAGTGCATTCAGCCCCGTCAGAACGGAGAGCGCCGAAGCAGCGACCCGCAGCGAATTCGATCTGAAGAACTTCGAGAAACTGCCGGCACGCGACGTACCCGTCAGCGCGCTGTCGCCCGGCGTCTCCCTGCGCCAGAGCGGTACGGACGCCGCTCACATCCAGCTTCTCGTCGACGCGGCGGGGTCGGCGGAACTGCCGCCCATTCTGGTCCAGATGGACGGCTACCGCATCATCGACGGCCTGCACCGCCTGGAAGCCGCCCGGCTCCGGGGCGACGTCAGCATCAAGGCGCGCTTCCTCGACTGTTCCAATTCCGAGGCGCTCGTCATCGCCATGAAGGCGAACGGCTCGCACGGTCTCCCGCTGTCGAAGGCCGACCGGGTGTCCGGGGCGCAGCGCGTGCTGAGTTCGCACCCCGACTGGTCCGACCGGGCCATCGCCGGCATCACCGGGCTGAGCGCCAAGACGATCGCGTCGCTGCGCGACCGGACGGGCGAGGGGGCGCCGCTCGACGGCAAGCGCATCGGCCGGGACGGCAGGCGGCGTCCGGTGGACGCGGGCGAGGGCCGGCGGCGGGCCGCCGAGTACATCACCGCCCACCCGAACGCCCCGCTGCGTCAGGTCGCCCGGGAGACGGACGTGTCGCTGGGCACGGTGCACGACGTGAGCGCCCGGCTCCGCCGCGGCGACAGCCCCGAGCGGGACGGGCGCCAGTCGGCCGCCGCGCGGCCGGAGCCGGTACAGCCCGTGCGGTCGGTGCAGTCCGTACGGCCCGTACAGGTCGTTGCCGCCGTGCAGTCGGTGCCGACGGTGCGGCAGCAGGTGCGGCTGCCCGGCGAGGCGGCGCGGCCGGCCGGCGCGGCGGCGTGCGGCACCGCCCGCGGGCCGCTGCGGGTGGCGCCGCACCCCGACGCGGCGCCCGCGCCGCGCCGGAACCACACCGAGGCGCCGCCCGCGTGGGCGACGGTGGCGGCCAAGATGGCCACCGATCCGGCCATCCGGTACAACGCGGGCGGCCGGGAGTTCCTGCGCTGGATGCAGCTGCACGCGACCGACCCCGACGAGGACTGGCGCGAGCTCGTCGACGCCGTGCCGCCGCACTGGCTCGGTGTCATCGCGCCGATCGCCGAGCGGATCAGCAGGGAGTGGAGCCTCCTCGCCGAGCAGCTCAAGACCAAGCAGGACATGGTGCCTTGATCCCCCGTCCTCACGACGCCGACGGCGCCGGTGCCGCGGTCGCCACCCTGAGGTGGCCCGCGGCCTGGCGCCGTCCGCCGTTTTCCTGGGGCGGGTTGACGGAGGCGCACCCGGGGTGCGGGACGACGTCGGCCGGGGGTTCGAGCTCGGGCAGGGCGAGCAGGACCGGCGGGTCGACGGGCCTGGCCGGGCGGAGCCGTACGGCCGCGCTGGTGACGGTGTCGGCGGCGACGGTGACGGTCTTCGGGCCGTGCCCGCCGACGAGCGGGGTCCGCCCCGCGCCGGGGTCGGGTCCGAGGCCGTCGGCGACCGCCACCGCGAGCAGGTACCAGCTGCCTTCGGGGACGTTCTTCAACGAGTAGCAGGACGGCCGGCCGCTGGGCACGTCGATGACGCCCGAGGCGACCGAGGGGTGTTGGACGATCGGCGTGCCGAAGGCGCCCAGGAACACCCGGGCGTTGCCGTGCCCGGCGGGCAGGCTGATGGTGCCCGCGATCGTCCCGAAGCCCGTCCACGCCGTCGGCTCGGGGCCGGGCGGCGCGTCACCGCCGTCGCGGGCCAGCCTGCGGAACCGGCTGGGCGAGACGCCGACACTGGCCGTGAAGGAATTGGTGAAGGAACCCAGGCTGTTGTACCCGACCGCGTAGGAGATGTCGGTGATGCTCATCGAGGTGGTCTCGATCAGCCTTTTCGCCTGGTAAATGCGGATCGCGGCCAGGAATCTGCCGGGAGTGAGCCCGGTCTCCTCTTTGAACAGCCGAGTGAAATAGAAACGGCTGAGCAGAGCGCTTTCGGCGATCTCCGTGAGGGTCAGCGGTTCGCCGTAACGCTCCCGGATGCACTCGATCGCCCTTTCTACTGCTGTATCCATATGCACCTCACTACGTGTCGACCCACGCAGCAGTGTGACCCGCGGATATCGTGCTCGGCTCGGCGATCGCTTGAGGACCGGTCGAGAATTGTTCACCGGATTTGCGGCGGACCCTCCGCTTCCTGTTGGCTGGCGAGGGGGCGTCTTTCCTTTGCGCGGACATGACCGTGCCCCGGCCTGTTCGGCCGGGGCACGGGTGGGTCGGAAGCGCCGGTGATCAGCGCACGGGGCGGTCGAGGCGGACCCGTACGAGCGTGGTCTCCACGCCGCTGTCGACGAGGCGGCCGGCCGCGTCGAAGGCCTCGGGACCGTCGGTCATGCCGAAGTCGTTGTCGTTGAGCAGGACCAGGGTCGACGGGCCGTCGAGGGCGATGCCCTCGATCTTGCCGGGCACGCCCGGGACCGTGTTCAGGTCCACGACCAGCCGCTTGCCGAGGACCACGCCGGCCGCGCCCTCGTCGTCGAGCTGCTCCAGGGCCGGGGCGGTGGAGGTGTCCCAGCGGGAGCCGAGGATGTCGGAGCTCCGGCGCAGGCGCACCTCGTACACGCGGGCGGCCTTGTCGGTGCGCTCCTGGACGAGGAGGCGGTCGCCGCCGAGCGCGACGAGCGCGGAGACCTTCAGCTCGGAGGTCTTGGTCTGGCCGGGCTCGACGTCGCCGACGGCGTCGAAGCGGTAGGCGTACTCGGCCGTCACGCGGTTCTTCCGGGGCGAGAAGCGCAGGAGCCGCGTGGTGCGGGAGTTCTCGCCGGTGGCCTTGTCGGGGTTGAGCAGCGGGCTCTGCAGCGCCATCACGAGGTCGCCGTCGGGCAGCAGCGCCAGTCCCTCGAAGCCGCGGTTGATCTTGCGCTGGAGGAAGACCGACGGCAGCGACTCGACGACCGGGTAGTCGGCGCCCTTCAGGTTCAGGCCCTCGGGCACGTGGCGGGCGAGCACCCGCCCCGAGGCGGAGACGTGCACCAGCGACGGGCCGTACTCGTCGACCAGCCAGAAGCTGCCGTCCCGGTCCCGCACCAGCCCCTCGGTGTCGAGGCCGTTCGGGTCGTAGGCGAGCGGGGTCGAGGCGTCGTAGGTGTACGGCGCCTCGTCGCGGCCGGCCTGGTTCGGCAGTCCGGTCACGGGCGCGCCCGAAGCCGTCGTCAGCGGGATGGACTTCAGGACCTGGATCCGGTCGCCGACCGCCCGCACCTTCACGACGGCCGGGTCGAAGCCGGGCACGGGGAACGTCCGCCGCTTGTCCTTCCCCACGGCTATCTGCCCGTTCGGGCCGCGGTCGGTCACCGTCCAGTACTCGCCGCGCCGTCCGGCCGGGTACAGGTCGCTGCCGATGCCCCCGAGGTCGACGCCCCGGTCGTCCGCGACGCTGCCGGGTACCAGCGCGTTGCTGAACGCGGCCAGCGGGATGTCGGGCAGCGTCGCCGTGGAGACGACCCGGGCGCCGGAGCCGTGGTGGTGCTCCGGCGTCGCGTCGGCCGTCCCCACGACCACCGAGAGGGCGAGCGCGGCGGACAGCGGCAGGACCACGGCGGCGGGTCGGCGCAGGAGGCGCGGATTCATCAGAACTCCCTAGAACACATGGAATGTCGCCGGTGGCGGCGGCCCCATGGTCCAGTCCTGCGCACAACTCCCGGCGACCCGCCGCCGACACCGGGGCAAGCCCTGGGTGAACGCGCGCCTCCGGCGGGGTCCTAGTAGCGGTCGAGGATGAGCTGCGTCTTCAGGATGTCGCCGTGGTGGAGCCAGCCGTTGGCATCGGCGACGGCGATGGCGTCCGCGTGGAGGTCGGCGGCGTCGGCGGCGGAGTCGGTCTTGAAGGACAGCTCGACGACGTACTCGGTTCCGGTGCCGCCGGCTCCGACGACCGGCAGCACCTCGATGCTCGCGTCGTCGGAGGGGCCCCAGGCGCCGCCGTACACCTTGGCGGTGACGGGTCCGTGGGCGCGGGAGGCCTGGAGGGTGGTCCTGCCCCAGCCGGCGCTGCCCCAGTTCTCCAGCTTGCCGGGGATGTCGTTGACGAGCCAGGTGCGGCCGGTGGTGCTGGTCGGCATCGCGGTGCCGGAGTACCCGCTGGCGCTGTGGCTCTTCTCGGTGCTGAAGCTGAGGGTCTGCTTGGCGTAGCCCCAGTCGACCTCGGCCTTGTAGTTGGTGTCGCTGCTGTCGAAGCCGGCCGCGTTGGCGGCGTTCAGGGCCGCGGTGAGGTCGCCGTTCGTGACGGGGAACCGCTTCTTGTACGTCTCCTCGAACGACGAGCCGCTCTTGTGGCGCAGCCGCACGCTCCACCCCTCGGCGTCCAGCGCCCCGCCGTCGGTGTCGTAGTAGCTGTACGAGCGCGCCTTGGCCGAACCCGTGATCCCGAACGCCGACTTCACCGCCGCGGTCGGCGCGTGCGCCGAGTCCAGCGCCGCCGCGGTGAGGTTGATCTTCACCTCGTACGTCGGCACGGCGTTGGCGGCGGCGTACGCCGGCGAGGTCGGGGCGAGGAGCGCGACGGCGGCGGCGAGGGCGACCGCGGACGCGGCGGCGGCGGGGCGCGGGGCCCGGGAGGCGAAGGTCATGCGCCCGATCCTCACGACCCCGGGTGAGGGCCGCGTGTCACCGGAACGTGCCTCCGGTGAACCGGCGGCGTCCAGACCGGTCGGAGCGGACGGCCCTTCCCCCTTCCCCCGGCCGCGACCCCACGGCGCGGGCCCGCCGGGGCGGCCGGGCAGAATCGGCGCATGGTGATGACCGCGCGCGCCCTCAACCGCTCCACCCTTGCCCGGCAGTTGCTCCTCGCCCGGGAGCCGCTCGGCGTCGGGGAGGCCGTACGGCGGGTGGTGGCGATCCAGGCGCAGCAACCGGGCTCGCCGTACGTGGCGTTGTGGAACAGGGTCGCGGACTTCGACCCGGCGGCGCTCGACGGGGCCGTGGGCGACTACGAACTCGTCAGGTCGACGCTGATGCGGATCACCCTGCACCTGGTGCACGCGGAGGACTACCGGGCCTTCCGGGAGGGCATGGAGCCGACGGTACGGGGTTCCCGGCTGTGCGATCCGCGGTTCAGGGCGGCGGGGTTCACCGCCGCCGACGCCGACGCGCTCCTCCCCGACCTCCTCGCGTACGCGGCGGAGGCGCGGACCGGCGCCGAGATGAGGGCCCGTCTGGAGGCGGTCCGCGGCGGGCCGGTGGAGGCGGTGGTCTGGCGGATGATCCGGCAGTACGCCCCGCTGTGGCACGCGCCGACCGGCCTCCCGTGGTCGTTCGGCACGGCCCAGTCCTTCGTCACGGCGACCCGTCGCCCGGCGCTCACCGACCCGGAGGCCTCCGCCGCCGGCCTGGCCGTCCTCGTCCGCCGCTACCTGGAGGGCTTCGGCCCCGCCTCGGTGGCCGACATGGCGCAGTTCACCATGGCGCCGAAGGGTCTGGTCCGGGCGGCCGTGCAGTCCCTCGACGGCGCACTCGACCGCCTGGAGGGCCCGGACGGCGCGGTCCTCCACGACGTGCCGGGCGCACCGCTCCCCGACGAGGACGTTCCCGCCCCGCCCCGCCTGATGGCGATGTGGGACAGCGTCCTCCTCGCCTATGCGGACCGCAGCCGCGTCATCCCGCCCGCCTACCGCAAGCACGTCATCCGCGTGAACGGCGACGCCCTCCCCACCCTCCTCGTCGACGGCCTTGTCGCCGGCGTCTGGCGCCCCGTCCCCGGCGGCGTCGAGGCCTCCGCCTTCCACCCCCTCCCCGCCCCCGTCTGGGACGCGCTCGCCGCCGAGGCCGTCTCCCTCGGCACCCTCCTCGCCGACCGCGACCCCCACCTCTACCGCCGCTACGACCACTGGTGGACCAAGGGCCTCCCGGCCGCCGAGACCCGAGTGCTCCCCCGGCCCTGACGGACGGCGCCGTCCGCCGGGGCGGCCTCCGGCGGGCGGGGCCGCCGGCCGTCGACCATTGCCAGGGGCCGGAGGGGGACATATCTTTCGAGCGAAACCTACGGACCGGGATGCTCGTCAGTCCCGGGGCGGTCCGCCGTTCACGGGCCGGACGGCGGGGAGCGGACCCTCGGGACGACGGGGGCGCTGGACGCCGGGCGTACGGGATATCCGTATCCACGTACCCGCAGGAGCTGAGCAGCACATGAGCAAGCACGTCCTGGCCCAGAACCAGTACGGCAAGGCCGAGAACCGCATCGTCACGGTCACCCGCAAGGGCGGCGACGGCGCGTGGCACGAGATCCGCGACCTGAACGTGTCCGTGGCGCTGCGCGGCGAGTACCGCGACGTCCACCTCACCGGGGACAACGGCAACTGCCTGCCCACCGACACCACCAAGAACACGGTCTACGCGTTCGCCAAGGAGCACGGCGTCGACTCCCCCGAGGCGTTCGGCATCCTCCTGGCCCGGCACTTCGTGGCCTCGCAGCCGGTCATCCACGAGGCGCAGATCCGGATCGAGGAGTACGCCTGGGAGCGGATCTCCGTGCCGACGCGCAAGGAGCAGCACTCCTTCGCGCGCAAGGGCCAGGAGGTCCGCACCGCGCAGATCACCTACTCGGCGAGCACCGGGCTCCAGGTCCTGTCGGGCCTCAGGG
Source organism: Streptomyces sp. NPDC093089 (assembly GCF_044754405.1). NCBI lineage: Bacteria > Bacillati > Actinomycetota > Actinomycetes > Kitasatosporales > Streptomycetaceae > Streptomyces > Streptomyces sp. NPDC093089. Next base: position 555,412 of record NZ_JBIVPA010000004.1, read on the forward strand.
AGCTGACGGTGATGAACTCGACGAACTCCGAGTTCCACGGCTTCGTCAAGGACCGGTACACCACGCTCCAGGAGGCGTACGACCGCATCCTCGCCACCAAGGTCACCGCCCGCTGGGCGAACTCGGCCACGGCCGCCGCGGACCCGGAGCACGACTGGGACCGCTCGTACGGCAAGGTCCGGCGCCACCTGCTCGAGGCGTTCGCGGAGACGTACAGCTACTCGCTCCAGCAGACGCTGCACGCGATGGCCGACCGGGTCCTCGACCACGTCCCCGCGGTCAACGAGGTCCGCCTCAACCTGCCGAACAAGCACCACTTCCTGGTGGACCTGGAGCCCTTCGGGCTGAAGAACGACAACGAGGTGTACTTCGCGGCCGACCGCATGTACGGCCTCATCGAGGGCACGGTCCACCGCGACGGCGTCCGTCCGGTCATCGCGACCAGCGACTGGATCACCGCCTGATCGGCACCTGATCCCCGGCTGACCACCGGCTGATCACTGCCTGACCACCGGCCGATCGGCGCCCGTCGGGCCCGGCTCACAGCAGTCCGGCCGTCCGGACTCCCAGCCACACGGCTGCGAGTCCGGCGGCCAGGCTGCCGGCCACGTTCAGGAGCGCGTACCCCTTCGCCCCGTCCTCGTACAGCTTCAGCGTCTCGTACGAGAAGGTCGAGTACGTGGTCAGCGCCCCGCAGAACCCGGTGCCGAGCAGCAGGGACACCTGGGCGGACGAGACGCCGGTGAGCAGCCCGAGGACGAACGAGCCGGCGACGTTCACGACGAAGGTGCCCCAGGGGAACACGGAGTCGTGCCGGGCCCTGACGGCCCGGTCCGTCAGATGGCGCAGGGGCGCGCCGACGGCGGCGCCGACCACGACGAGCAGCCAGTTCACCCCTGCTTCTCCCGGCCCGCGTACCGGACGACCTCGCAGTCGTCGAGGAGCACCAGACCGTCCGTCACCAGCTCGTCGAGCTGCGGCAGGAAGTCCCGGACGCGCTGCTCCGTGTCCACGATCAGGATCGCGACCGGCAGGTCCTCGCCGAGCGACAGGAGGCGGGTCGTGTGGATGCGGGACGAGGCGCCGAAGCCCTCGACGCCCCGGAAGACGGAGGCGCCGGCGAGGCCGGCGACGTGCGCCCGGTGCACGATCTCGGTGAAGAGCGGCCGGTGGTGCCAGGTGTCGTTCTCGCCGACGAGGATCGTCAGCCGCAGGGCCCGCCCGGTGAGTCGGGTCATCGTCGTCATCCCCTCGCCCTCGCCCGGGCGGCCGCCTGCGCGGTCCGGGCCGCGGTGACCCCGGCCCGGACGGCGACGAGCGCGGTGACCGCGGTCCCGCCCAGGTAGAGCAGTCCGCGGGTCGGGTCGCCGGCGGCGAGCAGCCGCTCGGTGTCGAGGGCGTACGTCGAGAAGGTGGTGAACCCGCCGCAGAAGCCGGTGCCGAGGAACGGGCGCAGCAGGGGGTGCGGGGCGGTGGTGGCCTCGGTGGCAAGAACCATGAGGACGCCGAGCGCGGCGCAGCCCGCCATGTTGACGGTGAACGTCGTCCAGGGGAAGGCGTGCGCGGGGGTGGGCCAGAGCAGCGCCAGGCCGTAGCGGACGGACGCGCCGAGGGCACCGCCGACGGCGACCGCCCCGACGACGGGCAGCTGTCCACGCGGTTCCATACCCTCAGGTTACGGGGACGCCGAGGCGAGGCGCACAGGCGGATCCCGGCCTGGGGCATTAACCGGACTCCGGCCCGTGCGGCCTCGCTCTGCGATGGTCCGGCCACTCCCTGCGACCGGTCAAAGCGGGGCCGGTGAGTCTGTCAGATCCCCCGAGGGGTGCCCGCGCCACACCCGAGGGGCACCCGGAGCCGCTCCGGACCGCCGTGACGGGGCCTCCGGAGCGGCCGTGGGGACGGCTCCGACCTGCGCGGACGCCGGGGGAGGTGGTCCGGCCACCATCCGGCGGCCGATTCGGGTGCCGGGTACACCTCGTGCCCGGGCACGGTGACGGGCGACGGTGGTGGGGCAGCGGGAGGGAGCTGCGCAACCATCGGGCAGGAGTGTCGTGAGTACATCCGTCGCAATCAAGCGCAGGGCCACCACCGGGGCCGCTGTTCCGGCAGCGTCCCTCGGCGTCGTCCGGTCCGCGGGCGCCGCCGGCGGGAACGGGGACGTCCACGCCGAGCTGTGCGGCGCGCTCTTCGCCGGCTTCCCGCGCCGCGACCAGCGCCTGAAGGCCGAGCAGTACCTGCACGGCCTGCTCACCGCGCAGGGCCGCAAGTCGATCCGCAACATCGCCGCCCAGATAGGCGGGCCCGCGGCCGAGCAGAGCCTGCACCACTTCGTCTCCAGCTCCACCTGGGACTGGCAGCCCATGCGGGCCGCACTCGCCCGGTACCTGGAGCGGAACGGCTGCCCGCAGGCGTGGGTGGTGCGGCCGATGCCGATCCCGAAGGCCGGGGAGCACTCGGTGGGCGTGGACCGGCGCTTCGACCCGGAGCGCGGGCAGGTCTTCCACGGCCAGCAGGCGTTCGGGGTGTGGTTCGCCAGCGACGAGCTGAGCGTCCCGGTCAACTGGCGGCTGTTCCTGCCGGACCCCTGGGTGAACGACCGCACGCGGCGCGACCGTGCGGAGGTTCCCCAGGAGGCCGGCGAGGAGACGCTGGAGGAGTGCGCGGTCGCCGCGGCCCTCGACACGGCCCGCTGGGCCGACGTCACCCGCAAGCCGGTGCTCCTCGACATCCGGGGCGGCGCGGGGCGGGCGGCCCTCACCCGGCTCGCGGCGGCCGGGGTGCCGGTCGTCGCCCGCATCGGTCCGGGGGCGCGGCTCGCCATCGCCGACCGGTCGCTGCCGGGCTTCGGGGCGGGTCCGCTCTCCGCCCATCAGATCCTGGAGTCCCTCAAGGGCCTGCGCAGGCCGGTGAGCTGGGTCGACACCGTGGCCGGGGCGCGGACCTCGCGGACCTCGCTCGCCACGGCGGTGCGGGTGGCGCTGCCCGCGCCGGGCGGCGAGCGGATGCGTCCGCTGGTGCTGCTCGGCGAGTGGGACGACCCGCGGCGGCCGGTGAGCCGGGTGTGGATCAGCGATCTGACCAACTCGCCGGTGGGCTCGCTGCTGCGGCTGACGAAGCTGGAGCGCCGGGTCGAGCGGGACTTCGCGGAGGTCGGCGAGGGCGCGGGGCTGCGGGACTTCGTGGGCCGTTCGTTCCGCGGCTGGCACCGGCACATCACGCTGGCCTCGGCGGCGCACGCGGCGACGGTCCTGTCCACCGGCTGGGAGGCGGCCTACGACGCCGGCTACGCCTCGGGGCGCACGGCCTAGCCGGACGCCCCCCCTCGCCCGGAGCGCTCGCGCCCGATCCGGCCGCCCGGTCCGCCCCAACGGACCGGGCGGCGGCCGGACGGCCGTCAGTCGACGGTAGGGCTGCGGTCGGCCGGTGGCAGTGCGGCGGTCGGCCGGTGGCAGTGCGGCGGTCAGCCGGTGCGGTCCTGCGGGCCCGGCGGGCGGGACGGGTCGGCGGCGGCGCGGCCCTGGGCGAGGACCTCGCGGGTGCGCTGGAGGCGGAGCGCCAGCTGGACTTCGAGGACCTGGCCGGGCTTCTGCCACTCGGGGCCGAGGAGTTCGCCGATCCGCTCCAGGCGGCGCGAGACCGTGTTCGGGTGGACGTGGAGCGCCTCGGCCGCGTTCGTGGGGCTGCCGCCCGAGGCGAAGTACGCCTCCAGGGTGCGGGTGAGGTCGGTGAACCGCTCGGCGTCGTAGTCGAGCACGGGGCCGATCGCCGACTCGACGAAGCCCTCGACGTCGTGGTCGTCGGAGAGCAGCAGCCCCAGGAAGCCCAGGTCCTGCACCGAGGCCGCCGAGCCGGTGCCGCCGAGGGCGCTCATGGCATCGAGGCAGCGTCCGGCCTCCTGGTGCATGCGCCCGACGCCGTCCGGGCTCCAGCCGGGTCCGGCGGCGGCGACCGAGACGGGGTGGCCGAGCAGCGGGGACAGTTCGGCGGCGACGGCCTTGGCGGCGGCGGAGGCGTCGATGCCGGGGAGGAGCAGCACGATGCAGCCGCCCTGCACGGTCTTCAGGCCGGAGAGGCGGTACGCGTACGAGGACGCCCACACCACCGCCCGGCCCTGCTCGCCGCCCTCCGGTCTGGCCACCACGAGGACGTGCGGTTTGCGCAGGTCGACGCCGAGGCGGCGGGCCCGCTGGGCGATCTGCTGCGGCGCGTGCGGCGGGTCGGCGATGAGGTCGTCGAGGAGTTCGTCGCGGACCGGGCCCTCGGCGACGGCCGTGGAGCGGCGCATGAGGAGGAGGAAGGCGACGGCCTGGGCGGCGAGTTCGAGGAGCCGCTCGTCCTCGCCGGTGAGTCCGCTGGCGGCGCGGACGACGAGGCCGCCGAGGTCCTCGGAGCCGGCGATGACGGGGGCGACCCAGGTGTCGTCGGCGGCGAGGACGGGACGGCGGCGGGCGTGCGCGTCGAGGGACGCCTTGGCGACGGCCTCCTCGTCGAGGGCGAGGACGTCGCCGGCGGTGGCGAGGCAGCGGCCGCCCTGGTCGCGGATCGTGACGGTCGCGTCGAGCGCGTCGGCGGCCGCCTTGGCGACGTTGCAGAGGTCGCCGCCGGACAGGACGAGGTTCATGATGCGGCCGTGGGTCTCGCTGACGTGCCGCATGCGGGTCAGGCTGGTGCGCACCCGGGAGCTGTCGCGTTCGAGTTCGGAGACCTCGGCCCGGGTCCGGTCGAGGAGTCCGGCCTTGTCGACGGCGAGGGCGGCGAGGTCGGCGAGCGCGGCGAGGAGCCCGATCTCCTCCGAGGTGTGGTCGCGGACCCGCCGGTCCGCGCCGTGCAGGGCGCCGATCACGGTGTCGCCGCTGCGCAGCGGAGCGGCCATCATCGCGTGCACGCCCTCGGCCCGCAGGGCGGCCTCGGCGGCCTCGTCGAAGGCGGGGGCGTGGACGCCGGCGTCGAGGGAGCCGGAGGGTGCGAAGCGTTCGTCGGCGAGGTAGTCCGCGGTCCAGACGGGCTCGCCGTGGAGCTGGACGGCGCCGCCGAGCCCGTACCCCTCGACGATCCTGAGTCCGGGGGCGAGGCGCGGTCCGGCGGTGCGGTCGGCGCCGGTGCGGGAGCCCTCGGTGGTGTGGACGTAGCAGGCGCCGTGCGGGGCGCGCAGGGTCACGTACACGAGGTCGAGGCCGAGCAGCCGCCGGGCGCGGCGGGTGATGACGCGCAGCAGGCTGTCGAGGTCGTAGGAGAAGGTCAGGTCGCGGGTGGTGTCGGTGAGGGTGGCGAGGGCGGACTCGCGGCGGGCGTCCTGCTCGCGTCCGGCGTGGATGCGGTCGGCGAGTTCGACGGCCCGCTCCAGGCGGACCAGTCCCTCGCCGTCGAGGCCGGCGAGGCGGGCGTCGTCGAGGAGGGCCTCGATCTGGGCGGGCGGCGCCTGTCCGGCGACCAGTTCGAGGACCGTGAGCAGCGCGTCGGCACCACCGGCTCCGTCCGCGCCGTGCAAGGTCATGGCCCTTACCCCCGTAGTCGAGCGAAATCGGGCACCTCGGAGGAAACCCGTACTGCTCGCCGAAACTAATTCCGCTTCGGGAGTCGGTCAACGGTGACCTGCCGCACTTCATTCCCCCGGTGCGTCTCCCGGCATCCGACCGGCCGGACGCCACCGACCGGTCGGAGGGTCCGGCGGGCCGTCAGCCGACGGAGCCCGCCGGGACGAGCCGGGCGCGCACCGGCGCGTACTGGGCGGGGATGCGGGGGCCGAAGGCGGGCCGGCCGGTGGTGTGCCGGACGGCGAGGGCCGAGCGGTGGAGGCGGCGCAGCCGCGCCGAGGGCTCCATGCCGCTCTCGCTCTTGAGGGCTCCGCGCAGCCGTTCGTAGGTGGCGAGGGCCTCGGCGTGGTGTCCGCAGCGCAGCAGGGCGACCATGAGGTGGGCGTGCAGCGGTTCGTTGGTGCGGTAGCGGGCGACGAGACCGGAGAGCTCGGAGAGGAGTTCGGCGTGTCGGCCGAGGCCGAGCTGGGCTTCGATCCACTGGTCGAGGACGCTCAGCCGGGAGGTTTCGAGGCGCTCGATCTCCCGGCGGATGCGGGGTCCCGCGGCCACGCCCGCGTAGGGCTCGCCGCGCCAGAGGGCGAGCGCCTCGCCGAGGCGGAGGGCGGCGCGGGGGAGGTCCCCGGCCTCCATGGCGCGGTAGCCGGCGCCGGCCGCCCGCTCGAACTGCCAGACGTCGTGGGCGCCGCCGCCGGTGTCGAGGCGGTAGCCGCCGGGCTGGGCGACGAGGATGGCCTCGGCGGTGCGCCGCTCCGACCAGCCGGGGCGCGGCTCGGCCGGTTCGGCGCCGCGCAGGGCGCTCGCGATGAGCCCGCGCAACTCGCCTATGTGCCCTTGGAGTTCGGCCCGGGCCGCGCGCGGCGCGCCGGACGGCCACAGCTCCTCGGTGAGGACCGTGACGGGCACGACCTGGTCGGCGCTGGCCGTGAGCAGGGCGAGCAGTTGCCGGGGCGCGGCCGCCGTCGGGGTGATCGACACCCCGTTCTCGCGTACCGACAACCCCCCCAGAATCCGGACGTCCACCTTGCCCCCTCAGTGCCTGTGCGGTGTCTGCGCGCGGGATGACCCCTCGATGATTAGAAAAGACCCCCGTAGGCATGTCAATAAGAAACCGGTTGGTACGGAATACCGAACTCGGATATCGGGGTGATTCACACCTTTTGCACGAGTTTCGAAGGGTCAAGTTTTCGTCATTGGCGCAGACCTGTACCCACCGGCCGACTGTTTCCGGACTCGGAGGTACGCTTTACAGGGGTCACCGCGGGGGGCGGCGGCCTCGTGATGCGCGAGTTCCGGCCAGAAACCGACACGGGGGTTCGGTTTCCGGTCGGACTCGCGCACCGCGGCCCCAGGGGGCGCCCCGCCGATCAGGCAGGACACCCCCTGGAGCACGACCTGGAGCACGGCCTAGAGCACGGCGGCGGCGGTGAGCAGGCCGAAGGACACGGTGATCAGCACCGTGCGGACGCGGTGGAAACCGTTCCACCGCTTCTCGAAGGCGGCGCGCACCCTCGCCGGGTCGTCGTCCGCGGTCCCCTCCGACGCGGCCAGGGCCTCGTTGAGCGGGACGTTGCCGGCGACGGTGACCAGGTGGTTGAGGGTCGCGCACACCAGCCCCGCGAGGACCAGCCACTTCTGGGTGTCGGTGCGCCCGTCGACGGGCACGAGGAACGCGGCGAGCGGGAAGGCGATCACCCCGAGGAAGACCGCGAGGAACAGGGGCTTCGGCACCCATTCGTTGATCCGGCGCATCGCCGGGACGAACTCGGCGTCCGTCAGGCGGGCGAGCGCGGGCATGATCCCGGTCAGGAAGATCAGCAGGAAACCCGCGTAGAGTCCGGTGCATCCGACGGCGAGGGCGAGCAGCAGGGTGGCCATGCGGCCATTCTGACCCGCCGCCCGCCCTCCGCGCCGGTGGTACGGGGCAGTTGCCCGGACGCGCGTGCGAACCGGCTCAGCTGTACGGGTCCCCCGACCCCAACTCACCCTCCTTCGAAGGACCTTCCCCCGGCTCCCGGTCCGGGCCGCGCAGACCGTGGGCCTGCCGGACCGCGTCGGCCAGCTCGCGGACCACCGCCGAACCCGACCGGTCGGCGATCGCCCCCGCCCGGTCCGCGAGCGCCGCGAGCCCCGGGTGGCCCGGCAGGTCGCCGCCGCGCAGGGCGTCCGCGAAGTAGGCGGTGATCGCCGTCAGTTGCAGGCTGTCGTGGCCCGCCCCCCAGACGTCGCCGGTCAGCGCGCCCGTGGCGACCGCGCCGGACCGCTCGTGCGGCGACCTGGTCGCCGGGTCGAGCCATCGGACGGTGGCCGTGGCCACCGGACCCGTCGCCCCGGGACGGGTCTTGACCGCGTACAGCGCGGTCACCGTGTGCCCGGCCCCGATCTCGCCGCCGTCCACCCGGTCGTCGCGGAAGTCCTCGTCGGCGACCGCCCGGTTCTCGTACCCGACGAGCCGGAACTTCTCGACCGTCCTCCGGTCGAAGGCCACCTGCGCCTTGGCGTCGCGGGCACGCAGCTCGACGTGGGCGGGCAGCTGGTCGACGAAGACCTTGCGGGCCTGCGCCGAGTTCGCGACGTACGTCGTCTGGCCGTCGCCCTTGTCGGCGAGCTGCTCCATGAACGCGTCGCCGTACTCACTGCCGACCCCCACCCCGAACAGGGTGATCCCGTACGCCCTGCGCTCCTCCTCGATCCGGGCGAGGATCGTCCCCGCCTCCGTGGCACCGGTGTTGGCGAGCGCGTCGGAGAGCAGCACGACCCGGTTGGTGGCGCCCTTCCGGTGCCCCTCGACGGCCACGTCGTACCCGGTGCGGACGCCCGCCTCCACGTTGGTGGACGAGCTCGTCCCCAGCGCGTCCACCACCTCGCGGATCCGACCCCGGGCCGCCCCGACCCGGGTCATCGGCAGCCGGGTCTCGGCCTCGGCGCTGAAGGTGACCAGCGCGATCGAGTCGTCGTCGCGGAGCTGGTCCGCGAGCAGCCCGAGCGACTCCTTGACCAGGTCGAGCCGCCCCGGCTCGCCCATCGAGCCGGACACGTCGACGACGAACGTGAGGGCGGCCGGCGGGCGTTCGGCGGCCCGGTCGGCACCCCGGGTGGCCAGCCCGACCCGCACCAGGGACCAGCCGTCCCGCCCGGTGCGCGCCCCGTCCACGGTCACGCTGAAGCCGTTGTCCGCCGGGCGCGGGTAGTCGGGCCGGAAGCTGTTGACGAACTCCTCGGGACGCACGGACGACGGGTCGGGCAGCCGCCCCTCGGCCAGCGTGCGGCGGGCGTAGCCGTACGAGGCGGTGTCGACGTCCAGGGCGAAGGTGGACAGGTAGTCGGGGGCGGGCACCGGGGAGCGCTGCTCGCCCTCCCGGGGCTGCGCGGTCCCGGCCCGCCCGCCGTCGGGGACCGCCGGGGCCGTCCGGCCGCCCTCCCGCACCCCCCGGTCGGCGCTGCTCCTCTCGCCGCCCGCTCCGCAGCCGGTGACCGCGAGTCCGGCCGCGAGCAGCGCCGCGACCGCGGCCGGGAACCGGGCCGCCGTCCGCCGGGCCGCCGTTGCGTTCCGTCGTTCCATGACATCTCCCCCTCTTCGTAAGGCACTTGTGAATGTGACGAACGAGAGGGCCGAACGGAGCAGTCGAAGGAGTTGCGGATGGATCTCGATGCGGCAACGGCGACGGCCGCGCACGCGCGTGGCATGGATTCGCCATCCTTTTCAACAGGGGTTGTCACCGTGTGCAGTCGCGTGCGTACATGGAGTGGACATCGATCGGGCGGGGGTGGTCAGCGGTGGCGGACAGCGCGGGCTCCGTGATGCTCGCCCGTTCGGCGATGAACCGGGCCGCGACCGAGGGACAGCGGCCCGCGGGGCGCCCGGTCCGGGGTGCGCGGAGCATCAGCGCCGCGCTCGCCGGGCTGGCCGCCTCCACCCGGTACGAACTGCTGACCTTCGACGACCCCGTCGCCTCCGCGGGCTGCGCCATCCCCGGGCCGTTCCTGGAACTCGCGGGAGCGTGCATGCGGGCCGCGGCGGAGCGGGCCGACGAGGTCAGACGGATCGTCCCGAAGCACGCCCTGCCCCGGCTCGAAGGGGGGCCCGGAATCCCCGGCCGGGCCCGCCTGGTCGACGCGATCCCGTTCAAGATGATCCTCGTCGACCGTACGGTGGCGGCCGTGCCGCTCGATCTGGAGCTGCTCTACAACGGGCTGCTGCTGATCCGCGACCCGGTGGTGGTGCAGGCCCTCGTCCGCGCCCATCACATCTGGTGGGCGGCGGCCGAGGAGTTGCCGTACCGCGCCCCGTCCGCTCCCCCGCCGGGCCATCTGCCGCCCCAGCTGCGGCCGGTCCTCGACGCCCTCCTGTCGGGGCTCACCGACGAGGCGGCCGCGGCCCGGCTCGGCATGTCGACCCGGACGTACAGCCGCCGCGTCGGCGAGCTGATGGCCGCCCTCGGCACGACGAGCCGCTTCCGCGCGGGCGCGGAAGCGGCTCGAAGGGGGTGGACATGAGCAGACCCCGGGGCCTCCATGTCCCGGAGATCTCCGGGACCCCCGGGACCTCCGGGACCTCAGGGACCTCAGGGACCTCAGGGACCTCAGGGACCCCCGGGACCTCAGGGGCCTCAGGGACCTCCAGGACCTCAGGGACCTCCGGGACCTCAGGGAGCCCTAGGACACGATGTCCTTGCGGGCGAAGCCGCGGAAGGCGAGCGCGAAGAGGACCACGGCGTACGTCACCGAGATCGCCGTGCCCTTCACCATGCCGCCCCATTCCAGCTGCGGCTGGAGCGCGTCGATCCAGGCGAACTGCCAGTGCGCGGGCAGGAAGTCGCGCCAGTCGCCGAGCGCCGTGACGGCGTCCAGGACGTTGCCGACGATCGTCAGGCCGACGGCGCCGCCCACCGCCCCGAGCGGGGCGTCGGTGCGGGTCGAGAGCCAGAAGGCGAGCCCCGCCGTGACCAGTTGGGAGGCGAACACGAACGCGACGGCGATGCCGAGCCGCAGCAGCGACTCCCCGGCCGGCACCGCCCCGCCGGTCGGCAGGCTCAGCGGCCCCCAGCCGTAGGCGACCGTGCCGACGGCCAGGGCCACCAGCGGCAGCAGGACCATCGCGGCCGCGCTGTACCCGAGCGCGACCACCAGTTTCGAGGCGAGGAGCCGCGAGCGCGGGACGGGCGCGGCGAGCAGGTACCGCAGCGAGGACCAGCTCGCCTCCGAGGCGACCGTGTCCCCGCAGAACAGCGCCACCGGAATGACCAGGAGGAAACCGGCCGAGACGAAGAGGCAGGTCGCGGCGAAGTTGGCGCCGGAGGTCGTCGCCGTGTCCATCAGGGTGATCCGGTTGCTGCGGTCGCCGCCCCCCGGGCTGCCGATCGCGAAGGCCGCGACCAGGATGAACGGCAGGGCGACGAGGATGCCGCCCATCACCAGGGTGCGCCGCCGCTTCCACTGGCGCAGCGCCTCGACGCGCAGGGGCAGGGTGCGCCCCGCCCGGTAGCCGGGGGCGGACTCCGCCGCGCCCGTGAGGGTGCCGGTGGTGCTCATGCGGATCCTCCTCCGATCAGGGTCAGGAACGCGTCCTCCAGGCGCCGGTGCGGCCCGACCCCGGTCAGCGGCACGTCCAGGCGGACGAGTTCGCCGATGAGGGCGGTCGCGTCGGCACCGTCCAGGCGGACCAGGAGTCCGCCGTCGACGCGGGCGGCCGAGTCGACGCCGGGCAGCGCGGCGGTCTTCTCGACGAGCGCGTCGTCGATCTCCCCGGCCAGGGTCACGAGCAGGGTGTCGCCGGATCCGGTGATCTCGGCGACCGGTCCGGCCTGCACCAGCTGCCCCCGGTCCATGACGACGAGGTGGGTGCAGGACTGCTCGACCTCGGCGAGGAGGTGGCTGGAGACGATGACCGTGCGGCCGCCGGCCGCGTACCGGATCATCACCTCGCGCATCTCGCGGATCTGCGGCGGGTCGAGTCCGTTGGTGGGCTCGTCGAGGATCAGCAGGTCCGGCAGGCCGAGCATGGCCTGGGCGAGGGCGAGGCGCTGCCGCATGCCCTGCGAGTAGGTCCGCACCGCACGTTCGAGCGCGCCGCCCAGGTTCGCGATCCGCAGGGCCTCGTCGACGTGGGCGTCCTCGGCGGGGCGGCCGGTGGCCTTCCAGTACAGGTCCAGGTTCTCGCGGCCCGACAGGTGCGGCAGGAAGCCGGCGCCCTCGACGAACGCGCCGACCCGGGAGAGGACCGGGGCGCCGGGCCTGATCGCCTGCCCGAAGACCCTGATCTCGCCCTCGTCGGGGGTGATCAGGCCCATCAGCATGCGCAGGGTGGTGGTCTTGCCCGCGCCGTTCGGCCCGAGCAGGCCGAGGACCTGGCCCTGCTCGACGCGGAAGGACAGGTCCCGGACGCTGTACCGGTCGCCGCCCTTGTACTTCTTCGACAGGCCGGTGATCTGGAGCGGCACGGCGACGAGGTCCGGGTCGGGTGCCGCCGCGGCGGTCCTGCGGCGGGCGGTCAGGAGCAGCACCGCCGTGGCGGCCAGGCCGAGGAGCGGCAGGCCCCACACCCACCACGGCAGGCCGGCGGCCTGGGTGGCGAGTCCGGGCGCGGTGGGCACGGTGAGCGGGCCCTCGACGGCGACCGTGTACCCGGCGGGGACCGTCGGGGACGCGTAGCCGAGGTCGGTGGCGGCGACGACGAGCCGCAACCGGTGCCCGGCCTCCACCTCGTGGTCGATCGCGGGCAGGGTCAGCGTGAGGTCGCGGCCGGCCCGGGCGTCCTCGACGCGGAAGGGGGCGACGAGCTGGGCGGGCAGCACCTGCTGCCGCCCGTCGGGCCCGACGTCGTACACCTTGGCGAAGAGGACGGCCGCGCCGTCGCCGGCGGTGGAGGTGACCTTGACGCGGACGGTCGGCGTCCCGGTGATCCGGACGGCCGCGGTCTGCGGCTTCGCGTCGAACCGGGCGTACTGGCCGGGGAAGTCGAGGGAGACCCCGACGCCGAGCGAGGACAGGCCCGACAGTCCGCCGCCGAGGCCGGGGACCGCCGAGACGGCGGGCGGTGCGGCTCCGGCCGGGTTGGCGAAGGTCTGCGGCGGGCCCGCGAGGGGGACCGTCGTGGTGCCGGCGGTGAGTCCCGGGTAGCGGTCGGCGGTCGCGGCGCGCAGGGTGGCCCGCCCGTCGGTGGAGTCGACGCCGCCGGTGCGGCTGACCCGGAAGGCGGGGCCGGTGTCGACGGAGGTGTCGCGCTTCAGCCAGCGGTCGAACCAGGCCCCGATCCGCCGCTCGACGCGCTCGGTCTCCCGGTCGCCGCCGTCGTGGCCGCCGGCGATCCAGTCGACGGCGACGGGGGCGCCGTTGGCGGTGAGGGCGCGGGCCGTGGCGTCGGACTGCGCCAGGGTGAAGAGGGAGTCCGACTGGCCCTGGACGAGGAGCGCGGGCACCTTGATCGCGGAGCCGACGGCGGACGGGCTGCGGGCTTCGAGGAGCGCGCGGGCGGCGGCGTCGGGCTTCCCGGAGACGGCGACGCGCTGGTAGAGGGCGCAGACCTCGGGGGTGAACCGGCCGCAGCCGTCGGCGCTCCCGGTCCCGGGCCGCTCGCCGGCGGAGAAGAAGATCCCGGCCCAGAGCTTCTTGAAGACGCCTTCGGGGAAGAGGGCGTCGGCCAGGTTCCAGTAGGTGATCTGCGGGGCGATCGCGTCGACCCGGGCGTCGTGTCCGGCGGCGAGCAGCGAGATCGCGCCGCCGTAGGAGGCGCCGGTGACGCCGACGCGCGGGTCGCCGGGCTTGTCGAGGAGGACCTCGGGGCGGGTCGCGAGCCAGTCGATCAGCTTCCGGACGTCCCGGACCTCGTGGTCGGGGTCGTTCAGGCCGATCTCGCCGGTGGAGGCGCCGAAGCCGCGTGCCGACCAGGTGAGGACGGCGTAGCCGTCGCGGGCGAGCCGTTCGGCCTGGGCGCGGACGTCGTCCTTGGAGCCGCCGAAGCCGTGGCCGAGGAGGACGGCGGGCCGCCGGCCGTCGCCGTCGCCGGTGAAGTACGAGGTGTCGAGCCGTACGCCGTCGACGGAGAGCGCCCGGTCCGCGCGGTGCACGGGGGGTGGATCGTCCGAGGCGGCGGCGGTCCAGGTGCCGGCGCCCGCGAGGACGGCGAGCGCGGCGGTGACCGCGGCCCACCGGGGAAGTCGGAGTCGCATGGGGTCGAGCCTAGGCGGGTCTCCTGTGCGGCCGCGGCGCTCCCGAGGCGGAGTTCGGCGGCCTCCTGGAGTCGTACGCGCTACCGTCGCGTACAGCAGGCGCGGTATGCGCAGGGGGTGCAGGCATCGGGAGGTGCGGGATGGACGTCCGGCAGGCGACGACGGTGGCCGAGCTGATCGCCGCGCAGCACTTGTACGACGGTCCGGCCCGGCACGCGTGGGCCGAGCGGTTCCTGGCGGCGCCGGGCCATCTGATGCTGATCGCGTACGCGGAGGACGGCTTCCCGGCCGGGTTCGTGTCCGGGATCGAGATGGTCCACCCGGACAAGGGCGTCGAGATGTGCCTGTACGAGCTGTCCGTGGACGAGGGTCACCGGCGGCGCGGCCTGGGCCGGGCCCTCACGGAGGCGCTGGTGGCGCACGCGCGGGAGCGCGGCTGCCGGGGCGCGTGGGTGCCGGTGGACACGGACAACGAGCCGGCGCTGGCCACCTACCGGGCGGCGGGCGCGGTGGACGAGGGCGTGTTCGCGATGCTCGGCTGGACCTTCGACGAGGAGGTCTCCGGCGAGGAGGCTTCCGGGGCGGGGGCTTCCGGCGAGGAGGCCGCCGCGGCAGGAGCTTCCGGCACGGAGGCCGCCGGCGCGGGGGCCTCCGGGGCGAGGGCCTCCGGGGCGAGGGCCTCCGGGGCGGGGGCTTCCGGCGAGGAGGCTTCCGGCCAGGGGTGACGCGGGCCGTCCGGACGGGGACGGCCCCCGGGGTGTGCTGTCAGCACCCCGGGGGCCGTCGTCGGGTGCCGCCCGTCAGTGGTTCCGCGGGAAGCCCAGGTCGACGCCGGTCGGGCCGTCGGCCGGGTCGGGCCAGCGGGTGGTGACGACCTTGCCGCGGGTGTAGAAGTGCACGCCGTCGTTGCCGTAGATGTGGTGGTCGCCGAAGAGCGAGTCCTTCCAGCCGCCGAAGGAGTGGTAGCCCACCGGCACCGGGATCGGCACGTTGACGCCGACCATGCCGGCCTCGACCTCCATCTGGAAGCGGCGGGCGGCGCCGCCGTCGCGGGTGAAGATCGCGGTGCCGTTGCCGAACGGCGAGGCGTTGATGAGGGCGAGGCCCTCCTCGTACGTGTCGGCGCGCAGCACGCAGAGGACCGGGCCGAAGATCTCGTCCTGGTAGGCCTTGGCCGTGGTCGGCACGTGGTCCAGGAGGGAGAGGCCGATCCAGTGGCCGTTCTCGTGGCCCTCGACGGTGTAGCCGGTGCCGTCGAGGACGACCTCGCAGCCCTCGGCGGCGGCGCCGTGGACGTAGGAGGCGACCTTGTCGCGGTGGACGGCCGTGATGAGCGGGCCCATCTCGGAGGTGGGGTCGGTGCCGGGGCCGATCTTGATCTTCTCGGCGCGCTCGCGGATCTTCTGGACGAGCTCGTCGCCGACGGCGCCGACGGCCACGACCGCGGAGATCGCCATGCAGCGCTCGCCGGCGGAGCCGTAGGCCGCGGAGACGGCCGCGTCGGCGGCGGCGTCGAGGTCGGCGTCCGGGAGGACCAGCATGTGGTTCTTCGCGCCGCCGAGCGCCTGGACGCGCTTGCCGTTGGCGGAGGCGGTGGTGTGGATGTGGCGGGCGATCGGGGTCGAGCCCACGAAGGAGACCGCGGAGACGTCCGGGTGCTCCAGGAGGCGGTCCACGGAGACCTTGTCGCCGTTCAGGACGTTGAAGACGCCGTCCGGGAGGCCCGCCTCGGCGAGCAGCTCGGCGATCTTCAGGGCCGGCGACGGGTCCTTCTCGCTCGGCTTGAGGACGAAGGTGTTGCCGGTCGCGATGGCGATCGGGAACATCCACATCGGCACCATGGCCGGGAAGTTGAAGGGCGTGATGCCCGCGACGACGCCCACCGGCTGGCGGATCGAGGCCACGTCCACGCGGTTCGAGACCTGGGTGGAGAGCTCGCCCTTGAGCTGGACGGTGATGCCGCAGGCCAGGTCGACGATCTCCAGGCCGCGGGCGACCTCGCCGAGCGCGTCCGAGTGGACCTTGCCGTGCTCGGCGACGATCAGCTCGGCGATGGCGTCGCGGTTGGCGTCGAGGAGCGCGCGGAACTTGAAGAGGATGGTGGTGCGCTGGGCGAGCGAGGAGGTGCCCCAGGTCGCGAAGGCGTCCTTCGCGGCGGCGACGGCGGCGTCGACCTCCTCGACGGAGGCGAGCGCGACGCGCGTGGTGACGGCACCGGTGGCCGGGTCCGTGACCGGGCCCCAGTTGCCCGACGTGCCCTCGACGGTCTTGCCACCGATCCAGTGGTGGACGGTCTTCGTCATGACGAGTTACTCCTTCAGAGATGGCGGCGTCGGGCGGTGACGTGCCGGTCGTACTCCTCGCGGGCCTTGACCGCCGACGGGCGGGTCGACGTCTCGGCCACGGGCACATCCCACCACGCCTGGGCCGGGGGCGGGCCCGACACTGTGTCTGGCGTTTCGGTCTCGACGTAGACACATGTGGGAACCGTTGCGCGCCGTGCGTCCGCGAGGGCTTCTCGCAGGTCACGGACGGTGCGGGGGCGGAGCACCCGCATGCCGAGGGAGGCGGCGTTGGCGCCGAGGTCGATGGGGAGCGGGGCTCCGGTGAAGCCGCCGTCCGGGTCCCGGTGGCGGTAGTCGGTGCCGTAGCGCTCGGCGCCGACGGCCTCGGAGAGGCCGCCGATGGAGGCGTAGCCGTGGTTCTGCAGGACGATCAGCCGCAGGGGCAGCCGTTCCTGGACGGCGGTGACGATTTCGGTGGGGTTCATCAGGTACGTACCGTCGCCGACGAGTGCCCAGACGGGCCTTTCGGGCGCGGCGAGCAGCACGCCGAGGGCGGCGGGGATCTCGTAGCCCATGCAGGAGTAGCCGTACTCGACGTGGTACTGGTCGGGCGAGCGGGGCCGCCACAGCTTGTGGAGGTCGCCGGGGAGCGATCCGGCGGCGTTGATCAGGATGTCGCTGGCGTCGACCAGAGTGTCGAGTACGCCGAGGACCTGGGTCTGGGTGGGGCGGGCGTCCTCGTCGGCGACGGCGTAGGCGGCGTCGACGCGGGTCCGCCAGCGGAGCCGCTCCTCGGCGATCTCGTGCGCGTAGTGCGCGGTGACGTGGTGCGGTTCCAGGAGCGAGTGGAGCTGCTCCAGGCCCTCGCGGGCGTCCGCCACGAGCGGGAGCCCGGCCAGCTTGTGGGAGTCGAAGGCGGCGGTGTTGAGGTTGACGAACCGTACGTCGGGGTGGCCGAAGAGGGTGCCGGAGGCGGTGGTGAAGTCGGTCCAGCGGGTGCCGACGCCGATCACCACGTCGGCGGTGCGGGCCAGGTGGTCGGCGACGGCGGTGCCGGTGTGGCCGATGCCGCCGACGTCCTGGGGGTGGTCGTGGGGCAGCGCCCCCTTGCCGGCCTGGGTGGCGGCGACGGGGATGCCGGTCAGTGCGGCGAAGTCGTGGAGGGCCTCCTCGGCGCCGCTGTACCGGACGCCGCCGCCGGCGACGATCAGCGGGCGGGTGGCCCGACCGATCGCCTCGACCGCCGCGTCCAGTTCGGCCTCGTCCGGGGAGGCGCGGCGGACCCGCCAGACCCGTTCGGCGAAGAAGTCCTCCGGCCAGTCGTACGCCTCCGCCTGGACGTCCTGGGGCAGGGCGAGGGTCACCGCGCCGGTCTCCACGGGGTCGGTGAGGACGCGCGCGGCGGCGAGGGCGGCGGGGATCAGGGCCTCGGGGCGGACGATCCGGTCGAAGTAGCGGGAGACGGGCCGCAGGCAGTCGTTGACCGACACGTCGCCGGCGTACGGAAGCTGGAGCTGCTGGAGGACGGGGTCGGCGGGGCGGGTCGCGAAGGTGTCGCCGGGCAGCAGCAGGACCGGCAGGTGGTTGACGGTGGCGAGGGCGGCGCCGGTGACGAGGTTGGTGGCGCCGGGGCCGATGGAGGTGGTGACGGCGTGTGCGGAGAGCCGGTTCGACTGGCGGGCGTAGCCGACGGCGGCGTGCACCATGGCCTGTTCGTTGCGGCCCTGGTGGAAGGGCATGCGGTCGGCGTCCTCGACGAGGGCCTGGCCGATCCCGGCGACGTTGCCGTGTCCGAAGATGCCCCAGGTGGCGGCGATGAGCCGGCGCCGTTCGCCGTCGCGTTCGGTGTGCTGGGCGGCGAGGAAGCGGACCAGCGCCTGGGCGACGGTCAGCCGGATGCTCATGCGTATCCCTCCGTGTGGTCCGGATGGAAGCAGATCTTCCATGCCCGCTCGGGCCCGGGGCCCGCCATGACGTTGAGGTAGTAGAGCGCGTGACCCGGTTGGGCGATCGAGGGGCCGTGCCAGCCGTCGGGGACGAGGACGGCGTCGCCGTCCCGCACCTCGGCGAGGAGGTCGGCGCCGCCGGGCCGGGAGGGCGAGATCCGCTGGTAGGCGAGGGCGCCCGGGCCGTCGATCTCGTAGTAGTAGATCTCCTCCAGGACGGACTCGGCGCCGGGCCGGTGCTCGTCGTGCTTGTGCGGCGGGTAGGAGGACCAGTTGCCGCCGGGCGTGACGACCTCGACGGCGATGAGGCGGTCGCAGGCGAAGGCGTCGGCCGCGGCGAAGTTCCGCACCCGGCGCTCGCGGTCGCCGCGGCCCCGGGTCTCGACGGGAACCTCCGGCGCGGGGCCGTAGCGGGCGGGGAGTCGTCGCTCGCACTTCGCTCCTGCCAAAGCGAAGCGGCCTCCCGCGCCGGAGGCGATCTGGGCGTGGGCGTCGCGCGGTACGTAGGCGAAGTCGGTCACTCCGTCGAACACGCTCGCGCGGCCCTGGAGTTCGAGGATCTCGCCGTCGACGCGCACGCTACAGGCACCGGCGAGGGGAAGCACGACCCATTCGCGATCTCCGCTGTCGAACGCGTGCGTCTCCCCGGGCCCGAGGGTGAGCACCCGGAGGGCGGAGTACGTCCATCCGGCCCGCTCCGGGTCGATGTCGACGGTGTACGGGCCGCGGGCGGCGGTCCCGGCGGGCAGGTGGAGGGAGGGGGGTCGGTCGGGGTTCATGCGCGGATCCCTACCCCTTGTGCGCCGGAATCGTTCCCGTGCCGGCGGTGAGGGCTTCGTCGATCTCGGAGGCGTAGGGCATGGCGGAGGAGCAGGGGAGGCGGCCGGCGACGATCGCGCCGGCGGCGTTGGCGTGGCGCAGGGTCCGTTCGAGGTCCCAGCCGGCGAGCAGGCCGTGGACGAGCGCCCCGCCGAACGCGTCGCCCGCACCGAGGCCGTTGACGACCTCCACCGGCAGGGGCGGCACCTCGGCGCGGGTGCCGTCGGCGGAGAGCGCGAGGACGCCCTCGGGGCCCTGCTTGACGACGGCGAGGCGGACCGTGCCGGTGGCGAGGAGCGCGCGGGCGGCGGCTTCGGGGTCGCGTTCCCCGGTCGCCACCTCGCACTCGTCGAGGTTGCCGACGGCGACGGTCGCGTGGCGGAGCGCCTCGGCGTAGTGGGGGCGGGCCGCCGCCGGGTCCGTCCAGAACATCGGCCGCCAGTCGAGGTCGAGGACCGTCGTCCCCCCGCCGGTGCGGGCCCGCAGCGCCGCCAGGGTCGCGGTGCGGCTGGGTTCGGCGCACAGGCCGGTGCCGGTCGCCCAGAAGACCCGGGCGGCGCGGACGGCGTCGAGGTCCAGTTCGTGCGGGTGGATCTCCAGGTCGGGGGCCCGGGGCCGGCGGTAGAAGTAGAGCGGGAAGTCGTCGGGTGGGAAGAGGGCGCAGAAGGTGACGGGGGTGGGGTGGGCGTCGACCTCGGTGACCCAGCGGGCGTCCACGCCGAAGTCCGCCAGCTGCCTGCGCAGGTAGGTGCCGAAGGGGTCGGCGCCGGTGCGGGAGACCAGGGCGGTGCGGCGGCCGAGCCGGGCGGCGGCGACGGCCACGTTGGCCGGGGAGCCGCCGAGGAAGCGGCCGAAGGCGTCGACCCGGTCGAGCCCGACTCCGCTGGTCAGCGGGTACAGGTCCACGCCGAGGCGCCCCATGGTGATCAGCTCGTACGGCTCCGTCTCCACGCGCCACCTCTCGGCTCCGGCCCCGGCCCCGGCCCCGGCCCCGGCCCCGCCACCAGGTCTAGTCGTCCGTCCGGAGGACTGTCAACGATATGTCCGGACATCCGGACGACCGTCTTGACGCTCCCCCGCCCCCCGGTCAGGGTGGCAATCATGACGAAACCGGCGCCACCGTCCCGTATCCGTGTCGGCTCCGCCCCGGACTCGTGGGGGGTGTGGTTCTCCGACGATCCCCGGCAGGTGCCGTGGCAGCGCTTCCTCGACGAGGTGTCGGGCGCCGGCTACGGCTGGATCGAGCTCGGCCCGTACGGCTATCTGCCCACCGATCCCGCCGTCCTCGCGGAGGAGACCTCGCGGCGCGGCCTGCGGGTCTCGGCGGCGACGGTCTTCACGGGGCTGCACCACGGCCCGGACGTCTGGGACCGCACCTGGGCGCACGTCGCCGAGAACGCGGCCCTCGCCCAGGCGATGGGCGCCGCCCATCTGGTCGTCATCCCGTCCTTCTGGCGGGACGACCGGACGGGCGAGGTCCTGGAGGATCCGGTGCTCACCGCGGGGCAGTGGCGGGACCTGACGCGGCTGACGGAGCGTCTGGGCCGTGAGGTGCGGGAGCGGTACGGGCTGCGGATCGTGGTCCATCCGCACGCCGACACCCATCTGGACGGCGAGGAGAGCGTGACGCGCTTCCTCGACGCGACCGACCCGGAGGCCGTCGCGCTCTGCCTGGACACGGGGCACTACGCGTACGCCGGCGGGGACAGCGTCAAGCTGATCGAGACCTACGGCGAGCGGATCGGCTATCTGCACCTCAAGCAGGTCGACCCGGAGGTGCTCGCCGGGGTGGTGGCCGAGGGGGTTCCGTTCGGGCCGGCGGTGGCGCGGGGCGTGATGTGCGAGCCGCCGTCCGGGGTGCCCGCCCTCGAACCGGTGCTGGCCGCCGCGCGGGCGCTGGACGTGGACCTCTTCGCCATCGTCGAGCAGGACATGTACCCGTGCGAGCCGGACGCCCCGTATCCGATCGCCCTGCGGACCCGGCGCTTCCTCCGCTCCTGCGGGGTGTGAGGGGCGCGGGGCGGGCGACCGGGCCGGGGCGGGCGTGACCGGCGTACGGCTGGGTGGAGTCCGGCGCATACCGGTCTGACCAGGGGTGACGCACGCGGACACACCGGTGGACGCGTGTGCCGCTTCCGTCACACGGGTCTCTTCTCCGTCACGCGTGTCTCCGTTACGCGGGTTTTGCGTCACAGGCGGTCGACAGCCCCTCTCCTCCCGTCGGGAAGGCCGTTGCACGGGGCAACAGGCTGATTGATCGCTTGATCGCCGACGCCCGCCCGCAGCGCCCCCGAACGGCACCCCCTGCCGCCGCTGCGCGGCGCGCAGGGAGGTACCGGGCATGACGGACAGAAGGCTCTGGTCGTACAAGGACATCGCCGCACACATCCGGGTGCAGCCCGACACGGTCCGCTCCTACCGGAAGCACGGGCTGCTGCCGCCGCCCGACCGGGTGGAGTCGGGCAAGCCCTACTGGTACGCGGACACGATCCGCACCTGGGTCGCCGGCCGCCCCGGCAACCGGGCCCGCCGCGACTGACGGCGCCGCCCCGCGGCGGCGCGGCGCCGGTCCGGAGTCCCCGGACCGGCGCCGCGCCGTGTCACCGCCGCGCGGTCGCGGTCTCCCGCCGCTCCCCGGGCGCCCCGGGGTCCTCCGGCGCCGGGGCGGCCGCGGAGGCGTCCGACTCGCTGATGCCGAAGCGGTCGTGGAAGCGCCGCAGCGGTGCCGGGGCCCACCAGGTGAGGCGGCCGGTCAGCTTCATGACGGAGGGGACGAGGAGGCTGCGGACGACCATGGCGTCCATGAGGACGGCGAGGGCGACGCCGAGGCCGAGCATCTTGGTGTTGGTGACCCGGGAGGTGCCGATGGCGACCATGACGACGGCGAGGATCACGGCGGCGGCGGTGATCAGTCCGCCGGTGTGGCTCAGGCCGAAGCGGACCGAGTGCTCGTGGTCACCGGTGGCGTCGTACTCCTCCTTGATGCGGGAGAGCAGGAACACGCCGTAGTCCATGGAGAGCCCGAAGGCCACGCAGAACATGAGGACGGGCAGGGTCGTCTCGATGTCGCCGGTGGAGGTGAAGCCGAGGAGTCCGGCGAGGTGGCCCTCCTGGAAGACCCAGACGACCGCGCCGAACATCGCGGTGAGGCTGAGGGCGTTGAGGACGACGGCCTGGACGGGGATGACGACGCTGCCGGTGAGCAGGAAGACGAGGAGCAGGGTGACGAGGACGACGATCGCCGCGGCCCAGGGCAGCCGCTCGGCGAGGGCGTCCTTGGAGTCGACGAGGACGGCGGACTGGCCGGTGACGGAGGTGTCGAAGGGGGCGGGGACGGCGCGGAGTTCGCCCACGACCCGCTGGGCCTCGGCGCCGACGGTCTCGCCCTCGGGCACGACGGTGAAGTAGGCGTGTCCGGGGCCGCCGCTGCCGGCGGTCACGGGGCCGTCGGCCCGGTCGACGCCGTCGAGGGCGGCGATCCGCTCGCGGTAGGCCGCGTACTGCGCGGGGGTGGCGGAGCCCTCGGCGAGGACGGTGATCCCGCCGCCGGGGTTGCCGGGGAAGCCGTCCCGCAGCTGGTCCTGGACGACCCGGGAGGAGGCGGTGACGGGGAGCTGGCGGTCGTCGGCGGTGCCGAACTTCACGCCGAGGAAGGGCAGTCCGAGGAGGACGAGCCCGGCGGTGGTGAGGACGGCGAAGACCGGTGCCCGGCGCATGACGAGGCCGGCGGCCCGCGCCCAGCCCGCGCCGGGGCCGGCCTCGGATCCGGCGCCGTCCGGCCGGCCGCGGCGGCGGCGGAGGAGGCGCCGCAGGTCGAGCGCGTTGACCCGGTCGCCGAGCAGCACGAGGGCCGCCGGGAGCAGGGTGAGCGCGGCGGCCGCGGCGAGGAGGACGACCGCGATGCCGGCGTACGCGAAGGAGCGCAGGAAGTACTGCGGGAAGACCAGCATCGCGGAGAGCGAGACGGCGACGGTGAGGGCGGAGAAGAGCACGGTGCGGCCCGCGGTGCGCAGGGTGGTGCGGACGGCGGTGTGCGTGTCGGCGCCTGCCGCGAGCTCCTCGCGGTAGCGGCGGACGACGAACAGCGCGTAGTCGATGGCGAGTCCGAGGCCGAGCGCGGTCGTCAGGTTCTGCGCGAAGACGGAGACGTCGGTGAACTCGGTGATGCCGCGCAGGACCGCGTTGGTGCCGAGGATGGCGACGATGCCGACGCCGAGCGGCAGCAGGGCGGCGACCGCGCTGCCGAAGACCATGACGAGCAGGACGAGGGTGAGGGGCAGGGCGATGAGCTCGGCCCGGAGCAGGTCCTCCTGGATGACGGTCTGCATCTCGTGGCGGACGGCGAGGCCGCCGCCGAGGGAGACCTCGACGGGACCGTGGGCGCCCCGGTACTCGGGGGCGATCCGGTCGAGTACGGCGGCGGCGTCCTTCTCCTCGCCGGCGATGCGGGCGGCGATGACCGCCTGGCGGCCGTCCTCGGAGCGGAGGGCGGGCGAGCCGGTGGACCAGTAGGAGCCGACGCCGTCGACGCCGGGCTCGGCGTCGAGCCGCTCGGCGAGCTTCCGGGCCTCGGCGGCGACGGCGGGCGCGTCCACGGCCGCGGTGCCACCGGCGCCCGCCGCCCCGGCCCCCGCGTCGACGAGGAGGAGCAGGTTCGGCTGGGAGCCGGGGAACTCCCGCTCCAGCGCCTTCGTCGCGTACGTCGACTCGGCCGACGGGTCCTCCCAGCCGCCGCTTCCCATGCGGTCGGCGACCCCGCCGCCGGCCAGGACGGCGAGGGCGGTGAGGAGGAGCGCCACGAGGAGGGTGAGGCGGGGCCTGGCGGTCGCGAACCGCGTCCACCCCCCGCCCGGAGACCCCGTCCGACCTGGTGCTCCGGCCTCGCCGGACGCTGATTTCTTGACTTCGGCCATGACGCGGTGTCCCCTTCACCTGACCCCTGCGCTCGCTTCCCGGCAGGTCGCATGGGTCGCCCATTGCCATAGACTGGCAAACACGAGTGATCACTCGCATTTTCCAAGAATGCGAGTGACCTCTCGTGTTTGTCAAACGTGTCGAGGAGAGCTGGGGACAGTCGTGTCCGAAGAGGTGCCCGAGGAACCGAAGCCGCGCCGCCGCCAGGCCCGCGGGGAACGCCGCATCGCACAGCTGCTCTCCGCCGCCGCGAACGTGTTCTGCGCGAACGGGTACACGGCGACCAGCACCAACGCGATCGCCCGCGAGGCACACGTCTCGCCCGGCACGCTCTACCAGTACTTCCCGAACAAGGAGGCCATCGCGATCGAGCTCGGCGGGCGCCTCCTGCACGAGATGCGGGCGGCCCACGGGCAGGCGTTCACCCCGGAGAACCTCTCCCTGCCGCTGCCCGAGCTGCTCGACGTCGTGGTCGACCCGATGATCGCGTTCAACTGCGAGAACCCGGTCTTCCTCGCCCTGATGCACGGCTCCGAGGTGCCCGGCCGGATCGCCGAGGAGCACGACGAGCTGCACGCCTCGCTGCTCACCAGCGTCCAGGGGGTGATCGCCCACTACGCCCCCGCGCTGTCCGCGGGCGAGCGCTCCCGCATCGCCGACATGACGTTCGCGATCTTCAAGGGCGGCCTGGGGCTCGTGCTCGCCGCGCCCGAGGGGGCCGAGCGGGAGGCGACGATCGCCGAGCTGAAGACGGTCCTGTTGCGCTACCTGGCCCCGCTGGCCCCCGCCGCCGTCACCACGACTCCGCCCCGCTGATCGACTCGGCGGGCGGCGTCCGCTCCCCCGCCCGCGCCCGCAGCCTCAGGGCGAGCAGCGGGAAGACGAGGACGGAGAGCATGCCGGCGCCGACGAGCGCGGCCGCCTCACCCGCCGTCATCGCCTTGCCGTCCACGCCGATCGTGGTGATGGCGACGACGAGCGGCAGGGCGGTGGAGCCGTAGAGCACGAGCCCGCCCCGGTCCACGCGGTCGAGGTCGCGCGGCGCGAGGAACCAGATCGGCCCGCCGCGCACGGCGAGGAAGAGCAGCAGGAAGACCGGCAGCAGGAGCAGGGTCCTGCCCCCGTCGAGGAGCGACGCGAGGTCGAACTCGATCCCGGTGACGACGAAGAACACCGGGACGAGGAAGCCGAAGCCGACGCCCTCGATCTTCTCCAGGATCTCCGGACCCGAGTCCGGCGCGGCCCCGGTCAGCACGAGCCGGGTGATGAGCCCGGCGGCGAAGGCGCCGAGGAGGACGTCGAGCCCGAGCGCCGTCGACGCCCCGAGCATCAGGGCGATCAGCAGAAAGACGAACCGGACCGCGAACTGGCCGCTGCTGTGCAGGGTCTTGGCGATGACCTTCGAGAACCACGGCGGGCGGGGCCGCATCGCCCAGAGGACGGCGCCGGCGGTGAGCGCGGCGAAGACGGCGAGGAGCACGGTCGACTCGGCGGCGCCCCGTCCGCTGAGCAGCAGCGCCATGGCGATGATGGGGCCGAACTCGCCGACGGCCCCGAAGGCCATGACGACCGAGCCGAACCGCCCGCGGAGTGCGCCGGAGTCCCGCAGCACGGGCAGGACGGTGCCGAGCGCGGTGCTGGTGAGGGCGACGCCGATGAAGACGCCCTTGGTGTAGCCGCCGCCGAGCAGGACGCCGGTGGCGAGCCCGAGGGCGAGGGCGGCGACCCAGGCCCACACGGAGCGCCTGAGGGTGTCGCCGCGGACCTTGCCGAACTCGATCTCGTACCCCGCGAGGAAGATCAGCATGGTGAGGCCGAGCTGCGAGAGCCCGTCGATGAGCGCGTCGGTGCGGGCCCAGCCCAGGACGTCGGGGCCGATCACGATGCCGAGCAGGATCTCGAAGACGACGAGGGGTACGGGGAGCCACCGCCCCACTCCGTAGGCGAGCAGCGGTGCCAGGACGGCGATCGTCATGATCAGGATGAGCGTGGTCCCCGAATGCGACATATCGGGTGTTTACCATAAGCTCCCGTCAGGCACCCGGCCGGCGGAGGGACTTGGAGGTCCGGCCGCGCACGAGCGTCCACCCCCAGCAGGAGCACCTGTCCACCCTGCTCCCGGCGGGCGGGCTCGCCCCGGTGACACTGATGGGGTCGGCGCGGCGGAGAACGCCCGCGCGGCGCGGGTCCGGGTCGGAGCCGGAGTCGGAATCGAGTGGAATTCATACCCCCTAGGGGTATAGTCTCGGTAGCGTAAGACCCTGATCCCCCAGGAGGAGAGCACCATGTCCGCAGAGACGAAGACCGAACTCACCACCGTCTACCAGGTCAAGGGCATGACCTGCGGCCACTGCGAAGGCGCGGTCTCCAGCGAGATCTCCGAGATCCCCGGCGTCTCCTCCGTCACCGCCGTCGCCAAGACCGGCGAGGTCACCGTCGTCTCCGACACCGCCCTCGACCGCGAGGCCGTCGCCGCCGCCGTGGACGAGGCCGGCTACGAGCTGGTCTGACCGCCGCCGGACGAGGCGGCACCGCAGGGTCGTACCGTTGCCTGGTACGGCCCTGCTCCCGTTTGGAACCGCCATGCCCACGACCACCGTCACCGAGCTGACGATCGGCGGGATGACCTGCGCCTCCTGCGCCGCCCGGATCGAGAAGAAGCTCAACCGGATGGACGGCGTCACCGCCACCGTCAACTACGCCACCGAGAAGGCGCACGTCGAGCACGCGCCGGACATCGGCGTCGACGCGCTGATCGCGACCGTCGTGAAGACCGGCTACACCGCCGAGGAACCCCTCCCGCCGGTGGAGGAGCAGGACGAGCCGCAGGACCCCGAGCTCGCCTCCCTCCGGCAGCGGCTCACCGTCTCCGCGCTCCTCTCCGCGCCCGTGGTCCTGCTCGCCATGGTCCCCTCGCTCCAGTTCGACAACTGGCAGTGGCTGTCGCTCACCCTCGCCTCCCCCGTCGTCGTCTGGGGCGGACTGCCCTTCCACCGGGCCGCCTGGACCAACCTCCGGCACGGCGCCGCCACCATGGACACCCTCGTCTCCGTCGGCACCCTCGCCGCCTACGGCTGGTCGCTCTGGGCGCTCTTCCTCGGCGACGCCGGCATGCCCGGCATGCGCCACGACTTCGACCTCACCGCCGACCGCGCCCACGCCTCCTCCGCGATCTACCTGGAGGTCGCCGCCGGCGTCGTCACCTTCATCCTGCTCGGCCGGTACCTTGAGGCCCGCGCCAAACGGAAGGCCGGCGCGGCGCTGCGGGCCCTCATGGACCTCGGCGCCAAGGACGTGGCCGTGCTGCGCGCCGGCGCCGAGGCCCGGATCCCGGTCGCGGAACTGCGGACCGGCGACCTCTTCGTCGTACGCCCCGGGGAGAAGATCGCCACCGACGGCACCGTCACCGAGGGCGCGTCCGCCGTCGACGCCTCCCTCCTCACCGGCGAGTCGCTGCCGCTCGACGTCACCGAGGGCTCCGCGGTGACCGGCGGCTGCGTCAACGTCTCGGGCCGGCTCGTCGTCCGGGCCACCGAGGTCGGCGCCGGCACCCGGCTCGCCCGGATGGCGAAGCTCGTCGAGGACGCCCAGAACGGCAAGGCCGAGGTGCAGCGGCTCGCCGACCGGATCTCCGCCGTCTTCGTCCCCGTCGTGCTCCTCGTCGCGCTCGGCACCCTCGTCACCTGGCTGCTGCTCACGGACGACCCGACCGCCTCGTTCACCGCGGCCGTCGCCGTCCTGATCATCGCCTGCCCCTGCGCCCTCGGCCTCGCCACCCCGACCGCCCTCATGGTCGGCACCGGCCGCGGCGCCCAGCTCGGCATCCTCATCAAGGGCCCCGAAGTCCTGGAATCCACCCGCAAGGTCGACACGATCGTCCTCGACAAGACCGGCACCGTCACCACCGGCCGCATGCGGCTGACCGGCGTCCACGTGCACGGCGGGCGGTACGGCACCGACTCCGCCGACGAGACGGAGCTGCTGCGGCTCGCGGGCGCCCTGGAGCACTCCTCCGAGCACCCGGTCGCCCGCGCCGTCGCGGCCGGCGCCGCCGAGCGCTGCGGCACGCTCCCCACCCCGAAGACCTTCGAGAACGTGCCCGGCCTCGGCGTCCGCGGCTCCGTCGACGGCCGGCTGGTCCTCGTCGGGCGCGCCGCCCTGCTCGCGGCCGAGGGCGTCGAGGCGCCCGCGGCGACGGAGCCCGGCGCCGTCCACGTCGCCTGGGACGGGGTCGCCCGGGGCACCCTGACCGTCGCCGACACCGTCAAGGACACCAGCGCCGAGGCGGTCGCCCGGCTGCGCGGCCTCGGCCTGCGCCCGGTACTGCTCACCGGGGACCACCGGGCGGTCGCGGAGGCAGTGGCGGCCGAGGTGGGCATCGACGAGGTGATCGCCGAGGTACTGCCCGAGGAGAAGGCCGAGGTCGTACGGCGGCTCCAGGCGGAGGGCCGGACCGTCGCGATGGTGGGCGACGGGGTCAACGACGCCGCCGCGCTCGCCACCGCCGACCTCGGCCTGGCGATGGGGACGGGCACGGACGCGGCCATCGAGGCGAGCGACCTGACCCTGGTCCGGGGCGACCTGCGGGTCGCCGCCGACGCCATCCGGCTCTCCCGGCGGACCCTCGCGACGATCAAGGGCAACCTCGGCTGGGCCTTCGGCTACAACCTCGCCGCGCTCCCCCTCGCGGCCGCCGGACTCCTCAACCCGATGATCGCCGGCCTCGCCATGGCCCTTTCGTCCGTGTTCGTCGTATCCAACAGCCTTCGTCTCCGTCACTTCACGTGATTTCACCTACACGTGACGCACAGGACCTTCACAAAGAGATCTAGATCACAGATATTGGGGGGTAACCATCTGGGCTGTTCGCGAGTCTAAGTGGGCGATGCCGAGAACGTCTTGGGGGACGTTCATGGAATGTCTTGGGGGACGTTCCAGGCAAGCGTTGGCCGGGGCACGTGCACCGGGGAGCTTTGAGCGGCCCTCCCGTACGTACCCCGGCAGACCGCATCGCGCCGACCCGCGTAGCTTCTGCTGACACCCGCAGACGCCCGGCCCGGATCCCGTGGGGGGAATCCGCACCGGGAAAAGGGAAGCGCCCCGCCCGTCGACCCGTGGGGGGATCGACGGCGGGGCGCCTCTCGCTTTTCTGACCCTCGTCGGGTGAGGTCAGCGGGCCTCGACCGGGACGAAGTCGCGGAGGACCTCGCCGGTGTAGATCTGGCGCGGACGGCCGATGCGGGAGCCGGGCTCCTTGATCATCTCGTGCCACTGGGCGATCCAGCCCGGGAGGCGGCCGAGGGCGAAGAGGACCGTGAACATCTCGGTCGGGAAGCCCATGGCGCGGTAGATGAGACCCGTGTAGAAGTCCACGTTCGGGTAGAGGTTGCGCGAGACGAAGTACTCGTCGGAGAGCGCGTGCTCCTCCAGCTTGAGCGCGATGTCGAGCAGCTCGTCGGACTTGCCGAGGGCCGAGAGGACATCGTGCGCCGCCGCCTTGATGATCTTGGCGCGCGGGTCGAAGGACTTGTACACCCGGTGGCCGAAGCCCATCAGGCGGACGCCGTCCTCCTTGTTCTTCACCTTGCGGATGAAGGAGTCGACGTCGCCGCCGTTGGCCTTGATGCCCTCGAGCATCTCCAGGACCGACTGGTTGGCGCCGCCGTGCAGCGGGCCCCACAGCGCCGAGATGCCGGCGGAGATCGAGGCGAACATGTTCGCCTGCGAGGAGCCGACCAGGCGCACGGTGGAGGTCGAGCAGTTCTGCTCGTGGTCCGCGTGCAGGATCAGCAGCTTGTCGAGCGCGTTGACGACGACCGGGTCGAGGTCGTACTCCTGCGCCGGGACCGAGAAGGTCATGCGCAGGAAGTTCTCGACGTAGCCGAGGTCGTTGCGCGGGTAGACGAAGGGGTGGCCGATCGACTTCTTGTACGCGTACGCCGCGATCGTCGGCAGCTTGGCGAGCAGCCGGATCGTCGAGAGGTGGCGCTGCTCCTCGTCGAACGGGTTGTGGCTGTCCTGGTAGAAGGTCGACAGCGCGGAGACCACCGAGGACAGCATCGCCATCGGGTGGGCGTCCCGCGGGAAGCCGCGGAAGAAGTTCTTGACGTCCTCGTGGACCAGCGTGTGCTGCGTGATCTCGTTCTTGAAGGTCGCCAGCTCGTCGACCTTGGGCAGCTCGCCGTTGATCAGCAGGTACGCCACCTCAAGGAAGGTGGAGCGCTCCGCCAGCTGCTCGATGGGGTAGCCGCGGTACCGGAGGATGCCCTGCTCACCGTCGAGGTAGGTGATCGCGGATTTATAGGCGGCGGTGTTGCCGTATCCGCTGTCCAGGGTGACAAGCCCGGTCTGGGCTCGGAGTTTCCCGATGTCGAAGCCCTTGTCGCCGACGGTGCTCTCGACCACCGGGTAGGTGTATTCACCGTCCGCGTACCGCAGTACTACAGAGTTGTCGCTCACGTCATCCCTCACCGACGTAGTGCCTCTTCTTCGAGGTGCCCTGACTGTCTCTACCATCCCCCATTTGGCTCAGGAGAGTGCACTCGGGGTCGCTCATTGGGCCATTCGGCGGCACTCAGTGCCGCCAACCTTCATATCCTGCCCCCTTCGCCCCGGTTGCGATAGCCCCTCGTGATCTTTCACACGAGGGGGTCCCCTGTGAGCCGGTGGGCCAGTGCGGTAAAGCGCCTGCCCGCGGAGACCGTACGCACCGCCTGGGCGATCGCCCGGCGGGAGCCGACCAGCACGACCAGCTTCCGGGCCCGGGTCACGGCCGTGTAGAGCAGGTTCCGCTGGAGCATCATCCACGCGCTCATGGTGACCGGGATCACCACCGCCGGATACTCGCTGCCCTGCGAGCGGTGGATGGTGACCGCGTACGCGTGGGCGAGTTCGTCCAACTCGTCGAAGTCGTACGGCACCTCCTCGTCCTCGTCGGTCCGCACGGTCAGCCGCTGCTCGACGGCGTCCAGCTCCGTGACGACGCCGACCGTGCCGTTGAAGACGCCGTTGGCCCCCTTCTCGTAGTTGTTCCGGATCTGGGTGACCTTGTCGCCCACCCGGAAGACCCGGCCGCCGAACCGCTTCTCCGGCAGGTCGGGGCGGGCCGGGGTGATCGCCTGCTGGAGCAGCCCGTTGAGCGAGCCCGCGCCGGCCGGGCCCCGGTGCATGGGGGCGAGGACCTGGACGTCCCGGCGCGGGTCGAGGCCGAACTTCGCCGGGATCCGGCGGGCGGCGACGTCCACGGCCACCCGGGCGGCGTCCTCGGTCTCCTCCTCGACGAAGAGGAAGAAGTCCGGCAGACCCTGGGTGAGCGGCGGGGTCCCCGCGTTGATCCGGTGCGCGTTGGTGACCACGCCGGACTGCTGGGCCTGCCGGAAGATCCGGGTCAGCCGGACCGCCGGTACGGGGCTGCCGGGGGCGAGCAGGTCGCCGAGGACCTCGCCCGCGCCGACCGAGGGGAGCTGGTCGACGTCCCCCACGAGCAGCAGGTGGGCGCCCGGCGCCACCGCCTTGACCAGCTTGTTCGCCAGGAGCAGGTCGAGCATCGAGGCCTCGTCGACGACGACCAGGTCCGCGTCGAGCGGCCGGTCCCGGTCGTAGGCCGCGTCCCCGCCGGGCTTCAGCTCCAGGAGCCGGTGGACGGTCGAGGCCTCGGCGCCGGTCAGCTCGGCGAGCCGCTTGGCGGCCCGGCCGGTGGGCGCGGCGAGCACCACCTTGGCCTTCTTGACCCGGGCCAGCTCCACGATCGAGCGGACCGTGAAGGACTTGCCGCAGCCGGGGCCGCCCGTCAGGACCGCGACCTTCCGGGTCAGCGCGAGCCGCACCGCCTCCTCCTGCTCGGGTGCGAGCGAGGCCCCCGTCCGGTCGGCGAGCCAGGCGAGCGCCTTGTCCCAGGCCACGTCCCGGAAGGCCGGCATCCGGTCCTCCTCCGTACGCAGGAGCCGCCGCAGCTGCCCCGCGAGCGACAGCTCGGCCCGGTGGAACGGCACCAGGAACACGGCGGTGACCGGCGTCCCCTCGGGGCCGGGCACCCGCTCCCGCACGACCCCCTCGGGGTCCTCCGCGAGCTCGGCGAGGCACTCGATGACGAGGCCCGTGTCGACCTGGAGGAGCTTCACCGCGTCGGCGATCAGCCGCTCCTCGGGCAGGAAGCAGTGCCCCTGGTCGGTCGACTGCGACAGGGCGTACTGCAGGCCGGCCTTCACCCGGTCCGGGCTGTCGTGCGGGATGCCGACGGACTGGGCGATCTTGTCGGCGGTGAGGAAGCCGATGCCCCAGACGTCCGCGGCGAGCCGGTACGGCTGGTTCCGCACGACCGAGATCGAGGCGTCCCCGTACTTCTTGTAGATGCGCACCGCGATGGAGGTGGAGACGCCGACCCCCTGGAGGAAGACCATCACCTCCTTGATCGCCTTCTGCTCCTCCCAGGCGGCCATGATCTTCTTCGTCCTCTTGGGGCCGAGCCCCGGGACCTCGATCAGCCGCGCGGGGGCCTCTTCGAGGACGTCGAGGGTGTCGAGGCCGAAGTGCGTCGTGATCCGATCGGCGAAGACCGGGCCGATGCCCTTGACCAGCCCCGAGCCCAGGTACCGCCGGATGCCCTGGATCGTGGCGGGAAGCAGCGTCGTGTAGTTGTCGACGGTGAACTGCTTCCCGTACTGCGGATGCGACCCCCACCGTCCCTCCATCCGCAGCGACTCCCCCGGCTGGGCGCCGAGCAGCGCCCCGACGACCGTCAGCAGGTCCCCCGCCCCCCGCCCGGTGTCGACCCGGGCGACCGTGTACCCGCTCTCCTCGTTGGCGTAGGTGATCCGCTCCAGGACCCCTTCGACCACCGCCGGTCCGCGACCCTCGTTCGACATACACCGACCGTAGCGAAGGCCTCGGACAGTGCGGGTGCCGCCTGCGGAATCGGTCAGCGCCGCTGCCTCACCCGTCGCGCTCCCCGGCTCTCCGCAACCCGCTTCACGTCCCTCAACGACTCGGTCAGCCGACTCGCCAGGTGGTGCAGCTCGCCGCTGGTCGCGCGACGGTCCGCGAGGAGTTCCTCGGCATGACCGAGAAGGCCCTCGGCCATGCCGAGCCGGATGGCCTCGATGTCGTCGGCGAGCCGTGAGACCGGCCCCACCCCGTCGCCCACCAGATAGCAGGGGCGGCCGTCCTCCCCCGTCCACGGCAGCAGCCGCCCGGCGCTCACGTCGTCACCCCGACGGGGATCGCCGGCAGCGCGTGGACATCCGTCCCCGGCCCGACGATCCGCAGCGCACGCCGGGCGACCGTCCGCCGCTCGTGGGCGAGCAGGTACGGACGCACCAACAGGCTGTCCTCCCCGCGCGACGGACGGCTTCCGATGTGGTGCGCGGTCGGACCTCCGACGTACACGCAGGAGTACGGATACGCGGAGTCAGGCAGGACCGGCCGGGAACGGCCACCCCACCGCCGGAAGGGACGGAGGAACCCGGCGAGAACCTCCGTCAACCGTGCGAGGCGAGAGGACATGGAGACCCGCTTTCGTCGCTCTGGGTGTCGAATCCCTCACAGCCTGGGGTCATCGCTGGCTACGCCGCCAGGGGGGAAGCCTTGACAGCGCATCCGTCAGGTTCGGGAGTCGGACACATGGAGAAGCACCGAAAGCCGCGTACACCGCGCCAGAAGTTCGGGGAGGAGCTGAGACTGCGCCGGAAGGCTCTGGGGCTCACCCAGAAGGCCCTCGGTGATCTGGTGCTGTGCTCGCCCACCTTGATCAGCCACTTCGAAGCAGGGCGGTGATTACCCGACGCCCAAGACGCACAGCGGATCGACCAAGCGCTGGCCACTGGCGTGTACTTCGCTCGCTGGCAGGAAGAGCTCAGGACCAGATTCCTCCCTGGGTTCGCGATTGCGGCCGAGCTGGAACAACAGGCACGGGAACTCAAGTTGTTCGCGCTCTCTCTGGTGCCTGGTCCGCTCCAGACGAAGAGCTACGCGCGAGCCGTGTTCCGCGCCTACCTGCCCAACCACACGGCCGAGGAACTTGACAGAGAAGTCGTCATTCGAACAGAGCGCGCGCAGGTGCTGACCGGGCCGACGAACCCGGTCGTCTGGACGCTCCTCGACGAAGCCGTGCTCCGGCGCGGAGTCGGCGGACCGCAGGTCATGGCCGAACAACTCCACAGGATTGCCGACATGGCCGAAGGTGGCCGGCTCCGACTGCACGTGCTGCCCTTCGGAACCGGTGCCCACGCCCTCCAGCAAGGCCTGCTGACACTCATGAGCTTCGGAGAGTCCGCACCGGTGGCCTACTCCGAAGGCTTCCACACCGGGTGGCTGACCACCGATCCGGACGCCGTGAGATACAGCCAGACCGCCTTCGATCTCGCGCTGAGTGACGCGCTGACGCACGCGGAATCAATCTCGCTCGTCAGAGCGGCGGCGAAGAAGCACGCACATGGTCAACAGTGAGCAGCCCGCCGTCTCCCACTCGTCCACCCGCACCGGACGATAGAAGTCCAGCTACAGCAGCCGTCAAGGTGACTTCCTTGAGATCGCCCCCCCCGGCCCCGTCGTCGTCTTCTCCGCCGACGGCTGGTCGGCCTCGTCGCCGCCGTCAAGGACGGCAGCCTCTCCTCCTGACCTTCCCGTACCGGCCCGGAAGGCCGGGAGAGGTGGGACGGTGTCCCGCTCCGGGCTCAGCCGCCCGGGTCCCACTCGTCCTGGATCTTGGTGTTGTGGTGCTCCACGGGCCGGTCCGTTCCCAGCCGTGCCCAGATCAGGAACGCGCCCGTTCCCAGCCCGCTCAGCCCGACCGGGATCAGTACCGCGATCAGCCACTCCGGCACGCCCGCCACCCACCTGCCCGTCAGGACGAGTGTCCCGGGCTGGGCAGTTCCCCGGCGGCGGTCTCGGCATGCCGACGGAAGGGGCAGGTCGTAGCGTTTCCGTCATTACTGACTCTTCGTTCCAGGACGAGGTCCTGACCGAACTCGGCGACGACCGGCTCCAGGAGATCGCCGGGCTCGTCGGCACGGACGCCGCCGGGGCCCGGGAGCTCGTGGGCGGTTCGGTCGCGGAGCTCTCCGGCGAACTGCGCCAGGCCGCGTCCGAGCCGCGCAGCGCGGACGAGGTCCGCGCCGCCGTCGACGAGGTGACCTCGCCCGAGCCGCCCCTTCAGGGCGTCGCCACCCTCGGCGGCCTGGTGAGTGGCGGACTGATGGCCGGCGTCCTGGCGAAACTGGCGAAGCCCGCCGCGAACGCCGTCGCGAAGCGCACCGGCATTCCGGCCGCCACGGCGAACCGCGCGGTCGAGATGCTGATCCCGGTCGTCCTGACCGCCCTCACCAAGCGCGCCGCCACGAAGAAGGGAGGCGGCCTCGGCGACCTGCTGGGCGGCGGCACGAGCGCGTACGTCCACCTCGGCACCGATCCGGCGGCGCAGCGACGCTGGGAAGCGGAGATCGAGACCGGCGCCATCGGCATGTGCGAGGCCACCCGGGCGGAGATCCTGTTCAGCGCCACCAGTGCTGACGACCGCGACGAGATCGACGAGGACCTCTCCGCCATGTTCGCGGCCGTCCGCGTTCCGAAGGACGCGTGGCGATGGGTGGAATCCGCCCAGTACAAGCTGACGCAGAAGGGTCAGCACAAGGCCGCGGGAGTGGTGGACCTCCTGCTGTGCGCCACGGCCGTCCATCACGGCCTGACCCTCCTGCACAGGGACAACGACTTCGCCACGGTCGCCCGCGTCCTCAAGGAAGTCGAGCAGCAGGACGTACGGCACCTGGGCGGGTGACCCGGTCGCCCGCCCAGGGTCAGACGGCCAGGAACGCCTCCAGCGTCTCCTCCAGGACCTCGGCGCCGTCCCTCGCCCAGAGGTCGTCGTTGAAGAGTTCCACCTCGACCGGGCCCGTGTAGCCGGTCTTGTCCAGCAGGTCGGCCCAGGCCCGGAGGTCGATCGCGCCCGTGCCCAGCTGGCCCCGGCCGTTGAGGACGCCGGCCGGGAGCGGGGTGGTCCAGTCGGCGAGCTGGAAGGAGTGGATGCGGCCCGCCGCGCCCGCGCGTTCCACGGCCGCCGGGGCCCGGTCGTCCCACCACAGGTGGTACGTGTCGACGGTGACGCCGACCTGCGAGGCGGGGAAGTGCTCCGCGATCTCCAGGGCCTGGTCGAGGGTGGAGACCGCGCACCGGTCGGAGGCGTACATCGGGTGGAGGGGCTCGATGGCGAGGCGGACGCCGCGCTCCCCCGCGTACGGGGCGAGTTCGCGGATCGCCTCGGTGATGCGGGCCCGGGCCGAGGGGAGGTCGGGGCAGGTCGGGGTGAGGCCGCCGGAGACCAGGACGAGGGTGTCGGTGCCGAGCGTCACCGCCTCGTCGATCGCCGCGCGGTTCTCCGCCTCCCAGCCGCCGGTGGTGAAGAAGCCGCCCCGGCAGAGGGTGGTGACGGCGAGTCCGGCGTCCCGGACGAGCGCGGCGGCCGCCTCGACCCCGTACGCCTGCACGGGTTCGCGCCACAGGCCCACGCCCGGGACGCCGAGCCGGACGCATTCCCGCACGAGGTCGGGGAGGGCCAGCTGCTTCACCGTCATCTGGTTGATCGAGAAGCGGTCGGGGTTCACTGCGGGACTCCGTACACGGTGAGGAGCGAGCGCATCCGGGACTCCGCGCGGGCCGGGTCCGGGAACAGGCCGAGGCCGTCGGCGAGTTCGTAGGCGCGGGCGAGGTGCGGGAGGGAGCGGGCGGACTGGAGGCCGCCGACCATCGCGAAGTGGTCCTGGTGGCCGGCCAGCCAGGCGAGGAACACCACGCCCGTCTTGTAGAAGCGGGTGGGGGTCTCGAAGAGGTGCCGGGAGAGGGCGACGGTGGGGTCGAGGATCTTGCGGAAGCCGTCGACGTCACCGGTGTCCAGCGTCCTGACCGCCTCGGCCGCCAGCGGGCCCAGGGGGTCGAAGATGCCCAGCAGCGCGTGGCTGAAGCCCTGTTCGTCCCCGGCGATCAGCTCCGGGTAGTGGAAGTCGTCGCCCGTGTAGCAGCGGACGCCCTCGGGGAGGCGGCGGCGCAGGGCGACCTCGCGCCCGGCGTCGAGGAGGGAGACCTTGATGCCGTCGACCTTGTCGGGGTGGGCGGCGATCACTTCGAGGAAGGTCTCGGTGGCGGCGTCGAGGTCCGCCGAGCCCCAGTACCCCTCCAGGGCGGGGTCGAACATCGGGCCCAGCCAGTGCAGGACCACCGGTTCGCTCGCCTGGCGGAGGAGGTGGCCGTAGACGTCGAGGTAGTCGTCCCGGTCCTCGGCCGCGGCGGCGAGCGCGCGGGAGGCCATCAGGATCGCCTGGGAGCCGGTCTCCTCGACGAGCGCGAGCTGCTCCTCGTACGCCTCGCGGACCGCCACCAGGTCGGCGGGGCCGGTGAGTTGGTCGGTGCCGACGCCGCAGGCGATCCGGCCGCCGACGGCCTTCGCCTCGGCGGCCGAGCGGCGGATCAGCTCGGCCGCCCCGGCCCAGTCGAGGCCCATCCCGCGCTGCGCGGTGTCCATGGCCTCGGCGACCCCGAGGCCGTGGGACCAGAGGTGGCGGCGGAAGGCGAGGGTGGCGTCCCAGTCGACGGCGGCGGGGCCGTCGGGGGTGGTGTCGGCGTACGGGTCGGCGACGACGTGCGCGGCGGAGAAGACCGTGCGGGAGGTCAGCGGGCCCGCCCCGGAGGGCGCGAGCGGCTCGGTGCGGGGGGTGTACGCGCGCGTGGCGCCGCCGGGCGCGGGCAGGCGGATCGTCACAGCGACACCTCCGGGACCTCCAGGCGGCGGCCCTCGGCGGCGGACCGCAGGCCCAGTTCGGCGAGCTGGACGCCGCGGGCGCCGGCGAGCAGGTCCCAGTGGTACGGCTCGTCGAGCGCGACGTGCCGCAGGAACAGCTCCCACTGGGCCTTGAAGCCGTTGTCGAACTCGGCGTTGTCGGGGACCTCCTGCCACTGGTCGCGGAAGGACTCGGTGACGGGGATGTCGGGGTTCCAGACCGGCTTGGGGGTGGCCGAGCGGTGCTGGACCCGGCAGCCGCGCAGGCCGGCGACGGCGGAGCCGTGGGTGCCGTCGACCTGGAACTCGACGAGTTCGTCGCGGTGGACGCGGACCGTCCAGGAGGAGTTGATCTGGGCGATCGCGCCGCCCTCCAGTTGGAAGATGCCGTACGCGGCGTCGTCGGCGGTGGCGGCGTACGGCTTGCCCTGCTCGTCCCAGCGCTGCGGGACGTGCGTGGCGACGTGCGCGGTGACGCTCGTGACCCGGCCGAAGAGTTCGTGGAGCACGTACTCCCAGTGCGGGAACATGTCGACGACGATGCCGCCGCCGTCCTCGGCGCGGTAGTTCCAGCTGGGGCGCTGGGCGTCCTGCCAGTCGCCCTCGAAGACCCAGTAGCCGAACTCGCCTCGCACGGACAGGATCTCGCCGAAGAAGCCGCCGTCGATGAGCCGCTTGAGCTTGAGCAGGCCGGGGAGGAACAGCTTGTCCTGGACGACGCCGTGCTTGATGCCCTTCGCCTCGGCGCGCCGGGCGAGTTCGAGGGCGCCGGCGAGGTCGGCGGCGGTGGGCTTCTCGGTGTAGACGTGCTTTCCGGCGTCGATGGCCTTGGTGAGGGCGTCGACGCGGGCGGAGGTGACCTGGGCGTCGAAGTAGACGTCGACGGTGTCGTCGGCGAGCACGGCGTCGAGGTCGGTCGACCACTCGGTGAGGCCGTGGCGCTCGGCGAGGGCGCGGAGGGCGTGCTCGCGGCGGCCGACGAGGACCGGCTCGGGCCAGAGCGTCTCGCCGTTGCCGAGGTCGAGGCCGCCCTGTTCGCGCAGGGCGAGGATCGAGCGGACGAGGTGCTGGCGGTGGCCCATGCGTCCGGTGACGCCGTTCATGGCGATGCGGACTGTCCTGCGTGTCACGAGAGGTTCCTCTCCCCGGTGCTCCGCGCCCTCGGAAGAAAGCGCTTTCTATCGAGGATGACGCTAGCCTGCCGACATCACCGTCGACAAGGGCCCCGGAGGTACGCACACGATGACCGTCACCCTGGCGGACGTGGCAGCCCGCGCCCGGGTCTCCCCCGCGACCGTCTCCCGCGTCCTCAACGGCAACTACCCGGTCGCCGCCTCCACCCGCGAACGGGTCCTCCGCGCGGTCGACGAGCTGGACTACGTCCTCAACGGCCCCGCGAGCTCCCTCGCCGCCGCCACGTCCGACCTGGTCGGAGTGCTGGTCAACGACATCGCCGACCCCTTCTTCGGGATCATGGCGAGCGCGGCGCAGAGCGCCATCGGGGAGAGCGCGACGGGCCGGGCCGGAGGGCAGAAGCTCGCCGTCGTCTGCAACACCGGCGGCGCCCCCGAACGCGAACTCACCTACCTCACCCTGCTCCAGCGGCAGCGGGCCGCCGCCGTGATCCTCATGGGCGGCTCCCTGGAGGACCCGGAGCACCTCGCCGCGACGGCGGGCAAACTGGCCAAACTCGCGGAGGCGGGGACCCGGGTCGTGCTGTGCGGGCGCCCGCCGGTGCCGGGCGACGCGAACACGGCGGCGCTCGTCTTCGAGAACCGCACCGGCGCGCGGCTCCTGACCGAGCACCTGCTCGCCCTCGGCCACCGGCGCATCGGCTACGTGGCCGGGCCCGCCGACCGCACGACCACCCGGCACCGCCTCGAAGGCCACCGCGAGGCCCTTGCCGCGGCGGGCGTCCCCGAGGGCCCGACCGTCCACGGCCCGTACGACCGCCGCTCCGGCCACGAGGCGACCGCCGAACTCCTCGCCCGAGAACCGGCGCTGACGGCGGTCGTCGCCGCCAACGACACGGTGGCGCTCGGCGTCTGCGCGGCCTTGCGGGAGCGGGGCCTGTCCATCCCGGACGACGTCTCGGTGGCGGGCTTCGACGACCTGCCCTTCTCCATCGACGTCGTCCCCGCCCTCACCACCGTCCGCCTCCCCCTCCACGACGCCGGCGCCCGCGCGGGCCGCCTGGCGATGGGCGCGGAGGAGCCCCCGACGG
This sequence comes from Streptomyces sp. NPDC093089, assembly GCF_044754405.1. NCBI lineage: Bacteria > Bacillati > Actinomycetota > Actinomycetes > Kitasatosporales > Streptomycetaceae > Streptomyces > Streptomyces sp. NPDC093089. The sequence goes on from NZ_JBIVPA010000004.1 coordinate 595,067, forward strand.
ACGGCCCGGTGCCGGTCCCGGGCGAGCTGGTGGTCCGGGGGTCGACGGCCCGACCGCGGGGGTAGCGGACGGCCGTCGTGGTGACGAGCGCCGCTTGGAGGATCGCATGACGATACGGACGAGGAGCGCATCCCCTTCGGCGAGGACCCGGTGCTCCCCCCTCCGAGGCCGGGAGACCGTCGTCAAGACCGACGGGTTCCCCCGCGCCGAGGGCTGAGGGTCGGGGCTACTTCTCCGGCTTCAGGCCCGTCGCCGTGAGGACCGCCTCGACGGTCTCCTCGACGGTCTGGTCCGCGTTGTCGATCCAGACGCCCTCGTCGGAGAGTTCGGCGCGCATGGCCTCGTCCAGGAAGGCCCAGTTCGTGGTGAGCTTCTTGTGGCGGGCGTTGTTGCGCTCCCAGGCCTTGTCGGGGCCGGGGGCGAGGACCACCACGTGGAGCGGCACCGCCTTGACGTGGGCGCGGTAGAAGTCCAGGTGGGAGCGGCGTACGACCACGTCGTCGAGGACCGGCAGGAAGCCCGCGGAGGCGAAGCTGTCCGCGAGCAGGGAGCCGTTGCGGGCCCGCAGCAGGATCTGCCGGTCCGCCTCGGGATCGCCGTCCGGGCTCGGCCAGTGGCAGCCCTGGACGATCAGCTCCTGCAGGTCGTCGACCTCGATGTGCGCGGAGCGGGCGAAGCGGGCCGCGAGGGCCGCCGCGACGGTGCTCTTCCCGCTTCCCGGGATGCCGACGAGCAGGACGGCGCCGGGGGCGGGTTCGGAGCTGTCGACGGTGACGTTCTCGAAGGTCATACGGGGCGGGGCCTTTCCGTGGGGCGCGGTCACACCGGCGTGACACGGTAGCCCGGCCCCCCGGGGGTGTCGATCATGTTTTCGGCACGCGGGGCCCCGGCCCCCGAGCGTCAGCTCCCCGCCCGCCTGCCCCCCACCTGCCTGCCTGCCTGCCGCCCGCCCGTCGACCATCGGCCGGCCGACCGCCGCCTCCCCGACCGCCCGCTCCCCGCCCGCCTGCCCCACGACCGCCGACGCGCCGACCGCCCGCCATGTGGCGGACCGGTGCGGCGCGGCGCCCGGCGATCCGGGAGGCGGTCCGTACGCTCCAGGAACTCTGGCCTTCGATCGCCTCCGCCGGGTGAGGAGCACGCGGACGATTCCTGCGCGGATCCTTGACCTGGCAGTTACTTTCGGGCTATCCGTGGCACCTTGGAAGTTTCCTTCATCTCCGCACGGCCGGAAGGAGCAGCAGTGCACCACCGCGCCCCCGCCCCCTCCCGACGCACCCTTCTCACGGTGACCGCCGCAGCAGCGGCGGCAGCCGTCACCGGGGTCACCGCACCGGTGGCCCAGGCCGGGACCGACGACCGGAGGCTCCGGCGGATCATCGACCGGATGTCCCTGGAGGAAAAGGTCGGCCAGCTCTTCGTGATGCGGGTGTACGGCCACTCCGCGACCACGCCGGACCAGGCCGACATCGACGCCAACCTGACCGAGATCGGCGTCCGGACCGCCGCCGAACTCGTCGAGCGCTACCACGTGGGCGGCGTCATCTACTTCGCCTGGGCCCACAACACCCGTGACCCGCAGCAGATCGCCGCGCTCTCCAACGGGATCCAGCAGGCCGCGCTCGCCCAGCCGACGCCGATCCCGGTGCTCATCTCCACCGACCAGGAGCACGGCATCGTCTGCCGGGTCGGGAAGCCCGCCACGCTGCTGCCCGGGGCGATGGCCCTCGGCGCCGGCGGTTCGCACGCGGACGCCCGCAGGGCCGCGCAGATCGCGGGCGAGGAACTCGCGGCCGTCGGCATCCGGCAGAACTACGCCCCGGTCGCCGACGTGAACGTCAACCCCGCCAACCCGGTCATCGGCGTCCGCTCGTTCGGCTCCGACCCGCAGGCGGTCGCCGGGCTCGTCGCCGCGCAGGTGAAGGGGTACCAGCGGGCCGGTGTCGCGGCCACCTCCAAGCACTTCCCCGGGCACGGCGACACCGCCGTCGACAGCCACTACGGCCTGCCGACCATCACCCACACCCGGGAGCAGTGGGCCGAGCTCGACGCGCCGCCCTTCCGGTCCGCCATCGCCGCCGGGATCGACTCGATCATGACGGCACACATCGTCGTCCCCTCGCTCGACCCCAGCGAGGACCCGGCGACGCTCTCCCGGCCCATCCTCACCGGCATCCTGCGCGAACAGCTCGGCTACGACGGCGTGGTGGTCACGGACGCGCTCGGCATGGAGGGCGTCCGCACCAAGTACGGGGACGCGCGCGTCCCGGTCCTCGCCCTCAAGGCCGGCGTCGACCAGCTGCTCAACCCGCCCAAGCTGGACGTCGCCTGGAACGCGGTCCTGACGGCGGTCCGGGAGGGCGAGCTGACGGAGGCCAGGCTCGACGAATCGATCCTGCGCATCCTACGGCTCAAGTCGAAGCTCGGCCTGTTCCGGAAGGCGTACGTGACCCGGGCCGGCGTCGACCGCGTCGTCGGCACCGCCGCCCACCGCGCCGGGGCCGACCGGATCGCCGAGGCCACGACGACCCTCCTCCTGAACGAGGACGACTTCCTGCCCCTGAGCCCGGTCACCCACGGCGACGTCCTCGTCGTCGGCGCCGACCCCGCCTCGCCGTCCGGCACGACGGGCCCGCCGACCACGACCCTCGCCACCGCCCTGAACGAACTGGGCTTCACCGCGACCGCGCTCTCCACCGGGATCACCCCCACGGCGGCGAAGATCGACGAGGCGGTCGCGGCGGCGGCCGGCAGGTCCGCGGTCCTGGTGGGCACGTACAACGTCTCCGCGACGAGCCCCCAACGCGCCCTCGTCGCCCGGCTCGTCGCCACCGGGGTCCCCGTCGTCACGGTCGCCCTCCGCAACCCCTACGACATCGCCCGGATCTCCGGGCAGCGGGCCACCCTCGCCAGCTACTCCTGGACCGACGTCGAACTCCGCGCCGCGGTCCGCGTCCTCGCCGGCCGCGCCCGCCCGCTCGGCCGCCTCCCCGTCCCCGTCCAGCACGCCGACGACCCCTCCCGGGTGCTCTACCCGGTGGGCCACGGCCTCTCGTACGGGCGGTAGACGCGAAAGCGGGGTGCGTCCCGCCGGACGCACCCCGCTGTCACGCTCAGGTACTACGGGCGCAGCCCGTGCTCCCGGGTGGTGTCCTCGTCGACGACCGCGTCGAGGCGCGAGTCGAAGCGGGCGAGGGGCTGGGCGGCCTGGACGGCGGGTGCGGGGACGCCGGCCCAGGCGAGGATGCGGGCCGTGGCGTTCTCGCGCTCGGCGTCGACGAGCCCGGCGACGTTGGCGCCGTGGTTGGCGCCCGGGGCCGTGTAGACGTAGCTGTCGCGCGCGCCCTTGCCGAGGCGGAACTTCTCGGAGCCCCACGGGTCGTTGCCGCCGTAGACGAAGAGCATCTGGTTCGCGTTCTTGCGGACCCAGTCGTCGACGTCGCGCATGACCTGCGGCTTGAACTTCATGGGGATCTCGCGCGGCACGAAGCTGCTGGCCGGCTGGTAGCCGTAGCGGCTCAGGCCGGCGAGGTGCGGCTGCTTGATGGTGGGCGAGCCGAGCTCGGTCGCCGCCTGGTAGTAGTACGGCGTGTAGTACTCGAGGCCCTGGTCGGAGTAGGCGGACCAGCCGGAGTAGGCGTCGATCGTCTCGTAGACGGTGTCGTCGCTCGCGGTCGCCGCGTCCGGGATCTGGTCGCAGACGTCCTGGCCGTAGTACTGCCAGAAGCCCCAGACGAAGTCGAGGACGACGGCCTCGTAGGCCTTGTCGAGCGAGCCGAGGGTGTTGAAGGTGGCGCCTTCGGACTCGGCCCAGGCCTGGAACTTCTTCTCCAGCGGCTCGCGGCGGACGAGGGCCTCGCGCTGCATGTTGTTCAGGCGGTCGCGGCAGTCCTTCGTACCGACGGTCTCGAAGAACCGGTCGTACGCCGAGTCCTCCTTGTTCACCACGTCGTTCGGGGCGACGTAGGCGACGACACCGTCCATGTCGCGCGGGAAGAAGCGCTCGTAGTACGTGGCGGTCATGCCGCCCTTGGAGCCGCCGGTGGACAGCCAGTTCTTGCCGTAGATCTTCTTCAGCGCCGTGTAGATCCGGTGCTGGTCACTGGCCGCCTGCCAGATGTCCAGCTTGGACCAGTCGGCGGGCTGCGGGCGGGACGGCGTGAAGAAGCGGTACTCCATGGAGACCTGGTTGCCGTCGATGATCCGGGTCGGCTCGGTCCGGCTCGGCGTGGTGCTCAGGCCGTACCCGCTGGTGCGGAAGACGGTCGGGCGGCTCGTGTCCTTGTGGAGGAGCGAGAGGCGCTGCTTGAACGTGCCCGCCCACGGGCGGTGGTGGTCGATCGGCTGGACGTACTCCAGGACGAAGTAGCGGTAGCCGGCGTACGGCTTCTCCTCGATCAGGCTCATCCCGGGGATCGCCAGGATGCGGTCCTTGATGTCCGTGCTCGTGCTCTGCGAGTCGACGACGGTCGCGCTGCCGGTCTCCGTGTCCACGGCGGTGGCCGTACCGGTCGACCCGACGGTGCCTATGAGCACCGAAAGCGACAGCGCCCATCTCAGCGACTTGCGCATTCACCCTCCCCTTGGTTCACAACGGTGTCGCGAACCTAGCGGGGGCAACGTGTGGACCGCCAGACCCAATTGGTCCTTACTCTTGGACTTTCCTTCGCATCAGCACAGGATCCATCCCGTGGCGGTGCCCTTCCCGGCCACCGAACCGTTCACCCGCACGCAGCGGTTGAGGGCGTGGACGGTGACGGGACCGGCCTGCCGGTCGAACCGTCCGGCCTTGACGGCGGGCCGCCCGCCGCGCGGCTGGAGGGAGACGGACATCGGGCGGCGCGGGCCGGGCCGCTTGGCCACGGTGACGGCGCAGACGTAGTTCCGGGTCCGGTACACCCGCACCTCGCCCGTGGAGAAGGCGAACGTCCTGGTCGGCCGGCCGTTGCAGACGGAGGCGGCGTCGGCGGTCCCGCCGCCGGGCCCCGGGCCGGGCAGCACGAGCAGCACGAGGGCGGCGAGGAGCGTGCCGAGCACGCGGGCGAGCGCCCGGGCGGGCCCGCCCACCGGTCGCCGCCCGCCGCCGGGTCGGCCGCCGTGCCGGTCGCCTCGCCGGCCGTCGCGGTGGTCCGTGGCCGTCGGGTCCGAGCTCATGCGCTCCCCTCCCGGGTGAATCGCCGTACGGGCATACGGCCGTACGACGCACCCCACACCGGAATGGTTGCCTCCGACCATCCGGGGCGACGGCGGGAGGCCGGAAAGCGCGCCCGGCCGGCCCGGCTCCGGGAAGAGGTCGTGCGGGCCGACCGGGAGCGGTCGGGCGGGCGTCCCGGGAGCCGCCCGACGGGTGCCCGGGAAACGGCCGCGGCCGGCCGGGAAAGGCCGGCCGGCCGCGTACGTCCGCTGCGAAGGGGTCAGACCCGCTCGGGTTCCGCCTCCCCGATGAAGGTGCTCCAGAGGGAGGCGTACCGGCCGCCGAGGGCGAGGAGCTCGTCGTGGGTGCCGTCCTCGGCGACCCGGCCGTGGTCCATGACGATCACGCGGTCGGCGCGGGCCGCCGTGGTGAGGCGGTGGGCGACGACGAGCGTGGTGCGGCGGCCGGCGAGGCGGTCGGTGGCCTGGTTGACCTGCGCCTCGGTGGCGAGGTCGAGGGCCGCGGTGGCCTCGTCGAGGAGCAGGATGTCCGGGTCGACGAGCTCGGCGCGGGCGAGCGCGATGAGCTGGCGCTGCCCCGCGGACAGGTTCCGCCCCCGCTCGGCGACCTCATGGAGATAGCCGCCGTCGAGCGTGGCGATCATGTCGTGGGCGCCGACCGCGCGGGCCGCCGCCTCGACCTCGGCGTCGGTCGCCTCGGGGCGGCCGTACGCGACGGCGTCGCGGATCGTCCCGGCGAAGAGGTACGTCTCCTGCGGGACGACGCCCAGCCGGTGGCGGTACGCCGTGAGGTCGAGCTCCCGCAGGTCGGTGCCGTCGGCCGTGACCCGGCCGCCCGTCGGGTCGTAGAACCGCGCCACCAGCTTGACGAGGGTGGACTTCCCGGCGCCGGTCTCGCCGACGAAGGCGACGGTCTGCCCGGCGGGGATGCGCAGGTCGACGCCGGTGAGCGCCTCCTCGCCCGCGTCGGCGGAGCCGTATCCGAAGGACACGTCCTCGAAGGCGATCTCGCCGCGCAGCGACCGCACGCCGAGGGGCGCGGCGGCGGGGGCCGTGGACGTCGGCTCCCGGAGCAGTTCCTGCATCCGCTTCAGCGAGACGGAGGCCTGCTGGTAGCCGTCGAAGACCTGCGAGAGCTGCTGGACGGGGGCGAAGAAGAGGTCGATGTAGAGGAGGTAGGCGACGAGGGCGCCGGTGGTGAGCGTGCCGGCCTCGATGCGGTTCGCGCCGACGATCAGGACGGCGGCGGCCGCGGCGGAGGACAGCAGCGTGACGAACGGGAAGTAGACCGAGATCAGCCACTGGCCCCGGACGCGCGCCGCACGGTACTCCTCGCTGTGGGCGCCGAACCGGTCCGCGACGGACTGCTCGCGGCGGAAGGCCTGCACGATCCGGAGGCCGGTGACGGACTCCTGGAGGTCGGCGTTGACGACGCTGATCCGGTCGCGCGCCAGCTCGTACGCCCGGACGCTCGACCGGCGGAAGAAGTACGTGGCGACGGCGAGGACGGGCAGGGTCGCGAAGACGACCAGGGCGAGCTGGAGGTCGAGCACGAGCAGCGCGACCATGATCCCGAAGAAGGTCACGACCGAGACGAAGGCGGTGACCAGGCCCGTCTGCAGGAACGTCGACAGGGCGTCCACGTCCGTGGTCATCCGGGTCATGATCCGGCCGGTGAGCTCGCGCTCGTAGTAGTCGAGGCCGAGCCGCTGGAGCTGGGCGAAGATCTTGAGGCGCAGCGCGTAGAGGACCCGCTCGCCGGTACGGCCCGTCATGCGGGTCTCGGCGGTCTGCGCGACCCACTGCACGAGCACGGTGACCAGGGCGAGCGCGGAGGCGGCCCAGACGGCGCCGATCGCCAGCCGGTTCACGCCCTCGTCGATGCCGTGCCGGATCAGGACCGGCAGCAGGAGGCCCGCGCCGGCGTCGAGGGCGACGAGCCCGAGGCTGATGAGCAGCGGGGCGCCGAAGCCGCGGAGCAGCCTGCGCAGGCCGTACGCGTCCTCCGCCGAGACGGCCCGGGCCTCGTCGACGGTGGGGACGTCGGTGGCGGGCGGCAGGGCGGCGACGGCGGCGAGCAGCTCGGGGGTGGCCCCGGGCGCGGCGCTCTCCCGGTCGGCGGCGTCGTCCCGCACCCACAGGGTGGGGGTGATGCCCCGCTCGGCGTCGAACTCGGCGTCCAGCTCGGCCCGCAGCGTGCGGTCCTCGGGAGGCCCGGCGGGCGCCGCGGCGTGGCCGGGCGAGACGGCGCCCAGCTCGTCGGGGTCGGTGAGGAGCCGCCGGTAGAGCTCCGAGCGCTCCTCCAGTTCCTCGTGGGTGCCGATGTCGGAGAGCCGGCCGCCGTCCAGGACGGCGATCCGGTCGGCGAGGCCGAGGGTGGAGCGGCGGTGCGCGATGAGCAGGGTCGTGCGGCCCGCCATCACCGACTTCAGCGCCTCGTGGATCTCGTGCTCGACCTTGGCGTCGACGGCGGAGGTGGCGTCGTCGAGGAGCAGCAGCCGGGGGTCGGTGAGGATCGCGCGGGCCAGCGCGAGGCGCTGGCGCTGGCCGCCGGAGAGGGTGAGGCCGTGCTCGCCGACCTTGGTGTCGTACCCGTCGGGCAGCTCGGCGACGAACCGGTCGGCCTGGGCGGCGCGGGCGGCGGCCTCGATCTGCTCCGGGGTGGCGTCCGGGACGCCGTACGCGATGTTGGCGCGGACGGTGTCGGAGAAGAGGAACGAGTCCTCGGGCACGAGCCCGATCGCGGCGCGCAGGGAGTCGAGGGTGAGTTCGCGGACGTCGTGGCCGCCGACGAGGACGGCGCCGTGGGTCACGTCGTAGAAGCGGGGCAGGAGCAGCGAGACGGTCGACTTGCCGGAGCCCGAGGCGCCGACGACGGCGACGGTCTCGCCGGGGCGGATCTCCAGGGAGAAGCCGTCGAGGACGGGGGTGCCGTCCTGGTAGGCGAACGACACGTCGTCGAACTCGACGGTCGCGGGCACGTCGGCCGGCAGTTCCACGGTGCCGTCCTGGATGGCGGGCTCGGTGTCGATGAGCTCGACGACCCGCTCGACGCCGGCGCGGGCCTGCTGGCCGATGGTGAGGACGATGGCGAGCATCCGGACCGGGCCGACGAGCGAGGCCAGGTAGGAGGAGAAGGCGACGAAGGTGCCGAGGGTGATCTGCCCGCGGTAGGCGAGCCAGCCGCCGAGGGCGAGGACGGCGACCTGGCCGAGGGCGGGGACGGCCTGGAGCGCGGGGGTGTACCTCGCGTTCAGCCGGATCGTCCGGAGCCGGCCGGCGAACAGCTTCCGCCCGGCCTCCCTGATCTTCCCGGTCTCCTGGTCCTCCTGCCCGAAGCCCTTGACGACCCGGACGCCGGTCACGGCCCCGTCGACGACGCCGGCGACGGCCGCGGCCTGCTGCTGGGCGTACCAGGTGGCCGGGTGGAGGCGGGTGCGGCTGCGCCTGGCGATGAACCACAGGGCGGGGGCGACGGCGAGCGCGACCAGGGTGAGCGGGAACGACAGCCAGGCCATGACGGCCAGCGAGATGAAGAACAGGAGGAAGTTCCCGATCGTCATCGGGAGCATGAACAGCAGGCCCTGGATCAGCTGGAGGTCGCTGGTCGCCCGCCCCACCACCTGCCCGGTGGACAGCTCGTCCTGCCGCCGCCCGTCGAGCCGCGTGATCGTCCGGTACATGTCCGTGCGCAGGTCGTGCTGGATGTCGAGGGCGAGGCGGCCCCCGTAGTAGCGGCGGACGTACGTGAGGACGTAGACGGCGACCGCGGCTCCTATCAGGAGTCCGGTCCACACCGCGAGGTCCCGGGTCTTCGTCCCGATCACGTCGTCGATGATCACCTTGGTCACCAGCGGCACCAGCGCCAGCACGGCCATTCCCGCCAGCGACGACCCGAGGGCCAGCAGCGTGTTCGCCTTGTACCGCCACGCGTACCCGGCCAGCCTCCGCGCCCACCCCTGCTGTTTCCGCCCGGTCTCCGCCACCAGTGGCCTCCCGCTCGTCCTGCTCTACCGGAACACCCAACGCGGCCGACGTGCGTTTTCATCCCACCGCAACATTCGGGGGCCGTTCCTGCGCCCCTTCCCGGTCAGCAGGAGCAGCCGCTCGCGTAGTACGCGAACACGAGGACGTACCCGGACGTGCAGACGGCGGCGGCCGCCAGGCGTCCCGTCCGCCGCCGGGCCGGCGCGCGGAACGCCTCCCAGACGCCGTAGCCGGTGAAGAGGGCGAACAGACCGGCTCCCCCGCCGGTCAGGAGCGGGCTGACGCTCCAGCCCCAGAGGGCCAGGAGCAGCAGGCCGCCGAGGAGCAGGCAGGCCAGCACCCCCAGGAGCGCTTCCCCCACGATCTCGGCGACCGCCTCCTTCAGGAACTCCCACAGACCCCGCACCATGGCCTCCCCCTCGTGTCGCGCGACCGGCCCCGCGCCGGTCCTCGGCCAGGAGGACCCGTGCGGGGCCGGGAGAGTTGCCAGGGGTGGGGCTCCTTCGGTCAGAAGGGGCCGGGGAGGGTGACGGAGATGCCGTTGCCGGTGTCGGTGACGACGACATTGCTCCAGACCAGCGTCATGGGCGGGCTGCAGGCGGGCTTGAAGGTGGCGGTGACGGTGACGGAGAAGTTGGCCTTGCCGTTCTGGACGGGGAAGGTGCCACCGCCGCCGGTGGACTGCTTGTTGGAGGCGCTGGGGTCGTTGCCGCCGCGGTTGACGCACTGGGCGTCGGCGGTCACGGAGATGTTGACGGACTGCTGGTTGCCGAGTCCGGCTTCCTTGCCCTTGACGGTGAGGCTGCTGCCGGAGGCCGTCGCGGTCGGGGTTCCGACGAAGTGGGCGCTGACCGCGCCGGCGGTCGGGGCGAGGAAGCCGACGAGGCCGAGGGCCACGGAAGCGGGGAGGAGCAGGGCGGAATGGCGTCGCATGACGGGTCACCTCTCAGGGGAACGAACGCCGTCGTCGCGGAGTGCGCCGCTGTCCGCGGGATGCCCCCAGGATATGCCCGGGGGCGCCGCGCGGCCGGTTCAGAGGTGGGTCGGTTCGAACATGCGGAGGAGCGCCGGGAGGACCACGACGGAGGGGCCGGGGGTCGCGAGGGCGGCGGCGAGGTCGGTCGCGAGCGCGTCGGGGTCCGTGAGGGTGGCGGGGACGCCGAAGGACTCGGCCAGCGCGACGAAGTCGGGGCGGGTCAGCTCGGTGCCCGTGGTCTCGCCGAAGGCGTCCGTCATGTACTCGCGGAGGATGCCGTAGCCGCCGTCGTCGACGATCAGCCAGGTCACGTCGAGCCCGTACTGCTTCGCCGTGGCCAGCTCCGCGATCGAGTACATCGCGCCGCCGTCCCCGGAGACCGCGAGGACCGGCGCGGACGGGTCGGCGACGGCCGCGCCGAGTGCGGCGGGGAAGGCGTAGCCGAGGCCGCCGGCGCCCTGGGCGGAGTGCATGGTGTTGGGGTGCCGGGCGTCGAACGCCGACCAGGCCCAGTAGGCCAGGATCGTCATGTCCCAGAAGCTCGGCGCCCGGGCCGGCAGCGCCTTCCGCACCGCCGCGACGACCCGCTGCTCCAGGCCGAGGTCCTGGGCGGCGATCCGCTCCCCGACCTTGGCCAGGACCGCCGAGACCCGCTCGGGCGCGGTCGGGTCGGTGCGCTTCCCGGCCGTCTCCAGGAGGGCCTGGAGGGCGAGCCGCGCGTCCGCGTGGATGCCGAGCGCCGGATGGTTGGACTCCAGCTTCCCGGCGTCGGCCTCGATCTGGATCACCCGGCCGCGCGGGGCGAACGTGCGGTAGTTCGAGGACAGCTCGCCGAGCCCGGAGCCGACGACGAGGAGGACGTCGGCGTCCTCCAGGAAGTCGGTGGTGTGCCGGTCCTCCAGCCAGGACTGGAGCGACAGCGGGTGCGTCCAGGGGAAGGCGCCCTTGCCGCCGAAGGTGGTGACGACGGGCGCGTCGATGAGCTCCGCCAGGGCCCGCAGCTTGCCGGACGCGTCGGAGCGCACGACCCCGCCGCCCGCGATGATCGCCGGCCGCTCCGCCCTGGTCAGCAGGTCGGCCGCGACCGCGGTGAGCTCGGGGCGCGGTGCGAGGTCCTCGGGCGTCGCGTCCAGCGCCGTGACCACGGGCAGGAGGGTCTCGGCGGTGAGCACGTCCTGCGGGATCTCCACCCACACCGGCCCGTGCGGGGCCGTGAGCGCCGACTCCCAGGCCGCCGCGATCGCGGACGGGATCTGGGACTGCGTGCGGACGGTGTGGACGGACTTCACGACGTCCCGGAACGAGGCCTGCTGGTCGCGCAGCTCGTGCAGGTAGCCGTGCCGTCCGCCGCCGAGCCCGGCCACCGGGATCTGGCTGCCGATCGCGAGGACCGGGGCCGACGCGGCGGCCGCCTCCTGGAGCGCGGCGAGCGACATCAGCGCGCCGGGGCCGGTGGACAGCAGCAGCGGGGCCGCCTCGCCCGTGATGCGGCCGTACGCGTCGGCGGCGAAGCCGGCGTTGTTCTCCACCCTGAGGCCCACGTACCGGAGCGACGACCGGCGCAGCGCGTCGAACATGCCGAGCGCGTGCTGGCCGGGGAGGCCGAAGACGGTCGTCGCGCCCAGACCCGACAGGGTCTCGATGACGAGGTCACCGCCCGTGCGGCCCGGGGGAGGGTTGAGGGCGGCGGCCGTCTGCGCCGGGGTGGGGCGCAGTACCAGGTCGTGGTCGTGGGTCATCGGGTCCCTCGGGGCGTGGCTCGGTGGTCGGGTGCGGCCCGGTGGTCGGGTCGTGCCCACCCGTTCCTCCCCCAAGGACTTCGTCCAGGGCGGACCCCCAGGCAGAACGTACGCCCACGACCCGACCGGCGTCACTTCGCGGCGCGACCGGCCGCGATCTGGCGGGACATGATCGTGGTGAGTTCGTACGCGGTGTGGGAGGCGGCGACCGCGGTGATCTCGGCGTGGTCGTAGGCGGGGGCGACCTCGACGACGTCGGCGGAGACCAGGTTGCAGGAGGACAGGCCGCGGAGGATCTCCAGGAGCTCGCGGGAGGTCATGCCGCCGGCCTCGGGGGTGCCGGTGCCGGGGGCGTGGGCCGGGTCGAGGCAGTCGATGTCGATGGAGATGTACAGCGGGCGGTCGCCGATGCGCTGGCGCAGCTGGTCGGCGACCTCGTCGGCGCCCCGGCGGTAGATGTCCGCGGAGGTGACGATGCCGAAGCCCATCTTCTCGTCGTCGGTGAGGTCCTGCTTGCCGTAGAGCGGGCCGCGGGTGCCGACGTGGGAGAGCGCGGAGGTGTCGAGGATGCCCTCCTCGACGGCGCGGCGGAACGGGGTGCCGTGGGTGTACTCGGCGCCGAAGTAGGTGTCCCAGGTGTCGAGGTGCGCGTCGAAGTGGAGCAGGGCGACCGGGCCGTGCTTCTTGGCGACGGAGCGCAGCAGCGGCAGGGCGACGGTGTGGTCGCCGCCGAGGGTCATCATGCGGGCGCCGGTGGCGAGCAGGTCGTCGGCGGCGGCCTCGATGGTCTCGACGGCCTCGTTGATGTTGAACGGGTTGGCGGCGATGTCGCCGGCGTCCGCGACCTGGGCGAGGGCGAACGGGGAGGCGTCCTGCGCCGGGTTGTACGGGCGGAGCAGGCGGGAGGCCTCGCGGATGGCGTTGCCGCCGAAGCGGGCGCCGGGGCGGTAGGAGACGCCGCTGTCGAAGGGGATGCCGACCACGGCGACGTCGGCGGTGCCGACCTCGTCGAGCCGCGGCAGCCGGGCGAACGTCGCGGGACCGGCGTACCGCGGGATGCGGGACGAGTCGATCGGGCCGCGCGGGGTGTTCTGGTCGCTGCTGCTCATGGTCGGGGTCCTCCTGGGGGTGTCGGTCGGTCCGGCTCGACAGTAAGTGGCCCGAAAGGGACAGAGAAGTGTACGTTCCCTCCACTGTACGGACCGTGGATGTACGAAGGGGCCACTCCGATGACCGCACCGACCGGCCCGGAGCCCGGGCCCGGTTCCACTCCCCCCGCGCCGCCGGTGCCGCTCGCCGCGCTCCTCGCGCACCCGGACCTCGGCCTGCGGCTGCTCGCCGGGCCCGGCGACGTACCGCTGCACTGGGTGCACACCTCGGAGATGGCCGACCCCTATCCGTACCTGCTCGGCGGCGAGCTGCTGATGACGGCGGGCGTACAGCTCGCCGACCCGGCGCACTACGTCGAGCGGGTGGTGGAGGCGGGCGCCGCGGCGCTCGCCTTCGGCGTGACGCCGGTGTACGACACGGTCCCGGCCGCGCTCGTCGAGGCCTGCGCGCGCCGCGGCCTCCCGCTGGTCGAGGTGCCGCCGAGGACCCCGTTCACGGCGGTCGCCCGGGCGCTGTGGCGGCTGATGGCGGAGGCCCGGCTGCGCGAGCTGCGCCGGGTCACCGAGGCCCAGCAGTCCCTCGCGACGGCCGCCGCCCGCCCGGCGCCCGTCCCGGCGGTGCTCGGCGCCCTCGCCTCCCGCCTCGGGGGGCGCGCGGTGCTCTTCGGCGCGGACGGCACGGAGGCGCTGGCCGCCGGCCGCGAGGTGCCGGCGGAGGCGGCCCGCGCCCTGCGGGAGCTGGCGGGCGTCCTCGGCCCGCGCCCGGGCGGTCCGGCCTCGGCGAGCGGGGACGGCGGCGGGCTGCGGCTCGCCGCGTACGCCCTCGGCGGCGGGGACGGCCTGACCCTCGGCGTGGCGACGGGCCACCGCGGCCCGGGCGACCACACGATCGTCGGCGTCGCCGTGGTGCTGCTGTCCCTCCTGACGGCCCCGCACCGGGGCGCCGACGCGGCCGTACGGGACGGCGCCCTGGTCCGGCTGCTGCTCGGCGCGGCCCCGGCGGAGGTCGCGGGCGCCCTGGGCCCGGGCCCCTGGACGGTGGTCCACGCCCGCGGCGGCGACGGCACCCCGTTCGCGGCGGCCTCGCTGGCCGCGGCGCTGGGGACACCGCTGGTGGACGCGGGCGGTACGGCTCCGGGGGGCGCGACCGGAGCCGTGCGCCTGCTCCTGCCCGCCTCCTCCCCCGTCACCGCTCAGTCCGGCTGGACGCTGGGGGTGGGCGTCCCCGCCGAGGCGGACGAGCTGTCGGCGGCCGACGCGCAAGCAGCGCGAGCCCTGCGGCGGGCGGAGGCCACCGGGGCGGATCTGGTGCGGCACCACCCGGGCGGGATCGCCGCCCTGGTGGACCCGGACGAGGCCGCCGCCCACGCGCGCACCCTCCTCGCCCCGCTGACCGGACCGCTCGCCGAGACCCTGCGCGTCTGGCTCTCGCTGCACGGCGGCTGGGACCGGACGGCCGTCGCGATGGACATCCACCGCAACACCGTCCGCCAGCGGATCGCCCGCTGCGCCGCGCTGCTGGGACGGGACCTGGACGATCCGGACGTGCGCATGGAGCTGTGGTTCGCGCTCAAGTCCCGGTGAGGGGCGAGGCCGGGTCGTCCGGCCGGGGCGGTCATGCGCGGATCGCGCCCCGGCCGAGGGCAGCGAGCCGCGGGTCGGGGCGCAGCTTCGCCATACGGAGGATCTCGGGGGGCCACGACAACGGCACGGGGATCACCACCCCGGTATCGCGGCGGCCAGTTCGGGTGTCGCGCCTTCGAGGCCGTGGGCCCAGTTCACGCGGTCGGGGACCCCGGCGAAGTGCAGGCCGAGGACCTTCCGGCCCTCGGCCTCCAGGTCGACGACGAGCGAACCGGAGCTGCCGCCGAGCGTGCTGGCGTCGTGGCTGATGATCCAGCGCCGTTCGTCCTCGTCCACCTCGCCCCGGCCCTCGGTGAGCACCCCGGGAGTGAGGCGCTTCACGCCCTTGACTCCGGCGAACAGTTCGGCGAAGACGTCCGGACTCGTCGATCCCGCGCTGCCGGGGAAGCCGACGATGTAGACCTTGCGCCCACGGGAGGCGAGCGCTCCGCGGGTCGCCTCGTCATCGCCTCGGGCCACCTCGACCGGGGTGGGGAAAGGCCGTCCGCTCACCCGGTCGAGCTGGAGTACGGCCAGGTCGAGGCCGTCGAAGTTGACCCTCGGAACGGTGGGGTGAGCGCGTTCGGGTGCCCCCGCGCGCCCCACGCCCAGGACACGGCTGATCCGGAAGACGCGATTCGGCGGCCCGCCGCCGACCTCCGCGCCGAAGTCGACCGCCACGCCGGGCTTGAGCTCTCCGCCGAACTGCCCGTCCGTACGGGACGGATGCGTGGAAATGGCCTCCAGGACGTGGTAGTTCGTCACGACGACACCCTCGTCGATCGCCCACGCCGTGCCCTGGTAGCCGAGGAGCGAGCTCGGGTCGTTCACCCGGCCGGCCGCCCGGCAGACGGTACGGAGCTCGGCTTCGATCCGCGACAGGGCCGCCGCCCACGTCGCCACCGCGGGTGCCGTGACGTCGAAGAAGTCGTCCTCGACGAAGAGCACCGGGCGGGTTCCGTCGCTGTGGACGACGGCCTCCAGCCGCGCCACGTCCCGCATGCCGAGCTGGGCGTCGACGCCGTGGTCGACGACCTCCCGCAGCGCGTACTCGGCGCCGCGCATCAGTCGCTTCCGCGCCTCGGGATCGGCCCTCTCCCCGAGGTGTTCCTCCAAGCGGCCGACCTCGTCGGACAGTTGCGTCATCAGACGTTCGGGATCCGGCGGGCCCGGCGCGCCGCCCCCGCCGGCGTGCTCGGGTCCTCCGCTCTGCGACTCGCCGAGGAGCCGCTCATAGGCGCTGCCGACGGACATGGCGTCCCCTGCTCGGCTCGGTCCTCGACTCGGTTCGGCTCAGTGGACGGCTGCCGCCTGGGCGGCGGCCAGCTCCGCGACCCGGCTGCGGTACGCCTCGACCAGACCTCCGCCGTTCGCCTCGGGAATCCCTTCCGGGCCGGCCCCGAGCGACTGCAGGACCGCGCCGGCACGGGCCTGACGGTCCGCCAACGCGCTTTCCGCGTGCGGGTACAGCAGTTCGAGCCCGCGCTTGTCGCCCTCCGACAGGTTCTGCCCGTTGCCGGCCGGCGCGCAACTGCTGGGGGCGGACTTGTAGAAGAAGTCCGGGAACCGGTACAGCATCACGGACAGCCGGTCGAAGGGCCCGAGGGTGAGGTCCGGGTCGTTCACGGTGCGCAGGTTGTGATCGACCTTCGCGCGCGACCATCTGTTCGGCTCGCCCGCGAGGAACGTGTAGATGCCGGGTTGCCGACCCTGGGCGTCCGCCACGAAGACACCGGCCGCGTTCTGCGTGGGGACGTACCCGGCATGGTCCTCCCAGCGGAACTCGCCCTCACAGGTGCCGCGCATGTTCTGGTGGGAGTGGTGGAACGCCAGTGCGTGCAGGAACTCGTGCCGCACGGTGCCCTCCCACTGGACGGGCCTGTTCGTCACGAACCGCCCGAGGTTCAGGCTGCGCTGGCCGGGGTTGCCCCCGACCTGGCCGCCTCCCGCGCCGATCATGCGGTCCGTGCTGTCGGTGCCCACCAGGGAGAAGAAGCCCGGCAGGTCGAAGCTGACCCGGATCTCGGCGGCGTAGGTGGTGTCGGCCGTGGTCCACCGCCGGAACGAGCCGTTCCCGTCGTCCCGCCCGAAGTCGAGCGTCAGGTTGCAGACGTCGGTGATCTGCTTCGTCGCGCCCGCGATGTCCGCGTGCAACTGGTCGTTCCCATCGAGGAACGCGACCCTCACGGTCGAACCCACGGGCCACTTCGCGATGTCGGTGAAGATGAACTCCAGGCCGCCGTGGGCCATTCCGCGCCTCCAGCGGTCCCGTACCTCGATCTCGGCGACGACCTCATCGGGGAGAGCTTCGAGTTCCATGACGCGTCCTTTCGCATCACATTCGAAATGATCCCCCGCCGGATTCCCCCCGACCGGCCTGATGACGGATGGGCTGCTCGGCTCTACACACGAGCGCGCCGACATGAATTACTCATGTCCCAGTATCACCCGAATGGAGGTACTGCGCGACTTCGCCGTCACCCTGAGTAGTCGAGCGTCCATCAAGATGACGCTGCGTCAGGTCCAGAGCTTGTTCACGGCGGTACGGGTCGTCGTCTTGAAGGCCGTCAGCGGGGCGTCGTCGAAGTCGCCCATCTGGCCCCAGCGGACGAGGGTGACGGTGCGGCCGTCGCGGCCGACGGAGAAGAGGTGGATGTCGGTGGTGCCGATCTGCGGGTCGGCGGTGTCCAGGCTGTAGACCCAGGCGCCCTCCTCGACGGCGAGCTTGCCGTGGGAGGCGCTGACGGCCCGCAGGCCCGGGTTCTGCCGCTCAAGGAGGGGGCCGCAGCCGGCGAGGGCCTTGCGGAGGGTGTCGACCAGCTTCACGGCGTCGGCCTCGGTGCGGGCGACGGTGGTGATCTGGACGCCGTTGGTGTCGAGCTCGGTGCTGAACTCGCGGTAGCGGGTGTTCTCCGCCGGGATCTTGTACGGGGCGCAGAGGACGCCGCCGTTCTCCGGGACGCCGGCGAAGACCTGGGTGGCGGTCCACGGCGTCGACGACGGCGGCATCTGGGAGGCGGCGAGGAAGGCGGGCTGGGCGGCGGCCTGCGCCGGGGCCGTGGCGAGGGCCGCGAGGCCCAGGGCGGCAGCGGCGGCGGTGGCGAGTGCGATACGGAGCTTGTTCATGGTGGTGGATCCCCCGTCGGGTCGTTCGGTCAGTGCTCCACCAGCGTCCGGCCGCCGCCCGCCGCCCGCAACGGTGACGCGCCCGTCATCCGTCCCGGAACCATTCCACCCCCGCTGACGTGCCAGAACGTGAAGGGTGGGACGCAGGGGCGAGGGGGATGGAATGCCGAAGGACGCCACCGTCGAGG
This sequence comes from Streptomyces sp. NPDC093089, assembly GCF_044754405.1. NCBI lineage: Bacteria > Bacillati > Actinomycetota > Actinomycetes > Kitasatosporales > Streptomycetaceae > Streptomyces > Streptomyces sp. NPDC093089. The sequence goes on from NZ_JBIVPA010000004.1 coordinate 612,969, forward strand.
AGTTCGCGCGGCTCGTGCGCGCGCTGAAGGCGCGGGACGGGAGGAGTTACGAGGCGCTGGGCCGGCGCCTGAGCGTCAGCGCGTCCACCCTCCACCGCTACTGCTCCGGCGCGACCGTCCCGGAGGAGTTCGCCGTGGTCGACCGCCTCGCCCTGCTGTGCGGGGCGGACGAGGAGGAGCGGCGCACCCTGGAGGCGGCCTGGACCCGCGCGGACGGCGCTCGCCGCCCTCCGGTACCGGAACCCGGCGCGGAGGCGAAGCCCGAGCCGGAGGCGAAGCCCGAGCCGGAGCCGGAGGCCGAGGCGGAGGCCGAGGCGGAGGCCGAGGCGGAGGCCGAGGCGGAGGCGGCGGCCGAGCCGGAGGCGGCGGCCGAGCCGGAGGCGGCGGCCGAGCCGGAGGCGGCGGCCGAGCCGGAGCCCGAGCCGGAGGCGGCGGCCGAGCCCGGCGCGGGGGCGAAGCCCGAGCCCGAGCCGGAGGCGAAGCCGGCCCCGGAGCCCGCGTCGGCCCCGGAGCCGGAGCTGGAGCCGGAGCCCGTGCACGCGCCGCAGCCGGAACCCGTGCACGCGCGCGTGCCGGGCCTCCCGTCCGGGCGGCGGAGGCGCCGGTGGGGGTGGGCGGGCGTGGCCTGCGGGGCGCTGGCGGTCGTGGGGACGGTGACGCTCGGAGCCGTACTCCTGCCCGGGAAGGCCCGGGAGCGGGCCGCCGAACCACCGGCGCCGCTGACGTGGACGGTCGCCTCGGACCTCTGGAAGAACGGGTGCGGGCACACCTATCTCGTGCAGCGGACGCCCCCTCCCCCGCCGGAGGCGGCCGACGCGCGGAACTGGGCGACGGCGCAGGGGGCCGTGGACGGCGGGGAGACGCTGGTACGGGTGTCGGTGCAGGGGAAGAGCGCGGCGGCGGTGGTGCTCCAGGCGCTGCACGTGCGGGTGGTGGAGCGGGGCGCGCCGCTGCCGTGGGCGGCGTACCGGACGGACGACGGGTGCGGCGGGGCGGTGACGCCGCGCCGTTTCGAGGTGGACCTGGACCGGCCGCGGCCGGTGGCGCGGGCGCTGGACGGGTACGACGCCTCCGGGGAGGAGGGCCGGACGCTCCCGGCGGTCTCCTTCCCGTACGCGGTCAGCGTCGCCGAGCCGGAGGAGCTGCTGGTCTTTGCGGGGGCGGCGGGGTGCGACTGCCGCTGGTACCTGGAGCTGGAGTGGAGCTCGGAGGGGCGCCGGGGCACGGTCCGGATCGGGGACGAGGACGGCGCACCCTTTCGGACGAGCGGGGCGAAGGGGCGGCCCGTGTACGGGTACGACTCCGTGGGGCGGGCCTGGATCACAGGCGAGGAGTCTGGACAGGGTGGGTGACCGATGGGTAACTTCGTTGACGACATCCTGAGCAAGCGCTTAGAAAACTGGGCCCGCCCGCACACCGGAGGAGACGCACCGTGCGCCGTACCGTATTCAACGAGGACCACGAGGCGTTCCGGGAGACCATCCGCGCCTTCATCGAGGCCGAGGTCGTCCCCGTCTACGACGAGTGGTTCGCCGCGGGCCAGGCGCCGCGCGAGTTCTACGACAAGCTGGGCGAGCTGGGCATCTTCGGCATCAACGTGCCGGAGGAGTTCGGCGGCGCGGGCCTGGACACCCACAAGTTCGAGGCCGTCCTGTACGAGGAGACCTCGCGCGCGGGCGTCCAGTTCGGCGGCTCCGGCGTGCACGTGCTGCTGGCCCTGCCCTACATCAAGATGCTCTCCACCGACGAGCAGAAGAAGCGCTACCTGCCGAAGTTCGTCACCGGCGAGGAGATGTGGGCGCTCGCCATGACCGAGCCGGGCACCGGCTCCGACGTCGCGGGCATGAAGACCACCGCCAAGCTCTCCGAGGACGGCACCCACTACGTCCTCAACGGCGCCAAGACCTTCATCACCGGCGGCGTCCACGCCGACCGCGTGATCGTCTGCGCCCGCACCTCCGCCCCCACGGCCGAGGACCGCCGCCACGGCATCTCCCTCTTCGCCGTCGACACCAAGTCCGAGGGCTACTCCATCGGCCGCAAGCTGGACAAGCTCGGCCTGCGCACCTCCGACACCGCCGAGCTGGCGTTCGTCGACGTGAAGGTCCCCGTCGAGGACCTGCTCGGCGAGGAGAACAAGGGCTTCTACTACCTCGGCCACAACCTGGCCTCCGAGCGCTGGGGCATCGCCTTCGGCGCCTACGCCCAGGCCAAGGCCGCCGTCCGCTTCGCCCAGCAGTACGTCACGGACCGCACGGTCTTCGGCAAGCCGGTCGCGCACTTCCAGAACACCAAGTTCGAGCTGGCCGCCTGCCAGGCCGAGGTCGACGCCGCCGAGGCCGTCGCCGACCGCGCCCTGGAGGCCCTGGACGCCGGCGAGCTGACCCCGGCCGAGGCCGCGAGCGCCAAGCTCTTCTGCACCGAGGTCGCCCACCGCGTCATCGACCGCTGCCTCCAGCTGCACGGCGGCTACGGCTACATGAACGAGTACCCGATCGCCCGCCTCTACGCCGACAACCGCGTCAACCGCATCTACGGCGGCACCAGCGAGATCATGAAGTCGATCATCGCCAAGTCGATGGGCCTGTAGGTGCCCGACGCCCCCACGGCGCTGGACGACCTGCTCGATCTGCTCGACCTGGAGCGGATCGAGCAGGACATCTTCCGCGGCGAGTCCCGGTCCGCGCTCGTCCCCCGCGTCTTCGGCGGCCAGGTGGCCGCCCAGGCGCTGGTGGCGGCGGGCCGGACCGTCCCGGCCGACCGGCTCGCCCACTCGCTCCACGCGTACTTCCTGCGGGCCGGGGACCCGGGCGCGCCGATCGTCTACACGGTCGACCGCATCCGCGACGGCCGCTCCTTCACCACCCGCCGGGTCGTCGCCGTCCAGCACGGGCAGCCGATCTTCCACCTCTCGGCGTCCTTCCAGACGTACGAGGAGGGGCTCGACCACCAGGTCGACATGCCGCCCGCCCCCGACCCGGAGTCGCTCCCCGCGCCGACCGAGATGCTCCCCCGCCACCTCCCCCGCGAGGTCGCGGACCGGCTGATCGAAGCCCGTGCGGCCGTCGACCTGCGCTACGCCGAGACGCCCCCCTGGGGAACGGTCGGCACCCCGCGCGAACCCCGCTCCCAGGTCTGGTTCCGCACCAACGGCAAACTGGCCGACGACCCGCTGCTGCACGTCGTCCTCGCCACGTACGTCTCCGACATGACGCTGCTCGACTCGGTGCTCCTCGCCCACGGGCGCGGCGGCTGGGCCGTCGGCGACGTCGTCGGGGCCTCCCTCGACCACGCCATGTGGTTCCACCGACCCTTCCGGGCCGACGAATGGCTCCTGTACGACCAGGAGTCGCCGACCGCCTCCGGCGGGCGCGGCCTCGGCCAGGCGCGGATCTACACGCGGGACGGGCGGCTCGCGATCTCCGTCATCCAGGAGGGTGTCGTTCGCGTCCCGCGCTGACGACCGAACATACCGTCCGATTCATGACGGAAAACAGCGAAAGCACCTTCACGGTGATCGTGGCGGCGGCGGCGAACCTCGGGATCGCCGCCGCCAAGGTCGTCGCCGGCCTCGTCAGCGGCTCCAGCGCCATGCTCTCCGAGGCCGCCCACTCGGTCGCCGACACCGTCACCGAGGTCATGCTGCTCACCGCGCTCAAGCGGAGCGAGAAGCCCGCCGACGAGGACCACCCCCTCGGCTACGCCGGCGAACGGTACGTGTGGGCGATGCTGGCGGCCGTCGCGACCTTCGTCGGCGGCGCGGTCTTCTCCGTCTACGACGGCATCCACACCCTCACCCACGGCGAGGAACTCGGCGACCCGACGATCTCGTACATCGTCCTCGGCGTCGCCTTCGTCCTGGAGGGCTTCTCCCTCCGGACCGGCGTCCGGCAGGTCAAGGCCGAGGCCGAACGCATGCGCGCCCCCTTCGCCGCCTACCTGCGGTTCACCCCCGACACCACCGTCAAGGCCGTCGTCATGGAGGACTCCGCCGCCCTCACCGGCCTCATGCTCGCCGCCGCCGGCCTCCTCGGCGGCCAGCTCACCGGCTCCGGCGTCTGGGACGGCATCGCGTCCATCCTCATCGGCGTCCTGCTCGTCTACGTGGCCTGGGTCCTCGGCCGCTCCAACGCCGAACTCCTCATCGGCCGCCCCGCCCCGTCACGCATGCGGTCCGGCATCCGCGAGGAGATCCTCACCGTCCCGCACGTCGTCGACGTCCTCGACCTCATCACCCTGATCCAAGGGCCCGGCGAAGTCCTCGTCGCGGCAAAGATCGACTTCCGGGACGTCGCCTCCGCCGAGCAGGTGGAATGGGCCTGCGAAGACGCGGAGTCCCAACTCCGCGACCGCTTCCCCTCCATCCACCGCGTCTACCTGGACCCGACCCCAGGCCTCACCCAGCACCGCCCCACCCCCTGACGGCCCCTGCGCGGCCCGCTCCCCCTCCCCTGCGGGCCGCGCCCACTGCCGCGCGGGCAATCCGTCCGCCAGGGGCGTGGGGGTCGGTCAGGCGAGGCCTGCTGCGTTCAGCGTGTACGCCGTCATCGGCTCGTAGAAGCGCGGGTCGAGCACGTGGTCGTCGAGCGGGACGGTGACCTGCAGGGTGCCCTCCGCTTCGGCGAGGAACAGCGCCGGGTCGTTGCAGTCCGCGTAGCCGACGGCGTCGACGCCGCGCTGGCCGGCGCGCCCCGCCCAGCCGTGGTCGGCGACGACGAGGTCGGGCCGCCCGGACTCCCCGAGCGCGTCGAGGATCGCGTTCATCGGCTCGGGGGAGTGGGTGTGCCAGAGGCTGGCCCCGCGCTCGAAGACGGCGACGTCGGCGAACTGCACCACGTACCCCTCGTCGGCGACGAGCCCGCCGGGGATGCGCACGATGTCGCAGCCCTGGGCGCGCAGCGCGGCGGCGACCCGGCTGTGGACGTCGATGAGCGCGCCGGGGTGGCCGGTCGCGAAGAGGACGCGTTCCCGGCCCGCGGCGGCCTTGCGCAGCCGGGCGGCCAGCCGGTCGAGGCCGTCGACGGTGAGTTCGGGGTCGATGGTGTCCTGGCCGGCCCGGTGGGCGGGGTCGTCGATGACGCCGCAGCGTTCGGCCATGACGGCGAGCACGTCCTGCTCGTCGGTCCAGCGGTCGCCGAACTCGAGGCCGAACCAGTAGTGCCGGTCGCCGTTGGCGAGCTTGCGGTAGTGGGAGAGGTTGTTGTCGCGCGGGGTGGCGACGTCTCCCGCGATCCGGGTGCGGACGAGGTGCTCGACGAGGGCGGCACGGCTGAGTATCGGCATGGGGCTCATTCTGTCCGAGTGCGGGCCGCGCGGGGCAACCGGTTCCGCCCCGTGGACCGTTGTGTCCCCCGGCCCGCCGGGAACTCCCGGCCGCCCGCACCCGCCCCCGTAGCGCCCTTCGGTTCCTGGTGCCGCCGCCGGTGCCGGTGCCGGTGCCGGTGCCGGTGCCGGGCGGCGCGTCCGCCGCTACCGCGCCAGCGCCCCGAACGCCCCGTCGGCGAGTCGCCTGAGGAGGTCTTCCATGGGGCCGCGGCCGAGGGCGGCGAGGTGGGGGGTGGAGTTGAGGAGGCCGAAGACGGCGTGGACGGCGGTGCGGGCCTCTTCTTCGGCGGCGTCGGGGTAGAGCTCGCGGACGACGGTGACCCAGAGCTCGACGTACTGGCGCTGGAGCTGGCGGACCCGCTTGCGGTCCTCGTCCTTGAGGCGGTCGAGCTCGCGGTCGTGGAGGGTGATGAGCGGGCGGTCGTCGAGGGCGAAGTCGATGTGGCCGTCGATGAGGGCGCCCAGGAGGGCCCGGGGGTCCCCGTCGGCCTCGCCGACGCGGAGCCGGCCGCCGTCGAGGAGCCGCTCGCTGATGCCGACGAGGAGCTCGGCGAGCATCGCGTCCTTGCCGGGGAAGTGGCGGTAGAGGCCGGGGCCGCTGATGCCGACGGCGGCTCCTATCTCGTCCACGCCCACACCGTGGAAGCCACGGGCCGCGAAGAGGCGGGCGGCCTCCTTGAGGATCTGCTCGCGCCGCGTCGGGGCATCGGTCCTGCCGGTGGCGATCGAGGTCGTGGCGGGGGTCGTGGTCATGGATTCGATTCTAGACAACCCCGTTAGCGGTCGTTAACCTGGGCGACATACGTTAACGCTCATTAACCGAGCAAGGGAGCTCGAGGGATGCAGCAGGCACCTGTGCTGACGAGCGCGGCGGACCCCGCGTCCGCGGCCTGGCAGGCCAACGAGGCGGCCCATCACGAGCTGGCGGCGACCCTGCGCGCCAAGCTCGCGAAGGCCGCCCTGGGCGGCGGTGAGAAGTCCCGGGCCCGGCACACCGCGCGCGGGAAGCTGCTGCCGCGGGACCGGGTGGACACCCTCCTCGACCCGGGCTCGCCCTTCCTGGAGCTGGCCCCGCTCGCGGCGGACGGCATGTACGGCGACCAGGCCCCGGCGGCCGGCGTCATCGCGGGCATCGGCCGGGTCTCCGGCCGGGAGTGCGTGATCGTCGCCAACGACGCGACCGTCAAGGGCGGCACGTACTACCCGATGACGGTGAAGAAGCACCTGAGGGCCCAGGAGGTGGCGCTGGAGAATCGTCTCCCCTGCCTCTACCTGGTCGACTCGGGCGGCGCCTTCCTGCCGATGCAGGACGAGGTCTTCCCCGACCGGGAGCACTTCGGGCGGATCTTCTTCAACCAGGCCAGGATGTCCGGCGCGGGCATCCCGCAGATCGCGGCGGTCATGGGCTCGTGCACGGCCGGCGGCGCGTACGTGCCGGCGATGAGCGACGAGGCCGTGATCGTGCGGAACCAGGGCACGATCTTCCTCGGCGGTCCGCCGCTGGTGAAGGCGGCCACCGGCGAGGTCGTCACGGCCGAGGAGCTGGGCGGCGGCGAGGTCCACTCGCGGATCTCCGGCGTCACCGACCACCTGGCCGAGGACGACGCCCACGCGCTGCGGATCGTCCGGAACATCGTGGCCACGCTCCCCGAGCGCGGCGCGCTCCCCTGGTCGGTCGAGCCGGCCGAGGAGCCGAAGGTCGACCCGTACGGCCTGTACGGCGCGGTGCCGGTGGACTCCCGCACCCCGTACGACGTGCGCGAGGTCATCGCCCGGGTGGTGGACGGCTCCCGCTTCCAGGAGTTCAAGTCCGAGTACGGGCAGACGCTGGTCACCGGCTTCGCCCGGATCCACGGCCACCCGGTCGGCATCGTCGCCAACAACGGCATCCTGTTCGCCGAGTCCGCCCAGAAGGGCGCGCACTTCATCGAGCTGTGCGACCAGCGCGGGATCCCGCTCGTCTTCCTGCAGAACATCACCGGCTTCATGGTCGGCAAGGCGTACGAGCACGGCGGCATCGCCAAGCACGGCGCCAAGATGGTCACGGCCGTGGCCACCACCCGGGTGCCGAAGCTGACGGTCGTCGTCGGCGGCTCCTACGGCGCGGGCAACTACTCGATGTGCGGCCGGGCCTACTCCCCCCGCTTCCTGTGGATGTGGCCCAACGCCAAGATCTCGGTCATGGGCGGCGAGCAGGCCGCGTCCGTCCTCGCGACCGTCAAGCGGGACCAGCTCGGCGACGAGTGGAGCGCCGAGGACGAGGAGGCCTTCAAGGCCCCGATCCGCGAGCAGTACGAGAGCCAGGGCAACGCCTACTACGCGTCCGCCCGGCTGTGGGACGACGGGGTCATCGACCCGCTGGAGACCCGGCAGGTCCTCGGCCTCGCCCTGACCGCCTGTGCCAACGCGCCCCTGGGTGACCCCCAGTTCGGCGTCTTCCGGATGTGAAGGGCCCCCAGAAGATGCAGAGCATGTTCGACACCGTCCTCGTGGCCAACCGGGGCGAGATCGCCGTCCGCGTCATCCGCACCCTGCGGGAGATGGGCGTGCGCTCGGTGGCCGTCTACAGCGACGCGGACGCCGACGCCCGCCACGTGCGGGAGGCGGACACGGCGGTGCGGATCGGCCCGCCGCCGGCCGCCGAGTCCTACCTGTCCGTGCCGGCGCTGCTCGACGCGGCCCGGCGCACCGGCGCGCAGGCCGTCCACCCGGGTTACGGCTTCCTCGCCGAGAACGCCGGGTTCGCGCAGGCCTGCGCCGACGCCGGGCTGGTCTTCATCGGCCCGTCCGCCGCGGCGATCTCCCTCATGGGCGACAAGATCCGCGCGAAGGAGACCGTGAAGGCGGCGGGCGTCCCGGTCGTGCCGGGCGCCGCCGACCCCGAGCTGGAGGCGGCCGCCCGCGAACTGGGCGCCCCCGTCCTGCTCAAGCCGAGCGCGGGCGGCGGCGGCAAGGGCATGCGGCTGGTCCGCGACCTGTCGACGCTGACGGACGAGATCGCGGCGGCCCGCCGCGAGGCCCGCTCCTCGTTCGGCGACGACACGCTCCTCGTGGAGCGCTGGATCGACCGCCCCCGGCACATCGAGATCCAGGTCCTCGCCGACACCCACGGCAACGTGGTCCACCTCGGCGAGCGCGAGTGCTCCCTCCAGCGCCGCCACCAGAAGATCATCGAGGAGGCGCCGAGCGTCCTCCTCACCCCGGAGATCCGTGCCGCGATGGGCGCGGCGGCGGTCGAGGCGGCCCGCTCCTGCGGCTACGTCGGCGCGGGCACGGTGGAGTTCATCGTCCCGGGCGGCGACCCCTCCTCGTACTACTTCATGGAGATGAACACCCGCCTCCAGGTCGAGCACCCGGTCACCGAGCTCGTCACGGGCGTCGACCTGGTGGAGTGGCAGCTGCGGGTCGCGGCGGGCGAGCCGCTCCCCTTCGCCCAGGACGACGTCCGCCTGGACGGCTGGGCGATCGAGGCCCGCGTCTGCGCGGAGGACCCCTCCCGGGGCTTCCTCCCCTCGGGCGGCACGGTCCTGTCGCTGCACGAGCCGCAGGGCGACGGCGTCCGCACCGACTCGGGCCTGTCGGAGGGCACGGAGGTCTCGTCCCTCTACGACCCGATGCTCTCCAAGGTCATCGTCCACGCGCCGACCCGCGAGGCGGCCCTGCGCAAGCTGCGCGCCGCCCTCGCCGCCACCGTCACCCTCGGCGTCCCCACGAACGCCGGCTTCCTGCGCCGCCTCCTCGCCCACCCGGACGTGGTGGCCGGCCGGCTGGACACCGGCCTGGTCGAGCGCGACGCGGAGTCCCTGGTCCCGACGGGCGTCCCGGACGAGGTGTACGCGGCGGCGGCCGCCGTACGGGCCGCGAAGCTGGCCCCGGAGCCCCGGGAGGGCTGGACGGACCCGTTCTCGGTGCCGAACGGCTTCCGCCTCGGCGGCACGCCGAAGCCCCTCGCCTTCCCGTTCCGGGTGGCGGGGGTCGAACCCGTGACGGTCGGCGCCCCCGCCGGCGGCCGGGTCACGGACACCGCCGTCACCGTGACGGTGGACGGGATCGCCCACCGCTTCCGGCGTGCCGGCTCCTGGCTCGGCCGGGACGGCGACTCCTGGAACGTCCTGGACCACGACCCGGTCGAGGCGGCGCTCAGCGGCGCGCGGCACGGCGGCGCGGACACGCTGGCGGCGCCGATGCCCGGCACCGTGACGGTCGTGAAGGTGGCCGTCGGGGACGAGGTGGAGGCCGGGCAGAGCCTGCTGGTGGTGGAGGCGATGAAGATGGAGCACGTCATCTCCGCCCCGCACGCCGGGACCGTCACCGAGTTGGACGTCACGCCCGGGACCACCGTCGCCATGGACCAGATCCTGGCCGTGGTGGCGCCGCGTGAGGAGGAGGGCGCGTGAGCCTGCCGATGACCGTGAGGGACCCCTCCCTCCCCGCCCGGGTCCGGATCCACGAGGTCGGGGCGCGGGACGGCCTGCAGAACGAGAAGACCACGGTCCCGACCGGGGTGAAGGCGGAGTTCGTGCGGCGGCTCGCCGCCGCGGGCCTCGGCACGATCGAGGCGACCAGCTTCGTGCACCCGAAGTGGGTGCCGCAGCTGGCGGACGCCGAGGAGCTGTTCCCGCTCGTCCGCGACCTGCCGGTCCGGCTGCCCGTCCTCGTCCCCAACGAGCGGGGTCTGGACCGGGCGCTCGCGCTCGGCGCCCGCGAGGTCGCCGTGTTCGCCTCGGCGACCGAGTCCTTCGCGAAGGCCAACCTGAACCGGACCGTCGACGAGGCGCTCGCGATGTTCCGGCCGACCGTCACCCGGGCCATAGAGTCCGGGCTCAAGGTCCGCGGCTACCTGTCGATGTGCTTCGGCGACCCCTGGGAGGGGGCCGTGCCGGTCGAGCAGGTCGTCCGCGTGACCAAGGCCCTGGCCGACATGGGCTGCGACGAGCTGAGCCTCGGCGACACGATCGGCGTCGCCACCCCCGGCCACGTCCAGGCCCTGCTGACGGGGCTGAACGAGGCCGGCGTCCCCACCTCCCGTATCGCCGTGCACTTCCACGACACCTACGGGCAGGCCCTGTCCAACACCCTGGCCGCGCTGCGGCACGGGGTGACCACGGTCGACGCCTCCGCCGGCGGCCTCGGCGGCTGCCCGTACGCGAAGAGCGCGACCGGCAATCTCGCCACCGAAGACCTCGTGTGGATGCTCGACGGTCTCGGCATCGAGACCGGGGTCGACCTGGCCGCCCTCACCGCCACGAGCGGGTGGATGGCCGAACAACTGGGCCGCCCCAGCCCGTCCCGTACCGTCCGCGCCCTCTCCCACAAGGAGTGACGAAACCCATGTCCCTCGACCACCGGCTCACCGAAGAGCACGAGGAACTCCGCCGCACCGTCGAGGAGTTCGCGCACGACGTCGTCGCCCCGAAGATCGGCGACTACTACGAGCGGCACGAGTTCCCGTACGAGATCGTCCGCGAGATGGGCCGGATGGGCCTGTTCGGGCTCCCCTTCCCGGAGGAGTACGGCGGCATGGGCGGCGACTACCTCGCCCTCGGCATCGCCCTGGAGGAGCTGGCCCGGGTCGACTCCTCGGTGGCCATCACCCTGGAGGCGGGCGTCTCGCTCGGCGCGATGCCGGTCTTCAGGTTCGGCACGGAGGAGCAGAAGCGGGAGTGGCTGCCGAAGCTGTGCTCCGGCGAGGTCCTCGGCGCCTTCGGCCTCACCGAGCCGGGCGCGGGCTCGGACGCGGGCGGCACCCGCACCACCGCCGTCCGGGACGGCGACCAGTGGGTGATCAACGGTTCGAAGTGCTTCATCACCAACTCCGGTACGGACATCACGGGGCTGGTCACGGTCACCGCGGTCACCGGCCGCAAGCCCGACGGGCGCCCGCTCATCTCCTCGATCATCGTCCCCTCCGGCACCCCCGGCTTCACGGTCGCCGCCCCCTACTCCAAGGTCGGCTGGAACGCCTCGGACACCCGTGAGCTGTCCTTCGACGACGTCCGCGTCCCGGTGGAGAACCTCCTGGGCGAGGAGGGCCGCGGCTACGCCCAGTTCCTGCGGATCCTCGACGAGGGCCGGGTGGCCATCGCGGCGCTCGCGACGGGCCTCGCGCAGGGCTGCGTCGACGAGTCGGTGAAGTACGCGCACGAGCGCCACGCGTTCGGCCGGCCGATCGCCGACAACCAGGCGATCCAGTTCAAGATCGCCGACATGGAGACCAAGGCGCACATGGCCCGCATCGGCTGGCGTGACGCCGCCTCGCGCCTGGTCCTCGGCGAGTCCTTCAAGAAGGAGGCGGCCATCGCGAAGCTGTACTCCTCCACCGTGGCCGTCGACAACGCCCGCGACGCCACCCAGATCCACGGCGGCTACGGCTTCATGAACGAGTACCCGGTGGCCCGCATGTGGCGCGACTCGAAGATCCTGGAGATCGGCGAGGGCACCAGTGAGGTCCAGCGCATGCTGATCGCCCGGGAGTTGGGCCTCCCGGCCTGACCTGACAGGACGCCCTCGGCGACACCCGCGCCCGCCGCACCGGTTCCGGTGCGGCGGGCGCGGCGCGTTCCGCGGGCGTCGGAGCGGCCGGCGTCAGGCACCAGGAACCAGGGGTGCCAGGTGCCAAATGCCAAGCGTCCGGCGTCCGGCGTCCGGCGTCCGGCGTCCGGCGTCCGGCGTCCGGCGTCCGGCGTCCGGCGTCCGGCGTCCGGCGTCCGCGGAGGGTCCGGCGTCCGGCGTCCGGCGTCCGCGGAGGGTCCGGCGTCCGGCGTCCGGCGTCCGCGGAGGGTCCGGCGTCCGGCGTCCGGCGTCCGCGGAGGGTCCGGCGTCCGGCGTCCGCGGAGGGTCCGGCGCGGCCTCGTTCAGAGCCAGCCGCGCTGGGCGGCCTTGAGGCCGGCCTCGAACCGGCTCGTCGCGTTGAGCCGCTCCATGAGGGCCGCCATCTGGCGGCGGACCGTGCGGACCGAGATGCCGAGGCGCTTACCGGCGCCCTCGTCGGTGAGTCCCGAGGCGAGGAGCCGCAGCAGTTCCCGGTCGCCCGTGGTGATGCCGTCCTCCGGGCGTTCCCGGTGGTCGGCGCCGAGGGGGACGGCCGTCTCCCACGTCTGCTCGAACAGCGACAGGAGTGAGGCGACGATGCCGGGCGACGAGGTGCACAGGGCGCCGAGCTTCGAGTCCCGGGGGTCGATGGGTACGAGGGCCGTCCGCCGGTCGAAGATCAGCATCCGGGGCGGCAGGACGGGACTCGTCCGCACCTGGCCGCCCCGCTCGGTCGTCCACTGCGCGTAGGCGAGGGTCGGCCCGTCGTTGCGCGCACTGTCCTGGTACACCGCCCTGATCTGGACCCCGCGCGCCAACGCGGCCTCGTCCAGCGGCCGTCCGGCGTCGAGGCTGCGCTGCGACTGCGCGCCGCCCGGGAGGATCGACTGGCACTCCTCGACGAGGCCCCTGGCCAGCACGGCGAGACGCTCCTGGATGGCGTCGAGTCCGACGAGCCGTTCGGCCTGCTCGGTCTCGGTGTTCGGCCGCAGGTCCGCGTACGCGGCGACCGCACGCGCCACCGCCACCTTGCTCTGCGCCAACATCTCCTGTCTCTGCGCGAGTTCGGCCTCCTGGCGCTGGAGCATCAGCTCCAGGCCGACCTCCGGAGAGAGGGCCCGCAGGCCGCCCGCGGACTCCCGGGACGGTGTCAGCAGATCCCTGTCGACGAGCCGGTCGAGCGCGTCGCGCACCCGCGATTCGGACATTCCCAGGCGCCCGGCGAGCTCCCCGATCCCGCCGGACGGAGCAGCGAGCATGGCCCGGTAGACCGATTCCTCGTCGGCGTCGAGTCCCAGCACTTCGAGCATTTCAACCCCCCCATGGGTCGTGTCAGCCCTGACTGGGCCCGAAGTTACCCGATCTTGTCCGGGGTGCGCCCGGGGAGTGGCGGCCCGGTGTCCTGATGCTGCCGGACAGCTTCAGGACACCGGGGAAGCCTTCCGGGCCCCGGGGACGGGGCGGCAAGGTAGGGGACACGAGGGCGGACGCGGTCACCGACCGGACGCCAGAGCAGTCACCACCCGAACCTCTCCGGAAGGAAACCTCGTCATGTCGCGCATCTCCCGTCTCGCCGCCGCCGCCGGTCTCGCCGTCCTGGTGTCCGTCACCGCCGCCACCACCGCGCAGGCCGCGGGCACCACGGGCACGGACGGCATCATCTGGGACTCGGTGCGCGCCGCTTCGGGAGCCGGCGACGACGGCATCATCTGGGACTCGGCCCCGGCCGGGTCGGCCGACGACTCCGGCATCATCTGGGACTCGGTCCCGGCCGGGTCGGCCGACGACTCCGGCATCATCTGGGACTGACCCGGGATGCGTGTGGTCCTGGCCTCCCTGACCACCACCTCCACGGGCATCCGCGCCGCCGGGACGTCGGCCGTCGTCACCGATCTGCTGTGGGCGCACGCCCGCCCCGAGGACGGTCTCGAACACGTGACGCCGCGCGCGACCTGCTCCGGCATCGACCTCTACCTCTTCGTCCGCGCCAAGGCCGACGGCCCCGCCGTCACCCAGATGCGCCCCCTCCTCGAACGCGCCCGCGCCGCCCTCGCCGCGCAGGGTTACGCGCTCGTCGCCGACTGAGCCACCTTCCGGTCGCCTCCTCCCTCGCCTCCGTGCTTCCCGGCGCCCCCGTGCGCGCCGTCTCTCCTCACCCACCCCTTCCCAGGGCACCGCCATGCCCTTCGTCAGGAGTTCCCTCATGTCCCGCAGCGTTCTCCCCCGCACCGTCCGGACCGGCCTCGCCTCCTTCGTCGTCGCCGCCGCCCTCACGGGTCTCACGACCGTCCCGGCGTACGCCGACGAGTTCACCGACATGGCCGCCCGGGCCACCAGTCAGAACGGCAACGGCCCTTGTGCGAACGGTGGTTACGACAACGGCCTGAGCCAGACGAACAGCTGCGCCCCCGACGGCGGCCAGGCCCACGCGTGGTGCGCCGACTTCGTGGGCTGGGTCTGGTCCAAGTTCAACATCAAGGGCCAGACGATGCTCGACGACACCGCGGCGAGCTTCTACAAGTACGGGCAGCAGTACGGCACCCTGTCGGGCACGCCGCACGTCGGTGACGCGGTCGTGTACGGCTACAACAACGGGTGGGCGCAGCACGTGGCCATCGTGACCGGGGTCAGCAACGGCGTCGTCACGATCACCGGCGGGAACCAGGGGCACTCGACGCACCCCGAGGGCATCGTGTCGACGAACTCGACGACGTCCTACCGTCTGGGCCAGGCGCCGTGGGGCCAGACGATCAGCGGCTACATCTCGCCGAAGCTCCAGCAGGCCACGCCGCCGACCGTCGACCTCAACGGGGCGACCGGCACGATGTCCGGCATCGCCAACCTGTCGTCGGCGGTCTCGCCGGGCACCTACTCGGTCGCCTCGGTGCAGTACTACGTGGACGGCCAGCCGGTCAGCGGCAAGCTGACGTCGGCCCCGTACTCCTTCGCCCTCGACACCAGCCGCTTCCCGGACGGCAAGCACATCGTGTCGGCGGAGGTCACGGACTCCAACGGCAACACGGGCGCCTCCCGCGCCCAGATCATCACGTCCAACGGCGAGGCCACGTCGACCTTCCACGCGGACTTCAACGGTGACGGCAAGGCCGACATCGGCGTGCTGTACGACTACGGCAAGCAGGCCGACGGCTCCTACCGCACCGGCCTGTGGTCGTACCTGAGCAACGGCTCCGGCTTCAACCAGCCGGTCAAGGTGTGGGACAGCGAGACGTCCGGCTTCGGCTCCTGGAACTGGGACCGCTCGAAGGTCACCACCGGCGACTTCAACGGCGACGGCAAGGACGACATCGGCGTCCTCTACAACAACGGCCAGCAGGCGGACGGCACCAACGTCACGGCGATGTGGACGTTCACGAGCAACGGCACCGGCTTCGGCGCCCCTTCGAAGAAGTGGGACAACGACTCCACCAACTTCGGCTCCTGGAACTGGAACCGCTCGAAGGTCACGACGGGCGACTTCGACAACGACGGCAAGGACGACGTCGGCCTCCTCTACAACAACGGCCAGCAGGCGGACGGCACCAACGTCACCGCCCTGTGGACGATGACCAGCACCGGCACCGACTTCACCAACCCCTCCAAGAAGTGGGACAACGTCTCCACCAGCTTCGGCTCCTGGAACTGGGACCGCTCGAAGATGGTCGCGGGCGACTTCAGCGGCGACGGCAAGACCGACATCGGCATCCTCTACGACAACGGCCAGCAGGCGGACGGCACCAACGTCACGGCGATGTGGACGATGACCAGCACCGGCACCGACTTCACCAACCCGTCCAAGAAGTGGGACAACGACTCCACCAACTTCGGCTCCTGGAACTGGGACCGCTCGAAGGTCACCACCGGCGACTTCAACGGCGACGGCAAGGCCGACGTCGGCATCCTCTACGACAACGGGCAGACCGAGGACAGCCGCAACGTCTCGGCGCTGTGGACGCTGACCAGCACGGGCACCGACTTCACCAACCCGTCGAAGAAGTGGGACTCCGGCGCGGACAGCTGGAACACCAAGTCGAGCAAGCTGACCGCCGGCGACTTCAACGGCGACGGCAAGACCGACATCGGCGTCCTCTACGGCTACGGCGTCCAGGACGACGGCACCAACCGGACCGCCATCTGGAAGTTCACCAGCACCGGCACCGACTTCGCCAACCCGGTCAAGTCCTGGGACAGCGCCTCGTCCTCGGTGACCAGCTGGAACTGGTCCGCCAGCAAGCTCGGCTGACGCTCCGCCACCGCCCGGCCGGCCGGATCCCCTCCGGCCGGCCGGGCCCCCGCCCCACCGAGCCCGCCCCCCTTCCCCAGGAGTCAGTCCGATGTCCCGCAGTCCCCGCCTGCTCGCCACCGCCACCGCGCTCGCCGTATCGGCCGGCCTCTCCGGAACCCTGCTCACCGCAGCCCCCGCCTCCGCGGCCTCGGTGGCGACCTGGGACAAGGTCGCCCAGTGCGAGAGCGGCGGCGACTGGACCGTCATCAGCGCGAACGGCCTCTACTTCGGCGGCCTGCAGTTCTCGGCCTCCACCTGGAACGGGTTCGGCGGCACCGCCTACGCGGCCCGCGCCGACCTCGCCACCAAGAAGGA
>NZ_JBIVPA010000005.1:0-181311 GCF_044754405.1 Streptomyces sp. NPDC093089
GGGGCCGCGTAGGTGCGCAGGGTGTCCGCGGTGGGGCCGGAGGCCGTCTTGTGGTCGGTCTCGGTCCTGCGGTTGCCGACGGCGTCGTAGGTGTATGACGTCCAGTAGGCGTCGGGGCCGCCCACGACCGAGGTCGAGGGGGCCGCGGCGCAGGTCTCACCGGTGTTGGTCCAGGCCTCGGTGACGCGGCGCAGGGCGTCGGTCCGGAAGCACTGGGTGTCGGTGGTGCGGGCGGCGTCCTGGCCGAAGGCGGAGGCGATGGAGGTGATGGCGCCGGAGGGGTCGTAGGAGTACTTGACGTCCTCGATGCGCTGGGGTGCCACCTCCCGGTCCAGGTAGGAGCGGGTGAGCTGGCCGGTGTGCTCGTCGAACTGCCTCGACGCCCACAGGTGCTGGCCGAAGGCCCCGTACTCCTGCTTGACGTTGCGGCCGTAGTGGTCGTAGGTGTTCGCGGAGATGATCGTGTCGGTGCCGGCACCGACGGTGTTCAGCAGTCCGGCGCCCGCCGTGTAGGTGTTGGCGAGTTTCTCCGAGGGCAGTCCGCCGGCGGCGGGCTGCATCACCCACATGACCTGGCCGGTGTTGGCGTTGTAGGAGTTGGTCCACTTGTACGTGCCCGCCAGCGCCGTCCGGCCCGTGACGGACGGGACGGTCACCTGCTGGAGGACCGGCTGGTAGAGGGCGTTGTACGACGTGGTGGCGGACTCGTACGCCTGGCCGTTCACCCAGCGGATCGACTTGGCCGGTCGGCCCTTGCCGTTGGTGGCCGTGTCGTAGACCCACTCGGTGAGGAGGGTCGTGCCCTTCTTGAGGGCGGTCGGGCGCCCCAGCTCGTCGTAGGTGGTGCTCAGGGTGATCAGACGGCCGTCGGTGATGGTCGTCACCTGGTCGCCCTGGTCGTAGGTGTACTTCGAGGTGCCCTTGTCCGGGTCGTCGAGCTGGCTCAGCCGCCCCCGGACGTCGTAGGTGTACGTCCATGTCGAACCCGACGGGTCGGCCGTCGTGGCGACGCGGCCGCGCTTGTCGTAGGTGTACGAGGAGGTCTGCCCGGCCGACAGGTCCGCGGCGGTGTACTGCTTGTGCGTGACGGTGCGTCCGAGGGCGTCGACCTCGGTCGTCGTGGCGGTGCCGCCTCGGGGCGGGACCACCGTGGTGGTGTCACCCGTGTAAGAGGTGGTGGTGCGCTTGGTCTCGTCGCCGAACCGCTTCGAGATCACGGCGGTGACGCGGCCCGCGCCGTCGTACTCGGTGTCCGTGGACGCCGGGTAGTTCAGCGCCTCGCCCATGGCCAGTACCGGCTCCGCGGCGCCGGTCGCGAAGAACCGGCCGGAGGAACGCCAGGCGAACCCGCGCGTGTCGTAGTAGGTCTCCGTCATCAGCCGTCCGGCGCCGTCCGGCGACGGCTCCTGCGTCTGCCGGGGCCGCAGCATGCCGTCCGAGAACGCGTAGGCCGTCCGGTAGGTGGAGTCGTGGCCGAGGGTCTTCGTGGCCGTGATGACGGGGCCGTCCTTGCGGACCGTGTACGTGAACGCGTTGTTCGGGGAGTCCGGGTAGGTCGCGGCCGAACGGGTCGGCAGCCAGACCCCGGTCACCCGGCCGAGGGCGTCGTACGCGGTGGAGGTCACCCTGTTGTTGGCGTCGGTGACCTGCGTCGGCTGACCTCGCAGCGGGTCCATCACCGAGGTCTCGGTGTGGCCCTTGGGGTTGGTGATGGTCACCGTGGTCGCCAGGCCGCCCGAGGAGGGCACGTAGGCGGTCCGGGTCACCTTGCCGTAGGCGTCGGCGGCGGCGGTCTGCCGGCCGTGGACGTCGTAGCAGAGCTGCAGGCCGTCCGCTCCGCAGATGCTCGGGACACTGCTGACGACGTCGTAGCCGTCGCCCTTGCCGTTGATCCTGTCCGTCTTCGTGATCAGGCCGGTGCCCGGCAGGGTGCCGAGGGTTCCGCCGTCGTAGTAGGTCCGGACGTCGTTGATGACGTCGCCGGGCCGGGAGACGGTCGCCCCGCAGGCGACGGCGACGGTCTCGACCCGGCTGACCCGGTCCAGGATGCCGTTCCCGGTGTTCCGGGCGTAGCTCTTGGTGGTGCACTGCTCGTCGCCGGGCTCGGCCTCGTCACCGGTGAACGACTCGGTGGCGATCATGCCGTAGCTGTCGAAGGTGCGCGTCAGTTCGGTGGTACGGGTGCCGCCCGTGACGGTCGTCCGGGCGGTCTCGCCCTCGACGCCCGTCTTGTACGCCACCAGCGCCGGCAGACCGGGCCGGGTGCGGGTGGCCACCGCGGCGGAGCGCCACGGGGTGTACGAGGTCGAGGTGACGAGCTTCGACGTGTCGTCGCCGTTGTACGTCAGGTTCTCGCGGGCCATGCCCGCGAACTCGGGGCGGTCGGTGACCCCGACGCCCGCGGAGTCCTTGACCGTCGCGCCGTCGATGCCGCGGAAGTAGCGGGCCTCGGTCAGGGTGCGGGGGTCGTCGGCCGCGCCCGTACGGGTCTGGACGCGTTCGTATCCGCGGGATACGGAGTAGGTCCGGTCTTCGGCCTTGGTGAACTCGCTGTCGCTCTTGGCCCAGGCGGCCCCGTCGAGGTAGGAGTACGTGGTGACCTTGTCGGGGGACTCGGCCAGGTTGTCGCCCTCGACGACCTGTGTGACCACATAGCTGTTGAACCAGTCCAGCTCGGCCGTCTCACCTTCGAAGGCCCACTTCACCGGGTAGCACCGGGTGGTGTTGGTGCCGTCCGCCGGAGGCAGTGCCGTGGGGCTGCAGTCCTGGGGGGAGTAGTAGACCCCGGTCGTGCCACCTGTCTCCGTGGTGACCTGCGACATGCGCAGGCGGATGAACGGCGCCAGCCCGTCGCCGGTCTTGTCGACCCGGTTGGCCAGCTGCTCGCCCGCGAAGGTGACGGCCGGAAGCGTGAGGGTGCCGCCCGCCTTGCCGGTGTGCTGGATGGACTTCAGCCACATCGGGGTGGAGATGCCGTCACCCGAGGGCGGGAAGTTCTGGTCCAGAGTCCAGCTGTCGACGTCCTTGAGACCACTGGTGGTGAGCACCTTGGTGGTGATGCCGGTGAGGCGCTTGCGGGTCCAGAAGCTCGGCGAGTACTGGTCCTTGCACTCGGTCACCCCGTCCTTGCAGTTCAGGTCGTAGGGGGTGTCGGGCCAGTTCTTGGCGTTGGTCTCGTCGAAGGTGCCGCAGGCGGTGAGGCACCGCTCGGCGACGTCGAACTTCACCTGGCCCATGGCCTTGCCGGTGTAGACGGCGTTGTCGCGCAGACCGTAGTCGATGTGGTCGAGCCAGCCGCCCCGGATGTAGGGGGTGACGGTGGCCTTGCCGTCCTGCGAGACGTTGCGGCCGTAGTTGTTGGCCTCGGTGTTCCAGTAGTAGGCCATCGCCGCGCCGTGCGGGTCGACGACGTAGTCGAGCTGCCAGCGCCAGGCCTGCTTGCACCAGGCGTCGGCGAAGGTGGCGTTGTAGCAGGGCTCGCCCGAGTGGTTGCCGAAGACCGGGACCGTCCAGGTGGAGTTGGTCGACGGGCTGTCGTCGTCGGGCGTGATGGTGCCGCCGTCGGTCCAGCCGGGCAGCCGGTTCAGGCCGAAGAAGTACTGGGTCCCGTCGGTGCCGGTGACCTTCCAGTGCTCGCCCTTGCCGTCGTCGCCGTCCGTGCCCCCGTCACCGTTGACGGCGCCGGTCAGCTTCTCGACCTTCTCGCCGCTGTCGGAGGCGGGGTGCCAGCCCTTGCCCGACTCGTAGACCAGTTCGGTGCTCTTACCGCCGAGATTCAGTGTGGCGTTGTCGTTGAACCAGCACAGGTCGCCCACCTTGGTGGTGTTCGTCCCACCCGTCTTGTCGTCCTCGCACGACTTGTACTTGCGCTCGATGAAGCCCGGTTCCCAGGACCAGCCGTCACCTATCCACGAGGGCTGGGTGTTGGAGGCCGCGGTCAGGCCGTCCACCGCCTGTGAGCTGTAGCCGAGAGAGATCGAGGGCTGTGGGCCGCCCGGCACCTGCGGCACCTGGATCGGGTAGGACCAGTTGAAGGATCCGGTGGAGCCGCCGGCGCTCCAGGTGCCCGACGGCTGCAAGGACGTGGCCTTGAAGTCGCCGGTGGGGCCTCCGGCCTCGGCGGTCGCCGCGAGGACCATCGCGGTGGAGCCCAGAGCGGTCCGGGTGGAGAGCTTTCCGCCCTGGACGTCGTTGCTGGTCTCCAGTGGTTTCTGAGTGCGGCACGCCGGGCGGTCCGGGGTGGTCAGCGCACAGGACGGGAGCTGGACCAGGCGCAGTCGTCCTGCCCAGTCGCCACCGTACGCGTGACGGAAGGAGTCGTAGTTCACCTCGATCGTGGCCGGAGTGCGGGGAGCCGCCGCCCCCGCGAGGCGCTTGACCGAGAGGACCAGGCCGTCGACCCCGGCCCTGCGGGCCGCCTGCCTGTCGGTGACGGAGACTTCGAGTTCGCTGTCCGCGGCCGGTGCCGCTTGGGCGCCGGCCGTCTTCGGACGCGCCGCCGGCTCCGGGAACACGGACACCGGCAGTTCGCCCGCCCGGCCGCCCCGGCCCGCGGGGACCCGGACGGTGTCCGCCGCGGGCCACGCGGACTTCGGCTTCGCCGTGCGCGAGGCGGCGTCGGGCCGCACGGGCCCGCCTGCCCGCACGCCGGACACCGGAACGGCCTTCGGCTGCTTCAACTCCGGTAGCCGCAAACGGCTTT
Organism: Streptomyces sp. NPDC093089; assembly: GCF_044754405.1. Classification (NCBI taxonomy): domain Bacteria; kingdom Bacillati; phylum Actinomycetota; class Actinomycetes; order Kitasatosporales; family Streptomycetaceae; genus Streptomyces; species Streptomyces sp. NPDC093089. The sequence continues at coordinate 4,703 of NZ_JBIVPA010000005.1, forward strand.
CGCCCCCCGCCGCCACTGCTGCGGCCGGCAGCGCACCGGCGAATATCGCAGTGGCCAATGCAAGTGAAATTCCTCTTTTGCGAGTTCGCTTACTAAAGCGTTTCACGCCCCACCCCTCATGGATGATCAACATCATTCAGGCGCAGGCTAACAGTCGCTCGACCTGATTTCGGTGGCTCTGGTCGGGCATGTGCGGCCGAAAGGAAGCCAATCATGATCTTGCTGGGAAATGTGGGCCATAGGGGTTCAGATCGACATGAAAGCGCAGGTGGGGGGCGGGGGGCCTTGGCGCGTGGGGGTATCTCCGGAGCTTTTGCCGGTCGAATGGCGGGCGCGAGGCGAATTTCTCGTGCGTGATTCCGGGGGCTTCGGTGAAACGCGACAAGGGCAGCGGAAGGCTGCCCTTGTCGGTGTGTGGCCGTGGCTGCTGCGGCAGCTCCGGCTCAGGCGCTGAGCGGGAACTCGCCGCCCAGCTGGTGGAAGACCGCGCTGTTGAAGGCGAAGGCGCGCTTGCACTCGTCGACGATCCGCTGCTTCTCCAGGTCGTCGGCGTTCACCCGGTCCAGCAGTTCCCGGTACGTCCGCTTGAACGCGGCCGGGTTGTCGATCTGTTCGAAGACGTAGAACCGCACGCCGTCGCCCTTGCGCGTGAAGCCCCAGGTCCGCTCCGCCTTGTCGCGGATGATCTGACCGCCCGACAGGTCGCCCAGGTAGCGCGTGTAGTGGTGGGCCACGTAACCGGCCGGCCAGTCGCGGGCGCACTCGGCGACCCGCCCGGCGTACGCCTCGGTGGCGGGCAGCGGGGAGACTCCGGCGCGCCAGTCGGGGCCCCGCAGGTGGGCGAGGTCCTGCTCCAGGGCGGCCGTGCGGAACAGCTCGGGCTGTATGAAGGGCCCGGCGACCGGGTCCTCGCGGAGCGCCTCGGCACCCTCTTCGAGCGCCTGGTAGACGAACCAGAGCTGCTCCGTGTACCGCGCGTACGCGTCGACGGCCAGGCGCCCGCCGAGGAGGTCCCCCATGAAGGACGACGTCTCCGCCTCCGTGTGCTGCTCGTGCGAGGCCGTACGGATGAGGGTGGAGAAGGGCGTGTCCAAGGCGTGCCTCCGAGACCGATGGGACGGGAACCAGTGACGATCCTGCCGAGTTAGGGTTACCTAAGTCAACTGGTTCCCGACGTCCTGTCGGTAAAACGCTACCCGTTCGGGAGATCAGGGCAACGTAAGGATTTCGGCCCCGTTCTCGGTCACCACGAGCGTGTGCTCGAACTGCGCGGTCCGCTTCCGGTCCTTGGTCACCACGGTCCAGCCGTCGTCCCACATGTCGTAGTCGTGGGTGCCGAGCGTCAGCATCGGCTCGATCGTGAACGTCATGCCGGTCTTGATCTCGGTGGTGTGGTGGGGGGAGTCGTAGTGCGGGACGATCAGGCCGGAGTGGAACGACGAGTTGATGCCGTGCCCGGTGAAGTCGCGCACGACGCCGTAGCCGAAGCGCTTGGCGTACGACTCGATCACCCGCCCGATGATGTTGATCTGGCGGCCCGGCCGCACGGCCTTGATCGCCCGGTTCAGGGACTCGCGGGTCCGCTCCACGAGCAGCCGCGACTCCTCGTCGACGTTGCCGCAGAGGTAGGTTGCGTTGTTGTCGCCGTGGACGCCGTTGATGTACGCGGTCACGTCCAGGTTCACGATGTCGCCGTCCCGCAGCACCGTGGAGTCCGGGATGCCGTGGCAGATGACCTCGTTGATCGAGGCGCACAGCGACTTCGGGAAGCCGCGGTAGCCGAGGGTCGAGGGATAGGCGCCGTGGTCGCACATGTACGCGTGGGCGACCCGGTCGAGCTCGTCGGTGGTGACACCCGGGGCGATGTGCTTGGCGGCCTCCTCCATCGCCCGGGCGGCGATGCGGCCGGCGATCCGCATCCGTTCGATGGTGTCGGAATCCTGCACCTCGGGCCCGGTGTACGGGGCCGGTGCGGGCTTCCCGACGTACTCGGGGCGGCGGATGGAGCCCGGAACGGAACGGTGGGGGGAGAGCTCCCCCGGTACGAGAAGCGACTGGCCAGACATGCCAGCGAGTCTAACGACCGGGTCTGGGGCAGCATGGTCTCGGAGGAAGGAGCCGACGACGATGGCCCTGTTCAAGAAGAGCGCCGCGGGCAAACCGGGCGAGTGGTACTACTGCCTGGAGCACAAGAAGGTCGAGGAGGGCCCCGAGTGCCCCGCCAAGAACCGGTTCGGCCCGTACACCAGCCGTGAGGAGGCCTCCCACGCCATGGAGACCGCCCGCGAGCGGAACCTGGAGTGGGAGACCGACCCGCGCTGGCACGACGAGGCCGGGAAGGACCGGACGCCGGACGAATGACCGCGCGGGAGCCGCCGGGACCGCTCAGGCGGACCCGGCGGTCTCCTGCCGGACACCGTCCCGACGCTCCTGCTCCCGCCGCTCCCGGTCCTGCTGGGCCTTGCGGCGCAGCGAGTCCTCGTCCGTGTCGGCGTCGTACGTCAGGAGCTTCGGCAGCGCCAGGCACAGCAGCCCCACCGAGGCGACGCACGCGACACCGCCCGACCAGACGGCCGCGCGGGTGCCGGTCCAGCCGGCCGCCACGCCCGCCCGGACCTGGCCCAGCTGCGGGCCGACGCTGTAGGACAGCACCTCGATGCCGGCGAGCCGGCCGCGCAGCTCCTCCGGGATCGTCTGGTTCCAGATCGTGGCCCGGCCGAGCCCGCTCAGCATGTCGCCCGCGCCGGCGAAGGCCAGGCAGAGCAGCACCAGCCAGACGTTCCCGAACCAGCCCGCCGCCGCGATGGCCAGACCCCAGCCGGCCGCGCCGCCGGCCACCAGGAGGCCGTGCCGCCGCACCTTCGACGTCCAGCCGCTGGTCAGCCCGAGCACCAGCGAGCCCACCGAGCCCGCCGCGTACATCAGACCCAGCGACCAGTCGGCGTCCAGCTCGTCCGCGAGGAACGGGAAGATCGTGTTCGGGAAGGCGAAGAACATCGCCGCCAGGTCGATCGTGTACGTGCCGAGCAGCACCGGCCGCGACCAGGCGTACCGCGCGCCCTCCGCGATGCCCCGCAGCGAGGGCTTCTCCGCGTCGTGCGCCGCGGGCGCGGGGGAGAGGCGGCGGCACATCAGCACGGAGACCGCGAAACCGGCGATCGTCACTCCGTACGCGGGCGCGTGCCCCGCGTACGCCACGACCAGACCCGCGATGGCAGGACCCGCGATCGAGCCCATCTGCCAGCGCAGCGAGTTCAGCGCGGCCGCCGCCGTCTGCTGCTCGTGCGGCACGATCCGGGCCAGCAGCGAGTCGAGCGCCGGCCGCTGGAGCCCCGCCAGCGCCGACACCCCGGCGGCCACCACGTACAGCGGCCACAGCATCGGCTCCGGCAGCAGCGCGTTGACCAGCAGCAGGCCGGCGAGCAGCCCGAGCCCCGCCTCCGTCGCCACGATCACCTTCCGCCGGTCCGCCGCGTCCGCGAGCGCACCGCCGTACAGGCCGAACACCACCAGCGGCACCAGCTCGACCGCGCCCATCGCGCCGACCGCGAGCGGCGACCCCGTCAGCTCCTTGATCTGCAGCGGCAGGGCGACCATCGCCAGCGCGCTGCTGAAGTACGTGACGAGCCCCTGTACCCACAGGAGCCGGAAGTCGCGGGACGACCGCCACGGCGCCGTATCGGGCAGCAGGGCGGAGAGCTTGGAAAGGAGGGGGGAGGACACGAGGCGCCATGCTCCGGCCGCAGGATGCAGCGGGCAACCGAATTTCGGACGGTGCCGCCCGGGGGCTGGTCGTCCATGCCGGACGGTGCCGCCCGGGGGCTGGTCGTCCATGCCGGACGGTGCCGCCCGGGTGCCGGTCGTCCACGCCGGACGGGGCCGCCCGGAGGTCGGTGGCCCCCGCCGGACGGTGCCGCCCGGGGGCTACCAGCGGGTCGGCGGCGGGGCCGTCAGGCGGTCCGCGAGGCCGGAGAGGCGGTCGCGGAAGCGGCGGCTGCCGCGCGGCGACGGCAGGCTGTTCTCACCGGCCGCCGCGCTCACCAGGTGCTGGACCGTGTCCAGGTCCACGCCCGCGTCCTCCGTCACCGTGAGCGCCTCGTGGGACAGGCCCCGCACCTCCGCGTCGCCTCCGTCGAGCGAGAGCACCGTGGCCCCCGCCCGCCGGGCGTCGTGCACCCGCTGGAGCAGGCCCGCGTCCGGCCGCTCCGGCGCCACCATCAGCAGCGTCGCCCCGCGCCCCGCCGCCTCCAGCCGCCCGAGCCCGACCGCCAGATGCACCGGGTCGCCCGGCCGCACCCGGTGCCGCACCAGCGTCGGAGCCAGCTCGGGCAGCCCCGACCAGGCGGCCTCGTCGACCAGGTGCGCCGCCAGGTGCCAGGGCTCGTACTCCTCCGTGCCCACCAGGAGCAGTCCGCCCCGGTGCGGGACGACCGACGACCGGAGGGCCCCCGCGAACCGGCGGGCCTCGCCCGGCCACTCCGTCCCGGCGAGCACTTCCCGCAGCAACGCGACCCGTACGGCATCCATGGGCCCGCATCCTGCCGCAGCGGGGCCCGCCGCGCGGCCGGTTGCCGACGTTCCACCCGTACGGGAGGTCCACGGACCCGACCGGTCGGTAATGTCGGGGCCATGACTACGACTGACAGCAAGCCCGCCCCCAAGGACCCGTGGGACCTCCCCGACGTCTCCGGTCTCGTCGTCGGTGTGCTCGGCGGCACCGGCGACCAGGGCCGCGGCCTCGCCTACCGGCTCGCCAAGGCCGGCCAGCAGGTGCTCATCGGCTCCAGGGCCGCCGACCGGGCCCGCGACGTGGCCGCGGAGATCGGCCACGGCGTCGAGGGCGCCGACAACGCGGAGGTCGCCCGCCGCAGCGACATCGTGATCGTCGCCGTGCCGTGGGACGGCCACGCCAAGACCCTGGAGTCCCTGCGCGCGGAACTCGCGGGCAAGCTCGTCGTGGACTGCGTCAACCCGCTCGGCTTCGACAAGAAGGGCGCCTACGCCCTGAAGCCCGAGGAGGGCTCCGCCGCCGAGCAGGCCGCCGCGCTGCTCCCGGAGTCCCGGGTCGCCGCCGCCTTCCACCACCTGTCGGCCGTCCTCCTCCAGGACGCCTCCATCGAGGAGATCGACACGGACGTGATGGTCCTCGGCGAGGAGCGCGCCGACGTCGAGATCGTCCAGGCCCTCGCCGGCCGTATCCCCGGCATGCGGGGCGTCTTCGCGGGCCGGCTGCGCAACGCCCACCAGGTCGAGTCGCTCGTCGCCAACCTCATCTCGGTCAACCGCCGCTACAAGGCCCACGCGGGCCTGCGGGTCACCGACGTCTGAGCCGCCCCGCCGCGCGGAGGACGGAGCCGGGCCGAGGTCCGAGCCGCCCCCGCTGCGCGGAGGGCGGAGCCGGAGACCGGGCGCTTCCGGGCATGGGGGACACTGGACGGGCACCATCGGCCGTACCCGGACAGGAGCCGTCCCCCATGCCCCGCCTCGCCCTCTACGCCCTCGTGGTCTGCGCCCTGGCCGTCGCCGCGGCCGTCGTCTCCTTCGTCCAGGGCAACTTCCTGGGCGTGATCTGGGTCCTCCTCGCGGGCCTGTCCTCCAACATGGCCTGGTACTACGTCCGCCGTGCCAAGGCCGAGAAGGCCGCCGAGGCCCAGGGCTAGAGGCCCCTGGCCCCGGCTCGGGGGTGTCCAGCCCCCGAGCCTCCTGGCCCCCGAGCCTCCTAGACCCCGCAGAACTCCGGCGTCTCCTGCCAGAAGCGGAAGAGCTGCGAACCGCAGTACCGGGTCTCCTCCGGCACCCCGAGCGACTGCATCAGCGCGTCGATCGTGTCGAAGAAGGCGTTGTTGACCGCCGGCACGAACAGCAGGGCGATCACGATGAAGAAGCCGTACGGCGCGTACGGCTCGATCTGCCGCTTCAGCTTGTACGAGAGCCAGGGCTCCACCACCCCGTAGCCGTCGAGCCCCGGCACCGGCAGCAGGTTCAGGAGCGCCGCCGTCACCTGGAGGAACGCCAGGAACGCCAGCGCGAACTGGAAGGCCACCGGCACGCCGTCCAGCGCGTCCAGCCAGAACGGGGCCGTGCAGACCAGCGCGAACAGGGCGTTCGCCAGCGGGCCCGCCGCCGAGATGAGGCTGTGCTTCCAGCGGCCCTTGATCCGGCCCTGCTCGATGAAGACCGCGCCGCCCGGCAGGCCGATGCCGCCCATGATCACGAACAGCACGGGCAGGACGACGCTCAGCACCGCGTGCGTGTAGGCGAGCGGGTTGAGGGTCAGGTACCCCTTCGCACCGACCGTGATGTCCCCGCCGTGCAGCGCCGTACGGGCGTGCGCGTACTCGTGGAGACAGAGCGACACCACCCACGCCGAGGTCACGAAGAGGAAGACCGCCAGGCCCGGCAAGGCGGCGAAGTCCGTCCACACCGCCCAGCCGGTGACGGCCATGACGGCGAGGATCGCCAGGAAGACGGGGCTGATCCGCCGTTCGTGGCGCCGGGTGGTGGCCGTGGTCATCGCGGGAACTCCCAGGGACGGAGGACTGGTGTGCGGGAAACGTACCGGGTACCGGGGCGAGTTCCTCGGCCGGGGACCGTCTCGCGGACAATGGGCCCGTGCGCTACTCGTTGCTCGGCCCGACCCTCGCCCACGCACCCGACGGCACCGACGTGACCGTCGGCGGCCCGCGGGTCCGCGCGCTGCTGACCGTGCTCGCCCTGCGCGCCGGCCGGACCGTGCCCGTGCCGGACCTCGTCGACGAGGTGTGGCACGGCGACGAGCCGCCCGCCGACGCCGTCGCCGCGCTCCAGGCCCTCGTCGGGCGGCTGCGCAAGGCCGTCGGCCGGGACCGGGTCGTCTCCGCGGAGGGCGGCTACCGGCTCGACGCCCGGCCCGAGGACGTGGACACCCGGCGCTTCGAGCACCTCGCGGCCGAGGGAGTGGCCGCGCTCGGCGCCGGCGCCCCGGACCGGGCCGCCGCCGTCCTCGACGAGGCCCTCGGGCTCTGGCGCGGGCCCGCCCTCGCCGACCTGCCGGACCGGGACGCCGAGGCCGCCCGCTGGGAGGCCCGCAGGCTCGACGCCCGCCGCGCCCGCCTCGACGCGGCCCTCGCCCTCGGCGGGGCGTCCGCCGCCCTCCCCGAGCTGACCGCCCTCTGCGCCGCACACCCGCTGGACGAGCTCCTCCAGGCCCTGCGGATCCGCGCCCTCCGGGACACCGGCCGGGCCGCCGAGGCGCTCGCCGCGTACGAGTCGGTCCGCCGCGCCCTCGCCAACCGCCTCGGCGCGGACCCGTCGCCCGCCCTGCGCGCCCTCCACGCGGAACTCCTCGCCCCTGCCGAGACCGCGGAACAGGCGCAGGTGCAGGCCCCGGCGGAGGCGCCGACCGGGGCGCATTCCGGGGCACCGGCACCCGGACCGGCGTCCGGACCCGCCGAGGCGCCCGCGTCCCCGCGGACCCCCGCCGCCCCCGGGAACCTGCGGGCGCGGCTCACCAGCTTCGTCGGGCGGGACGAGGAGATCGGCGCCCTCCGGGAGGACCTGCGCGGGGCGCGGCTCGTCACGCTGCTCGGCACCGGCGGAGCCGGGAAGACGCGGCTGTCGCAGGAGGCGGCCGAGCGGGGGGCCGAGGCGTGGCCGGACGGCGTCTGGGTGGCCGAGCTCGCGCCCGTACGCGATCCGGAGGCCGTGCCCGAGGCCGTCCTCGCGGCCGTCGGCGCCCGCGAGACCGTGCTGCGCGGCGCCGGGGCCGAGGAGCTGCGCGCCGGGGACGACCCGCTCGCCCGGCTCGTCGAGCACTGTGCGGGACGCCGGATGCTGCTGCTCCTCGACAACTGCGAGCACGTGGTGGCCGCCGCCGCCGACCTGGCCGAGGCCCTGCTCGCCCGCTGCCCCGGACTCCGGGTCCTCGCGACGAGCCGGGAACCCCTCGGGGTGCCGGGGGAGGTGCTGCGCCCGCTCGGGCCGCTGCCGGCGGAGACCGCGCTGCGGCTGTTCGGGGAGCGGGGCGCCGCGGTCCGCCCCGGCTTCCGGACCGAGGAGGACCCGGAGGCGGCGGCCGAGATCGTCCGGCGGCTCGACGGGCTCCCGCTGGCGATCGAGCTCGCCGCGGCCCGGCTGCGGATGCTGACCCTGCGCCAGATCGCGGACCGGCTCGACGACCGGTTCCGCCTGCTGACCTCGGGCGCCCGGACCGTCCTGCCCCGCCAGCAGACCCTCCGCGCGGTCGTCGACTGGTCCTGGGACCTCCTCGACGAGCCCGAACGGGCCGTCCTGCGCCGCCTGTCGGTGTTCACCGGCGGCAGCGACCTGGAGGCGGCGGAAGCGGTCTGCGCGGGCACCGTGACCGACCTCCCCGCCGGCACCCCTGCTCCGGCCGGCGCCCTGGCTTCCGCCGGCGCCCCCGCCCCCGCTCCCGCCGCCATCCCCGCCGAAGCCCCCGCCCTCGCCCCCGCCGACGTCCTCGACGTGCTCGGCTCCCTCGTCGACAAGTCCCTCGTCGTCTCCGCGCCCGCGGAGACCGGGATGCGCTACCGGCTCCTGGAGACCGTCGCCGAGTACGCGGCGGAGCGGTTGGACGAGGCGGGGGAGCGGGCGGCGGCCGAGCACCGCCACCTGACGTACTACCGGGAGCTGGCCCGCCGGACCGACCCCGAACTGCGGGGGGAGGGGCAGGTGGAGGCCATCGCCCGTTTCGGGGCCGAGTACGGCAACCTCCGCACGGCGCTGCGCCGGGCCGTCGCCGCCCGCGACGAGGACGAGGCGCTCGTCCTCGTCCACTCCTTGCTCTGGTACTGGCAGATGCGCGACCTGCGCGTCGACGCGCTGCACTGGGCGCGGGCGGCCGCCGCCCTGGGGCCCGACCCGTTCACGCCGCCCGCGGCCCCCGTCGTGGCCCTGCACGAGCCGTGCACGGCCCTGCCGCCGCCGCTCTCCGAGGAGCAGCGCTGGGAGGCCCGGCGGGGGGTGCGGCTGGTGGAGCTCCTGAACATGGACCACGAGACCGGGCGCTGGACGACCCCCGAGGGGGTGGTGCGGCTGCGCGAGATGACCGCGGTCTACGCGCCGGGCCTGCCGCAGACCTGCCGGCTGCCCGGTTCCTTCGCCGTCTTCGCGGTCCTCCTCATCGGCGAGGCGGGCCGGCTGCGGGAGCTCCTCGACGCGACCGTGGAGGCCTGCCGCCGCCACGGCTACGACTGGGAGCTGGCCAACGCCCTCCAGCTGCGCGCCAACATGTTCGCCAACCGGTCCGACTGGGCCGACAGGGCGGGCGCCGACGCCGAGGAGAGCCTGGAGATCTTCGTCCGTCTCGGCGACGCGTGGGGCGCGGCCGAGGCGCTGTCCTCCCGCGCCGAGGCCCGCGAGCGACGGCTCGAATTCGCGGGCGCGGCGGAGGACTTCGCCGCCGCCATCGGCTACGCGGAGCGGATCGGCGCCCAGTCGCAGATGGCGCTGCTGCGGGCCCGGTACGCGGGCACCCTCGTCGAGACCGGGCGGCTCGAGGAGGGCGAGGCGATCCTGCGTGGGATCCTGGACGGCAGCCACGGACGGGGGCACGAACCCGTGCTGGGCGCCCGGCTGTTCCTCGCCCTGGCGCTCGGCCGCACCGGCCGGACCGCCGAGGCCCGGGAGCACCTCCACCTGCTGCGGCGCGAGTTCGACTCCGCGACCCTCTCCATCTTCGAGGGCTTCGCGATCGGCAGCCTGGGCTGGCTGGACAACCTGGACGGGCGGTACGGGCCGGGGCTCGACCTTGCCGCGCGGGCGTACGAGCGGTCCCTCGGGCCGCTGTCGATGATGGTCGCCCCGCAGATGCCGGCGGTCCACCTGGTCACCGCCGCCTGGGCGCTGGCCGGGCCGGGCGGGCCGGAGGCGGCGCGGGCCGGGGCGGTGCTGCTGGGTGCCCGGGACGGTCTGCTGCCCGCGGAGCACCTGCCGCCGCCGCTGGAGCGGGAGAACCTGGACCGGGCGACCGAGCTGGTCAGGTCCGTGATCGGCGAGGACGAGTTCGCCGTGGCGCACGCCGAAGGCGACGGCCTCTCACTGGAAGAGGCCGCCGCCGTGCTCGGTCGCGCCGCCGACGCGATCAGAGAGCGCACCGAGTCCTGAGCCCCCGCTCCGGTGTCAGGTCTTCTTGCGGAACCTGGAGACCGCCAGCGGCGCCGTGACGACGGTGATGGCCAGGGCCCAGCCGAGGGTCATCCACACCGAGTGGGCGACCGGGCCGCCGTTGATGAGGGCACGGGCGGCGTCGGCCAGGTTCGACAGCGGGTTGTAGTCGGTGAAGGTCTCCAGCCAGCCGGGCATCGAGGTCGGCGGGGCGAAGATCGAGGAGCCGAACTGCAGCGGCATCAGGACGAGCATGGCCATGCCCTGGACGGCCTGGGCCGTCTTCATGGTCAGGCCGAGCAGGATGAAGATCCACATCAGCGAGGCGCCGAAGACGACGGACAGGCCGATGGCGGCGAGCAGTTCGACGAACGAGGTCTTGATCTCCAGGCCGAGCAGGAAGCCCGTGCCGAGCAGGATCGCGGTGGCGATCATCATGCGGCCGACCTCGACGACGATCTTGGCGATGAGGACCGAGGAGCGGGCGATCGGCATCGTCCGGAACCGGTCCATCACCCCCTTCTTGAAGTCGTCGTTGATGCCGATTCCGACGCCCATGGCGATGTTCATGCCCATCATCGCCATCAGGCCGGGGGTCACGTAGTTCACGTACGCGTCGTTGTTGCCCTTGCCGGCGATGGCGCCGCCGAAGACGTACACGAACAGCAGGATGAAGATGATCGGCATCAGGACGGCGTCGAACATCGACTCCGGGTCCTGCTTGATCTGGAGGGCGTTGCGTCGGGCCAGCGCGCCGATGTGGCGGAGGTTGGCCCGCACGCCGATCCGGCCCTCGCCGGAGCCCTTGCGCGCCACGGCCGGGCCGGGCTCGGGGGCGTCGACGGGGGACTTGGACAGCGGGGTGGTGGTCGTGGTGGCGCTCATGCGGCGACCTCCTCGGGAAGCGCGTCGGACGCGGTCGACTTCTGGCCGGTGATCGCGAGGAACACCTCGTCCAGGCTGGGCAGGTGGGTGCCGATGTGGGCGATGCCGAAGCCGCGCGCGCCGAGCAGGCCCACGACGGCGGTCAGCTGCTGGTCGGTGAGGATCGGCACGTACAGCGCGTCCTCGTCCGGCACGACGGTCGAACCGGCGACGCCGTCGAGCCCGGTCTCGCGCAGCGCGGACGCCATGGCCGGCAGTTCGGCGGGGTCCGCGGCGCGGATCTTCAGGGTGCGGCCGCCGACCTTGGACTTCAGCTCGTCGACCTTGCCCTTGGCGATGACCCGGCCGCGGTCGATGACGGTCAGCTCGTTGGCGAGCTGCTCCGCCTCCTCCATGTACTGGGTGGTGAGGAGGACGGTGACGCCCTCGGAGACCATCCGCTGGACCTCGTCCCAGACCTCGTTGCGGGTCCGGGGGTCGAGACCGGTCGTCGGCTCGTCCAGGTAGAGGACGGCGGGCTTCCCGATCATGGAGGCGGCGAGGTCGAGCCGGCGGCGCATGCCGCCGGAGTAGGTCATCGCGGCCCGCTTGGCGGCCTCGGTGAGGGAGAAGCGCTCCAGGAGCTCGTCGGCGCGGCTCCGGGCGTCCTTCCGGGAGAGGTCGAGCAGCCGCCCGATCATGTACAGGTTCTCGAAGCCGGACAGCTTCTCGTCGACCGAGGCGTACTGGCCGGTGAGGCCGATGGTGCGGCGGAGCTGGCGGGGCTGCCGCACCACGTCGTAGCCGGCGACGGTGGCGGTGCCGGAGTCCGGCACGAGGAGGGTGGACAGACAGCGGACGAGGGTGGTCTTCCCGGCGCCGTTGGGGCCGAGGACCCCGAGGACCGTGCCCTCCCGGACGTCGAGGTCGACCCCGTCGAGGGCCTTCGTCTCGCCGAAGTGCTTCACGAGGCCCCGGACCTCGACGGCGTTGATGTGTGATCGCGTCATGGTCGCTACTAGACCAGGCGCCACCGACAATCCCCCTACAGAAGGCCTACAGCCCGCCGATGGGGGATGTCGGCGGGCTGTAGGTGGTGCCGCAGTGGCTCGTACGGTTCGTCCGGTCCTGTGCCGTCACGGACCGGACGGTCCGGGGTGCGACTGGTCACGGACCGGACGGTCCGTGGGTGCGACTAGTGGAACGTGTGCTCCTCGGCGGGGAACGCCCCGCCGGAGACGTCCTCGGCGAAGGCGCGGGCGGCGTCGCCGAGCGTCTCGCGGAGGTTCGCGTACTGCTTGGTGAAGCGCGGGACCTTGCCGCCGGTCAGGCCGGCCATGTCGGTCCAGACGAGGACCTGGGCGTCGGTGCCGGAGCCGGCGCCGATCCCGATGGTCGGGATGTGCAGCGAGCGGGTGACCTCGGCGGCCAGTTCGGCCGGTACGAGCTCTAGGACGACCGCGAACGCGCCCGCGTCCTGCGCGGCCTTGGCGTCGCTGAGCAGCCGGTGGGCGGCCTCGTCGCTGCGGCCCTGCACCCGGTAGCCCATGGTGTTCACGGACTGCGGGGTGAGGCCCAGGTGGGACATGACGGGGATGCCGGCCTGGACGAGCAGCTCGGTCTGGGGCAGCGAGCGCTCGCCGCCCTCCAGCTTGACCGCGTGCACGCCCGCGTCCTTGACCAGCCGGGTGGCGCTGCGCAGGGCCTGGACGGGCCCTTCCTGGTACGAGCCGAAGGGGAGGTCGCCGACGACGAGGGCGCGCCGGGTGCCCCGGACGACGGCGGCGGACAGGATCGTCATCTCGTCCATCGTGACGGGCACGGTGGTGTCGTAGCCGAGGTGACAGTTGCCCATCGAGTCGCCGACGAGGATCACCGGGATGCCGGCCTCGTCGAAGACGGAGGCGGTCATCGCGTCGTAGGCGGTGAGCATGGGCCACTTCTCGCCGCGGACCTTGGCGGAGGCGATGTCGTGGACGGTGATGCGGCGAGTGCCCTTGCCTCCGTACAGCGCCTTGCTGCTGTCGGCGGACGTCTTCGGGGCAGCCTGAAGCGTCATGGTGAACGGCTCCTTGTTGTGTCATCTCGAGGCGCCCTCACGGCGTCCCCGGACCACATCCATGGTGGCACTTCGCCGGGCGGGCGGGGAAGTGGGCGCGAGTGGCGCTGTTCACACCGCGGCAACGTAAAGCCTCGGTCAGTTTTTCGATACGAGACGGTCTCGTATCGAAAATACGCCTAGAGTGGTGAGCATGTCACCGCAGTCCTCCGCCCCCGCCGCGCCCCGCGTCCCCGAGGCCGTCCACCGGCGCCGCTGGGCCGTCCTCGGCGTCCTCATGCTGAGCCTGCTCATCGTCGTCCTCGACAACTCGATCCTGAACGTGGCGGTCAAGACGATCGCCGCCCCCGCGCCCACCGGCATCGGCGCCACCCAGAGCGAGCTGGAGTGGTCGATCAACTCCTACACGCTGGTCTTCGCCGGACTCCTCTTCACCTCCGGCCTCCTCGGCGACCGCCTCGGCCGCAAGAAGGTGCTGCTCTTCGGCATCACCGTCTTCGGCATCGGCTCCGCCCTCGCCGCCTTCTCCGGCTCCCCGGGCGAACTCATCGCCTACCGGGCCGTGATGGGCCTCGGCGCCGCGTTCGTCATGCCGGCCACCCTCGCCGTCCTCATGAACGTCTTCGAGCGGGACGAGCAGCCCAAGGCCATCGGCATCTGGGCCGGCAGCGTCGGCCTCGCCATCGCGATCGGCCCGATCACCGGCGGCATCCTCCTCGAACACTTCTGGTGGGGATCGATCTTCCTCGTCAACGTGCCCGTCGTCGTGCTGGCCCTCGGCCTCATGCTCTGGCTCGTGCCCGACTCCCGGGACCCGAACCCCGGCCGCATCGACGTGCCCGGCGTGCTGCTCTCCGTCGTCGGACTCGTCCTCCTCGTGTACGGGATCATCCGCGGCGGCGAACTCGCCGACTTCACCGACGCCACCGTCCTCGCCCCGGTCCTCGGCGGCCTCGCTGTCCTCGCCGGCTTCGTGCTCCACGAGAAGCGCAGCGACCACCCGGCCATCGACATGACCCACTTCAGGAAGCCGGCGTTCTCCGCGGCCGTCGCCGCCATCGCGCTCGTCTTCTTCGCCCTCATGGGCGTGACCTTCTTCTCCGCCTTCTACCTGCAGAGCGTCCGCGGCTACAGCGCGCTGCAGTCCGGGCTGCTCATCCTGCCGCTCGCCGTCGCGCAGATGGTGTTCGCGCCCCGCGCCCGGCTCGTCGTCGAGCGCTTCGGCGCCAAGGCGGTGTGCACCGGCGGCATGCTGCTGGTCGCCCTCGGCCTCGCCGCCTTCGCCCTCTTCGACGCCACGACCCCGGTCTGGGTCCTGGAGGTCGTGTTCTTCCTCCAGGGCGCGGGCATGGCGCACATCATGCCGCCGGTCACCGTCTCGATCATGCAGGCGCTGCCCCGCGAGAAGGCGGGCTCCGGCTCGGCGATCAACAACACCTTCCGGCAGGTCGGCGGCGCCCTCGGCGTGGCCGTCCTCGGCTCGGTGCTCTCCTCCGCCTACCGCGGCGGGATCGAGGGGCACCTCGACGGCGTCCCGGCCGCCCTGCGCGACACGGCGGGCGAGTCCGTCGAGGCCACGCTCGCCGTCGCGGAGAAGCTCGGCCCCGCGGGCCGGGACCTCGTCGCCCCCGCGTACGACGCCTTCCTCGGCGCCATGCACACCACCGCCGTCGCCTCGGCCGTGATCGCCCTGGCCGGCGCCGCCGTCGTCGCCGCCTTCCTCCCGGGCCGCACGCCGACCGGCCCCGGCGCGGCCCCCGGCGCCGGAACCCCCGGCGACACCCGGCGGGCCTCGGTGTCCGCACCCGGCGGCGAGACGGGACAATCGGCCCGACGGTGAACCACCCGGCCACCGACCGGACGAGAGGCGGAGCGCACGTGTCGCTGCAGGACGGCGGGTCCCCGACCCCCCACGACGACGGGCGCCCGCCCGCGGGCTCCCCGGCCGAGGAGGGCCCCGCGACGCCGGCGGGCCCCACGGCCGGAGCCGCGGGCGGCGCCGGGACGCCGGCCGGGCGCGCCGCCTCCGAGGTCGCCTCCGGGGCCGGGTCCGGGAGCGGGCCCGCGTCCGCCCCCGCCCGGCGGGGGCGGCCGCGGAGCGAGGCGGTGGAACAGGCGATCTTCGACGCGGCGGCCGGGCTGCTCGACGAGGGCGTACCGCTCGCCGACCTGTCCGTCGAGCGGATCGCCCGCACCGCCGGCGTCGGCAAGGCCACGATCTACCGCCGCTGGGCCGGCAAGGAGGAGCTCTTCGTCGACCTGGTCCGCTCCGTGGAGCCCCCGGACCCGGTGCTGCCCGGCACCTCGGTGCGGGACGACCTCGTCGCGCTCCTGGAGTCGCTGCGGCAGCGCGGCCTCGCCAAGCGCAGCTCCGCCGTGCTGCACCACGTGTTCTCGCAGATGCAGGGCTACCCCAAGCTGTGGGACGCGTACCACCACACCGTGATCGAACCCCGCCGCCGGATCGGCCTCGACGCCGTGCGGCGCGGCATGGAGCGGGGGGAGATCCGCGCGGACCTCGACGTCGAGTTCGTCAACGACCTCCTCACCGGCCCCCTGCTGCTGCGCACCGTCATCCGCCCCGGCGCCACCCTGGAGCCCGGCCTCGCCGAACGGGTCGTCGACGCCGTCATGGAGGGCCTGCGCCCCCGCGCCTGACCCGAAGCGGTACGAAGGTGCCGACCCGGTACGAAGGCGCCGACCCGCCACGATGCCGACGGTCCGGTACGAAGGCGCCGACCCGGCACGATGCCGACGGTCCGGTACGAAGGTGCCGACCCGGCACGATGCCGCTGGTCCGGTACGAAGCCGCCGCCGCGGTACGAACGTGCCGAGCCGTGCGAAGCCGCCGAGCCGCCCGAATGTGCGCGTTCTGTCACAGGGACGGCGCCTGCGCCACCTGCAGGAACCCGCCACGCGGCTCCGTCGTCCCTGGGGGAGTACGACGGACCCGGGATCGCCTAGTGTCGACACCGGGTCACGCAAGACGGCAAGGCAGCAGTGAGGACAGTGCGATGGCGCGGGTGGACATGACGGAGACCGAACACGGCGGCGCCGGGAACGGGCACTCCGGGTCCCGTCTGGGGACCGCCCTCGACCGGTTCCGCCGCGACCCGGGGATCTGGCGCCGCGGCATCGTGCTCGCCCTCGCGGCGGTGGCGGTCACGCTCCTGATGGTGTTCCACGCCGAGATCCCCAACAGGATCGGCAACCTCGGCAGCCTCACCGAGACCTTCCTGCCCTGGCTCGGCCTCTTCCTGCCGCTGCTGCTCGTCCTCGCCCTCGTGCGCCGCTCCGCCACCGCCCTGATCGCCCTCCTGCTCCCCGCGGTGGTCTGGCTCAACCTCTTCGGCGGCCTCGTCGCCGACAAGTCGGCCTCCGGCGGCGACCTGACCGTCGCCACCCACAACGTGAACGCCGACAACCCGGACCCCGAGGGCACCGCCCGCGAGCTCGCCGGCTCGGGCGCCGACGTCCTGGCCCTGGAGGAGCTCAAGGGCGACATGGTCCCGACGTACGAGCGGGGCCTCGCGAAGGCCTACCCGTACCACTCCGTCCAGGGCACCGTCGGGCTCTGGAGCAAGCTGCCGCTGCGCGCCGCACAGCCCGTCGACATCCGGATGGGGTGGACCCGCGCCATGCGGGCCACCGTCGTGACCCCCGGCGGCGACGTCGCGGTGTACGTCGCCCACCTGCCGTCCGTGCGCGTCAAGATGAACGCCGGCTTCACCGCCAACCAGCGGGACGCCAGCGCGAACGCGCTCGGCGAGGCCATCGCCCGCGACCGGCACGAGCGGATCGTCCTCCTCGGCGACCTCAACGGCACCATGAACGACCGCGCGCTCAACGCCGTCACCTCGCAGCTGCGCTCCACCCAGGGCGCGGCCGGCGACGGCTTCGGCTTCAGCTGGCCGGCGTCCTTCCCGATGGCCCGGATCGACCAGATCATGGTGAAGGGGGTGGAGCCGATGTCCTCCTGGGCCCTGCCGGAGACGAACAGCGACCACCTTCCGATCGCCGCCCGCGTGAAGCTCTGACCCTCCGGCAGGGCACGGCGGTCAGCCGGCCGCCGGCGTCTCCCGCCAGCGGTTCGTGATCGGCAGCCGGCGGTCCTTGCCGAAGCCCTTCGCCGAGATCTTGGTCCCCGGCGGGTACTGGCGCCGCTTGTACTCCGCCGTGTCCACCATCCGCAGCGTCCGCGTCACCAGCTCCTCGTCGAACCCGGCGGCCACGATCGCGTCCCGGCCCAGGTCCCGGTCGACGTACAGCGCGAGGATCGCGTCCAGGACCTCGTAGTCCGGCAGCGAGTCCGTGTCGACCTGGCCGGGGCGCAGCTCGGCGCTGGGCGGCTTGGTGATCGAGCTCTCCGGGATCGGCGGGGTCTGGCCGCGGTCCTCCGCCGCCCGGTTGCGCCAGCGCGCCAGCCGGAAGACGTCCGACTTGTAGACGTCCTTGATGGGCCCGAACGCGCCGACGGAGTCGCCGTACAGCGTCGAGTAGCCCACCGCCAGCTCGGACTTGTTGCCCGGCGCCAGCACGATGTGCCCCTCCTGGTTGGAGAGCGCCATCAGGGTCGTGCCGCGCAGCCGGGACTGGAGGTTCTCCTCCGCGAGGCCGGTGAGACCCAGCGCCCCCATGTAGGCGTCGAACATCGGCTCGATGGGCACCGTGCGGTAGTGGAGCCCGGTCCGGCGCGCCAGTTCGGCCGCGTCGCCGCGCGAGTGGTCGGACGAGTACTTCGAGGGCATCGACACCCCGTACACGTTCTCCGCGCCGAGCGCGTCGCAGGCGATGGAGGCGACGAGCGCCGAGTCGATGCCGCCCGACAGGCCGATCAGGACCGAACGGAAACCGTTCTTCGCGGCGTACGCGCGGACCCCGATGACCAGCGCCGAGTAGACCTCCTCGTCGTCGTCGAGCCGGTGCGCGTAACCGCCCGTCAACTCCGGCTCGTACGCGGGCAGAGGCTTGTCGGAGAGCACCACCCGGTCGATCCGCAGCCCGTCGTCGACCGTGCCCTCGGGCGCGTCGGCCTCGGCCGCCGGCAGCTCCAGGTCGAGGATCACGCTGCCCTCGACGAACTGCGGGGCCCGGGCGATCACCTCGCCCTCCGCGTCCACGACGATCGAGTCCCCGTCGAAGACCAGCTCGTCCTGACCACCCGTCATCGCCAGGTACGCGGTCACGCACCCGGCCTCCCTGGCCCGCTTGCGGACCAGTTCGAGCCGCGTGTCGTCCTTGTTCCGCTCGTACGGCGAGGCGTTCACCGACAGCAGCAGCCCGGCCCGCGCGGAGCGCGCCGCCGGCACCCGGCCGCCCTCCTGCCAGAGGTCCTCGCAGATCGCCAGGGCCACGTCGACGCCGTGCACGCGGACGACCGGCAGGGTGTCGCCCGGCACGAAGTAGCGGTACTCGTCGAAGACGCCGTAGTTGGGGAGGTGGTGCTTGGCGAAGCGCAGCGCCACCTCGCCGCGGTACAGCACGGCGGCGGCGTTCTCCGGCGACCCGGCCGGCCGGCCGAGCCCCGGCTCGGCCCGCTCGGAGCGGTCGAGGTAGCCGACGACGACCGGAAGCTCCCCGAAGCCCTCGTCGGCGAGGCGCCGGGCGAGCCCGCGCAGGGCCTCCCGGGACGCCTCGACGAAGGAGCCGCGCAACGCGAGGTCCTCGACGGGGTATCCGGTCAGCGCCATCTCGGGGAACGCGACGAGATGCGCGCCCTGTCCGGCGGCGTGCCGGGTCCAGTGCACGATCGCCTCGGCGTTCCCGGCGATGTCTCCGACGGTCGAGTCGATCTGATTGAGGGCGAGGCGTAGTTGAGGCACCCGCCCAGTGTAATCGTCAGACCGACGCTATGTCCTGTGATCCGGCCCCGTCCGCGCCTACTTCACCGGACCGGTCCAGATCACCGGCTCGTACGCGAGGAGCTTCGGCGCCAGCTCGATCTGCAGTTCGCCGTCCGCGTGCGCCGGCAGCGCGAACGCGTACCCGGCCTTGACCTGCTTGCCCGGGAGGACCGTGCCCCGGAACATCTCGGTCGCCCTGCTGCCGTCGAAGATCGTGCTCGCCCGCGCGCCCTCCGCGTCGCGCGCGTCCGGCAGCGCGGTCGTCACGTCGAGGGCCTCACCGCTGCCGTTGACGATCGTGATCGTCACCCGGAGCGCGGTGTCGCCCTTCTCGTACCCGGCGGCGAACCCGTCGGGCCGGTACCGCTTCGGCACGGAGACGGTGACCTTCACCCCGTCCTCGTAGGTGTGGGTCCGGCCGAACGCGAGCGTCGACGGAGCCGTCTCCGTCGGCTCGGGCGAGGGCTCGGGCCGCGCCGTGCCGTCCGGCCGGCCGTCCGGCGCGAACGGCTCGGCGGACGCGCCCCCCTCCTCGCGGACCCGCTCGTCGACGCGCTCCACGACCTGCGCCGCCACGACCAGCACCACCAGCCAGGCCGTCGCCACCACGATCGTCACCGCGCCGAGCGCGATGCCCGCGACCGCCTGCCCCCGGTCGGTCGCCTCGCCCCGGCCCGCCCGGCCGTAACCGACGATGCCCAGGACCAGCGCCAGGACGCCCATGAAGCCGCCGAGCCAGAACAGGAACGGGATGATCCCGAACACCAGCCCCACGACACCGATGACCAGCGCCCCCACCCCGAGCCCGGTCCGCGCGGCCGGCACGCCGTACGGACCCGCCCCGGGCACACCCGGCCCGTGCTGCATCCCCGGCCCGTGCGGCATTCCCGGCCCGTACGGCGAACCCGGGAACGGGGCCGGGGCCTGGACCGGCGCCTGAGCCGGCGTTGCCGTCGCGAGCCCCTGCGGCACCCCCGCCCCGTGGACCGCCCCGGCCGGGGCCGTCTCCGCACGGCCCGCCTCGACAGGGGTTGCCTCGGGGTCGGCCGCCTCCGAGCCGACTGCCTCCGAGCCGGGTATCTCCGCGCGGGCCGCCTCCGGTTCGGCGGGCGGGCGCGGACCGGGCGGGGCCCAGGGCGGCGAGTCGGGCGTGTCTGCGGGCGTGGTCATGCGGGGTCCTCCGAGGTGATCCGAAGCGTCGACGGTAGACCGGCGAACGGGCCCCGGCCAGCGGCTTTCCGAGCGGCGGGGGAATCGGCGCCCGTCCGTCACCTCCCGCCGCGCGCACCGGCGGCCCCGCCCCGCGCCGACATGCGGGGCCGCCCGCCCCGCTGATCATGGGCCCGGACGACCACTGACGAGCCGCGGAGTCGACGCCGGCCACCGTGGCCGCCGGCGGCGTCGTCCAGGACGACGGCACGAAGCGCCGGTTCATCTCCTGGCCGGCCCTCGCCCCCATGACCACCGCGTCCGTCGCGAGCCTGCGGCCCTCGCCGTCCACGGCCGTCCACGGACTCGCCGCGGTCTTCCTCCACCTGCTCCCCGCCCTCGTCCTCCTGCTGCCCACCGCCCTCGTCGGCGCCGAACTCGCCTCGTCCTCGTCGGGGCCCCGGGCCGTCCGGTCATGCGGGACCGCCCGGACGCGGTGGCGCGCCCGGGCGGTCCCGGAAAAGCGTCAGGAAGCGGCGTAGACGCTCGCGCAGAACGCCTTCAGCTCCTCGTCCGACAGGTGCTGGGCCAGGTCGGCCTCACTGATCATGCCGACGAGCCGCTTGTCCTCGATGACGGGCAGGCGCCGGATCTGGTGGCTCTGCATCTCCTCCAGGACGGCCCCCACGTCCGCGCCGGACTCGATCCAGCGGGGCGTGCCCTGGGTGATCTCGCCGCAGGTGATCTTCGACGGGTCGTGGCCCATGGCCACGCAGCGGACCACGATGTCGCGGTCCGTGACGATGCCGCAGAGCCGTTCGTTCGCGTCGGCGACGGGCAGCGCGCCCACGTTCAGGTCCCGCATCAGCTGCGCCGCCCGGTCGAGCGTCTCGTGTTCCGGGATCCACCGGGCCCCGGTGTGCATGATGTCCTTCGCCGTGGTCATGGGGTGCGTACCTTTCGTCGAGCGTCGTCGTACGAACTCCCCGAGCCCCCTCATTGTCGGCGCGCGGCCCGCCCCGCGCGACTCGTCGGCACCGGGCCCGGCCCACGGTCCGCGGGGCGCGTGCGACGGCCCCCGCGACCACGAAGGGTCACGGGGGCCGTGAGGGGCCGTGAAGGCCGGAACCGTCCCGGGCCGGCCCCGGACCGGGGTCAGGCCCCGCGCTTCCTCAGCATGTCGGCCATCAGCGCGATCTCGGACTGCTGGGCGTCGACCATGCCCTGCGCGAGCCCGCGCTCGATGTCCACGGAGCACTTCTGCGCGCAGCCCTCGGCCATGTGGACCCCGCCCCTGTGGTGCTCGGTCATGAGCTTCAGGTACAGGACCTCGGCCTCCCGGCCGCTGGCCTTGCGCAACTCGTCCAGCTGGGCGTTGGTCGCCATGCCGGGCATCAGCGCCCCGTCCAGCGGACCGGTGTCGCCGGACCCGCCCATGCCCATCCAGGTCATCGGCTCGACGCCGGACTGGACCTTGGGCAGGCCCCACATGTCCAGCCAGCCGAGCATCATGCCCCGCTGGTTGGCCTGCGTGTTGGCGATGTCGTACGCCAGCCTGCGGACCTCCTCGTCCTTCGTCCGGTCCCGGACGATGAACGACATCTCGACGGCCTGCTGGTGGTGGACGGACATGTCCCGTGCGAAACCGGCGTCCGCCGAGGCGGAGTCGGGGGTGCGGGGGGTCTCCTCGCGGTCGGCGGAGGCGACGGTCACCGCCCCGCCGGCGAACAGCAGCGCGAGGGCGACGGCGGAGACCGCGGCGCCCTGCGTGCGGTTGAGCCTCACTGGCCCATCCCCGCGCCGCCGGCGCCGTCCGCGCCGATGCCGCCGGTGCAGGCCGCGCCCGGCTCCGGGGTCTGCGGGCCCTGCACGTACTTCGTGAAGAACGCGTCGACGCGCGGGTCGTCGGCGCCGTCCACGGTCACCTGCTTGCCCCAGGCGGACAGCATGATCGCCCCGGCCTGGTCGTCCACGGGGCTCATCAGCGTGTACTTCGTCTTGCCGACCTTGTCGGCCAGCTGCTTCACGTCGGCCTGGGAGGCCGTCTTGTTGTACGTCACCCAGACGGCGCCGTGCTCCAGCGAGTGCACGGCGTTCACCTCGGCGATCTTCTCCTTGTAGACCACGCCGTCGCAGTTCATCCAGACCGGGTGGTGGTCGCCGCCGACCGGCGGCTTCATGTCGTACTTCACGGCCGTCTCGACGTGGTTGCGGCCGAGCTTCTTCGCGTCCCAGGACTTCTCGGACGCGATGGGCGCCTTGGCGGCGGCCTCCTTCGCGTCCTGCTCGTCGGACTTCTTCATCAGCACGACGGTGCCGAAGCCGACGAGGCCCAGGACGACGACGCCGGAGACGCCGATGGTGATCAGGCGGTTGCGGCGCTCACGGGCCTGCTCGGCGCGGCGCATCTGCTCTATTCGGGCGCGGCGGTCGGCGTTGGCGGAGCGGTTGGCGGCCATGGTGGTGTCGTCCTTCTTCAGGGGTGGGGGTGGAGTTCGGGGGTGGACGCAGCGGGGCGGGAGCCCGCCGCCGCTACGTCCGGAGAACTTGAAGGACGTGCAGGTCCGGAGCGCGCGGCTGGGCGCCCGAGCGGCGCGCGGGGCCGTCGCCCGACGGCGGCGCGAGCCGCGGCGACCCGCCCTCCTCGTGCAGCGGCGGGTCGAGCGGGGGCGCGCTGAGCACCGCGGGGGAGAGGGAGGGGAAGAGCGAGCAGCCGCCGCGGTCGTACGGGCAGACGTACTCGCCCGTGGTGGTCACCGCCCGCAGGGCCGTGTCCCCCTCGTGGTGGGCCTCCTGCCGGTCCGGACCCGTCCCCAGGCAGAGGAAGAGCGCGGCGAGGAGCGTCGCCACGGCACTCGCCAGTGCCATGGGACGCGCGTCTCCGGACAGGCGTACGAGCCGTGGGGCCCCCATGGGCGCAGATCGTAGTGGGCGCGGGCCGCCCGTGGGCCGAACGGGGTACCACCCGGAGATCGGAGGCAGGCGCCGGACGGGCGAACAGACACCCGGAATCGGCCGTTCCGCGTTACCTGTGTCACACCCGAGCAGGCACTATGGGTGTGCAACGTGCGCGAAACCATGTGGTGGGATGCTCAGGTGCCCCCCGATGTACCCGAGGCGGTGGGAGCAGGCGGCCTGACCAGCGAGGATGGGTGTGGAAATGGACAAGCAGCAGGAATTCGTGCTCCGTACGCTCGAGGAGCGCGACATCCGCTTCGTGCGCCTGTGGTTCACCGACGTGCTGGGCTTCCTCAAGTCGGTGGCCGTGGCCCCCGCGGAACTGGAGCAGGCCTTCGACGAGGGCATCGGCTTCGACGGCTCCGCGATCGAGGGCTTCGCCCGCGTCTACGAATCGGACATGATCGCCAAGCCGGACCCGGGCACCTTCCAGATCCTGCCGTGGCGCGCCGAGGCCCCCGGCACGGCCCGCATGTTCTGCGACATCCTCATGCCGGACGGCTCGCCGTCCTTCGCCGACCCGCGCTACGTCCTCAAGCGGGCCCTGGCCAAGACCTCCGACCTCGGCTTCACCTTCTACACCCACCCCGAGATCGAGTTCTTCCTCCTGAAGGACAAGCCGCTCGACGGCACCCGGCCCACCCCGGCCGACAACTCGGGCTACTTCGACCACACCCCGCAGAACGTCGGCATGGACTTCCGCCGCCAGGCCATCACCATGCTCGAGTCGATGGGCATCTCGGTGGAGTTCTCCCACCACGAGGGCGCGCCCGGCCAGCAGGAGATCGACCTCCGCTACGCCGACGCCCTCTCCACCGCCGACAACATCATGACCTTCCGCCTGGTCATGAAGCAGGTGGCGCTCGAACAGGGCGTGCAGGCCACGTTCATGCCGAAGCCGTTCTCCGACTACCCCGGCTCGGGCATGCACACCCACCTCTCCCTCTTCGAGGGCGACCGGAACGCCTTCTACGAGTCGGGCGCCGAGTACCAGCTCTCCAAGGTCGGCCGCTCCTTCATCGCCGGCCTGCTGCGCCACGCGGGCGAGACCTCCGCCGTCACCAACCAGTGGGTCAACTCCTACAAGCGCATCTGGGGCGGCTCCTCCCGCACGGCCGGTTCCGGCGGCGAAGCCCCCTCGTACATCTGCTGGGGCCACAACAACCGCTCCGCCCTCATCCGCGTCCCCATGTACAAGCCCGGCAAGACCGGCTCCTCCCGCGTCGAGGTCCGCTCCATCGACTCCGGCGCCAACCCCTACCTCACCTACGCCGTCCTCCTGGCCGCCGGCCTCAAGGGCATCGAGGAGGGCTACGAGCTCCCCGCCGGCGCCGACGACGACGTCTGGGCCCTCTCCGACTCCGAGCGCCGCGCGATGGGCATCGAGCCCCTCCCGCAGAACCTCGGCGAGGCCATCGCCCTCATGGAGAAGAGTGAACTGGTCGCCGAGACCCTCGGCGAGCACGTCTTCGACTTCTTCCTCCGCAACAAGAAGCAGGAATGGGAGGAGTACCGCTCCGAGGTCACCGCCTTCGAACTCCGCAAGAACCTGCCGGTGCTGTAAGCGCAGGTCGGAAGCAGTGCACCCCTGAAGCGAGGGTTCGGGCCGCCGGCGGACCGCCGGCGGCCCGAACCCGTTCCTGTCGCCCCGGGCCGTCCGCGGGCCGTCCGACGCCGGAGGGGCCCGTCCCGCCGACCGTCGCGCCGCCGCCGGCGGCGTTCGCGGTTCGCCCTCGGCCGACACGTCCTCCACCCGCGCCGAATCGGCATGGACCGCTGGGAAGCCCTGCCCTTGGCCTGACCGTCGTTCGAAGACCAACGTGTCGGGCGGGTCTCCGGAACGCCGCTCGCGGGGGCCGTGCACGGCGGCCGTTCCCGGCACGTGCGGGGTGGGGGACGCGTTCGTGGGCAAGGAACAGGTCCACGCCGTCCTGGCCTGCGGCGGGGAGGACGCGGACGACCCGGGCTCCGACAACGGCGGGGACGTCGAGCTGATGGCGGCGGCCTTCGACCGCGACACCGGAGCCCTGGAGCGGAACGTTCCCATCGATGCCCGTCACCCCGTGCCGACGGGCACCGGTGCGGTCATCGAGCTCAGCGGCGACTACGGCCAGATCGACGCGGCGGAGGTCGTCGGCGAGCGGATGTACGCGCTGGCGTGGGCCTATTTTCGAACTCCGCAAGAACCTCCGGTGTTGTGGGGGAGGAGGCCGGTTCTCGACGTTCCCCCCCGGCGCGGGGCACGAGCCCGCGCCGGGGGTCGGCGCGGGGAATTGCGTTGCCCGGGCGGCGGGGTGCGCCGCACACTGCGGCAGTGAAGATCGAGAACGTCACGACCGAGCGGCTCGTGCTGCGTCCCATGACCGTCGACCGGGCCGAACGCGTCGTCGGCCGGGAGGCCGGCCCCGACGACCGGTGGGCGGAGGGCTACCCCGGAGCCGGGGACGTCCGCTCGGCCGACGGCTTCCTGAGGGGCTTCGCCGAGCGCGGCGACCCGGGAGTGTTCCGGACGTACGAGATACGGCTCGACGGCGTCACCGTCGGCGGCATCGGCTTCCACGGACCGCCGGACGAGATCGGGGTCGCGACCGTCGGATACGGGCTGCTGCCGCAGGTCCGCGGGAACGGCTACGCGTCCGAGGCACTGCGGGCCCTCGTCGAGGTGGCCCGGGTGGCCGGCGCCGCCGGGGTGAAGGGGGACGCCGACCTGACCAACCCGGCCTCGCACCGGGTGATGGAGGCCGCCGGGATGCGGTGCGTGGCGGAGGACGAGAAGCTCCGCCACTTCTACCTGGCGCTCTGACGGCGCCGGGGCGCCGCCGTCAGCGCTCGGACAGCTCCGACGGGGCCTCCTGGACGACCCAGCCGTTGCCGTCCGGGTCCTCGAAGGTCATGAACGAGTTCCAGGTGTCGCCCTTGCCGTCCTCCCAGCCCGCCGCGCCGACGTGCATCACCGGGGAGACGTCGACGCCCCGCTCGACCAGCTCCGCCCGCGCGGCCTCGATGTCCGTCACGCAGAGCTGGAGGCCGTGCAGGGTGCCGGGGGCCATGTCCTTGGTGCCGGGCATCGGCGGCATGCCGCTGAGCATGGCGATCGAGCAGCGGGAGCCCGGCGGGGTCGCCTGGACGATCCGCATGCCGGGCGCGACCTCGTCGTCGAGGTCGATCTTGAAACCGCACCTGTCGCCGTAGAACTCCTTGGCCCGGTCCATGTCCGTGACGGGTACCGGGACCACTTCCAGTGTCCAATTCATGAGGGACACCCTCCCGCACGGGAGGGCCCCGCGCACCCGGAACGGGTCAGCGCGGAGCGGGAGTCCAGTGCAGCCGGCCGTCGAGGCCGATCGCCGCCACCCCGTCCGTCCCCGCGTCCGGAGCGCCGGCGAAGAGGAACTTCTCCAGGGTCCACGCCGGCGGCGCCCCGGCCGTCCGGCCGTGCGGCGCCGTCGCCAGGAAGCCCGTCCGGGACCGTACGGCGAGGAGGCCGTCGCCGCCGCTGACCGGGCCGAAGCCCGCGACGCCGGAGCCGGGCAGCTCGGTGAACGGGGACACCGGGCCCGCGCCCGAGAAGTCGGCGCTCCGCAGGTCGCCGGAGGACGGCTTGCGGAACCAGAGCCGTACCCCGTCGCCGTCCGGTGCGGGACGCGCGCTCAGTGCCAGCGTGGTCGGCGGCAGACCCGTCCGCACCGGACCTGCCAGGGGGCCGCCGGGCCGCTCCTGGGCCCAGGTCAGGACGGTCTTCGGGGTACTGGCGAAGACGTAGCCGCGGCCGGTGCCGTCGGTGGCCGCCACGGGGTCGCCCGTCACGTCCGTGCCGCCCAGCGTCCGCCACGGCCCCCAGCCGCCGTCGGCGCGCTGCTCGCGGGCCGTGAGGCGGTGGCCGCTGTCCCGCAGGAGCACGGTCGCCAGGCCCGCGTCGTCCACGGTCACGGCGGGCGCGCTGATGTCGGAGGTGCCGCCGGCGTCGTCCCGCTCCGGTGTGCCGAGCGAGCGCCACGGGCCGAACGCGCCGCCGGGCGTGGTCTGCGCGGTGGTCACGACCTCGCGGCCGTACGCGGAGGCGTCGGCGCCGAGCGTCGTACGGGTGCCGAAGACCGCCGTGCGGCCGTCGGGCAGGACGACGGAGGTGACGCCGCTGTCGAGGCCGCCGCCGGGCAGCAGCGTCGGCCCGTGCCACGCCTCGGTGCCGGCCGGCTTCCGCCACTCGGCGAGCCGTCCGTCGAGGACGGAGAAGGCGTGCAGCGCGCCGGTGCCGTCCCGCTGCACCCACGAGGTGGAGGTGGAGCGGGCGTACCTGACGGTCTGCGTCCAGCCCCGCCCGCCGGGCCGCGCGGCCACCTTCAGGTCGCCGCAGCCGGCGGCGGTGCCGCAGTCGTTGACCCCGTCCGTCCAGGCGTACGTCTTCAGGGTCCGCAGCTTCGCACCCGCCGTCTCGGGGTCGAGCGTGTGCGGCAGCGAGCTGGTGGGGTAGCCCAGGTAGTTCTGCACGCCCACGTGCGGGTGCCCTGGCACGTCCGCGTACCGGGCCAGGGCGGCCTGGACGAACCGCGCCCCGTAGAGGTGGTCCTGATGGTCCCGGAGCTTCACCGCCCCGGCCCCCGAACCGGCCGCGGAGCCTGAACCGGCCGTGGAGCCCGAGCCGGTCGTGGAGCCCGAGCCGGCCGTGGAGCCCGAGCCGGCCGTGGAGCCCGAGCCGGTCGAGGTGCCTGCGCCGGCCGATGACCCCGCGCCTGCCGCGGTCGTCGTCCCCGTCCCGGGCTTCGCCTCCGACCAGGTGCCGGGGGTCGGGTCCTGCATGCGGACGAAGGTCGGCCGGAAATGTTCGAGCAGTCCGGTGAGGGTCGCGACGACCTGGTCCTTCGTGTAGGTGAAGTCGGCCGCGACGGGGGTGCCGGTCGCGCGCTGGGAGGCCAGCGCGGGTATCCGGTCGTGCCAGAGGCCGTTGAGGCTGTGCGGGCGGTCGCCGCTGATCGAGCCGGCCTCGCGCAGCTGCAGCCACACCAGCTTGACCTGGGGCTTCGCGCGCAGGGTGTCCAGCTCGGCCGCGGCGCCGCCGGCGGTGGGGAGGGCGACCCGGTCCCAGACGGCGGTCCGGCTGCCGGTCGCCATCTCGGCGTACGCGGCGCGTATGCCGTTCTGCCGGGCCTCGGCGTAGCCCGCCTTGTCCGGCGCGGCCGCGGCGGCGTCGCTCGGGCGGGCGTTGACGCCGTCCGACTCGCCGGCGGTGAGGTAGACGGAGGTCAGTGGGCTGCCGGAGCGCAGCGACTGCGAGACGTCCGGGTTCATGAAGAACAGGTCGTCGTCCGGGTGCGCCACGACCTGCATCACCGAGGTGGCGGCGTGCGGGGTCCGTACGGGCTCGGCCGGGGGCTTCGCCGGCGCCTTGGCCTCGTGGGCCGGCGGTGGTACGGCGGGTGCCGCCGGCTTCGCCGCCGTCACCGAGAGGAGCCCGGCGAACGTGCCGCCGACCAGGAGGGTCGCGGCGGTCGCAGAAACGATTCTGCGACGGGAGGGGCGGCGGAGGCGGAGGCGGACAGGCATGTTCGGCGGCACTTTCACTGACGGGCGGGGCGGGGCAGAGCAGGGTGGAGCAGGCGGTGCGGGGTGGAGCAAGAACGAGCAGGGCTGTGCAGGGAGGAGCGGGAGTGAACAGGAACGAGCAGGGTCGAGCAAGGTGCTGCGGGACGCGTGCGGCGGCCGGCCGCTCCCGGCGGTGCGGGGGCGTCCCGCGCGCAGCAAGACGGATCTTCTAGATTTACGGTTCATTCGCCCCGAAAGGGATCTTTGTGCCGGATCTCACGTGCGAGGGGGCGTGGGATGCGCCACGTACGCGCCGGATCGGGCAGCCGTCCGGCGCGACGTGACCGCCGGGCGGGGGCGCCCGCGGCCCCCGCGCCGGATAGGCTCGGCCCTTGGGGCTGACCTGCTCGGAGGGAGCGGCGGAATGACGGTGCCGGGACGCAGGAGCAGTACGTTCTCACGTCTGCTGCGGCACGGGTTCACCGACCCCTCGGGGGCCGAACGACTGCTCGACGCGCCCGAGCTGTCCGAGCTGCGGGACGACTCCGTCCTCCTGGACGCGCTCGGCGCCACCGCCGATCCGGACCTCGCCCTGCGCGGCCTGGTCCGCCTGGCCGAGGCGCAGCCCGAGACCGAGCGGCAGACGTTCACGGCCACGCTGCTCTCCGCCAAGCCGTTCAGGGACCGGCTCCTCGGCGTCCTCGGCGCCTCCGAGGCCCTCGCCGACCACCTGGCCCGGCACCCCCGCGACTGGGAGTCCCTCGTCACCTACGAGGCGGCCGACCTGCACCCGGGCGTCCCCGAGTTCGAGCAGGGCCTCGCCGACGCCACCGACGCGGTCTCACTGCGGGTCTCCTACCGCCGCTGCCTGCTCGCCATCGCCGCCCGTGACGTGTGCGGCACCACCGACGTCGCCCAGGCCGCCGCCGAGCTCGCCGACCTGGCGACGGCCACCCTGCGCGCCGCGCTCGCCATCGCCCGTACCGCCGCACCCGCCGACGCCGCCATGTGCCGGCTCGCCGTCATCGCGATGGGCAAGTGCGGCGGCCACGAGCTCAACTACGTCTCCGACGTGGACGTGATCTTCGTCGGGGAGCCGGTCGAGGGCGCCGACGAGGGGAAGTCGATCCAGGCGGCGACCCGGCTCGCCTCGCACCTCATGCGGATCTGCTCGGAGACCACGGTCGAGGGCACCATCTGGCCGGTCGACGCCAACCTCCGCCCCGAGGGCCGCAACGGCCCCCTCGTCCGCACCCTCTCCTCCCACCTCGCCTACTACCAGCGCTGGGCGAAGACCTGGGAGTTCCAGGCCCTCCTGAAGGCCCGCGCGGTGGCCGGCGACCCGGAACTCGGCGCCCAGTACATCGACGCCGTCTCCCCGCTCGTCTGGCAGGCCGCCGAGCGCGAGAACTTCGTCCCCGACGTCCAGAAGATGCGCCGCCGGGTCGTCGACAACATCCCCGCCGCCCAGGTCGAGCGCGAGCTCAAGCTCGGCCCCGGCGGCCTGCGCGACGTCGAGTTCGCCGTCCAGCTCCTCCAGCTGGTGCACGGCCGCAGCGACGCCGGGCTGCACAGCGGCACCACCCTCGACGCGCTGGCCGCGCTCGCCGCCGGCGGCTACGTCGGCCGCGCCGACGCCGCCCAGCTCGACGAGGCCTACCGCTTCCTGCGGGCCATGGAGCACCGCATCCAGCTGTACCGGCTGCGCCGCACCCACCTCGTCCCCGAGGGCGAGGACGACCTGCGCCGCCTCGGCCGCTCGCTCGGCCTGCGCACCGACCCCGTCGCCGAACTCAACAAGGAGTGGAAGCGGCACGCGGCCGTCGTCCGCCGGCTGCACGAGAAGATCTTCTACCGCCCGCTGCTCGACGCGTTCGCCCAGCTCGCCCCCGGCGAGATCCGGCTCAGCCCCAAGGCGGCCGGGCAGCGCCTCGAAGCGCTCGGCTACGACGACCCCGCCGCCGCCCTGCGCCACCTGGAGGCGCTCGCCTCCGGGGTGAGCCGCAAGGCCGCGATCCAGCGGACGCTGCTCCCGGTGCTGCTCGGCTGGTTCGCCGACTCGGCCGACCCGGACGCCGGCCTGCTCGGCTTCCGCAAGGTCTCGGACGCCCTCGGCAAGACCCCCTGGTACCTGCGGCTCCTCCGCGACGAGGGTGCCGCGGCCGAGAACCTCGCCCGGGTGCTCTCCGCCGGCCGCCTCGCCCCCGACCTGCTGCTCCGCGCCCCCGAGGCGGTCGCGCTCCTCGGCGACCCGGAGGGGCTCAAGCCGCGCGGCCGCGACCACCTGGAGCAGGAGGTCCTGGCTGCGGTGGGCCGTGCGGAGGACGCCGAGCAGGCCGTCGCCGCGGCCCGCGGGGTGCGCCGCAGGGAGCTGTTCCGCACCGCGGCGGCCGACCTCATCGGCTCGTACGGCACCGAGGACAACCTCCGCGAACCCGACCCCGGTGCCCTGGTCGACCGGGTCGGCGAGGCCGTCACCGACCTCAACGCGGCCACCATCGCCGGCGCCCTGCGTGCCGCCGTCCGCGCCGAGTGGGGCGAGACGCTGCCGACCCGGTTCGCGGTCATCGGCATGGGCCGCTTCGGCGGCCACGAGCTGGGGTACGGCTCCGACGCCGACGTCCTGTTCGTCCACGAGCCGCGCGAGGGCGTCGACGAGCAGGAGGCGGCCCGCGCCGCGAACCGGGTGGTCGCCGAGATGCGCCGGCTCCTCCAGCTCCCCACCGCCGACCCGCCGCTGCTGATCGACGCGGACCTGCGGCCGGAGGGCAAGAGCGGCCCCATGGTCCGCACCCTCAAGTCGTACGAGGCCTACTACCGCCGCTGGTCCCTGGTCTGGGAGAGCCAGGCCCTGCTGCGCGCCGCGCCCATGGCGGGCGACCTGGACCTGGCCGACCGGTTCGTCGAGCTCGTCGACCCGCTGCGCTACCCCGCCGAGGGCCTCGGCGAGGACGCGGTCCGCGAGATCCGCCGCCTCAAGGCCCGCATGGAGTCGGAGCGGCTGCCGCGCGGCGCCGACCCGACGCTCCACGCCAAACTCGGGCGCGGCGGCCTCAGCGACGTCGAGTGGACGGTCCAGCTCCTCCAGATGCGGCACGGCTGGGCGGAGCCCGGGCTGCGGACGACCCGCACCCGCGAGGCCCTCCGGGCGGCGCACGCGGCCGGCCTGATCCCGACGGAGGAGGCGCAGACCCTGGACGAGGCCTGGGTGCTCGCGACCCGCGTCCGCAACGCGGTGATGCTGGTGCGCGGTCGGGCCGGCGACACCTTCCCCTCCGACCCGCGCGAGCTCGCCGCGGTGGGCCGGTACCTGGGGTACGCCCCCGGCCACGTCGGCGAGATGGTCGACGACTACCGCCGCATCACCCGCCGCGCCCGGGCGGTCGTGGAGGAGCTGTTCTACGGAGCGTAGGGGCGCGGGCCCCGTGCGTCGGCCCTGCGGATCGCCGGCCCTTCGGACCGGGAGCGGGTGCGGAGCCGCAGGGGTCGCCGGGGCCCGAGGTCTACGGCCCCGGGACGGGCCCGCCGACCGGCGGCCTCACTTGGAGGAGCCGACCGGCCGTTCCGCGTCGGTCGCCCGGTCGGGCTCCGCCGCCGGGCGCGGGCCGCCGCGGGCGACGGCGCCTGCGGGTTCGACGAGGCGGGGCAGCCGGTGCGGCCGGGAGCCGTACCAGCAGTAGGAGACGCCGAAGCCGAAGGCCAGGCAGATCATGCCGCCGACCGCGTCCAGCCAGAAGTGGTTGGCGGTGGCGACGATCACCACGAGGGTGGCCACCGGGTAGAGCAGGCCGAGGATCTTCGCCCAGGGCGCCTTGGCCAGCAGGAAGATCGTCACTCCGCACCAGAGCGACCAGCCGATGTGCATCGACGGCATCGCCGCGTACTGGTTCGACACGTGCTTGAGGTTGCCCGAGGCCATCGAGCCCCAGGTGTGGTGGACGAGCACCGTGTCGATGAAGTCCTGGCCGTTCATGAGCCGCGGCGGCGCGAGCGGATACAGGTAGTAGCCGACCAGGGCCACACCGGTGGTGGCGAACAGGACGGTGCGGAACGCGGAGTAGCGGCCCGGGTGCCCTCGGTACAGCCACACGAGCACACCGATGGTCACGACGAAGTGCAGCGTGGCGTAGTAGTAGTTCATCGACACGATGAGCCACGTCACCGAGTTCACGGCCTGGTTCACGGCGTGCTCGAAGGCGAGCCCGAGGGACTCCTCGGCCTGCCAGATCCAGTCGGCGTTCCTGAGCGCCTGGGCCTTCTGCTCCGGCACCGCGTTGCGGATGAGGGAGTACGTCCAGTAGCTCACCGCGATGAGCAGGATCTCGAACCAGATCGTGGGGCGCCGGGGTGTGCGCGCGCGCAGGCGCGCGAGCCTGCCGTCGGCCACTGTGGGTGACGACGGGGTCGTCCGGTCGTCCAAACTCTTCACGGTCGTTTCACCCATAGGGAGAGAGTCTGCCAGATCCCCACCCCCCGACCGATCATCCCCCGGTCGGGGTCCGGGCGCACCCCCTCCGTCTCAGGAAGGAGTGCGCGCGGGGGACGGAGCGGAGGCCGTTGAACCGCGAACGACCAGCTCAGGCATGAAGACGAACTCGGAGTGCGGCGCCGGAGTGCCGCCGACCTCTTCGAGCAGCGCGCGGACCGCGGCCTGCCCCATCGCCTGTACGGGCTGGCGGATGGTGGTCAGCGGCGGGTCGGTGAACGCTATGAGCGGAGAGTCGTCGAAGCCGACGACGGAGATGTCCCGCGGCACGTCGAGCCCCTGCTGGCGGGCGGCCCGGATCGCGCCGAGCGCCATCATGTCGCTCGCGCACACGATCGCCGTGCAGCCGCGGGAGATCAGCGCCGCGGTGGCCGCCTGGCCGCCCTCCAGGGTGTAGAGGGAGTGCTGGATCAGTGCCTCGGACTCGTCGGGGCCGAGGCCGAGCCGCTCCTCCATGCCCTTCTGGAAGCCCTCTATCTTGCGCAGCACCGGCACGAACCGCTTCGGTCCGACGGCGAGCCCGATCCGGGTGTGCCCGAGGGCGGCCAGGTGCGTCACGGCCAGCACCATCGCGGCCCGGTCGTCGGGCGACACGAAGGGAGCCTGGACCTTGGGGGAGAAGCCGTTGAGGAGGACGTACGGGACGCCCTTGCCGCGCAGCTGGTCGTAGCGCGTCATGTCGGCGGTGGTGTCGGCGTGCAGTCCGGAGACGAAGATGATGCCGGCGACGCCGCGCTCCACCAGCATGTCGGTGAGCTCGTCCTCGGTGGACCCGCCGGGGGTCTGGGTGGCGAGGACGGGGGTGTACCCCTGCCGGGTCAGGGCCTGTCCGATGACCTGCGCGAGCGCGGGGAAGATCGGGTTGTCCAGCTCGGGGGTGATGAGGCCGACGAGGCCCGCGCTGCGCTGGCGGAGGCGTACGGGACGCTCGTAGCCGAGCACGTCGAGGGCGGCGAGGACGGACTCGCGGGTGGCCGCCGCCACGCCGGCCTTGCCGTTGAGCACGCGGCTGACTGTGGCTTCACTGACCCCCGCCTGGGCTGCGATGTCGGAGAGCCGCGCGGTCATGAGAAGGGACTGTACCGGTCACAGCGCGTATTTCCCACCGGTTCACCGGCGTCGGGAGGGGACCGCAAGGTTCGAGCCGTTGCGCAAGGTCTTGCAGGGCTTGCGGGGCCCTTTCGCGCTGGTGGCGGGGCTCCGCGGGGGCTTTCCGCGTGTGAGATGCCCGAAACAGACCCTGTCAAGCGGCTCGTAGGCAACCTTCGGGACACGCGGATGTAACGATCGCCGGGTCTTGCAGAAATTCCCCGCAAGCTCTTTCGGCTCGTTTTCATCCCTGTTACGTTCCTGGCAACCCGGAGCGCCGCGAGGGAGCGGTCGCATGAGGAAGGTTCCAGCCCCTCGTCTCCCCGGGATCATCGAAGGAGTTCACATGCGGCGTGGCATAGCGGCCACCGCGCTGGTCGCGGCCCTGGGCGTGACCCTGGCGGCGTGCGGGAGTGACAGCGGTTCGAAGGACGGCGGCGCGAAGGGCTCGGGCGAGCTCTCCGGCACCGTGACCTGGTGGGACACGTCCACGGTCGGCTCCGAGGACAAGGTCTTCAAGAAGGTCGCCGAGGACTTCAAGAAGAAGCACCCCAAGGTCACCGTCAAGTACGTCAACGTGCCCTTCGGTGAGGCGCAGAACAAGTTCAAGAACGCCGCGCAGTCCGGCTCCGGTGCCCCCGACGTCATCCGCTCCGAGGTCGCCTGGACCCCCGAGTTCGCCGACCTCGGCTACCTGGCCCCCCTCGACGGGACCCCCGCCCTCAAGGGCGCGGACGACTTCCTCAAGCAGGCGTCGGCCTCCACCCAGTACAAGGGCAAGACCTACGCCGTTCCGCAGGTCATCGACTCCATGGGCATCTTCTACAACAAGAAGATCTTCAAGGAAGCCGGCGTCGAGGTCCCCAAGACCATCGCCGAGCTCAAGACCGTCTCCGCCAAGATCAAGGAGAAGACCGGCAAGACCGGTCTCTACCTGCGCGGCGACGACGCCTACTGGTTCCTCTCCTTCCTGTACGGCGAGGGCGGCGACCTCGTCGACGCCGACAAGAAGACCGTCACCGTCGACAGCCCCGCCGGTGTGAAGGCCTTCAAGACCGTCAAGGACCTGGTGGACTCCGGCGCGGCCAAGACGGACGCGACCGACGGCTGGAACAACATGCAGACGGCCTTCAAGGACGGCAAGGTCGCCATGATGATCAACGGCCCGTGGGCCGTCTCCGACACCTACGCCGGCAAGGAGTTCACGGACAAGGCCAACCTGGGCATCGCCCCGGTCCCGGCCGGTTCCGCCGGCCAGGGCGCCCCGCAGGGCGGTCACAACCTCGCCGTCTACGCGGGCTCGAAGAACCTCGACGCCTCCTACGCCTTCACCGAGTACATGACCTCGGTCGAGACCCAGGCGACGATCGCGAAGGAGCTCAGCCTCCTCCCGACCCGCCAGTCCGTCTACATCAAGTCGGACGTCGCGACCAACGAGATGATCACCTTCTTCAAGCCGGTCGTCGACAAGGCCGTCGAGCGCCCCTGGATCCCGGAGACCGGCAGCCTCTTCGCGCCGCTCGTCACCGAGTACACCAAGGTCCTGACCGGCCAGACCACCCCCGAGGCGGGTGCCAAGGCGACCGGTGACGGCTACCGCAAGCTCCTGAAGGACTGGAAGTAGCAGGAAGAGGAAGGAAGGCAGGCCGGCTGATGGCTGTGGACACCCCCAGCCAGTCGGTGGTGAAGGCCGCGGGCGACAGCGCCCGCGGCCGGAGCCGCGGAACTGGTAAGCCCCGGGGCGCGTCGAAGCGCTCCCTCGCCACCCACTGGTACGCCTGGGCGATGGTCGCCCCGGTGACCGTCGTGATCGCCGTGATCATCGGCTATCCGCTGGTCCGCGGCATCTTCCTGTCGCTGACCGACGCCAACGAGCGCAACGTCGAGCGCTCCATCGGCGTCAACCACATCCCGGCCAGCTACGAGTTCGTCGGCCTGGACAACTACGCGGACGCGCTGACGGGCGGCCAGTTCCTCTCCACCCTGGGCTGGACGCTGGTGTGGACGGTGGCCTGCGTGTCGGTGACCTTCGCCCTCGGCCTGGCCCTCGCCAACATCCTCAACCGCAGGATCGCCGGCCGCGGCGCCTACCGGCTGATGCTCATCCTGCCGTGGGCCGTGCCCGGCTTCGTCTCCGTCTTCGCCTGGCGCTTCCTCTACAACCAGGACAACGGCCTCCTCAACAAGATCCTCGCGGGCGGCGGCATCGACGCCCTGCCGTGGCTGAACGACCCCACCTGGGCCAAGTTCTCGGTCATCCTCGTCAACGTCTGGCTCGGCGTGCCGTTCATGATGGTCGCCCTCCTCGGCGGGCTCCAGTCCATCCCCGGCGAGCTGTACGAGGCCGCCGAGATGGACGGCGCCAACGCCTGGCAGCGGTTCCGGCACATCACCATGCCCGGGCTCAGCTCCGTGTCGACGACGGTGATCCTGCTGTCGACCATCTGGACCTTCAACATGTTCCCGGTGATCTTCCTGCTCACCCGGGGCGGGCCCGGCGAGGCCACCCAGATCCTCGTCACCCAGGCCTACAAGTTCTCCTTCGAGGTCAGCCCGCGCGACTTCGCCCAGTCGTCCACCTGGGGCGTGCTCATCCTGGTCCTCCTGATGATCTTCGCCGCGGTCTACCGGCGAGTCCTCCGCAAGCAGGGAGAAGTCTGGTGACCACCACGACCCCCGCCCGTCACGCCGCGCCCGCCAACACCCCGATCCGCGGCCGCCGCTCGCCGCTGGCCTCGGTCGCGCTGCACGCCACGCTGATCGTCGCGTCCGTGATCGCCGTCTTCCCGGTCCTCTGGGTGCTGCTGACCTCGCTGAAGCCCGCGAAGTACGCGATCACCACGGACTTCTTCAAGGAGACGACGCTCGAGAACTACACGAACCTGCTGCGGGACACCCCGTTCCTCACCTGGTTCGGCAACTCGCTGCTCGTCGCCGGCCTCACCACCGTCATCGGCGTCTTCGTCTCCGCCACCACGGGCTACGCCGTCAGCCGCTTCCGCTTTCCCGGCAAGCGCGGACTGATGTGGACGCTGCTCATCACCCAGATGTTCCCGGTCGCCGTCCTCATCGTGCCGATCTACAACATCATGGCGTCGATGGGCCTGCTCAACCAGCCGGTCGGCCTGGTCGTCACCTACCTGACGATCGCCGTCCCGTTCTGCGCGTGGATGATGAAGGGCTTCTTCGACACCATCCCGCGCGAGATCGACGAGTCGGGCTACGTCGACGGCCTCACCCCGTTCGGCACCTTCTGGCGGCTGATCCTGCCGCTCGCCAAGCCGGGCATCGCCGTCACCGCCTTCTACTCCTTCATCACCGCCTGGGGCGAGGTGGCCTACGCCTCCGCCTTCATGGTCGGCGACGAGAACCTGACGCTCGCCGGCGGACTGCAGAAGTTCGTCAACCAGTACGGGGCGCAGTGGGGCCCGATGGCGGCGGCCTCCGTACTGATCGCCGTCCCCGCCGCCCTGGTGTTCCTCTTCGCCCAGCGGCACCTGGTCACCGGCATGTCGGCCGGTGCCGTCAAGGGCTGACGGCCCTGAGCACCCCGCCCGAACGCACCTCCTTACCTCCCAGGGAAGACATGACCCAGCATCTCGCCACCCCGGCCGACGCCCCCACCACCGGCACGCACACGGGCTGGTGGAGAGACGCCGTGATCTACCAGGTCTACCCGCGCAGCTTCGCCGACGGCAACGGTGACGGCATGGGTGACCTGGAGGGCGTCCGCAGCCGGCTGCCGTACCTCAAGGACCTGGGCGTCGACGCCGTCTGGCTCTCCCCGTTCTACGCCTCGCCGCAGGCCGACGCCGGCTACGACGTCGCCGACTACCGGGCCATCGACCCGATGTTCGGCTCGCTCCTCGACGCCGACGCGATGATCCGCGAGGCCCACGAACTGGGCCTGCGCGTCATCGTCGACCTGGTGCCCAACCACTCCTCCGACCAGCACGAGTGGTTCCAGCGCGCCCTGCGCGAGGGCCCCGGATCGCCGCTGCGCGAGCGCTACCACTTCCGCGCCGGCCAGGGCGAGAACGGCGAACTGCCGCCCAACGACTGGGAGTCCATCTTCGGCGGTCCCGCCTGGACCCGTACGGAGAACGCGGACGGCACCCCCGGCGAGTGGTACCTCCACCTCTTCGCCCCGGAGCAGCCCGACTTCAACTGGGAGCACCCGGCCGTCCGCGACGAGTTCCGCTCCATCCTGCGCTTCTGGCTGGACATGGGCGTCGACGGCTTCCGCGTCGACGTCGCCCACGGCCTGGTCAAGGCCCCGGGCCTGCCCGACATCGGCGCCCACGACCAGCTGAAGCTGCTCGGCAACGACGTCATGCCCTTCTTCGACCAGGACGGCGTCCACGAGATCTACCGCACCTGGCGCAAGGTCCTCGCCGAGTACGACGGGGAGCGCGTCCTCGTCGCCGAGGCGTGGACCCCGACCGTCGACCGCACCGCGAACTACGTGCGCCCCGACGAGATGCACCAGGCCTTCAACTTCCAGTACCTGGGCACCCACTGGGACGCCGCGGAGCTCCGCGCCGTCATCGACGCCTCGCTCGACGCGATGCGCCCGGTCGGCGCCCCCACCACCTGGGTGCTGTCCAACCACGACGTCACCCGGCACGCCACCCGCTTCGCCAACCCGGCGGGCCTCGGCACCCAGCTCCGTGAGGCCGGCGACCGCGCCCTCGGCCTGCGCCGCGCCCGCGCCGCGACCCTGCTGATGCTGGCCCTGCCCGGCTCGGCGTACGTCTACCAGGGCGAGGAGCTCGGCCTGCCCGACGTCACCGACCTGCCCGACGAGGTCCGCCAGGACCCGTCCTTCTGGCGCGCCAGCGGCCAGGACGGCTTCCGCGACGGCTGCCGGGTGCCGATCCCGTGGACCGCCGAGGGCACGTCGTACGGCTTCGGCACCGGCGGCTCCTGGCTGCCGCAGCCCGCCACCTGGGGCGGACTGAGCGTCGAGGCGCAGACCGGCGACCCCGGCTCCACCCTGGAGCTGTACCGCAGCGCGCTCGCCGTGCGCCGCGAGCGCCCCGAACTCGGTGCGGGCGAGGACGTCGAGTGGCTGGAGGCACCCGAGGGTGTGCTCTCCTTCCGCCGCGACGGCTTCGTCTGCACCGCCAACACCACCGGCCGGGCCATCTCCGTCCCGCTGCCCGGCCGGTACCTCCTCTCCAACGAGGACGTCCGGATCGTCGACGACGAGGCGGAAGTGCCCGCCGACACCACCGTCTGGTGGGCGGTGTGACGATCCCCCTGCCGCGGGGTGCCGGGAACGGCGCCCCGCGGCTCGCGGACATCGCGGCCCAGTCCGGCGTCAGCGAGGCCACCGTCAGCCGCGTCCTCAACGGCAAGGCGGGGGTGGCCGGCGCGACCCGGCACAAGGTGCTCGCGGCGCTCGACGTGCTCGGCTACGAGCGTCCCGTACGGCTCAAACGCCGCAGCGCGGGCCTCGTCGGGCTCGTGGTGCCCGAGCTGACCAACCCGATCTTCCCGGCCTTCGCGCAGGTCGTCGAACAGGTCCTCGCCGGGCACGGCTACACGCCGGTGCTCTGCACCCAGATGCCCGGCGGCGCCACCGAGGACGAGCTCGTCGAGCAGCTCGTGGAGCGCGGGGTGGCCGGCATCGTCTTCCTCTCCGGGCTGCACGCGGACGCCAGCGCCGACCCGGCCCGCTACGCCCGGCTGAGCGCCCGGGGCGTGCCGTACGTCCTCATCAACGGCTACAACGAGCACATCGACGCCAACTTCGTCTCGCCCGACGACCGGGCCGCGGCCCGGATGGCCGTCCGGCACCTGGTCGAGCTGGGGCACGAGCGGATCGGCCTCGCCATCGGCCCCACCCGCTACGTGCCCTCGCGCCGCAAGGCCGAGGGCTTCGCCGCCGAGCTGTACGAGCTCCTCGGCGTCGAGCGGGCGGACGCCGAACGGTTCATCAGGCCCACGCTCTTCGGCGTCGAGGGCGGCCACGCGGCCGCCGAGATCCTGCTGCGCGAGGGGTGCACGGGCATCGTCTGCGCCTCCGACCTGATGGCGCTCGGCGTGATCCGCGCGGTCCGGGCCCGGGGCCTCGAGGTGCCCGACGACGTCTCCGTCGTGGGCTTCGACGACTCCCCGCTGATCGCCTTCACCAGCCCGCCGCTGTCCACCGTGCGCCAGCCGGTGCAGGCGATGGCGACCGCCGCCGTCGGCGCGCTCCTGGAGGAGATCGAGGGAAATCCGGTGCAGCGCACGGAGTTCGTGTTCCAGCCGGAGCTGGTGGTACGCGGCTCCACGGCGCAGCCTCCCAGGGGTCCGCAAGGTCTTTCGTAACAACTTGCGCAGTGGTGTCCGGAGGGTTGACCGGGCGCCGGGGCACTCGTACGGTCACGGCTGAAAACAGTTGCTGAAGTTTTCGGCAACTTCTTGCGAC
This sequence comes from Streptomyces sp. NPDC093089, assembly GCF_044754405.1. NCBI lineage: Bacteria > Bacillati > Actinomycetota > Actinomycetes > Kitasatosporales > Streptomycetaceae > Streptomyces > Streptomyces sp. NPDC093089. Next base: position 45,193 of record NZ_JBIVPA010000005.1, read on the forward strand.
ACAGATGTCGTACAGGAGGAAGCATGGCCAGAAGAACCGTGGCCGCTGCACTCGCCCTCGTGGCGGGAGCTGCCGCTGTGGCCGTCACGGGAAACGCCCCGGCGCAGGCCACCCCGCCCGGCGAGAAGGACGTCACCGCGGTGATGTTCGAATGGAACTTCGCCTCGGTGGCCCGTGAGTGCACCGACCGCCTCGGCCCCGCCGGATACGGATACGTCCAGGTCTCCCCGCCCCAGGAACACCTCCAGGGCGGCCAGTGGTGGACCTCGTACCAGCCGGTCAGCTACAAGATCGCCGGACGCCTCGGCGACCGCACCGCCTTCAAGAACATGATCGACACCTGCCACGCGGCCGGTGTGAAGGTCGTCGCCGACTCCGTCATCAACCACATGGCGAACGGCTCCGGTACGGGAACGGGCGGGACCCCGTTCTCCAAGTACGACTACCCGGGCCTCTACTCCGGCTCCGACATGGACGACTGCCGCTCCTCGATCACCAACTACCAGGACCGCGCCAACGTCCAGAACTGCGAACTGGTCCAACTCCCCGACCTCGACACGGGCGAGGACTACGTCCGCGGCAAGATAGCCGGCTACCTCAACGACCTCCTCTCGCTCGGCGTCGACGGACTCCGCATCGACGCCGCCAAGCACATGCCGGCCGCCGACCTCGCCAACATCAAGTCCCGGCTGACGAACCCGAACGCCTACTGGAAGCAGGAGGCCATCCACGGCGCCGGCGAGGCCGTCTCCCCGAGCGAGTACCTCGGCAGCGGCGACGTCCAGGAGTTCCGCTACGCCCGCGACCTCAAGCGCGTCCTGCAGAACGAGAAGCTCGCCTACCTCAAGAACTTCGGCGAGGCCTGGGGCTACATGCCCTCCGGCCAGTCCGGCGTCTTCGTCGACAACCACGACACCGAGCGCGGCGGCGACACCCTGTCCTACAAGGACGGCGCCAACTACACCCTCGCCTCCGTCTTCATGCTCGCCTGGCCCTACGGCTCCCCGGACGTCCACTCCGGCTACGAGTGGACCGACAAGGACGCCGGCCCGCCCAACGGCGGCCAGGTGAACGCCTGTTACACCGACGGCTGGAAGTGCCAGCACGCCTGGCGCGAGATCTCCTCCATGGTCGCCTTCCGCAACACCGCGCGCGGCCAGGCCGTCACGAACTGGTGGGACAACGCCGGCAACGCCATCGCGTTCGGCCGCGGCTCCAAGGCCTACGTGGCGATCAACCACGAGTCCTCGGCGCTCACCCGCACCTTCCAGACCTCCCTGCCCGCCGGCGCCTACTGCGACGTGCAGAGCAACACGGCCGTGACGGTCAACGCCTCCGGCCAGTTCACGGCCACCCTCGCCGCCAACACCGCGGTCGCCCTGCACGTGAACGCCACCAACTGCGGCGGGACCACCCCCACCACGCCGCCGACGACGACCCCGCCCGCCACCGCGGGCGCTTCGTTCAACGTCAACGCCACCACGGTCGTCGGCCAGAACATCTACGTCACCGGCAACCGCGCCGAGCTCGGCAACTGGGCCCCGGCCTCCGCCCTCAAGCTCGACCCGGCCGCCTACCCCGTGTGGAAGCTGACGGTCCCCCTGCCCGCCGGAACGTCCTTCGAGTACAAGTACATCCGCAAGGACGCGGCCGGAAACGTCACCTGGGAGTCCGGCGCCAACCGCACCGCGACCGTCCCCGCCTCGGGCCAGATCGTCCTGAACGACACCTTCCGCAGCTGAGCCTCCCCGCACGCACCAGGGCCGCCCCGCCGGGGCGGCCCTCTCTTCCCGTACCTCCAGGGAGCACCCCCGTGACACGCAAGAGAACGGCGGTCGCACTGGCCGCCGCCCTGTGCGCCGCCCTCGTGCCCGCCGTCCCCGCCGCCGCAGCGCCCCGGCCCCCCGCCCCGCCGTCCGACCGGGCGCTCGCCGCCCAGCCCACCCGCCAGGACCTCACCCGCGAGCAGTTCTACTTCGTCCTCCCGGACCGCTTCGCCAACGGCGACACGTCCAACGACCGGGGCGGCCTCACCGGCAGCCGTACGCAGACCGGCTTCGACCCCACCGACAAGGGCTTCTACCAGGGCGGCGACCTCAAGGGCCTCACCCGGCGCCTCGACTACATCAAGGGCCTCGGCACCACCGCCATCTGGATGGCGCCGATCTTCAAGAACCGGCCCGTGCAGGGCACCGGCAAGGACGCCTCGGCCGGCTACCACGGCTACTGGATCACCGACTTCACCCAGGTCGACCCGCACTTCGGGACCAACGAGGACCTGAAGAAGCTGATCGCCGCCGCCCACGCCAAGGGCATGAAGGTCTTCTTCGACGTCATCACCAACCACACCGCCGACACCGTCGACTACGCCGAACAGAAGTACGGCTACCGCCCCAAGGGCGCCTACCCCTACCTCGACGAGGACGGCCGCCCCTTCGACGACCGCGACGCCGTCGGCAAGGTCGACGCCGGCTCCTTCCCGTACACCCCCGTCACCCCCGCCGGGAAGGCGGACACCAAGGTCCCGGCCTGGCTCAACGACCCGACGATGTACCACAACCGGGGCGACTCCACCTGGGTCGGCGAGTCCGCCGAGTACGGCGACTTCGTCGGCCTCGACGACCTCTGGACCGAGCGCCCCGAGGTCGTCGAGGGCATGAAGAGGATCTACGAGAAGTGGGTCCGCGACTTCGACATCGACGGCTTCCGCATCGACACCGTCAAGCACGTCGACCTGGACTTCTGGACCCAGTGGGCCACCGCCCTCGACGCGTACGCCCGGAAGCAGGGCCGCGAGGACTTCTTCATGTTCGGCGAGGTCTACTCCGCCGACACCACCGTCACCGCCCCCTACGTCACCCGCGGCCGGCTCGACGCCACCCTCGACTTCCCCTTCCAGGACGCGGCCCGCGCCTTCGCCTCCCAGGGCGCCGGCGCCGACCGGCTCGCCAAGGTCTTCGCCGAGGACTACCGCTACACCACCGACAAGGCCAACGCCTACGAGCAGGTCACCTTCCTCGGCAACCACGACATGGGCCGGTTCGGCACCTTCCTCAAGCAGGACAACCCGAACGCCACCGACGCCGAACTCGTCGACCGCACCCGGCTCGCCAACGAGCTGATGTTCCTCACCCGCGGCAACCCGGTGGTCTACTCCGGCGACGAGCAGGGCTTCACCGGCGCCGGCGGCGACAAGGACGCCCGCCAGCCCCTCTTCGCCTCCCAGGCCGCCGACTACCTCGACGACGACCTGATCGGCACCGACCGCACCCACGCCACCGACGCCTACGACACCACCCACCCGGTGTACCGGTCGATCGCCGCGCTCTCCAAGCTCACCCGCGAGAACCCCGCCCTCCGCGACGGCGTCCAGCAGGAGCGGTACGCCGAAGGCTCCGTCTACGCCTTCTCCCGCACCGACGCCGCCACGCGCACCGAGTACCTCGTCGCCACCAACGGCGCCACCACCGCGAAGACCGTCACCCTCCCCGTCGACTCCGCGAACTTCCGTGCCCTGTACGGGGGTCAGGGCGCAGTCGCCGCACGGGACGGCAAGGTCACCGTCACCGTCCCCGCCCTCTCCTCCCTCGTCCTCAAGGCGGACAAGGCCCTCCCCGCCCCGGCCGCCGAGCCGACCGTGGCCCTCAGGGCCCCGGCCGCCGGAGCCACCGGCACCGTCGAGCTCACCGCCGACGTCACCGGCGGACAGCTGAACCGGGTCGTCTTCGCCGCCCAGGTCGGCAACGGCCGCTGGCAGACCCTCGGCACCGCCGACCACGCCCCCTACAAGGTCACCCAGCACGTGACCGCCCCCGCCGGCACCGCCCTGCGCTACAAGGCCGTCGTCGTCGACTCCGCCGGACGCACCGCGAGCGCCACCGCCGCCACCACGGCAGGAGCGCCCCCGGCACCCGAGAAGCCGGTCGCCGTCGACCGGACCCACGCCGTCGTCCACTACCGCCGCGAGGACGGGAACTACGACGGCTGGAAGCTGAAGGCCGCCGGCCAGGAGGCCGCGTTCACCGGCCGCGACGCCCACGGCGCCTTCGCCTGGGTCAAGGTCCCCGAAGGCGCCTCCGCCCTCGCCTACACCGTCGAGAAGGACGGCACCGCCGACGGCCCGCAGCGCAGCATCAACCTCGGCCGGACCGGCGAGGTCTGGATCACGCAGGGCGCCGACGGCCAGTCCGACACGAACCCGGCCCCCGCCACCCCGGACAAGACCAAGGCCGTCATCCACTACCAGCGGCCCGACGGCGACTACGACGGCTGGGGCCTGCACACCTGGACCGGCGCCGCCCAGCCCACCGACTGGTCCAAGCCGCTCATGCCGGTGCGCTTCGACGCCTACGGCGCGGTCTACGAGGTGCCCCTCACCTCCGGAGCCACCTCCCTCTCGTACATCCTCCACAAGGGCGACCAGAAGGACCTGCCCACCGACCAGTCCCTCGACCTCGCCACCTACGGCCACGAGATCTGGGCACTGTCCGCACAGCAGAAGTACCTGCTCCCCACCGTCGGCGGTGCCCCCGCGCTCGACCTCGGCACCTCCGAGGCCCAGTGGATCGACCGGAACACCGTCGTCTGGAAGGTCAAGCCCACCGACGCCACCAGCCAGCAGCTGGTGTACGCCGAGGACGGCGGGATCGCCGTCACCGACGGCGCCCTGAACACCGAGGGCCAGTGGCTCCGGCTCGCCCCCTCCTCCCTCAGCGACGCCCAGAAGGCCAAGTACCCCCACCTCGCGGCGTACCCGGCCTTCACCGTCGACCCGCGCGACGCCGACCGCGTCCGCGACTCCCTGCGCGGCCAGCTGATCGCCACCCAGCGCGCCGCCAACGGCGCCCTCCTCGCCGCCACCGGCGTCCAGACCGCCGGCGTCCTCGACGATCTCTACGCGACCGAGGCCACGAAGGCGCGCCTCGGCCCGGTCTTCACCGGCGGCCGCACCACCCTCTCCCTCTGGGCCCCCACGGCACGGACCGTCGCCCTCGAACTCGACGGGAAGACCGTGCCCATGCGGCGCGACGACGCCTCCGGCGTCTGGTCCGCCACCGGCCCGAAGTCCTGGACCGGGAAGCCCTACCGGTACGTGGTCGAGGTCTGGGCCCCGAGCGTCCGCAAGGTCGTCGTCAACAAGGTCACCGACCCCTACTCCACCGCCCTCACCACCGACTCCGCCCGCAGCCTCGCCGTCGACCTCACCGACCCGAAGCTCGCCCCCCGGGGCTGGCGGGACCTGAGGAAGCCCGCCGCGGTACCGCTGCGGGACGCCCAGATCCAGGAACTCCACATCCGCGACTTCTCCGTCGCCGACACCACGGCGAAGGCCGACCACCGCGGCACCTACCTCGCCTTCACCGACAAGGACAGCAAGGGCTCGCGACACCTCAAGGCCCTCGCCGCCTCCGGCACCTCCTACGTCCACCTCCTGCCCGCCTTCGACCTCGGCACCGTCCCCGAGAAGAAGTCGGACCGGACCGAACCCGCCTGCGACCTGAAGGTCTACGCCCCCGACTCCGAGGAGCAGCAGGCCTGCGTCACCGCCGCCGCGGCCGAGGACGCCTACAACTGGGGCTACGACCCGCTGCACTACACCGTCCCCGAGGGCTCCTACGCCACCGACCCCGAAGGCACCCGCCGCACGGTCGAGTTCCGGCAGATGGTCCAGGCCCTCAACAACGACGGCCTGCGCACGGTCATGGACGTCGTCTACAACCACACCGTCGCCGCCGGACAGTCCGACAAGTCCGTCCTCGACAAGATCGTGCCCGGCTACTACCAGCGGCTCCAGGCCGACGGCTCCGTCGCCACCTCCACCTGCTGCGCCAACACCGCCACCGAGAACGCCATGATGGGCAAGCTCGTCGTCGACTCGGTCGTCACCTGGGCGCGCGACTACAAGGTGGACGGCTTCCGCTTCGACCTCATGGGCCACCACCCGAAGGAGAACATCCTCGCCGTCCGCAAGGCCCTCGACGCCCTGACCGTCGAGAAGGACGGCGTCGACGGCAAGGCGATCGTCCTCTACGGCGAGGGCTGGAACTTCGGCGAGGTCGCCGACGACGCCCGCTTCGTCCAGGCCACCCAGCGGAACATGGCCGGCACCGGCATCGCCACCTTCTCCGACCGGGCCCGCGACGCCGTCCGCGGCGGCGGCCCCTTCGACGAGGACCCCGGCATCCAAGGCTTCGCCTCCGGCCTCTACACCGACCCCAACTCCTCCACCGCCAACGGCACCCCGGAGCAGCAGAAGGCCCGCCTCCTGCACTACCAGGACCTCATCAAGGTCGGCCTGAGCGGCAACCTCGCCGCCTACACCTTCACCGACACCTCCGGCCGCACCGTCAAGGGCTCCGACGTCGACTACAACGGCTCCCCGGCCGGCTACGCCGCCGCACCCGGCGACGCCCTCGCCTACGTCGACGCCCACGACAACGAGAGCCTGTACGACGCGCTCGCGTTCAAGCTCCCGGCCGGCACCTCCCCGGCCGACCGCGCCCGCATGCAGGTCCTCGCCATGGCGACGGCCACCCTCTCCCAGGGCCCGGCGCTCTCCCAGGCCGGCTCGGACCTGCTGCGCTCCAAGTCCCTCGACCGCAACTCCTACGACAGCGGCGACTGGTTCAACGCCATCCACTGGGACTGCCGCGACGGCAACGGCTTCGGCCGCGGCCTCCCGCCGGCCGCCGACAACAAGGCCAAGTGGTCCTACGGCAAGCCGCTGCTCGTGAACCCGGCCCTGACGGTCGGCTGCGAGCAGATCGACGGCACCTCCGCCGCCTACCGGGACCTGCAGGAGATCCGCTCCACCGAGCCGGTGTTCTCCCTGGCCACCGCCGGACAGGTCCAGTCGGCCCTGAGCTTCCCGCTCTCCGGCACCGACGAGACCCCGGGCGTGATCACCATGCGCCTCGGCGACCTCGTCGTCGTCCTCAACGCGACCCCGCGGAGCACCACGCAGAAGGTCGCCGACCTGGCCGGGAAGGGCTACGCCCTGCACCCCGTCCAGGCCGCGGGCTCCGACACCGTCGTGAAGTCCGCCACCTACGAGACCGCCTCGGGCACCTTCACGGTCCCGGCGCGCTCGGTGGCGGTGTTCAAGGCCGCGAGCTGACCTCCGGTCGACCCGGGCCCTGGCGTGACGCCCCCGTCACGCCAGGGCCTTCTCCATCAGCGTCACCGCGTACCGCCGGCCGTCGGCGCCGACCTTCTCCAGGTGCGGGACGAGGGCCGTGTACCCGGCGCCCTCGTAGTACGTCCCCAGGCGCGGATTGCGCGTCTCGCAGTCCAGCCGGGCCAGCGTCCGCCCCGAAGCGGCGATCCGCCCCTCCGCGTGCGCGAGCAGCTCCCGCCCCGCGCCCGCGGGCGCCGCCTCCCGGTCGGTCATCAGCCGGTGCACGTACCCCGCCACCGGCGGCTGCGGCCCCCAGACCTCCGGGTCCTCCCACCACAGCTCGTACGCGCCGACCACCCGGTCCCCGCGGGACGCCAGCCACACCTCGCCCCCGGCGATCCGCGCCCGGAAGTGCTCCGCGCCCTTCCCGCCCGGTTTCCACTGGTCGATCCCGTTCCGCACCATCCAGCGCGCCGCCCCGTCGAACAGCCCCACCAGAACGTCCAGGTCGCGTGCGTCCGCCCGCCGGAAGGCCACTTGTGTCGTCACGACGATCACCGTAAAGGTGTGGCCAGACATCCGACAGCCGTACCCCCTCTGGCCAGGAGCGACCCTCATGCCGCAGATCACCGTCGACTACTCCGCACCCCTCGACCGGCGCGGCTTCGCGCTCGCCCTGCACCCGCTCGTCGCCGAGACCGTCGACATCGCCGTCGAGGACTGCAAGACGCGCTTCCGGGAGGTCGAGGAACTGGTCGTCGGCGACGGAGCCACCGACGACGTCGTCGTGCACGTCGAGATCGCCCTGCTGCCCGGCCGCCCGGAGGCGCTCAAGGCGCGGCTCTCGGAGGCAGTCCTCGCACTGCTGCCGACCTACCTCAAGGAGACGGAGGGCGTCCGCCTCGCCGCCGAGGTCCGCGACCTCGACCCGTCCTACCGCAAGCGCTGATCGGGCACGGCCGGAGCCGCCCCGACGGAGGGCACCAGCGTGACGAGCCGGGCCACCAGGTCCGCGAAGGGGCCGTCGGCCGGCTCGTCGGCGAGGATCCCGACCAGGATCCCCGCCATCTCCGGGTCGTAGGCGGCACTCACCGCGGCGAGCGCCGCGAAGTCGTGCACGAGCTGCAACTCCAGCTCCGCGCGCGGGACGCGGCGGCCGTCCAGCCACAGCAGCGCCGTCGACTCGGCGAGCGACACCCAGGACCGGACGACCAACTCCAGCCGCGCCGACGGCTTCTCGACCTCCAGGTGCGCGAGGATCTGCTCGTACGCGGCCTGCCGCACCTCGTCGATCATCGCGTTCGTCGTCGACGAACCCACCGCGGGGCCGCCCCGCATCAGCGCCGCGAAACCCGGCCCGTGCTCGTCCACGAAGTCGAAGAACCGGCCCATCACCCGCAGCAGCCGCGCCCCCAGCGGACCCCGCGGGGGCTCCACGAACCGGGCCGCGAGCTCGTCGGCCGCCCGCCGCAGCGCCGCCTCGTACAGGCTCTGCTTGCCGGGGAAGTAGTGGTAGACCAACGGCCGCGAGATCCCCGCGGCCGCGGCGATCTCGTCGATGGACACCTCGTCGGGAGAGCGGTGGCTGAAGAGTTCGAGTGCCACCCCGATCAGCTGCTGCTTGCGCTCCTCGACGCCCATCCTGCGGCGTACCCCGGTCGTCATACGAACAGCCTAACGGGGTCCGTTACGCTCCTGCTTCATGAGCGCTTCCGACCAGGACACCAAGGCGGCCGAGGCCCCGGAGACCGACGAGGCCTCCGAGCCCGACGGCGCCGACGACAGCGGCGACGACGCCGGCAACGACGACACCGCCGAGAAGGCCGATCAGGCCGACCGGGGCGACGCGCTCGACGAGGACGAAGAGGCCGACGAGGACGAGGTACTCGACGACGACGACGAGGACGACGAGGACGACGCCGACGACGAGGCGGTCCCCGGTGAGGGCCTCTCCCCCAAGCAGGCGCGGCGCCTCCGCGTCGCCGCCGCGTCCGTCCTGCTCGTCGCCCTCGCCGTGGTCCTGGTCGTCCGCCTCGCGAGCCGTACGTCCGTCCTGGTCGTCGGCGTGTACGGCCTCGCGATGATCCTGTGCGGCGTCGTGATCGAACTCTCCCGCAACGGCCGTACGCGGCTGGCCACATGGCTCCTGGTGGGAGGCCTGGCCGCCGCGCTCGCCTTCGACTGGCTGATCCTCCCGTAGGCCCCGCTCAGAGGTCCAGGACGAGCCGCTTCCCCGCGCAGCGGGAGACGCAGATCAGCATCGAGTCGTCCCGCTCGGCATCCGTCAGCAGCTCGTCCCGGTGCTCGATCTCGCCCTCCAGGACCTGCTGCCGGCAGGTCCCGCAGAAACCCTGCCGGCAGGAGTACGTGATCCCCGGCAGCTCCTCGCGGACCGCCTCCAGGACCGACTGGTCGGCCGCCACCGTCAACGTACGGCCGGACCGGCGGAGTTCGACCTCGAAGGCGGTGCCGCCGGTCGTGGCCGCCGCCGAGAAGCGCTCGAAGCGCGCCGTCCGGCCCTCCGGCATCGCCGCGGCCACCGCGTCCATCAGACCGTCGGGGCCGCAGCAGTAGACGACGGTCCCTTCGGGCAGCCCGCCGAGCACGCCCAGGTCGGGGAAGCCGGACTCGTCCTCCGCGACGACCGTCACGCGGTCCGCGCCGAGCCTCCCGACCTCCGCCAGGTACGGCATGGTGGCCCGGCTCCGCCCGCAGTACACGAGCCGCCAGTCCGCCCCCGCCGCCTCGGCGGCGCGCACCATCGGCAGGACCGGGGTGACGCCGATGCCGCCGGCGACGAAGACGTACGCGGGGGCGTCGACCAGCGGGAAGCGGTTGCGGGGCCCCCGGATCTCGACCTCCACGCCCTCGTGGAGCTGCTCGTGGACCTCGCGCGAGCCGCCCCGGCCGCCCTGCCCCTCGTCGACGAGGCGGGTCGCCACCGTGTACGCGCCGGTGTCGGCCGGGTCGCCGCAGAGCGAGTACTGGCGGACGAGGCCCGACGGCAGGACGAGGTCGATGTGCGCGCCCGGCTGCCAGGCGGGCAGTCCCGCACCCTCCAGGCGCAGTTCGACGACCCCCTCGGCCGGTGTGGTCCGGCCGGCCACGAGGACCTTGCGGGGGACGGTGCTGCCCCGGCCGTAGCCGGAGACGGGCTCGTCGAGGGCGGGCATCGGCCAGAGCGGGGCCGTGGACATGCGGCTGCGGACGGCGCGGCGGACGAGCAGCGCGGCCCCCGCGGCCAGGACGACGGTGGTGAACCGGGGCATCAGCGGCCTCCGTTGGCGCCGGGGGAGGAGGCCAGGTAGGCCATCGCCTGCGCGGTGTCGCCCTCCTGTGAGGGGTGGTAGGCGCGGGACAGGTAGCGGGGGATCGAGCGCAGCATGTCGGGGGTCGAGGGCAGCACGCCCTTGCGGCCCCTGCGGACGAAGTCCGCGAAGGAGGCCTTCGGGTCGAGCAGGCTCGGGTCGTTCTCCATGAAGAAGCGGATGCCCCGCTGCCACAGGAACACCAGCGCGGAGAAGGCGAGCGCCCAGGTGCGGGCGCGGCGCCGGTAGCCGCCGTCGAGGTGCATGAACAGTTCGAAGGCGACCGAGCGGTGCTCGACCTCCTCCGCCCCGTGCCAGCGCAGCAGGTCCAGCATCACCGGGTCGGCGCCGACCCGGTCGAGCTCCTCGGCGTTGAGCACCCAGTTGCCCAGGAACGCCGTGTAGTGCTCGATCGCGGCGATCATCGCGACCCGTTCCATCAGCCACCAGCGGCGCGGCCGGCCGGGCGGCAGGGTCCGGTCCCCGAGGAGCTTCTCGAAGAACCAGTCGACCTGCGCGGTGTACGGCGTCGGGTCGAGGCCCAGCTTCCGCAGGTGGGGGAGGACGTCGTCGTGGGCCTGGGAGTGGACGGCCTCCTGGCCGATGAAGCCGATGACGTCCTCGCGCAGCCGGTCGTCGGTGATGTACGGCAGCGCCTGCTTGTAGACGTGCACGAACCAGCGCTCGCCGGCCGGGAGCAGCAGGTGCAGCACGTTGATGGTGTGCGTGGTGAAGGGGTCGCCGGGGACCCAGTGGAGAGGGGTCTCCTCCCAGTCGAAGGAGACCTTTCGGGCCTTGAGCTCGACGTGTTCCGACGCCACCGGGGCAGGCTGCGTATTAGACATGACGTCAATGTACTGAGGGGTAGGTCGGGGCAACAGGCCCCTGCACCGCCTTTTTCCGGCCCGTGATCCGCGTGTTCCGCCGGCTACGGCCCGCGCGCGTGCGCCGGGGGCCGGCCCGCGCGCGTGCGCCTGGCCTGGCTTCGCCTCGCGCGCGTGCTTCCGGCCCGGCCCGCCTCGCCTCGCGCGTGCCCCCGGCCCCGGTACGCGAGTTCCTCCGGCCGTGGCCTCGCCTCGCGCGCGCGTGCTTCCGGCCCGGCTCCGGTCCCGGCCGGTGAGGGCGCCCCGCCCCCGGCCCGGCCAGGCCGGGTCACCGCAGGGCGCCGCGCCGCGTGCCGTCCGCCAGCGTCCCGTCCAGGTCCGCCCGCGCCCCCGCCTTCGCCCGCACCGCGAGCACCGGCCCGGTCGAACGCCCCTTCACCCCGCCCGACAGCTCCAGCGCGGTGAACTCCGGGCTGCCCGCGGCGAGGACGTACCAGCCGCCGCGCGGCGCCTTCCACAGCACGCCCGCCAGGACCCGCGGATCCCGGACCCCGCACGCGGGCGACCCCTCGGACCGCGCCGCGAGGGCCGCCGGCACCTTCGCCGACGGGACCAGGAACTGGGCGAGGACCCGGGCGCCCGTACCCCGCCAGGTCTCCGCGCGCGTGCACAGCCAGGTGCCCCGCCCGGCGCCCTCGGGCAGCTGCTGCCGCGCGAACCGCCAGGCGTTCACCGACCGCACCCCGTGCGCCCGTACCGCCGTCAGCAGGCACGCCGTCCGCGCCCACGCCTCCCGCGCCTCGCGGCCCGTCGCGTCCACCGGCGCCGCCGGCGGGCCCCACAGGAGCCGCGCGGGCGCCAGTTCGCCGAGGTCCGACAGGATCCGCACCCCCGAACCGTCCCGCACCTGGAGGGTGTTCCAGCGGACGCAGCCCTTCGCCTCCGCCGGACTCGGCACCGGCTCGGTCACCCCGTACGTGTCCCGGGCCAGCGGCCACGGCTCCTTCGCGGGCGCCAGCAGGTCGCGCACCGCCGCCTCCCGCACCCAGGGGGCCGTCAGATAGCGGACGTTGCCCGAGGCCCTGGACAGGACGAGCGCCGTCGAACCGGCCGTGTCGGCCCCGTCCGTCCGCGCGAAGTCCAGCGCCGCCCCCGCACCCTCCCGCACCGGCTCCGCGTAGCGCACCACCCGCAGCCCGTCGTGGAAGAGCACCACCCGGGCCCCGTCCACCACCCCCGCGAACAGCAGCTGGGGCGGCCCCATCGGCGGCCCCACCGGCGTCCCCGGCGTCGCCGACGACCGCACCGAGAGCCCGGGCCGCGCCCACACGGCGAGCGCCCGCCGCACCAGCGCCCCGTCCCCGAGCAGACCGCCGCGCGCGGGCCACACCGAGAAGTCCTGCCGCGTCGAACCCGGCCACGCGGCCGCGTCCACCCGCTTCACCGCCGCCGGGTCGAGCGCCGCCTCGGCCGCCGGGTTGCGCGCGTACGACGGCGCCGCAGCACCGTTTCTTCCCCATCCGTCACCGGGCAGCCCCAGCAGCATCCCGCAGACCGCCAGCGCCGCCACCGCCACCAGCGCCGCCCGCCCGTGCTGCCGCCGCCGCATCAGATCCGTCGGCCGCGCCTGCAGCGCGCACGGATCGAACTCGTCCGACTCCAGCAGCGCCGCCCCGCTCACCCGCCGGGCCCTCCCGCCCCTCCCGTCCCCGAACGGACCGGCCGCCGCACCACCGGCGACGCCACGGGGCCCGGCAGGGCCGGCACCCCCGGCGCCGAGGGGAGTGGCGTCACCGGCGCCACGGGGACCCGTACCGCCGGAGCCCGATTCGGCTCCGCCGTCGCCGTCCGCCCGGAGCCCCGGGTTTCCCTCCTCGCGCCCCACAGACCCACCAGGCCCTCCGTGACCACCGGGCCCACCATGCCCCCCGCGCCCACCAGGTCGATCCCGCCCCCGCCCCGGACCGGCCTGTTCGCCGACCCGCTCGCCGGATCCACCGGGGGTGACCGTTCCGGCCGGCCCGGCAGGACCGCCCGGGGCGCCGTCGGCGGAGTCCAGCGCGTCCAGGGTCTCCAGCGCGTCCAGCGCGTCCGCCTCGTCCAGGGCGGCTTCGGGGTCGTCGACGCCGGCCGCGGCGAGGACGCGCAGGACCTCGGGATCGCCCTGGCGTTCCAGGCCGCGCAGGACGTAGGCCGCGCGGCCGGGGCCGGAGAGGCGGGACAGGTGCTGGTCCAGGGCGAGTTCGTCGGCGCCCCCGACCCGGGGGAAGAGCCGCAGGCCCCACACGTGCGGGAGCAGCGGAGGGAACTGCGCCCGGCGCGGCAGCGCGAGCCGCCGCAGCGGCAGCCCGGCGACGAGAGCCTGCCGCAGCACCTCGCCCCGTACGTACGCGTAGCCGGGATCGACCGCGTCCTCGGCCCGCCGCGGCCCCGGCACGGAGGCGGTGCCCGGCACCCGGCGGCGCGGCAGCGAGCGCTGGACGAGCGCGTGCGCGGTCAGCACCCGGCGGTTGCGGCCCAGCGACGGCGGCAGCACGAGATAGGCGATGCGCACGAGGCGCGGATAGCGCTCGACGAGCGCGGCCTCGGCCTGCTCGACGTCGACGGGGCCCACGGGCGAGGGAACGAGATCCTGGGTGCTCACGTTCAGCAGAACGAGCGATTCTTGCGATGGTCACCCCGGCCCGCGGGCGGCCCGCGGTCGCCGTCGGGGCCGTGCGGGGGCGTGCCGGGGCCGTGCGGGGGCGCCGCGAGAGGGCGCCGCGCGGGTCGGGGGTCAGGCCGCGGTGACCGTCAACCGCTCCCGGATCAGCGCCGTCACCTCGTCCGGGACGCCGAGCCCCTCCCGTACGTACGCCTCCATCGAACCGTGCCGGACCGCCACTTCGTCGAGCGCCGCGTCCAGGTACTCCGGCAGCACCCCGATCAGGTCGAGGGCCAACTGGGGGTCGCCGCCCTGCGTCGTGAACCCCTCGATCATCGGCGCGAACGCCTGCCGCACCGCCGGATTCACCGCCAGGTACTCGTCCCGCACCGTCTCCTCGTCCGCGCCGAGCAGCGACAGCACCACCGTCGCCGCCCAGCCCGTCCGGTCCTTCCCCGCCGAGCAGTGGAACAGCAGCGGCCCGGCCCCCGGCGTGCCCAGCTCGCCCAGCAGGGCGCGGTACGAGGCGCGGGCGGAGTCCCCGGACACGAAGGTCCGGTAGGTCCGCGCGAACGCCTCCCGCACCCGGCCCCCGCCCAGGTGCTCCTCGGCCAGCGCCGGGTCGGCGAGCAGCGTCTTCAGCCGCGCGGCGGGCGGGAGTCCGCTGCCGGCCAGATGGTCGGAGAGCACGTCCGCGACGAGCGCCCGCGCACCGGCCGGAAGCCGGTCGGGCCGCTCCGAGCGCTCCCGCTCCGTCCGCAGGTCGACGACCGTGCGGATGCCCAGGCCCGCCACCACCGGCTCCTCCGGGTCGAGCCGGTCGAGCTGCGCGGAGCGCAGGACCCGGCCGGCCCGCACCGCCCGCCCGTCGCCGAGCGGCAGGCCGCCGAGGTCACGGAGGTTGGCGACGGAGGCGGCGGGGATGGCGGGCATGGCGTCGGCTCCTCCGGTTCGTACATGTTCGTGTCGACCGTAGTGGATCGCCCGGAAACAGGCAGATCATGGCGATCCGTACGGGCGGGCACGAGCACCTCGTTCACGCCCCGGGAACCCCCGGCCCGGCCAGGGCCTTCGCCTCCCGCTCGGGGGAGAGGCCGACCGGCGGCCGGTCAGGGCGCTGCGGCGCGGTCCCGCCGATCGACCGCAGCCAGGCCCAGGTGTCGGCGACCGTCTCCGCCACCGGCCGGCAGCGCAGCCCGGCGGCGACCGCCCGCGACACGTCGGCGGCGTGCATCGCGTCGTACATCTCGCCCGGCGGCATCCACACCGGCAGCTCCGTCCACGGCTCGATCCCCGCCGCGAGCACCGCGTCCGGCGCGGTCCAGCGCAGCGCGGCGTCCGAGCCGGTGACGCGCACACAGGCGTCCAGGAGCTCGCCCATGGTCGCGTGCCCGGCCGGCGAGATGAGGTTGTACGGCCCCGAGAGCCCGGCCTCCACCGCGTCCAGCGTCCACACGGCCAGGTCGCGGGCGTCGACGTACTGGAGCGGCAGGGTGTCCGGCCCCGGCGCCAGGACCTGGCCGCCCCGCGCGATCCGGCCCAGCCACCACGGGAGCCGGCCCACGTTCTCGTACGGACCGAGGATCAGCCCCGCCCGGACGAACAGCGTCCGCTCCGGCCCGAAGGCGGCCGCGGCGGCCAGCTCGCCGCCCCGCTTGGCCTCCGCGTACGGAACGTCCCCGTCGTCGGGCGAGCCCTCCACCAGCGGTCCGTCCTCCGCGAGTCCGGCCGCCGCGGGCCAGGCGTACACCGACCGGCTCGACACGTACGCGTACCGCCCGACCCGGTCCGCGAGCAGCCGCGCCGTGTCCCGCACCACCGACGGCGCGGCGGACCAGGTGTCCACCACGGCGTCCCAGGAACCCGCTTCGAGGGCGGCCAGGCCCCCGGGGGCCGTGCGGTCCCCGATCAGCGACACGACCCCCTCCGGAGGCGTGTGGCGGCCCCGGTGGAAGACCGTCACCTCCCAGCCTTGGCCCAGCGCCTCCTCGACGACCGCGCGGCCGACGAACTCCGTACCTCCGAGCATCAGCAGTCTCATGATCCGAAGCCTGCCCGGCCTCACGTGTCAGGGCCAGGAACTTCCGCTCCGGGAGGATTCCGCCACGGGAGGAACGGCGCCGGAGGCCGTCTTTCAGGCCACCCGGCCGGGATGACATCATGGCGGACGATGACGCATCCCCGGTCGCCCCTGCGTGCCCTGCGAGCCGCACTCTTCGCGGCGGTCTGCGTCAGCTTGGCAGCTGTAGGGCATTCGTCCATGTCTGCGCACTCCCTCCCGGCCTCCACCCTCCTCGCCGCCTTCACCGCCACCACCGCGGTCGCCTGGGCCGCCGCCGGACGCCACCGCAGCACCCCGACGATCGCCGGCGCCCTCCTCGTCCTCCAAGGCGCCCTCCACCTGACCTTCTCGACCACCGCCGCCCACCCCCCTACGGCCGCCCCGCCCTCGCCCCCCAACACCCCACCGGGGACGACCGACCACGCGCACGCGATGGCCGGCATGACGGGGATGGCGGACCACGCGCACGCGATGCCGGGCACGGCGGGCATCGCGGACCACGCGCACGCGATGGCGGACCACGCGCACGCGATGCCGGGCATGACGGCCATGGCCGACCACGCGCACGCCATGCCCGGCATGGCCGACCACGCCGCGACCGCCGTCACCACGGCGCATCCCGCCTCCTCCGGCGCCGGGATGCTCGCCGTCCACCTCCTCGCCGCACTGCTCTGCGGCCTCTGGCTGGCCCGCGGCGAAGCCGCGTTCCTCACGCTCGCCGGAGCCGCCCTCGCGTACGCGTTCACCCCGCTGCGCGCCCTGACCGTACGCGTCGCCGTGCCCGACGCCCCGCGGCGGCCGCACCGCCGGCAGCGCCGGAACGCCCGCCGCCCGCACACCGTCGTCCTCGCGCACACCCTGTCCCGGCGCGGCCCGCCCCGGCTGTCCGCACCCCGCGCCACGACCCTCGGAGCACACGTCTGACCGGGGGTCCCTTTCCCCTGTCTGCAACGAACTCCGAGGACAGCCACGTCATGACGACCTTCCACGATCCCGCACGCCCGGACACCTCCGAGGCGCCACCGTCGGAAACCGCCCCCGAGCCGCGTGCGACCGGCGGCACCTGGAGCGCCCTGCGCCCCCTCGTGATGCGCCTCCACTTCTACGCGGGCGTCCTCGTCGCCCCGTTCCTCCTCGTCGCCGCCGTCAGCGGCCTGCTCTACGCGCTCTCCTTCCAGGCCGAGAAGGTGTACTACGCGCACGAGCTGGAGGTCCCCGTCGGCGACACGACCCTTCCGCTCTCGCGGCAGGTGGAGACCGCCCGCGCCGCCAACCCGAACGGCACCGTCACCGCCGTCTGGCCCGGCGCCGAACCCGGGGCGACCACCCGGGTCCTGATGGCCGACCCGGACGCTCCCGAAGGCGCCTCGACGGCCGTCTTCGTCGACCCGTACACCGGCGAGGTACGCGGGCAGCTGCCCAGCTACGGCAGCTCCGGGGCCCTCCCGCTGCGCACCTGGATGGCCGATCTCCACCGCGACCTGCACCTCGGCGAGTTCGGCCGCAACTACAGCGAGCTCGCCGCCAGCTGGCTGTGGGTGATAGCGCTCGGCGGCCTGCTGCTCTGGCTCGGCCGCCGCCGCCGCGCCCGCCGCGCGCTCGTCCTGCCCGAGCGGGGCCCGAAGTCCCGCCGCCGCACCCTGTCCTGGCACGGCTCGGTCGGCCTGTGGGCGGTGACCGGCCTCGTCCTCCTCTCCGCGACCGGCCTGACCTGGTCGCGGTACGCGGGCGAGAACATCGGCACCGTGCAGGACGGCCTCGGCGGCGCGACCCCCACCCTCACCGCCACCCTCGGCGGCGCGGCCGCCGGCTCCTCCGAGCACGAGGGCCACGGCGCCGGCCACACCCCGGCCGCCCCCGCCGCGGGCGCGGACGCAGGCCTCGACAAGGCGGTCGCGGCGGCCCGCGCGGCGGGCATCGACAGCCCGCGGATCTCGGTCGTCCTGCCCGTCGAGGGCAAGGGGTACGTGGTCAAGGAGACCGACACCCAGTTCCCGCTCCAGCTGGACTCGGTGGCCGTGAACCCGGCCGACGGCGCGGTCCTCGACCGCCTCGCCTTCGCCGACCACCCGCTCCTCGCGAAGCTCACCCGCATCGGCATCGACGCCCACACCGGCGTCTTCCTCGGCCTGTTCAACCAGCTCGCCCTGGCCGCCCTCGCGCTCGCCCTGATCCTGCTGATCCTCTGGGGCTACCGCATGTGGTGGCTGCGCCGCCCCGGCCGACCTGTGGCCCGCGGCGCCTGGCGGAAGGTCCCGGTGACCCTCCTCCTGCCGCTCGCCGCCGCCACGGCGCTCGTCGGCTGGTTCGTCCCGCTGCTCGGCCTCAGCCTGCTGGCCTTCCTCGCCGTGGACCTCACCCTCGCCGCCGTGGCGAAGGTGAGGGCCCGCCCGGGCCGAACCGCCTGATCAGGGCGTGTACTTGTAGCCGACCCGCCGCACGGTCCGGATCGTGTGGCGGTGCTCGGCGCCCAGCTTCCGCCGCAGCCGCGCCACGTGCACGTCGACCGTCCGACCGTCGCCGACGTGCCCGTACCCCCACACCGTCGTGACCAACTGGTCCCGCGTGTGCACCCGGTGAGGATGCGCCACCAGGTGCGCGAGCAGCTCGAACTCCAAGTACGTCAGGTCCAGCGCCTGTCCGTCCACGACGGCGATCCGCTGCACGTCGTCGATGCTCACCGGCCCCTGCTCCTCCGCCCCCGTGGCGGCCGCGGGCCCCGGCACCGGCGCCACCGGCAACTGCGCCTGCTGGTCCGCCGGTACGAGCACCAGGTACCCGACCATCGGCGGCCTGCCCGGCAGCGCCGGCAGCGTGTGCTGCGGCGCCGGCACCAACGTCGCCCCCGGCGGCAGGAAACCCGCCACCTGCGACAGGTCGACGACCTCGTTCGGATCGACGGCCCGCAGCCGATGCCGGCCGGGCCGCACGGAGGTCAGAGAGGAAGCGGTGGAAGTGATCTGGGTGTGCACCATGGGGAACTCAGCTCTTTCGCGCGAGAAGGGACGGACATGCGTCGAACGCCAGTCGTCATGCGCGTCAGCCGAAGGCCGTGGATCGGACCGTACCGATCAGGGCTTTAGAGGGCCGACGCCTTCATCGCGCGGCAACACACCCGGTCGAAGTCGTGATGCTGCCGAGAGGGCCAGAACGGCTCGAGGTCGTGACGACCCGTCGCGGTGTCGTTCTTCATGATGGCCATATCCCTAGTCTACTACTCGGGAAACAGATCGGTCCCCGGGTTTGCCGCTCGGATCGCCGATGGCTTCGGCGAGGTCCGGCTGCGTCCAGCCGGCTTCACGGCGCGGACGCTATCCGGCGCGGGACCGCGTAAGGCGTAGATCCCTCCGCGATCCGCGATCCGCGGATCGCGGATCGCGGATCGCGTGACGAGTGGAACGCGCGTTCGTCTCTCGTTCCTGAATGCAGCGGCGGCATGACGGAAGGGGCGCCCACCGTGTGGAACGGTGGGCGCCCCTTCCGGAGTGCGTGATCAGGCGCTGATCAGGTGCCGGATCGGGCGCTGATCGGGTCCTGGCCCGGTGCGGATCAGACCTGGCCGGCCTTGGCGAGGGCCTCGCAGCAGGTGTCCACGATGAGGCGGGTCACCACGTACGGGTCGACGTTGGCGTTCGGGCGGCGGTCCTCGATGTAGCCCTTCTGGTCCTGCTCGACCTGCCACGGGATGCGGACCGAGGCGCCGCGGTCGGAGACGCCGTAGGAGTACTCGTCCCACGGGGCGGTCTCGTGGAGGCCGGTCAGGCGCTCGTCGATGCCGGCGCCGTAGTTCTTGACGTGGTCCAGCGGCTTCGAGCCCTCACCGAGGGACTCGCAGGCGGTGATGATCGCGTCGTAGCCCTCGCGCATCGCCTTGGTGGAGAAGTTGGTGTGCGCGCCGGCACCGTTCCAGTCGCCCTTGACCGGCTTGGGGTCGAGGGTGGCGGAGACGTTGAAGTCCTCGGCGGTGCGGTACAGCAGCCAGCGGGCGATCCACAGCTGGTCGGAGACCTCGAGGGGGGAGAGCGGGCCGACCTGGAACTCCCACTGGCCGGGCATGACCTCGGCGTTGATGCCGGAGATGCCGAGACCGGCCTTGAGGCAGTTCTCGAGGTGCGCCTCGACGATCGGGCGGCCGTGGATCTCGTCCGCGCCGACGCCGCAGTAGTAGCCGCCCTGCGGGGCCGGGAAGCCGTTGACCGGGAAGCCGAGCGGGCGGGTGCCGTCGAAGAAGGTGTACTCCTGCTCGATGCCGAAGATCGACTCCTGGGAGGCGTACGTGGCGGCGACCTCGGCCAGCGCGGCGCGGGTGTTGGACTCGTGCGGCGTCATGTCCGTGTTGAGGACCTCGCACAGCACCAGGACGTCGTTGCCGCCGCGGATCGGGTCCGGGCAGACGAAGACCGGCTTGAGGACGCGGTCCGACGCGTGACCCTTGGCCTGGTTCGTGCTGGAACCGTCGAAGCCCCAGATCGGCAGCTCGTCGAGCGCGAGGCCCTCGCCGGCGATGATCTTCGTCTTGGAGCGAAGCTTCGCGGTCGGCTCGGTGCCGTCGATCCAGATGTACTCAGCCTTGAAGGTCACGGGTCTCATCCTTTGGCGTGCTGCTGCGGGGTTCCGTCGCGGCTCGCGGCACTGCGAGAAGCTGCGGTTCTGCGCTGACTGCGCTGTGGTGTTCGACCGCAGCTTCGCAACACGGGATTTCCCGTCGGTTGCCCGTTTGTGAACCCCGTGTTACTCAGCTTTCCTGATCTTCGCGCAGCCGCTGTGCGACGACGTGCGCGTCGAGCAGCCCGCCGAGCCCCGCGGCCCGGATCCGCCGCACCACCTCCGCGTACGAGGTGCCCAGCGCCTCCGCCGTCCGCCCGAGGTGCCAGTCGGCACCGGCGAGCCGCCGCAGCAGGTACCCCTTGCGGATCTGGCCCTCGGACAGCCGGAAGCTCTTCAGATAGGCCGTCCGCCCCTTGTGGTCGGTGATCAGCTCGCCGATGTGCTGCTCCTGCCCGCCCCGCAGGAACGGCGGCAGGAACCGGTACAGGTCGAAGGACCCCATCCGGTACACCCGCTCGAACGCGTACGGCGTCTCCAGGAGGTCGCGCGCCATCAGCCCGTCGTGCGCCACGGCCCAGGCCCGCTCCTGCTCCCGCGCCGCCGCCCGCAGGTCGGCCAGGGTGCGGATGCCGCCGGCCCCGTCCCGGATCCGCGCCGTGAACTCGGGCACCGGGGCGCCGTAGTACGCGTACTGGTGCACCAGCTCCCCGTACAGGTCCTCCACCAGCGTCGGATGCAGCAGCCGGTAGTCCTCGGGGTGCGGCACCACGAAGGACGCGGCCAGCGAGTCGGCCACGTACAGCAGCAGCCCGCACTGCCCCGGGTGCAGCTCGAAGACTCGCAGCGCCTCCGCGAGCCCCGGCACCGACCACCCCGCGTACGCCGCCTCCGCGCGCGGCGACAGACCGCGCCGCACGGCCTCCCGCGACCAGTCGTCCCAGACCACCGAAGGCCCGCCGAAGTGCAGCGCGAGATAACCCTCCAGGGCGAGGTGCAGCGGCAGGAACCGCAGCCGCCGCTCACCCTGGCGCCGCTTGGCCATCCGGTGGACGCGGCGCACGGGCACCCCCGGCGGCGCGCCCTCGCCGCCGAGCCGGGTCCCGTACGCGGCCTGCTCGGCCCCCGTCCCGGTGCCCGTCCAGTCGGCGACGAAGCCGTGCGGGACGTAGGAGGTGTACGAGGTCCGGTCGCCGAGGTCGACGGTGGTCGCGCCCCACCCCTCGTACACCTCCCGGCGCAGCCGCAGCCCCGCCACCGGCTCGGCCCGCACCAGCGGTACCAGCCGTACCCCGCCCCACACCTGCGCCGGGCGCACGTCGAGGCCGGTCAGGTCGATCCGGGTCATGCCCCGGCCTCCTTCAGGAACAGCTCCACCCGGCGGTCGAGATAGGCCCGCAGCTCCGTGAAGCCCGTCCGCCCCTCGGCGAACTGCGCGATCTCCACCAGCGCCGCCAGGTCCTCCGCGTCCCGGATCCCGGCCGTCGGCACGCTCGGCGCCAGCCGGCGCACGTCGAAGCCGTCCGCGTCGTATACGGGGTTGAGGTGGACGACGCTCGTCCGCCGCCCCGGATCGAGCCGCGCCCGCCACACCCGCAGGACCTCGCCCGCGAGCCCCGGCGGCGCGTTGTCCCACCCGTCCGAGACGATCACCACCCGCTCGGGGGCCGTCTCCAGCGCGTCCAGGATCCGCGTCCCCAGCGGCGTCGCCCCGTACGGCCGGACCAGCAGCGGATCGTCCCCGCCCGACGTCCACAGCGCGGTGTACGCCCCCGGCGCCGCGAGGGCCTCCAGGAGGAAGTGGCCGCCCAGCGCCACCGCCAGCGGCCGACGCCGCTTCACCGCCGAACCCGACGAGGAGAAACTGTCGTCGAGCACCGCCGTCACCCGCCCCCAGCTCCCGGCGTACGGCCCCGCCGCGCGCCGGGCCGACGCCCGCAGCGCCCGCGTGAGCTCGGCCCGGCGCTCGACCCGCTCGCCGAACGGCAGCCCGAGGACGTACAGCGCGAGCCGGGTCAGCGGCATCACGGACAGGTCGGCCCCGCCACCCGCCGCCCGGTCCGTCCTGAGCCGTTCGAGGCGGGTCATCCGGGGCGCGATCCGCTCCAGGAACAGCGCACGCGGCACCCCGTGCCTCGCGGCGAACCCCTCGGCGACCGTGAACGGCAGCTCGTACAGCGCGGACTGCTCGTAGTGCGCCCGGCGGTACGCGTCGAGCACGGCGTTCCCGTACCGCACGCGGCGGCCGGGCGCGAAGAGGAAGTCTCCGGTCTCGGGGTCGGCCGGACGGCCGTGGACGTGCCGCACGGCCGCCTTCACCCCGCTGCGGTACTTCACCGCGTCCAGCGCCGGATCCGGGCGGGCCGCGAGCCACCCGCGCACGATCGCACGCGTGCGCCGGTTGTTGACCCCGGCGGCCCGCAGCGCGCGGAACAGCCGGTAGACCCGCTGCGGCGGCAGGAGCGCCAGCCGCGCCGCGATCAGCCGGCCCTCGGCCCGCTTCTCCTCGACCCCGCCCGCCTCCCCGGCGGTCCGCAGCAGCCCCTCGACGATCAGCGCGGCGTTGTGGTGGTTGACGTCGAGCGCGAGCGCCGCCGCGTACACGGGCCGGTAGTTGACCCGTACGTACTCGTGGAGGAACGAGAGCGAGAACCGCTGCTCGTCGGCCGACGAGCGGAACTCCCGCTGCCCCGTGGCCGTCACCGCGGCGTTCACGAAGAGGAGCACGTCCTCTGCGGCCACCAGCTCGGACACGGCGCTCCCCCTTCTCACCCGGAAGCCGGCCGGGGAATGAGGGCGCGAACAGCGAAGACGTTGCTTCAGAGGCAGGTTCCGGAAGTCGCGCCGGAGTCCCGCGGCCGGCACCCGAACGCTAACACCGGCGCGGGGGAGGCCGGCCAGCGGTTTTCCGGGACGACTGCCAGATGTGCCGGTCCTGTCCGTCCGACGCCCATGGCCCGGTTGTCGGCGGCACCCGGCAGACTGGCTCCCATGGCGAAGAAGGTGGGCGCGAAGCCCCGTATCGGACTCCTCGGAACCGGCCCCTGGGCCGCCCGGACGCACGCGCCCGCGCTCGCGGGGCACGCGGACGCCGAGTTCAGCGGCGTGTGGGGGAGACGCCCCGAGGCCGCGGCCGCGCTCGCCGCCGCGTCGGGCACCCGCGCGTTCGACGACGTGGACGCGCTCTTCGAGGCGAGCGACGCCGTCGCCCTCGCGCTCCCGCCGGACGTCCAGGCACCCCTGGCGGTACGGGCCGCGGAGGCCGGCTGCCACGTGCTCCTGGACAAGCCGGTCGCCACCACCGTGGCCGGGGCCCGCACGGTGGTCGACGCGGTCGACGCGGCCGGAGTCGCCTCGGTGGTCTTCTGCACCCTGCGGTTCGCGGAGCCGACGGCCCGCTGGATCGACGAGCAGGCGGCGGCGGGCGGCTGGTTCCTCGGCGAGGCGCACTGGCTGGGCTCGCTCTACGGCCCCGGCTCCGCGAGCGCCTACGCGGCCTCCCCGTGGCGGCGGGAGAAGGGCGGCCTCTGGGACGTCGGCCCGCACGTCCTCTCCGTCTACCTGCCCGTCCTCGGCGACGTCACCGCGATCACCGCCGTCCCGGGCCCGGGCGACACCCACCACCTCGTCCTGCGCCACGCGTCCGGCGCGAGCAGCACGGCCACCCTCACCCTCGGCGCCCCGCCCGCCGCGGCCGAGGCGGCCCTCACCCTGCACGGCACCGCCGGCCGCGCCGAGCTGCCCCGCTGGGACGGCGCCGTCACCGCCTTCGCCGCCGCCGTCGACGCCCTCGTCACCTCCGCCCGCACCGGCCGCCCCCACCCCTGCGACGCCCGCTTCGGCCTCCGACTCACCGAGATCCTGACGGAGGCGGAGCGCCGTGCGGCGGGCCACGCCTGAAGGTGGCGGCGAGGAGGTTCCGGCCGTTCGGGACGTTCCGGCCGGTCGGGCCGGTCGGGCTTGAGGGTGGTGGCGACGGACCTCGGGCCGTCCAGACCGTCGGGACCGACAGCGGCGGCGAGGGGGCTCGGGCCGTCCCGGCCGTCGGGCCGGTCGTGCCTGACGGCGGCGGCGACGGGCCTCCGGTCGTCCGGCCCGTCACCCCCGCCGACTGGCCGCTCTGGCGGGAGGCCCGCCTCGCCTCCCTCGCCACCTCTCCCGAGGCGTTCAAGGCGCGGCCGGCCGACTGGGAGCGCGGCGGCGAGGAGCGGTGGCGGGCCCGCTTCGACGATCCGACGGCGTACGGCGTCCTCGCGGTGCTCGGCGCCCGGCCCGTCGGCCTCGCCGCCGGGCTCCGGGCATCCGACGGAGTCCCCGAGCTCCGCTCGGTCCGGGTCGCCCCGGCCGCCCGCGGGCACGGCCTCGCGGCCCGCCTGATCACCGCCGTCGAGACCTGGGCCCGCGCCACGGGCGCCCCCGCACTCCGCTTGGCCGTGCTCACGTCCAACGCTCCGGCCCTCGCCCTGTACGGGCGGCTCGGCTGCACGGCGGACGGCGTGACCACCCCCGAGACGATCATGTGGAAGCGCCTGCGGCCGCAGGAGCGAGACCCGCAGGTCCCCGCCGCCGCCGTGGGCGGGGCGCGTGTGCCGGCAGTGGAATCCGACGGCCTCTGCCCTCGCCCTGCGCGGGGCGCGGGCATCGGGAGTGCGCCCCGACGGCCCCGGCCCCCCGCCCCCGCCATGCGCTGCGCACGGACCTCACTCCTCAGACCCGACGGCCTCCGCCAGCGCCGTGCACAGGGCGTCCACGGCGGCGCCGTACAGACGTTCCGGCGGTGTGGCGTAGCCGACGACCAGGCCGTCGGGGCGGGCCGGGCCGAGGGCGTCGGGGTGGCGGTAGGCGGCGAGGCCCTCGACGGCGACGCCGTGGCGGGCGGCCGCGGCGAGGGCGGTGGCCTCGGTGCCGGGGGGCAGTTGCAGGACGGCGTGCAGGCCGGCGGCGATGCCCGTGACGCGTACTGCCGGCACCCGTTCGGCGAGTGCCGCGACGAGCAGGTCGCGGCGGCTCCGGTGCCGCTGGCGCATGCGGCGGACGTGGCGGTCGTACGCGCCGGAGTCGACGAAGTCGGCGAGCGTCAGCTGCTCGGTGGCCGAGGAGTACGGCTCGCGTTCGCCCTTCGCGGCGACGACACCGTCCACGAGTACGGCCGGCAGGCACATCCAGCCGATGCGCAGGGAGGGGGAGAGGCTCTTGCTGACGGAGCCGACGAGGACGGTGCGTTCGGGGTCGAGGCCCTGGACGGCGCCCACGGGTCGCCGGTCGTAGCGGAACTCCCCGTCGTAGTCGTCCTCGATCACGAGCCCGCCCGTCCGCCGGGCCCATTCCAGGACGCCGGCCCGCCGCTCGGGGTGCAGGGGGCCGCCGGTCGGGAACTGGTGGGCGGGGGTGAGCAGCACGGCGCCCGCCCCGGCGGGGATCTCCGCGACCCTCGCCCCTTCCCCGTCGACGGGCACCGGCAGCGTGCCGACCCCGGCCTCGGCGAGCAGCCCGCGGTGGAACGGCAGCCCGTACGCCTCGACGGCCCACGGCCCCGCCTCCCCGACGGCCCGGGCGAGCAGTCGCAGCGCGTGCGCCGCGCCCGAGCACACCACGATCCGCTCGGGCCCGGTCCGTACCCCGCGCACCCGTGCGAGGTACGCGGACAGCGCCGTCCGCAGCTCGACCCGCCCCCGTGGGTCCCCGATCCCGAACACCTCGTGCGGCGCGGCCGTCAACGCCCGCTTGGCCGCCGTCAGCCAGGCCCCGCGAGGGAAGGCTCCCGGGTCCGGCTTGCCCTGCACCAGGTCGTACGGCGCGGGCGGCTGCGTCTGCACGGCAACCGGCGCCGCCCCGGGGGCGGGCACGGCGCGCCCGCCGGCCGGGCGGCCCCCCGCCCCGCGGCGCGCGGTCGTCGAACCCTCGGCGGCGCCCGCTCCCGTCCCTCGGCGGCCGGGCGCCGAACCCTGGGCGGCCCCAACGCCCGCGGGTGCCCCCTCGGTCTCGGCCGCCCGCGTCCCCGCCCCCTGGTGGGCGCTGGACCAGCCCTCGGTGACGCCCTCGGCCACGCGGGTCCCGGAGCCCTGGCGGGCGGTGAGCCAGCCTTCGGCGACCAGCTCGGCGTAGGCGTCGGCGACGGTGTTGCGGGCGATGCCCAGGTCTGCGGCGAGCGATCGGTAGGGCGGAAGCCGCGTGCCGGGGGCCAGCCGCCCGCACCGTACGGCCTCGCGCAGCGCCGCGATGAGCGCGGCTCGTCGGCTGCCGCCCGCGGTGAGGTCGAGATGCAGATCGTTGCCGAGCACGATGTCGTCGCTCCAGGTCACCGGGTCAGAGGGTCACCGGGTCAGAGGGTCAGAGGGTCAGTGGGTCAGAGGGTCACCGGCTCCGTGAGCCACCGGCTCGCTGAGCCCCCGGTTCACCGAGCCACAGCCTCACCGGCTCACAGCCTCACCGGCTCACCGGCTCACCGGGACAGCGCGTCCCGTACGGCTTCCTCGGTCCGGCCGACGACGGCGGTGCCGTCCTCCGCGGTGATGATGGGCCGCTGGATCAGCTTGGGGTGCGCGGAGAGGGCTTCGATCCACCGCTCCCGGTTCGCGGCGTCACGGGGCCATTCCTTGAGGCCGAGGTCCTTGGCGGCGGTCTCCTGGGTGCGCGTGATGTCCCACGGTTCGAGCGCGAGGCGGTCGAGGACGCTCCGGATCTCGTCCGGGGACGGGACGTCCTCGAGGTAGCGGCGCACGGTGTAGTCGGCGCCCTCGGCGTCGAGCAGGGTGAGGGCGCTGCGGCACTTGGAACAGGCGGGGTTGATCCAGATCTCCATGCCCGACACGGTACCCCCCAGGCCTCCGGCCACCACCCCCTAAACCCTATCTGGCCAGGGGCGATTGTCAGTGGGGGTCTCTAAAATGGGGGGTGAAGGTGAGGGTCCCGGGGAGGGCCCCCATCCCGCCGTTCGCCAGGAGGTAGCCCATGGCTCTCGCCGTGATCCGCACGCCGTCCATCGAACCCTGGAAGCCCCTCCAGCGGAAGCCGCTTCCCGCGGGCCGACCCCGCGAGTGGTACGTGACGCACAACCGGCGGCTCAAGGCCATGCGCCTCGCCATCGCCCTCCTCGACGCGGGCGTGTACCTGCCGTCGAAGGCCACCGACACGACCATACGCACCACCGCCGAGAGCATCGGCATCCACCCGCCGTCCGACACGACCTGCCGCATGGTCCGCGCCCTCATCCGCTACGGCCGCTGACCCGCACCAGCACGCGCAGACGCACGCGCCCCCGTAGGCGCACGCACCCGCACGACCGAAGGCCGCCGCCCCAGCCCGGGGCGGCGGCCTTCGCCGTCGAACGGCGTTGTCAGTGGGGCTTGTTAGGTTCGCCGACGTGCTGCCGAGGAGATCATCGCCACCCCCTCGACGACGCGGTAGCCGATCGAAGCCCACACCTCTCACAAGGAGACGTTCGATGAGATCGCTCAAGCCCGCCCGCTTCTCCCGCCCGGCCGCCGTCCTCACGGCAGTCCTGGCCCTGGCGGTGACGGCGAGCCCGCTGACGGGGACGGCGCAGGCCCACGAGGCGGTGACCGGTTCCCTCGTGTTCGCCGGTGACCCGGGGGAGTACATCTCGGGAGGGCAGTCCTACGCCCTGACGCCCGAGTCGACCGACCTGTTCGACGTCACGGGCCCCTCGGGCGAATCCGGCGCCGGTGCCGTCGTCGTGACCCCGGAGGGCGAGCGCTGGGCCCTCGGCATGTCCGCGCCGTACGGCCAGAAGCTCCAGGAGGGCGTCACGTACACCAACGCCCGCAGCTGGCCCGAAGCCCGCCCGGAGGACCCGCAGCTCCAGTTCTCCGGCGACCGCTACTGCGAGAGCGGCACCGGCTCCTTCACCGTCTCCCACATCGTGTACGGCCCCTACGGCTACATCCGGGAGATCGACGCCACCTTCGAGCGCACCTGCACCGGCGCCACCCTTCCCGTACGCGGCGAACTCCACGCCCGGATGCCCGAGCCGCCCCCGGTCCTCACCGTCGACGTCGGTCTGAACCCCACCGGCACGGTCGACGGCCGCACCGGCGAGATCACCGTCGGCGGCACCGTCACCTGCAACAAGACGGCGTACGTCACCTTCAACGTCAGCGCCAACCAGACCCAGAAGAAGGCCGCGGCGACCGGCTCCCACGAGAACCTGATCGTCCCCTGCCAACCGGGCGCCCCGGTCCCGTGGACCACGTCCTTCCCCAGCAACATCGACCCCACGGCCACCTTCCAGCCCGGCGCCGCGACCCTCAACACGTACAGCACCACCGACGACCGCGACTACCCGGCGACCGTGACCCGCTACGACACGACCGCCCTCACCCTCACCAAGTCCTGAGAACGGCGAAGGCCGCCACCCCGGAACTCCGGAGTGGCGGCCTTCGGCACACGGCACGCGTCGGTGCGGACCCGCGGTTTAGAGGTCGAAGTAGAGCTCGAACTCGTGCGGGTGGGGGCGCAGCTGGATCGGGGCGATCTCGTGGGTGCGCTTGTAGTCGATCCAGGTCTCGATGAGGTCGGAGGTGAAGACGCCGCCGGCCTGGAGGTACTCGTTGTCGTCCTCGAGGGCGTTGAGGACGGCCTCGAGGTTGGTCGGGACCTGCTGGACGTTGGCGTGCTCCTCGGGAGCGAGCTCGTACAGGTCCTTGTCGATCGGCTCCGCCGGCTCGATCTTGTTCTTGATGCCGTCGAGGCCCGCGAGGAGCAGGGCGGAGAAGGCGAGGTACGGGTTCGAGGACGGGTCCGGCGCGCGGAACTCGACGCGCTTGGCCTTCGGGTTCGAGCCCGTGATCGGGATGCGCATGGCGGCGGAGCGGTTGCGCTGCGAGTACACCATGTTGACCGGGGCCTCGAAGCCCGGGACCAGGCGGTGGTACGAGTTCACCGTCGGGTTGGTGAAGGCGAGCAGCGACGGGGCGTGCTTGAGGATGCCGCCGATGTAGTAGCGGGCGGTGTCCGAGAGGCCCGCGTAGCCGGTCTCGTCGTAGAACAGCGGGTCGCCGTTCGACCACAGCGACTGGTGGACGTGCATGCCCGAGCCGTTGTCGCCGAAGATCGGCTTCGGCATGAAGGTCGCGGTCTTGTTGTTGCGCCAGGCGACGTTCTTCACGATGTACTTGAAGAGCATCAGGTCGTCGGCCGCGGCGAGCAGCGTGTTGAACTTGTAGTTGATCTCGGCCTGGCCGGCGGTGCCGACCTCGTGGTGCTGGCGCTCGACCTGGAGGCCGACGTTCTCCAGCTCCAGGGAGATCTCGGAGCGCAGGTCGGCGAAGTGGTCGACCGGCGGGGCGGGGAAGTAGCCGCCCTTGTAGCGGACCTTGTAGCCGCGGTTGTTCTCCTCCGCACCGGTGTTCCAGGCGCCGGCCTCGGAGTCGATGTGGTAGAAGCCCTGGTTCGCGGAGGTCTCGAAGCGCACCGAGTCGAAGACGTAGAACTCCGCCTCGGGGCCGAAGTAGGCGGTGTCGGCGATGCCGGTGGAGGCGAGGTACGCCTCGGCCTTCTTCGCGATGTTGCGCGGGTCACGGCTGTACTGCTCGCCCGTGATCGGGTCGTGGATGAAGAAGTTGATGTTCAGCGTCTTGTCGCGGCGGAAGGGGTCCACGCGGGCCGTCGACAGGTCGGCGCGGAGCGCCATGTCGGACTCGTGGATCGCCTGGAAGCCGCGGATGGACGAGCCGTCGAAGGCGAGCTCCTCGGACGGGTCGAACGCCGTCGCGGGGATCGTGAAGTGCTGCATCACGCCCGGAAGGTCGCAGAACCGGACGTCGACCATCTTGACGTCGTTGTCCTTGATGAACTTCTGGACCTCGTCGGCGTTCTGGAACCCGTGCTTCTCGGACATCCAACTCCTCCTACTCCCGGCCCGGGGAGGGGCGGGGTTGCAGCTCGGTCATGCGGCCAGTGCGGTGGCACACGCTGGACCCGACCATAGGCAGACGGGATTTCTCAAGCATGACCCAATTGTTTCGTCGAAGTTAACCGGGGTGGGTGTCATCGCGCGCGCCGAAGCCGTAGGCGTACCCGGGCCGAAGTGATCGAAACCGGGCGCAGTACCGTGGTCGGGTGGACAACAGGCAAGCACTCGGATCTTGGCTCTCCGGCCCCCGCGCGGCGGCCGAGGACGCAGGCGTCGACTTCGGATACCGCGGTCAGCAGCTCGGGCTGCCGGAGCACGGCCCCGGTTCGATCGCCCGTCCCGGGCGGCGCCTCGGCGCCCTGGCCGTCGACTGGGCCCTGTGCCTGCTGATCGCATACGGCCTCGTCACCGACGGCTACAGCCAGGCGACGGGCAACTGGGCACTCGGCATCCTGCTGGTCCTGAGCGTGCTGACGGTCGGCACCGTCGGCTCGACGCCCGGCAAGCGCGTCTTCGGCCTGCGGGTCGTCTCGGCGCACGGCGGACGGCTGGGCCTCGGCCGCGTGGCGGTCCGCTCCCTGCTCCTCTGCCTCGCCCTCCCGGCCCTCATCTGGGACCGTGACGGCCGCGGCCTCCACGACCGCCTCTCCGGCGCCGTCCAGGTCCGCATCTGAGCCGCTCGCGGCACGCGTACGAGGAAGGCCCCGGACCGAGCGGTCCGGGGCCTTCCTCGTACGGAGTGCGGAATCGTCCTGTCAGCGCGTCTTTCCGCCGCGCGGCATCCGCATGCCCTTCGGCATCGGACCCTTCGGCAGCGGCATGTTGCTCATCAGGTCGCCCATCGCCCGCAGCCGGTCGTTGGCGGCGGTGACCTGGGGGCCGGTGAGCACCCGGGGCATCTTGAGCATGGTCGTGCGGACCTTCTTCAGCGGCACCTGGCCGTCGCCGTCGCCGACGATGATGTCGTGCACCGGCACGTCCACCACGACGCGGTTCATCCGCTTCTTCTCGGCCGCGAGCAGGGTCTTGACCCGGTTCGGGTTGCCCTCGGCGACCAGCACGATGCCGGCGCGGCCGACCGCGCGGTGCACGACGTCCTGGCTGCGGTTCATCGCGACCGCGGGGGTCGTGGTCCAGCCGCGTCCGACGTTCTGGAGCACCGCCGCGGCCGCGCCCGGCTGGCCTTCCATCTGCCCGAAGGCGGCGCGCTCGGCGCGCCGTCCGAACACGATGGCCGCCGCCAGGAGCGCCAGGACGAAGCCCAGGATGCCCAGATAGACCGGATGACCGATGAGGAAGCCGATCCCGAGGAGGGCACCGAGTACGACGATGCCCACGCCCGCGACGACCAGACCGACCTTGGGGTCGGCCTTCCGGGTCATCTGGTACGTGAGGGCGATCTGCTTCAGTCGCCCTGGAGTCGCAGCGTCAGCGCTGCCCGTGTTTGCCTTCCTCGCCATGTCCTGAAGTTTACGTGGCCCGCGAGGTCCGACCGGACGCGGCCTCCATCACATGCTGGGCCTCGACCCGGTCGCGGGCGCGGCGGCGGTCCTCCAGGACGGAGTTCCAGGCGTTGCGCCGGGCGGTGCGCTGCCCGGCGCCGAGGAGCAGCGCCTCCACGGCCTTCAGGGCGTCGGTGACGGACGGGATCGCGGTGACGCGGACGTGCGTCGATGCGGCCGGCATGTCGGGGTCCTCTCTCGATTGCGGGTGAGACGAGGTGGGGGGATGCGGGCGGGTGGTGGCGGTGAGTGAATCCAGGCTCACAGATCGGTGTTACCAGGGCGTGACCCGGTGGTCAAACACTGATGAAACGTTGATGCGGCCGGTCGGGCGAGTGCGGGAACGCCGGTGCGGCCCGTACGCCCCCGCTGAGCTGCGGGGCCGTACGGGCCGCACCGGATCCGGCCACTACTGGCCAGTAACTACTTGTGCGCGGATTCACACGGGCTTCGCGTGCACCGCGCGCCGTCTCAGACGGCCTGCGTGGCGTTGTCGACCGCGCCGCGCTTCTCGATCGCCTGCTGGAAGAGGCGCCCCGCGCGGTACGAGGAACGGACCAGCGGGCCCGACATCACGCCGGAGAAGCCGATCTGGTCGGCCTCCTCCTTCAGCTCCACGAACTCCTGCGGCTTCACCCAGCGCTCGACGGGGTGGTGCCGGACGGACGGACGCAGGTACTGGGTGATCGTGATGAGCTCGCAGCCCGCGTCGTGCAGCTGGCGGAGCGCCTCGCTGACCTCCTCGCGGGTCTCGCCCATGCCGAGGATCAGGTTCGACTTCGTGACCAGACCGTAGTCCCGCGCCTTCGTGATGACGTCCAGGGACCGCTCGTAGCGGAAGCCGGGACGGATCCGCTTGAAGATCCGCGGGACCGTCTCCACGTTGTGCGCGAAGACCTCGGGGCGGGAGGCGAAGACCTCCGCCAGGAGCTCCGGCACCGCGTTGAAGTCGGGGGCGAGCAGCTCGACCTTGGTCCGGCCCTCGGCGCGGTCCGCGGTCTGCTGGTGGATCTGGCGCACGGTCTCCGCGTACAGCCAGGCGCCGCCGTCCTCCAGGTCGTCGCGCGCGACGCCCGTGATCGTGGCGTAGTTCAGGTCCATCGTGACGACCGACTCGCCCACGCGGCGCGGCTCGTCACGGTCCAGCGCCTCGGGCTTGCCCGTGTCGATCTGGCAGAAGTCGCAGCGGCGGGTGCACTGGTCACCGCCGATGAGGAAGGTGGCCTCGCGGTCCTCCCAGCACTCGAAGATGTTGGGACAGCCCGCCTCCTGGCAGACCGTGTGCAGGCCCTCGCTCTTCACGAGGCTCTGCATCTTCGTGTACTCCGGACCCATCTTCGCGCGGGTCTTGATCCACTCGGGCTTGCGCTCGATGGGGGTCTGGGCGTTCCGGACCTCCAGGCGCAGCATCTTGCGTCCGTCGGGGGCGACTGCGGACACATCGGCTCCTGTAGCTTCGATTCTTCGGCGCACACCAGGGTACGCCGTTGGTTCCCATGCCTTACTACGTCTGGCCAACCTCTGGCCAGGACCCTGCATTCCTCCCGGGGACCCTCGGGATTCCTCCGGGGGGACCTCGGGACTCCTCCCGCGGACCCCAGGACTCCTCCCGGGGTCCGGGACTCCTCCCGGGGTCCGGGACTCCTCCCGGGACCCTCAGGCCGAGGCCGGTTCCGCCGGGCGCTCGATCTCGCGGGGCTTCAGCTCCGCGCTCTCCAGGACCTCCCGCAGATGGCGCTCCACCACCGGCAGCACCTCCTCGATCGTGACGTCCCGGCCCAGCTCGTTCGCGAGCGAGGCCACGCCCGCGTCGCGGATCCCGCACGGGATGATGCGGTCGAACCAGGTGTTGTCCGGGTTCACGTTGAGGGCGAAGCCGTGCATGGTGACGCCCTTCGCGACCCGGATGCCGATGGCCGCGAGCTTGCGGTCCTCACGGCGCTGGCCGGCGTTGGAGGGGGCGTACTCGGGACCGTTCAGTCGCGGGTCGAACTCCTCGTCCGTCAGCCGGGGATCGAAGTCGAGGGACAGCCCGCCGAACGACGGCCGCTGCTCGACCGGGTCGCCGAGCACCCAGACCCCGCTGCGCCCCTCGACCCGCGACGTCTCCACGCCGAACTCGGCGGCCGTGCGGATCAGGGCCTCCTCCAGGCGCCGGACGTGCGCGACGACGTCCACCGGGCGGGGCAGCTTCATGATCGGATAGCCGACCAGCTGGCCGGGGCCGTGCCAAGTGATCTTCCCGCCGCGGTCCACGTCCACCACCGGCGTCCCGTCCAGCGGGCGCTCGCTCTCCGCCGTGCGCCGCCCCGCCGTGTAGACCGGCGGGTGCTCCAGGAGCAGGCAGGTGTCATCGATCTCGTCGGCGAACCGCGCGGCGTGCACCTCGCGCTGCTTGTCCCAGGCCACCTGGTACTCGACGGCTTCCGCGCCGAACCCAAGGCGGACGAATCGCAGCTCACTCACGGCCATGCCTCCTCCTGGGTGCCGGCGACCGGGGACCGGGGATCATCCCGGGCCGGCTCGGCACCGATGCGTCATTCGCGCCCATGCCACTGTACGGCGGCGGCGCGGACACCCCTCCGGCAGGTGACCGGGGGCGCCTACGTCAGCGATGCCGTCAATCCTCACACGATCGGATGAATGTGGGGCGAAGGTGGCGGTACGGGCCGCGGAGACCGCTAAATTCGCGCCGTTCCATGAGGGTCCGACGGGGCTGACGCCGGGACCCGGAAGGCAGGAGACCGCACAGCTGATGACGGAACGACCACCGCAGCGCATCCCGAACCGCCAGCTCGCCGCGCTCATCGCCGAAGCCGGGTTCTCCAACGCGGGCCTCGCGAGACGGGTCGACCAGCTCGGTCTGGAACACGGCCTCGACCTGCGGTACGACAAGACCTCCGTGACCCGCTGGCTCCGCGGGCAGCAGCCGCGCGGCACCACCCCCGCCCTCATCGCCGAGGTCTTCACCCGCCGCCTCGGCCGCCGGCTCTCCGCCCAGGACCTCGGCCTCGACGCCTGCGCGCCGGTCTACGCGGGCCTGGAGTTCGCCGCCACCCCCGAGGAGGCCGTCGACATCGTCAGCGGCCTGTGGCGCAAGGACTCCGGCAGCCACGCCGAACTCCGCAAGATCGCCTTCACCCCCGCCGGCCTGGTCGTCCCCAGCCGCGACTGGCTGATCGGCCGCGCCGACGACCGGGTCGCACGCGGGGAACCCGCACCCACCGCCACCCGGCCCCCCGCCGGCACGCCCCCGCACGACCCCCGGGTCCCGCCCCAGGGCCGCTTCTCCGTACCCCGCCAGCGCGGCACCGACCGGGGACCCGGCCAGCGGGTCTCCAGCGGAGACATCGCCGCCCTCCGCTCCGTCGGCGAACTCTTCCGCACCCTCGACCACGCCTACGGCGGCGGCCACGCCCGCCAGGCCCTCGTCCGCTACCTGGAGCACGAGGCCGAGCCCATGCTGCGCGGCACGTACGGCGAGACCACCGGCCGCCGCCTCTTCGCCGCCGTCGCCGACCTCACCCGGCTCGCCGGCTGGACGTCGTACGACATCGCCGCCCACGGCCTCGCCCAGCGCTACTTCGTCCAGGCGCTGCGCCTCGCCCAGGCCGCCGGGGACCGGGCCTACGGCTCGTACGTGCTCCTCACCATGAGCTGCCAGGCCGTCTACCTCGGCCACGGACGCGAGGCCGTGCAGCTCGCCCGGGTCGCCCAGCAGGGCGTCGGCCCCGCCGCGCCGCCCGTCGTCCAGGCGATGCTCCACGCCATCGAGGCCCGCGGACACGCCGTCCTCAGCGAGGCCCGCGCCTGCAGCGCCTCCCTCGTCCGCGCCGAACGCGCCCTCGAAGCGGCCCGGCCCGGCGACGAGGTGCCCTACTGGGCCCGCATGTTCGACGAGGCCCAGCTCGCCGACGAGCTCGGCCACTGCCACCGCGACCTCCAGCAGTACCGGCCCGCCGCCCAGCACGCCGAACGCGCCCTCCAACTCCGCGCCCCCGGCTTCGCCCGCAGCCGCCTCTTCTGCCGGGTCGTCCTCGCCACCTCCCGCCTCGCCCTCGGCGAACTCGACCAAGCCTGCGTGCTCGGAGCCGAGGCCGCCCAGCAGGCCTCCGAAATGCGGTCCGCCCGCGCCGTCGAATACGTCCGCGACTTCGAGCGCCGCCTCGAGCCCTACCGCGACGCCGCCGCCGCCCGCACCTACCGAGACCGAGTAGCCACCCTCAACTAACCCACCCCCTACGGGGCCCGAACCCCGAAATCCGTGCCCCGTACCCCAGGGCCCGAGTCCGAGTCCGAGTGCGAGTCCGAGTGCGAGTCCCGGAACCCGAGCCCTGGGAACCAGGGCCCGAGCCCGGGAACCCGACCTCCGGGGCCCGAGCCCCTGAGCCTGGGGGCCCGAGCCTCTGAGCCCGGAACCCGAGCCCTGTGCCCTTCCACCCGCGCCCACGCCCCTGGCGGACGATTGCCCACAACGGGGTGGGCCAGGTCAGGCCCGGCTGAGCCGGCCGGTGGGCCACAACGGGGTGGGCCCTTCCCTGGTGGGTGGTTGCCCGCAACGGGGACGGCGGCCTGTCCCCGGCGCCCGGGAGGGCGGTCCGCACCCCCGGCGTCCGGGGATGCGGCTCGCAACTCCGGGCCCCGTGGCGCAGCCCGTACTGCCGGGTGCGGCGCGGAACCTGGGCGCTCGGGGCGCGGGCCGCCGCGCGTGCGGGGGGGTCAGGCGGCCTGTTCGGGGGCGGGGGCGGGAGTGAGGGGGAGGCCGAGGTCGGTGAGGAGGGCGGTGGCGGCGCGGTGGGCGGAGGTGAGGGCGCCGTGGACGGTGCCGGCGGCACGGTGGTCGCCGCAGACGTAGAGGCCGGCGAGGAGGCGTACGGAGCGGCCGGTGTCGTGCGGGGGCGGCATCGCGGGGACGGCGTCCGGCGTGTGGTGGAGGTCGAGGAGCTCCCATTCGTCGGTGGACGTGCCGTACAGCGTGGCGAGGTGTTTGCGGACGCGCCGTTCGGTGTCGTCGGGCGGCGTGCCGAGCACCGTGGAGGTGATGAGGGCCCGCCCGGCCGGCGCGCGGCTCGGGTCGACGGCGCTCATGACGGCGGTGTGGGCCACGGGCCCGCCGGGGTCGGATTCCAGGATGAGCGTCGGGTCCGCGGTGGGTGCCACCGGCGCCGTGTGGTGGAGGACGGTGACCGGGTGGAAGCCGGGCGTCCGGAGGCCGGGCAGCAGGGCCGCGGCGGACCGCGCCCCGGTCGCGAGGATCATCGAGCGGCAGCCGAGCACGCCGTGCTCCGCCGTCGTGACCCGCGAGACGGACGCCTCCGTGACCCGTACGCCGGTACGGACGGTGCCGGGCGGCAGCGTGGCGGCGAGCCGCTGGGGGAGCGCCGCCGAGCCGCCCTGGGGCGCGGACAGCCGCCCCCGGGCGAACGCGCGGAGCGCCAGGTCCGCCTGGCGGCTGGACGTGCCGAGGTCGGGGTCGGCGAGGAGCGCCGCGAGCAGGGGCCGCAGCACTCCCTGGACGGTCCGCGCGGGCAGTCTGGACGTGAGGGCCTCGCGCGCGGTCCGCTCCGGGCGGGCGAGCAGCCGTTGCGTCGGGGTCGCGGCGAGCCGGACGAGGGACGCGCCGAGCCGCGCCTGGTCGAGCGAGGCGGCCGGATGCCGGGGGGCGCTCGCGAGGGCGCGCGCCACGCTGAACGCTCCCCCCACGCTCCGGTGGCCCCCGCCCCGGGCCCCTCCGGGGGTCCTGCGGGGGTGCGGTGCGCCCCATCGCGCGTACCGGCCGTCGGTGTGCACGAGCACCCCGGGGCCGTAGGGGCGCAGCACGAGGCCGTCGAGCCCCGGCACCGCCCGTAGTTCCTCGTACGACAGGGTGAGCGGTGCTCCCACCCGGTCGAGCAGGAAGCCGTCGACGGCGTCGGTCGCCAGCCGGCCTCCTATCTGCGTCTCCGCCTCCAGGACGGCGACGGAGAGTCCGGCGCCGGTCAGCCGGTGGGCGGCCGTGAGTCCCGCGATGCCGGCTCCCACGATCACGACGTCGACGGTCTCCACGACGTCCGTACGCTGTGCGGTCCTTGCGCTGTCTGCGCTGCTGAGCACGTGCCCCTCCCCAGGTCGGCGCGGCCGGTGGGAGGCCTATGCCCCCAACGGGCCTCCGGAATGCCCGAGTTCGCCGTTCGGGTCGAGCCTAGGCAGCGCTCCCACAACTGCCAGCCGCGCGCACCGGGGTGCGTGCGGCACGGGGGAGCACAGGGACGCGTAGCCGGGCGTACGGAGGCGGGCACGCGGGGTGCAGACCTACGGAGGCGGGCGCGCGGGACAGGCCCACGGAGGCTGGTCCACGGGGGCGGGCACGCCCCGGCAGGCATGCGGAGGCACGTGTGCAGCGCGGTGGGTGCGGGGAAGCGGCGCGGGAGTCCGGTGCGTCCGTCAGTGGGCCGCCGCGCGGATCGCGTCGTCGATCGTGGGGAAGGCGAAGTCGAAGCCGGACTCCAACAGGCGTCCGGGGAGGACGCGCTGACTGCCCAGCACGTCCTGGGCGAAGTCGCCGAGGGCGACCTTGAGGGCGGCGGCGGGCACGGTGCACAGGGTCGGGCGGCGGAGCACCCGGCCCATCGCCGCGGTCACCTCGCGGTTGGTGACGGGTTCGGGGGCGGTGAGGTTGACAGGGCCGGTGACGGAGGGGGTGTCGACCAGGTGGCGGAGGGCGGCGACCTCGTCGTGGAGGGAGATGTACGACCAGTACTGGCGGCCGTCGCCCATCCGTCCGCCGAGCCCGGCGCGGAAGATCGGGAAGAGCCGTCCCCACGCCCCGCCCTCGCGCGCCACGACGAGGCCGGTACGGGCGTAGGTGACGCGGATGCCGGCCTCTTCGGCGGGGGCGGCGGCGGCCTCCCACGCGACGCACACCGAGGGCAGGAAGCCGGTGCCGGCGGGTGCGCTCTCGTCGACCGCGCGGTCTCCGGTGTCCCCGTACCAGCCGAGCGCCGTGCCGCAGACGAGCGCCTCCGGCGGGTCGGCGAGCGAGGCGAGCGCCTGGGCGATCGCCGTGGTGCCGAGCACCCGGCTGTCCCGGATCTCCTTCTTGTAGGCCTCGTTCCAGCGGCGTTCGCCGACCCCGGCGCCCGCCAGGTGGACGACGGCGTCGACGCCGACGAGCCCGGCGGCGTCGACGTGCAGCCGCTTCGGGTCCCATTCGACCTCGTCGGCGGCCTCGGCCGGGCGGCGGACGAGCCGGAGGACGTCGTGGCCGTCGGCGCGGAGGGAGCGGACGAGGGCGGAGCCGATGAGCCCGGAGGCGCCGGTGACGGCGACACGCTTGCGGATCGTGGAACGCTGCATGGGCACCATCCTGCCCTTCCCGCCCGGTGCGTGACACAGTGGCCGTCATGATCGCGCCGGAGACGCACATACGTTCAGCGGAACCTGACGACGAGGACGCCCTCGGCGTGCTCGACCGGGCAGCCTGGTCGACCCTCCACGCCGTGGGGCCCGCCCCCGCGGAGCCGTACGAACCCTTCTTCGACGACCGCCACGTGCCGGGGCACTACCTGGTCGCCGTGCGCGGGGGAGCGCTCGTCGGCTACGTCCGGGTGGTGCCGCCGACCCCGCTCGTCACCAACGCCCACGTCCGCCAGATCCAGGGCCTCGTCGTCGCCGAGGCCGCCCGGGGGCGGGGGGTCGCCAGGGCGCTTCTGAGGGCGGCCATGGACCGGTCGCGGGAGGACGGCGCGAGGCGGATCACGCTGCGGGTGCTCGGGCACAACGCGCCGGCCCGCGCGCTGTACGCCTCCGAGGGCTTCGCCGTCGAGGGCGTGCAGCCGGGGGAGTTCCTGCTCGACGGGGTGTACGTGGACGATGTCCTGATGGGCCGTTCGCTACTCGGCTGAGTCGCTACTCGGCCGAGTGGCGCAGCAGCCGCATCCCGCCGGTCAGTTCGCGCAGGCAGCGGACCGCGAGGGCGGCCGGGGAGCCCTCGCCGCGCACGGGCGCGCCGGCGTCGGCCCCGTGCCCGGCGGCGGTTCCGTTCGCGGCACCGGTCCCGCGCCCGGACGCGGTCCCGCCTCCGGCGCCGCTCCCGTGCCCGGCGGTGGCCCCGTCCGCGGCGTCGGTCCCGTCCCCGGTGTCCGCCTCCGGGCCGGTCTCGGACCAGCTCTCCAGCGCGATCCGGATGGCGTCCGTGGCCGCGGCTGCCACGAGCCGTACCTCCAGCGGGTCGGCGCCGGGTCCGGCGAGCGTGGCGACGACCTCGCGGAGCCGTTCCTCGGACTCCTGGTTGACCCGGTACCAGACGGCCCGGAGGGCGGGGTCGCGGGTGGCGGCGCGGAGCATCCCGCGGGTCCAGCGCAGGCCCTCGGCGGAGGCCTCGTCCCGGGGGGTGAGCGACGTGGCGATCGAACGCTCCAGGAGTTCGCCGAGGCCGGTTCCCGCCTCGGCGCCGGACTCGGCGAGCTCCTGCCGCCAGCGGTCGGCGCCGCCGGCGAGGAGGGGGGCCACGGCGTCCTGCTTGGAGCGGAAGTAGCGGTAGAAGGTGCGCAGGGCGACCCCGGCCCGCTGGGCGATGTCCTCGGCCGTGGTGCCGTCGGGGCCGCGCTCGGTGAAGAGCTCGGCGGCGGCGCGGGCGATGTCCAGCTGGGTGGCGGCCTTGCGGCGCTCCGTCAGTGACGGGGAGGGGGGCTTGGTGCTCACCGTACGAAGCGTACGCCCGGGAGGGCCTGGAGTGCACAACGTGCAGGTATGGCAAAACGTGCCATCCAGGCGTACGGTGTCAGCGTTCTATTGAATGCTTGACATCGAGAGGTTGCCGCCATGAACCACCTGACCCGTTACGAAGGACGCCGCGCCCTCATCACCGGCGGCGGCTCCGGCATCGGCCAGGCCACCGTCCTGCGCATGCTCGCCGAGGGCGGTCGCGTCGTCGCCGCCGACATCAGCGAGGACGGACTGAAGGACACCGTCGCCAAGGCCGGCGAGGCCGCCGACCGCCTCACCACCGTCGTCCTGAACGTCGCCGACGAGGCCTCCGTACGGGCCGGCGTCGCCGCCGCCGTCGAGGCGCTGGGCGGCCTGGACGTCCTGGTCAACGCGGCCGGCATCCTGCGTTCCTCGCACACCCACGAGACGAGCCTCGACTCCTTCGAGCAGGTGATCCGGATCAACCTCACCGGCACCTTCCTCGTGATCCGCGAGGCGATCCCCGCCCTCCTGGAGGGCGAGGGCTCCGCCGTCGTGAACTTCTCCTCCACCTCCGCGATGTTCGCCCACCCCTACATGTCCGCCTACGCGGCCAGCAAGGGCGGCATCCAGTCCATGACCCACGCGCTCGCCGCCGAGTACGCCAAGCAGGGCATCCGCTTCACCGCCGTCCAGCCCGGCTCCATCTCCTCCGGCATGACCGACGGCAGCGGTGCCAGCAAGCAGTCCGCGGGTCCCGGCCTGCCCGAGGACACCGACTGGTCCCTCTTCGCGAAGCTCGCCCCCGCCCTCGGCCAGGGCTTCGCCGGCCCGGAGACCGTCGCCGGCGTCGTCGCGATGCTCGCCTGCGAGGACGGGAAGTTCATCACCGGCACCGAGGTCCGCGTCGACGGCGGCACCCACTTCTGAGCCCACCCGGAGCCGTCGCCGCCCACCGCTCCGGTCATCGGGCGGGGATCCCGGAACCCTCCTCCGGGATCTCTGCTACACCGCCCCGAAGCGCTCCCACAGCCGGGGGAAACGGGCCGAGAGCGCGTCGTCGTCGTTCAGGTCGAGCGGCGTGCCCAGGGGGTCCTCGCCCGGCACCGGGATCCCCAGGTCCGGGGTCTCGGCGCCGGTCAGCGCCTCGTACGCCTCGTCCGCCGCGAAGCCGATCTCCTCGCCGTCCCCGTCGATCTCCAGGTCGAAGTCGCCGAGCAGCTCCGCGAGCGCGTCCGGATCGTGCACGGCCCCCTCGTACACCTCCCGGCCCTGGCCGATCAGCCAGCACCGGAACGAGTCGAAGGTCTCGTCGCCCGCCCCGTCGAACAGCACGGCCGCCGCGCCCCACAGGTCCCAGAGGTACGCGCGGTTGAAGCGGGCCTCGAAGTGGCGCGCGTAGTCGAGCACGGAGTCGGGGTCCAGGCCCGTCAGCCGTTCCACGAGCAGGTCGGCCTGCTCCTCGGGGTCGCCGTCGGCGGCCACGCGGCTGGCGTCGATGATCTCCCAGAACGCGGTCTCGTCCATCACGGGACCAGCATCCTGCCCCGGCGAGTGCGACGCACCCGGAAACCCCGAAACGAATCCGGACAGAGGATGTCGGGCTTTCCTGTCAGCCTGGCGCCATGACGACTGAGACCACACCACTGCGCGGACGGATCTGCCTGGTCGCCGGGGCCACCCGGGGCGCCGGACGGGCCATCGCCGTCCAGCTCGGGGCCGCCGGAGCCACCGTCTACGTCACCGGGCGCACCACCCGCGACCACCTCAGCGAGGTCGGCCGGGCGACCGAGACCATCGAGGAGACCGCCGAACTGGTGACGGCGGCCGGCGGCGAGGGCGTCGCCGTCCCCACCGACCACCTCGAACCCGACCAGGTCCGCGCCCTGGTCGACCGTATCGACCGCGAGCGGGGCCGTCTCGACGTCCTCGTCAACGACGTGTGGGGCGGCGAGCACCTGCTCGTCTTCGGCCGCAGGACCTGGGAGAACGACCTCGCGGGCGGCCTCCGCATGCTCGAACTCGGCGTGCGCACCCACGCCATCACCTCGCACACCGCGCTGCCGCTGCTGATCCGCCACCCCGGCGGGCTCGTCGTCGAGGTCACCGACGGCACCGCCGAGTACAACGGCACCCGCTTCCGCGAGAACCTCTTCTACGACCTCGCCAAGAACGCCCCCCTCCGCATGGCCTTCGGCCTCGGCGAGGAACTGGCGGAACACGGCGGCACGGCGGTCGCCCTCACCCCCGGCTGGCTGCGCTCCGAGCAGATGCTCGCCGCGTTCGGCGTCACCGAGGAGAACTGGCGCGACGCCGTCGGGAAGACCCCCGACTTCGCGATCTCCGAGTCCCCGGTCTACGTGGGCCGCGCCGTCGCCGCCCTCGCCGCCGACCCGGACCGGCACCGCTGGAACGGCGGTTCCCTCTCCAGCGGGCAGCTCGCGCGGGAGTACGGCTTCACCGACGCCGACGGCTCCCGCCCGGACGCCTGGGGCTTCATCATCGCCGGCGAGACGGGCGAGCCGGACGTCGCCGACTACCGGTAGGGCGGCCGTCTCAAGGCGTACGGGGACAGCCAGGCCGGCCCCGTACGTACGGGGGACAGCGCGCCGGTCCCGTACGTACGAGGGGCAGCGCGGCCGGTCCCGTACGTACGAGGGGCAGCGCGGCCGGTCCCGTACGTCAGGCGTACAGCGCCGCCAGGCCCCGGGCGGCCTCGCCGCAGCGCTCGCGGAGGGAGGCCGGGGCCAGTACCTCGGCCTCGGGGCCGAGCGAGAGCAGCTGGG
Source organism: Streptomyces sp. NPDC093089 (assembly GCF_044754405.1). Taxonomy (NCBI): domain Bacteria; kingdom Bacillati; phylum Actinomycetota; class Actinomycetes; order Kitasatosporales; family Streptomycetaceae; genus Streptomyces; species Streptomyces sp. NPDC093089. The sequence goes on from NZ_JBIVPA010000005.1 coordinate 88,522, forward strand.
AGAGGGCGACGTCCTCGCTCTCCACGGGGAGCGTCACGGTCACCCGGCCGTCCGCGTCCGGTGCTCCGGCCGCCAGTGCCCGCTCGGCGGCCGCGCGGTCGGTGACGTGCGGCAGCCTGCGGGCTCCCGCGGCGGAGAGCCGTACGACGACCTCGGCCCGGAGGAGGGAGCGGGCGAAGTCGGCGGAGCGCTCGGTCCAGAAGGCCGCCAGGTCGAAGTCCTCGTCGCGGGTGAAGTGTTCGTCGGAGACGGCGACGGCGGTGAAGCGGTCCATCCGGTAGGTGCGGAAGGCCGTGCCGGAGCGCGCGCAGACGTACCAGACGCCCGCCTTGAGGACGAGTCCGTACGGCTGGAGCTCCCGCTCCACCTCCTCGGCGTCCCCGCGCCGGTAGCGGGCCGAGATCCACCGGTCCTCCCGGACGGCCTCGGCCACCGGGGGCAGCAGCTCGGGGGTCTCCGGCTCCTGGTACCAGGCGGGCGCGTCCAGGTGGAAGCGCCGGCCGACCGCGTCGGGGGCGTCCCGCAGCGAGGGCAGCAGTGCCGCCGACACCTTGAGCCGGGCCGCCGAGGCCGCGTCCGCGAGGCCCAGATCGCGCAGCGCGTCCGGCAGCCCCGACAGGAACAGCGCCTCGGCCTCGCCGCGGGCGAGCCCCGTCAGGCGCGTGCGGTACCCGCCGACCAGGCGGTAGCCGCCGGTCCGCCCGCGGTCCGCGTACACCGGCACCCCGGCCTCGGACAGCGCGAGCGCGTCCCGGGTGACGGTGCGCTCCGACACCTCCAGCTCGGCGGCCAGCTCGGCCGCCGTCATGGACGGGCGGGACTGGAGCAGCAGGACCAACTTGATGAGGCGGGCGGCACGCATGACTCCATCATGCGTGCCGCCCGCCTCACGGGGTGAGGGCCCTTACAGGCCGTAGCGCTCGCGCGCCTCCTTCACGGCCGTCGCGCGGACCGCGCCGCGGCGGGCCAGCTGCGCGAGGGCGGCGACGACGATCGACTGGGCGTCGACGCCGAAGTGGCGGCGGGCCGCGTCGCGGGTGTCCGAGAGGCCGAAGCCGTCGGCGCCCAGCGAGGACCAGTCCTGCTCGACCCACTGCGCGATCTGGTCGGGGACCTGGCGCATGTAGTCGGAGACCGCCAGGACCGGGGAGTCGATGCCCTCCAGGGCCTTGCGGAGGTACGGCACCCGCTCCTCGCCGCGCAGGAGGGCCGCGTCGGCCTCCAGCGCGTCGCGGCGCAGCTCCGTCCAGGAGGTCGCGGACCACACGTCGGCGGCCACGCCCCACTCGGCGGCGAGCAGCTTCTGCGCCTCCAGGGCCCAGTGGATGGCCGTGCCGGAGGAGAGGAGCTGGATGCGCGAGGCGTTCGCGGGCACGTCGACACCGGCGGACTCGGCCGTGTTGAAGCGGTAGAGGCCCTTGACGATGCCCTCGTCGATCCCGGCCGGCTTGGCCGGCTGCGGCATCGGCTCGTTGTAGACCGTGAGGTAGTAGAAGACGTTCTGGTCCTCGCCCTCGGCGGCCTCGCCGTACATCCGGCGCAGACCCTCCTTGACGATGGCCGCGACCTCGTAGGCGAACGCCGGGTCGTACGTCAGCGCCGCCGGGTTGGTGGCCGCGATCACCGGCGAGTGGCCGTCGGCGTGCTGGAGGCCCTCACCGGTCAGGGTGGTGCGGCCGGCGGTGGCGCCGACGAGGAAGCCGCGGCCGAGCTGGTCGCCGAGCTGCCACATCTGGTCGGCGGTCCGCTGCCAGCCGAACATCGAGTAGAAGATGTAGAACGGGATCATCGCCTCACCGTGCGTGGAGTACGCGGTGGACGCGGCGATGAAGTCGGCCATCGAACCGGCCTCGGTGATCCCCTCGTTGAGGATCTGGCCGTTCTTGGCCTCCTTGTAGTACATCAGCTGGTCGCGGTCGACCGGCTCGTACGTCTGGCCCTTCGGCGAGTAGATGCCGAGCGACGGGAAGAGCGACTCCATGCCGAAGGTGCGGGCCTCGTCCGGGACGATCGGGACCCAGCGCTTGCCGGTCTCCTTGTCGCGGACCAGGTCCTTGACGAGGCGGACGAACGCCATCGTCGTGGCCATCGACTGCGAGCCGGAGCCCTTGTCGAACGCGGCGAACGACTTGTCGGCCGGGGCCGGCAGCGGCGCGAGCGCGTGGGTGCGGCGGGCCGGGGCCGGGCCGCCGAGGGCCGCGCGGCGCTCCTGGAGGTAGCGGACCTCGGGGGAGTCGGCGCCGGGGTGGCCGTAGGGCACCTGGCCGTCGACGAACTGCGCGTCCGAGATCGGGAGTTCGAGGAGGTCCCGCATGTTCTTGAACTCGTCGGTGGAGAGCTTCTTCATCTGGTGGTTCGCGTTCTTCGACGCGAAGCCCTCACCGAGGGTGAAGCCCTTGACGGTCTGCGCGAGGATGACCGTCGGCGCGCCCTTGAACTCCACGGCGGCCTTGTACGCGGCGTACACCTTGCGGGGCTCGTGGCCGCCGCGGGAGAGGTGGAAGCACTCCAGGATCTTGTCGTCGCTCAGCAGCTGCGCCATCGCGGCGAGCGCCGGGTCCTTGCCGAAGAAGTCCTGGCGGATGTAGGCGGCGTCGCGGGTCTGGTACGTCTGGACCTGCGCGTCCGGCACCTCGCGGAGGCGGCGGACCAGGGCGCCGGTGGTGTCGAGCGCGAACAGCTCGTCCCAGGCGTTGCCCCACAGCGACTTCACGACGTTCCAGCCGGCGCCGCGGAACTGGGCCTCCAGCTCCTGCACGATCTTGAAGTTGGCGCGGACCGGGCCGTCGAGGCGCTGCAGGTTGCAGTTGACGACGAAGGTCAGGTTGTCCAGGCCCTCGCGGGCGGCCAGCGCGAGCGCCGCCGTCGCCTCGGGCTCGTCCATCTCGCCGTCGCCGAGGAACGCCCACACGTGGGACGCGGAGACGTCCTTGATGGAGCGGTTCGTCAGGTAGCGGTTGAAGCGCGCCTGGTAGATCGCGGAGAGCGGGCCGAGGCCCATGGAGACGGTGGGGAACTCCCACAGCCAGGGCAGCCGGCGCGGGTGCGGGTAGGAGGGCAGGCCCTCGCCGACGGACTCCTGGCGGAACTTGTCGAGGTGCGCCTCGGTGAGGCGGCCGTCGAGGAAGGCGCGGGCGTAGATGCCGGGGGAGGCGTGGCCCTGGATGAAGAGCTGGTCGCCGGAACCGTCGGCTTCCTTGCCCTTGAAGAAGTGGTTGAAGCCGGTCTCGTAGAGCCAGGCCGCCGAGGCGAAGGTGGCGATGTGGCCGCCGACGCCGTACTTGGAACCGCGGGTGACCATCGCGGCCGCGTTCCAGCGGTTCCACGCGGTGATCTTCCGCTCCATCTCCTCGTCGCCGCCGAACTCGCCGACCGAGGGCTCCGCGGAGGTGGGGATGGTGTTGACGTAATCGGTCTCCAGCAGCTTGGGCAGGGCGAGGCCCGCGCCCTCGGCGTGCTGGAGCGTGCGGCGCATCAGGTAGGCGGCCCGGTGGGGGCCGGCGGCCTTGGTGACGGCGTCCAGGGAGGCCGCCCACTCGGCGGTCTCCTCGGTGTCACGGTCCGGGAGCTGGTCGAGCTCGCTCGGAATCTTGCCTACGGGATCGGTCATGATCGCCGCCTTCCGGACAGGTGGGGGTGGAGATAAGGGGGCCTTGTCTGGCAGGACAGGGCGAAGGGCCGGGTGACGGCCCGCCGAAGACTGTAAACCGGCGATCGATGATCGATCAAAGGGTTGAAGGGGAAAACCTCTTCAGATCGAGAAAGTCGGCACAGGGTGCCAGCGAAAAGGGCACCCGGTGCCTGGTTTCCGCCCCGTTTTCGCAGGTGGGACCCGCTGTCTGAGGGGGAGTGCGCACGAATGAGCGGGCCCACCGGACGGTGGACCCGATCACTGTGCGTCACGCCGTGGGTCAGGCCCTCGGGGCGCAGCCGAGCACATGGGCCTTCACGAGGGCCCCGATGTTCGGGTCGCCCCGCCGGAAGGCCTCCACGAGCTCCTGGTGCTCCTCCGCGTACGACTTCTGGACCGTGCCGAGCCAGCGGATCGACAGGGCCGTGAAGACCTCGATGCCGAGCGTCTCCCAGGTGTGCAGCAGGACGCCGTTCCCGGCCGCCTTCACCAACTCCCGGTGGAAGGCCACCGTGTGCCGCACCTGCGCCGTGCCGTCGGAGGTCGCGTCCGCCTCGTAGAGCGCCGCCACGTGCGGCTCCAGGGCCGAGCAGTCGGTCGCCAGCCGGCCCGCGGCCAGCTCGGCCGCGATCTGCTCCAGGCCGGCCCGCACGGGGTAGCTCTCCTCCAGGTCCGCGGCGGTGAGGTTGCGGACCCGGACGCCCTTGTTGGGCGCCGACTCGATCAGCCGCAGCGACTCCAGCTCGCGCAGCGCCTCGCGGACGGGGGTCTGGCTGACCTCCAGCTCGGTCGCGATCCGGCGCTCCACGATCCGCTCCCCCGGCTTCCAGCGGCCGCTGACGATCCCCTCCACGATGTGCTCGCGGATCTGTTCGCGCAGCGAGTGGACGACGGGGACGGTCATGAAGGCTCCTCGGGGAGTGTTGACCCTTAGACAATACGGCGGCGCCCCCGTCCGGAAACACTTCCGAACGGGGGCGCCGCAGGTGAGGCTCGTTACGTTGCGCCTCGGGGAGGGCCTGCGACCGCGGCTCAGAGGCCGAGGTCGACCTCGAACTCGCCGGCCTCCAGGATCGCCTTGACGGCCGTCAGGTAGCGGGCGGCGTCAGCGCCGTCCACCAGACGGTGGTCGTAGGACAGCGCGACGTACGTCATGTCGCGGATCGCGATCGTCTCACCCAGGTCCGGGTGGTTGATGACGACCGGACGGCGCACGGTGGCGCCGATGCCCAGGATGGCGACCTGGTTCGGGGGCACGATGATCGTGTCGAACAGCGCGCCGCGCGAACCGGTGTTGGAGATGGTGAAGGTCGCACCGGCCAGGTCGTCCGGCGTGATCTTGCTGGCGCGCACGGCGCCGGCCAGCTCCGCGGTCTTCTTCGAGATGCCGGCGATGTTGAGGTCGCCCGCACCCTTGATGACCGGGGTCATCAGACCCTTCTCGGAGTCCACCGCGATACCGATGTTCTCGGTGTCGAAGTAGGTGATCGTGCCCTCGTCCTCGTTGATCCGGGCGTTGATGACCGGGAAGGCCTTCAGCGCCTGGGCCGCCGCCTTCACGAAGAACGGCATCGGGGAGAGCTTGACGCCCTCACGGGCGGCGAAGGCGTCCTTGGCGCGGGCGCGCAGCTTCATCAGCTTGGTGATGTCGACCTCGACGACCGAGGTCAGCTGGGCCTGGCCGTGCAGCGCCTTCATCATGTTGTCGCCGATGACCTTGCGCATGCGGGTCATCTTGACGGTCTGACCGCGCAGCGGGGAGACCTCGAGGGCCGGGGCCTTCGACGCGGCGGCCGGAGCGGCGGCGACGGGGGCCGGGGCGGCCTTCTTGGCCTCGGCGGCCGCGAGGACGTCCTGCTTGCGGATGCGACCGCCGACGCCCGAACCCTTGACGGCCGCCAGGTCGACACCGTTCTCGGTGGCGAGCTTGCGGACCAGCGGGGTCACGTACGCGCCGTCCTCGGCCGGAGCCGGGGCGGGGGTCGCCGGGACCGGGGTCACGACGGCCGGGGCGATCGACGGGGCGGCGGCGACCGGGGCCGGAGCGGCGACCGGGGCGGCGGGCGCGACCGGGGCCGGGGCGGCGACCGGGGCGGCCGGAGCCGGGGCGGCGACCGGAGCGGCCGGAGCGGCCGGAGCCGGAGCCGCGGCGGGCGCGGCCGGAGCCGGAGCGGCGGCCGGAGCCGGAGCGGCGGCCGGGGCCGGAGCGGCACCCGCGGCACCGATGACGGCCAGCTTGGCGCCGACCTCGGCGGACTCGTCCTCGGCGACGACGATCTCCAGGAGGACACCCGAGACGGGGGCCGGGATCTCGGTGTCGACCTTGTCCGTGGAGACCTCGAGCAGCGGCTCGTCGGCCTCGACGGTCTCGCCGACCGACTTCAGCCAGCGGGTCACGGTGCCCTCGGTGACGGACTCGCCCAGCGCGGGCAGCACGACGTCGGTGCCGGAGGCGGCACCGGCCGGAGCCGCGGCCGGGGCCTCGGCGACCGGCGCCGGGGCGGCGGGGGCCTCGGCCACGGGGGCCGGGGCGGCGGCCGGGGCCGGAGCGGCCTCGGCGGCCGGGGCGGCGGCGGCCGGGGCGGGGGCGCCGGTGCCGTCGTCGATGATGGCCAGCTCGGCGCCGACCTCGACCGTCTCGTCCTCGGCGACCTTGATGGAGGCCAGGATGCCCGAGGCGGGGGCGGGGATCTCGGTGTCGACCTTGTCGGTCGAGACCTCGAGCAGCGGCTCGTCGGCCTCGACACGCTCACCCTCGGCCTTGAGCCAGCGGGTGACGGTGCCCTCGGTGACGCTCTCGCCGAGCGCCGGCAGGGTTACGGAAACCGACATGGTTTCAGTTGCTCCTAACGAATTGCGGAAAGTGGTCGTCGCGCCCTGTGATGACGTGAGCGTCAGTCGTGGGAGTGCAGCGGCTTGCCCGCCAGGGCCAGGTGGGCCTCGCCGAGCGCCTCGTTCTGCGTCGGGTGGGCGTGGATGAGCTGCGCGACCTCGGCCGGCAGCGCCTCCCAGTTGTAGATCAGCTGTGCTTCGCCGACCTGCTCGCCCATGCGGTCACCGACCATGTGGACGCCGACCACGGCACCGTCCTTGACCTGGACGAGCTTGATCTCGCCCGCGGTCTTGAGGATCTTGCTCTTGCCGTTGCCCGCGAGGTTGTACTTCAGGGCGACGACCTTGTCCGCGCCGTAGATCTCCTTGGCCTTGGCCTCGGTGATGCCGACGGAGGCGACCTCGGGGTGGCAGTACGTCACCCGGGGCACGCCGTCGTAGTCGATCGGGACGGCCTTCAGGCCGGCCAGGCGCTCCGCGACGAGGATGCCCTCGGCGAAGCCGACGTGCGCGAGCTGGAGCGTCGGGACGAGGTCGCCCACGGCCGAGATCGTCGGCACGTTGGTGCGCATGTACTCGTCGACCAGGACGTAGCCGCGGTCCATCGCGACGCCCTGCTCCTCGTAACCGAGACCGGCGGAGACCGGGCCGCGGCCGATGGCGACCAGCAGCACCTCGGCCTCGAAGGTCTTGCCGTCGGCCAGGGTGACCTTGACGCCGCTGTCGGTGTACTCGGCGGACTGGAAGAAGGTGCCGAGGTTGAACTTGATGCCGCGCTTGCGGAACGCGCGCTCAAGAAGCTTCGAGCTGTTCTCGTCCTCGACCGGGACGAGGTGCTTCAGGCCCTCGATCACCGTCACGTCGGTGCCGAAGGACTTCCACGCCGAGGCGAACTCGACGCCGATGACGCCGCCGCCCAGGATGATCGCGGACTCCGGGACCCGGTCCAGGGTCAGCGCGTGGTCCGAGGAGATGATCCGGTTGCCGTCGATCTCCAGACCGGGGAGCGACTTCGGCACGGAGCCGGTGGCCAGCAGGACGTGCCGGCCCTCGACGCGACGGCCGTCCACGTCGACGGAGGTCGGGGAGGACAGGCGGCCCGTGCCCTCGATGTAGGTCACCTTGCGGGAGGCGACGAGACCCTGCAGACCCTTGTACAGGCCCGAGATCACGTCGTCCTTGTACTTGTGCACGCCCTTGATGTCGATGCCCTCGAAAGAGGCCTTGACACCGAACTGCTCCGCCTCGCGCGCCTGGTCGGCGACCTCGCCGGCGTGGAGCAGGGCCTTCGTCGGGATGCAGCCGTTGTGCAGGCAGGTGCCGCCGAGCTTGTTCTTCTCGATCAGTGCGACGTCCAGGCCCAGCTGCGCTCCGCGCAGCGCCGCGGCGTAACCGCCGCTACCGCCGCCGAGGATCACTAGGTCGAAAACGGTGCTGGCGTCGTTCGCCACGTCACGTCCTCCATGCATGTGCGCTCGTCGCCGGTCTTCGATGACCGGGCGGCGGCTGGTGTTCGGCCGCTTTATTTCGGCCCTGTGGTGGGGGCCCTGTCCTGCCGAGAACCCATCTTCGCACTTGTTGACGGACGGCGGGACGCGGGGCCGTGCTCTGAGACGGCCGATCGTCCGTACGGCGGGGTCGGCGCGGCGTACGAACCTACGGATTTCGTCGCGAGCGAACAATAGGCGAACAGGTACGGCCCCGGGCGCGCAGCCCGGGGCCGTACCTGTCACGGGTGAGCTCAGAGCTCGCCGGCCGCCGTGCGCTCGGCCAGCTTCACCAGGGTGCGGACCGAGGAGCCGGTGCCGCCCTTGGGGGTGTAGCCGTACGGGGCGCCCTCGTGGAAGGCCGGGCCCGCGATGTCCAGGTGGGCCCAGGTGATGCCCTCGCCCACGAACTCCTGCAGGAACAGGCCGGCGATCAGGCCGCCGCCCATCCGGACGCCCATGTTGGCCATGTCGGCGGTGGGGGAGTCCATCGTCTTGCGCAGGTCCGCGGGGAGGGGCATCGGCCAGGACTGCTCGCCGACCTCCTCGGCGATCTCGTGGATCGCGGTCCGGTAGTCGTCGTCGTTCGCCATGATGCCGAAGGTGCGGTCGCCCAGGGCGAGGACCATCGCGCCGGTCAGGGTCGCCACGTCGACGATCGCGTCCGGGTGCTCCTCGGAGGCCTTCGTCAGCGCGTCGGCGAGGACGAGCCGGCCCTCGGCGTCGGTGTTCAGGACCTCGACGGTCTTGCCGCTGTACATGTTCAGCACGTCACCCGGGCGGGTGGCGGAGCCGGACGGCATGTTCTCGGCGAGCGCCAGCCAGCCGGTGACGTTGACCTCGAGGCCGATGCGGGCCGCGGCGACGACGGTGGACAGGACGGCGGCGGCGCCGGCCATGTCGCACTTCATCGTCTCGTTGTGGCCGGCCGGCTTCAGCGAGATGCCGCCCGAGTCGTAGGTGATGCCCTTGCCGACCAGGGCGAGGGTCCGCTCCGCCTTCGGGTGGGTGTAGGCGACGCGGACCAGGCGCGGCGGGTTCACGGAGCCGCTGCCGACGCCGAGGATGCCGCCGTAGCCGCCCTTGGCGAGCGCCTTCTCGTCGAGGACCTGGACCTTGAGGCCGTGCTCCTTGCCGGCGGCCTGGGCGGCGGCGGCGAAGGTGGCCGGGGTCAGCGCGTTGGGCGGCATGTTGACCAGGTCGCGGGCGCGGTTCATCTCCTCGGCGACGGCCAGGGCGCGCTCCGCGGCGGCCTTGTAGGCCTTGTCGCGGGGCTTGGCGCCGAGCAGGGCGACCTCGGCCAGCGGCTTCTTCGCGTCGGTGGTGTCCTGGAACGCGGTGTAGGAGTACGCGCCGAGCAGCGCGCCCTCGGCGACGGCGGCGGCGTCGTCTGCGGTGGCGATCGGCAGGGCGAACGCGGCCTTCTTCACGCCGGTCAGGCCGCGGGCGGCGGTACCCGCGGCGCGGCGCAGGACCTCCGAGCCGTACGACTCGCCGTCCTCGGGGGCGGTGCCGAGGCCGACGGCCACGACGACCGGGGCCTTCACGCCGGCGGGGGCGGGGAGCTTCGTCGCCTCACCCTCGGCACCCGAGGCGCCCAGGGTCTCCAGGACGGCGGCGAGCCGGCCGTCGAAGGCCTTGTCGACGGCCTCGGCGCCCGGGGCGACGACGAGCGTCTTGCCGGACTTCGCGACGCCGATGACGAGGGCGTCGGCACGCAGCGTCGCCGCGCCGGCGGTGCTGAGAGTGAGAGCAGTCACGGTGGTGAAATCTCGCTTTCGTTCGGTTCGGGGTGGTCGAGGGATGGGCCGACCGTGCCCGCCTCATCGTATTTCGGCCCGAAGAGGGCCGAGAACGAGCCTACGCTCGCTCGCCCGGTTCGCTCACGGCGGCGTTGGTTCACTCATCCGTGGTGTCTCTTTCATGTTTACCTTCCAGGCCCGGAGAGCTGCTCCACACTCGCCTCATTCCCGCAAGGACGACTCTCTCGCCTTTGCACCATCTGCATCATCTCCACAGGTCCCCCCGATCCCACGACGGCCCGGGCTGACCTGTTCGAGGGGGGACACACCCGATGGACTCCGGCCGAATCCGTATGCCCAGAACCGCGCCCCGCGCCGCGCACGGCGCCCGCCCCGCACCCCGTACCGGCGCTCCCCGCGGCGCCCGGCTCGCGGTCCTCGCGGCCGCCGCGCTGCTCGCCACCGTCGTGCCGTCCGCGCAGGCGGTCGCCGCACCCGTGCCCCGGATCGACCTCACCGTCCTCGTCGTCGACGACGGCGGCAGCGCGGTCGAGGCGATCACCGCCGAGCTCAAGGGCTCCGGCGTCCCGTACCGCACGATCGACCTCGACGACCCGAACCGGCCGGTCCTCGACGCGGCCTTCCTCAGCGACACGGTCGACGGCCGCCCCCGCGCCAAGTACCAGGGCGTGGTCCTGCCCCACGAGAGCGCCTTCGGCCCCGGCTCCGCCGAGCACACCGCCCTCCAGACGTACGAGCGGACCTTCGGGATCCCGCAGGTCGACGCCTACACCTGGTCGCACCCCGGCGTCGGCCTCGACTACACCGACCAGGGCGGCTGGTCCGGCGTCCTCGACGGCACCACGGCCGGCGTCACCACCGCCGGCCGGGCCGGCCCCTTCCGCTACCTCACCGGATCGCTCACCTTCGAGGACAACGACCCCGCGATCAGCGAGAGTTACGGCTACGCGGGCCGCCCTCGGGCCGGCTACACCAGCTACGTCGACATCCCCGTCACCGGCGGCGGCCGGGCCAGCCTCGTCGGCGAGTACGCCGCCGACGGACGCCGCGAGCTCGTCGTCACCTTCGCCTACAACCAGTACCAGCGGCAGTTCCGGGCCCTCGCCCGCGGCATCGTCGAATGGCTCACCCAGGGCGTCCACCTCGGACAGAGCCGCAACTACCTCTCCGTCCACGTCGACGACGTCTTCGCCCCCGACGCCCGCTGGGACACCGCCCTCAACTGCACCCCCGGCGACTTCGACTGCGTCGGCGACGAGGGCGAGGGCGTCAACCCGATCCGCATGACGGTCGCCGACGCGCAGTACGCCGCCGCCTGGCAGAAGTCCTCCGGCTTCACCCTCGACATGGTCTACAACGGCGGCCAGGGCGAGCAGTGGAAGACCGAACACGGCGGCACCGACCCGCTCACCGACCGGCTGGTGGCCGACCGCGCCCAGTACCGGTGGATCAATCACACCTACACCCACCCCTTCCTCGGATGCGTCCAGGACAACACCGTCGTCCCCTGGCAGTGCGCGAAGGACACCGCCGGGAACACCCTCTGGGTCAGCCGCTCCGAACTCTCCGCACAGATCCGCAACAACCACAACTGGGCCGTCGGCAAGGGCATCTCCGTCGACCGCGGCGAACTCGTCACCGGCGAGCACTCCGGTCTGAAGACCCTGCCCCAGCAGCCCGTCGACAACCCCCACCTCGCCGGCGCCCTCGCGGACAACGGCGTCAAGTGGATCGGCAGCGACAACTCCCGCGAACCGCAGCAGCGCGCGGTCGGCACCGGCTCCGGCGCCGCGCGGACCGTGCCCCGCCACCCCATGAACGTGTACTACAACGTGGGCACGGCCGCAGAGATGGCCGACGAGTACAACTGGGTCTACACCTCCCGCGCCGACGGCGGCAGCGGCATCTGCGAGTCCAACCCGGCCTCCACCTGCCTGCCCGCCCCCCTCGACACCGCCACCGGCTACGCCGAGCGGATCGTCCCGCAGGAGGCCCGCACCGCGCTCTCCCACGTGATGAACAACGACCCCCGCCCGCACTACGTGCACCAGTCCAACCTCGCCGAGGAACGACTCCTCTACCCGGTCCTCGACCGGGTACTCGCCGACTACCGGGGCCTGTTCGCGCCCAACGCGCCGCTGGTCAACCCGGCCCAGCGGGACGTCGGCACCGAACTGGGCCGCCGCACCGCCTGGGACCAGGCCCTCGCCGCCGGCAAGGTCACCGCCTACCGCATCGGCACCACGGTCACCGTCAAGGCCCCCTCCGGCGTCACCGCGCCCGTCACCGCCCCCGAGGGCACCCGCAAGCGGCTCCTCCTCGGCACCGCCGCCTTCGGCACGCCCTACGCCGGCAGCCGCTCCGCCTGGACCACGCCCGAACCGCTCCAGAGCACCGTCACACTCACGCTCCCGACCGCCTGACCAGCACGTTCTGGGGGGAACGCACATGCCGAGCCGTGGCCGCCACGTCACCATGCTCACCGAAGGCACCTACCCGCACGTCCACGGAGGCGTCAGCACCTGGTGCGACCAGCTCGTCCGCGGCATGCCCGAGGTCGACTTCGAGATCCTCGCCCTCACCGGCAGCGGTCGCGAACCCGTCACCTGGGAGTTGCCGGCCAACGTCACCCGGCACACCGCGTACCCCCTCTGGGGGCCCCCGCAGGGACCGGCCGCCCCCGGCTTGTTCACCGGAGCGAGCCGGCCCCTGCGGGGGCGCGAACGCCGCCTGTTCCTCGACGCGTACGAAGGGCTCCTGCTCGCCCTCCTCGACCCCGACGCGGGCCGCGACTTCGGCGCGAGCCTCTACGAACTGGCCGCCCTCGCCCGGCAGGGGCGGCTGACCGCCGCGCTCCGCTCCGAGCCGGCCCTCCGCTCCCTCATGTGGATCTGGACCATGCCGCACCTGCCGACGCGCGCGGCCCGGCCCACCGTCCACGACGCACTCACCGCCACCGACCTGCTGGAACACGCCCTGCGGCCGCTCGCCGCCAGGCTGGCCGAGGACAGCGTCGCCCACGCCGTCTCCAGCGGTCTCGCCACCCTGCCCGCGCTCGCCGCGCAGCACTTCGAAGGGGTGCCCTTCCTGCTCACCGAACACGGCATCTACCTCCGCGAGCGCTACCTCGGCTACCGCACCGAAGCACAGCGCTGGCCCGTCAAGGCCCTCATGCTCGGCTTCTACCGCGAGCTCAACACCCTCGGATACGTCAAGGCCGACCTCATCACCCCCTGCAACCAGTACAACCGGCGCTGGGAGGAGCGCGGCGGCGCCCCCGCCGAGCGCATCCGCACCGTCTACAACGGCGTCGACCCCGCCCTCTTCCCCGAGGCCGGACCCGAACCCGAGACCCCCACCCTCAGCTGGTGCGGCCGCGTCGACCCCATCAAGGACCTGGAGACCCTGGTCCGGGCGTACGCGATCTGCCGCGCCGAACTGCCCGAACTGCGTCTCCGGTTGTTCGGCCCGGTCCCGGCCGGCAACGAGGACTACCGCACCCGCCTGGAGAAGCTCGCCGCCGAACTCGGCGTCACCGACGGGGTGTCCTTCGAGGGCCGCGTCTCCGACGTGCCCTCCGCCTACGCCGCGGGAAGCGTCGTCATGCTCTCCTCCATCAGCGAGGGCTTCCCCTTCTCCCTCATCGAGGCCATGTCCTGCGGCCGGGCCACCGTCTCCACGGACGTCGGCGGCGTACGGGAGGCCGTCGGAGACACCGGGATCGTCGTCCCGCCCCGCGAACCGGCCGTCATGGCCGCCGCCGTCACCGCACTCCTCCGGGACGGCGCCCGGCGCGCCGAACTCGGCCGCCTGGCGCGGCAGCGCGTCATCGACCGCTTCACCCTCAACCGCTCGGTGGACGGCTTCCGCCAGATCTACCGCGAACTGGCGGGCGCCCGCCCGCCGCGCCCGGCGCCGACCGTCACCCCCGCGCCCCTCCGCCTCAGCATCCCCGCCCCGCGCCGTGCCCCCGCGGCCCTCGTCCCAGGAGGCACTCCGGCATGAGCGGCTCCCTCTGGCTGAAACCCCCGGCGACCACGACCCCGCTCCCCGCGATCCCGCGCCCCCGCCGCTGCGGGAACCCGGCGGCACGCACCGCGCCGCGGCCCGCGGAACGCGCCGCCCACCCGCACCCGCACCCGCCCGCGGCGCCGCCCGCGCCCGACACCCCACCCGCGCCCGCCTCCGACACCGCGCCCGACACCCTGCCCCCGCCCGCCTCCGACACCGCGCCCGCGGACGGGCTCGCCGGGGATCCCCTCGACGAACTCGCCGAGCGGCTCGACGGCTTCGTCGCCGTCGCCGTGCACCCGGACGAGATCGCCGCGATCCTCGAGTCCGACGGCATGACCGACGACCACATCCGGCTCACCTACGGCCGCGCCGACTCCTTCGCACTCGCCGAGGACCTCTACGCGCGCGTGGAGCGGCGCCACCCGGAGCCGACCGCGCGACGGGGCGGCCCCTGGCACTCGGAGCTCGCGGGCTGCCTGCTGCGGGGGCTCGTCTTCGCCCTGCCAGGCCTGGCGTACGTGCTCGCCGCGCCGCTCCTGGCCGGAGAGCAGGGCCGGTCGGGGCTTCCCGCGGGGGCGCTCCCGCTCCTCGCCGGGGCCGTCACCGGCTGGGTGTGGAACCAGGCCCTGTCCCACCGGGCGTACACCTGGCTGGGCCTCGGCGACCGGCCCGCCGCCGCCCGCGCGCTGCTCGTCGGCGCACCGGCGGGCGCGCTCGCCGGGACGGCCGTCGCCCTCGCCGTCGCCGGGCCGGGCGAGACCCCGGCCGCCGTGTTCGCGGCCGGCCAGTCGCTGTACCTCGCCGCCGCGACCGTCCTCCTGGTCCTGGGTCGCGAACGGGCCCTGCTCTGCGCCCTGTCGCCGCTGGCCGGGGCGGTGCCAGCGTTCCGCTGGGACCTGCCCGACCCGCTGCGGGCCGGTCTGCTCCTCGCCTCGCTGGCCGCGTCCGCGGCCTGCGCCGCGCTCGTGCTCCGGCCGGGCGTGCGGCGGGGCGCGCGCGGGCGCGGCGGGCCCCCGCAGGCGGTCTCGCTGCCGTACGGCCTGTTCGGCCTCGGCAGCGGCCTGCTCGTGCTCCGGGCGGGCGCGGACGACACGCTGGTCGGCGGGGCGGGGGCGGTCATCGCGCTCACCCTGTCGATGGGCCCCGCCGAGTGGCTGCTCCACCGGTTCAGGGACGAGAGCCTCGCCCGGCTGCGGACCCTCACGACGGCCCGGGAGTTCCGCCGGGCGGTCACCGGCACCCTCGTCCTCTGCCTCGGCGGCTACCTCACCGTCCTGCTCGCCCTCACCCTCGCCGCCACCCTCGTCTGGCCGGACGCCCCCTGGCCGACGCTCCCGCGCCTGGTCACCCTGCTCCTGATCGGCAGCGTCCTCTGGCTCGGCCTGCTGCTCCAGGCCTTCGGCGCGGTGCTCAGCGCGGCCGCCGTCTGCCTGCTCGCGGCGGCGGCCCAGACCGCGCTGCCGGCCGCCGCGGGACCGGCGGCGGCCGGGGGAGCGGCGGCGCTGCTGGCCGTGCTGAGCTGTGTTCTGCTGGTACGACCGACCGTCCACCGCGTCTAGGGGGGACCGTGACGACCCCTTCGCTCCTGGTGCCGTACTACGAGCACCCGGCCGAGCGCCCCGAGGCCTGGGCGGCCCTCGTCGACGCGGCGCCCTCGCTGTACGGCGTCGTCCTCAACCCGGCGAGCGGCGCCGGTGAGGCGCCCGACCCGGCGTTCGCCGACGCGGCCGGGCGCCTGCGGGCCGCCGGCGTGCGCGTCCTCGGCTACGTGGACACCGCCTACGGCCGCCGCCCGCACGCCGAGGTCGTCGCCGAACTGCTCCGCCACCGCGACTGGTACGGCGCCGCCGGGGCCTTCCTCGACCAGGTCGCGACCGCGCCCGGCGCGCTCGCCCACTACCACCGGATCGCGGTCGCGGCGCGGGCCGCCGGGGCCGCCACGCTCGTCTTCAACCACGGCGCCCACCCCGACCCCGGCTACGAGGCCCAGGCCGACCTCCTCGTCACCTTCGAGGGCCCCTGGGACACGTACCGCACGCTCGACCTCCCGGTCGCCCCGCACTACTGCCACCTCGTCTACGCGGCCCCGTCCGGCGTCCGCCCCGCCACTCCGGTGCACTGCGCCGTCCCCGGCGCCGGCGCCCACCCCTGGGGCACCCTTCCGCACCTCCTGGAGCCCGCCCGATGAGAACCGCCCGCCCGACGCGGCGCCTGCTGCCCCTGCTCGCGGGGCTGCTGCTGCTCGCCACCGCCTGCACGACGGGCCCCGGCCCAGGCCCCGACCCGAAGGCGACGGACGCGGACCGCTGGCGGCCGAAGCCCGGCCTCGCCTGGCAGTGGCAGCTCAGCGGCCGCCTCGACCCGACGGTCGACGTCCCCGTGTACGACATCGACGGCTTCGACCACTCGGCGGCCACCGTCAAGGACCTGCACGCCCGAGGCCGCAAGGTCGTCTGCTACCTCTCCACCGGCGCCTGGGAGGACTTCCGGCCGGACGCGGCGAAGTTCCCCCGGTCGATCCTCGGCAAGGGCAACGGCTGGGACGGCGAGCGCTGGCTCGACATCCGCCGCACCGACCTCCTCGAACCCCTCATGGCCGCGCGCCTCGACATGTGCCGCGACAAGGGGTTCGACGCCGTCGAGCCCGACAACATGGACGGCTACCGCAACACCACCGGCTTCCCCCTGACCGCCGCCGACCAGCTCCGCTACAACCGCCTCATCGCCCGCCTCGCCCACGACCGCGGCCTCTCCGTCGGCCTCAAGAACGACCTCGACCAGATCCCCCAGCTCCTCCCCGACTTCGACTTCGCCGTCAACGAGCAGTGCGCCGAGTACGACGAGTGCGGCCGCCTCGCCCCGTTCGTCGCGGCGGGCAAGGCGGTCTTCCACGTCGAGTACGAGCTGACGACCTCCCAGTTCTGCCCCCAGGCCCGCAAACTCGGCCTCAGCTCGATGCTGAAGCACTACGACCTGGGCGCCTGGCGCAAGCCCTGCTAGGTCCCGCGGCCTCCGGCGCGACGCCTCAGACCGTCGCGGGCCGGGCGGCCACGGCCCAGCAGGTGGCGTGGCCCGCGCCCCGGTCGGTCCACTCCCGCTCGGTCGACCAGGTGTACCAGGAGGCCCCGCGGCCGGTGACCTTCGCACAGGCCCGCTCGGCCCGGTCGTGGGCGGCGTCGTACCCCGGGTAGGTGCCCGGCAGCGCGTGCTGCCCGAGGACCTTCCCGTCGTGGGGGCCGGTGCAGGGCACGCGGGTGACCAGGCGGCTGTGCCGCATGCCGGTGTTGAAGTCCATGCAGGCCCCGGCCGCGATCTCGTAGGTGGGGGTGACGACGTCGGCGCCGTCCAGGATCCGGCCGCCGGGGACGGCGGCGACGGCCGGATCCGGCGCGCCGAAGCCGCTCAGGGTCAGGTCGGCGCGGAGGGTGGTCACCCCGGCGAGCAGGCTGTCCTCGTCGTCGGAGAGCAGCGGAGAGAGGTCGGCTCGGGCGTGGACGATCCGGCCCTCGCGGTCGACGTCCACGGTCACCGGGATCGGCGGGCCGGCGACCGTGTCGTAGAGGGGCGTGGGCACGAACTCCTGGCGCAGGTCCAGCGGGAAGAGGTCGAGGGCCTCGCCGATCGGGAAGTCCGCCCGGTACGACCGGCCGCCGTCGGCGCCGGGCACCTGCGCGGCCGGCCGTACGCCGCCCAGCACCTCCAGGAGCGTGCCGCCGATCGCGCCCTCGGTGCCCCGCAGGTGGCTGATCGAGTCGACGCCCCACAGAGGCCTGATGTCGCCCGCGTACCGCAGCCAGTATCCGGCGGAGTCCGCGCGGTAGTGGATGGCCCGGGTGTCCACGGTGTAGCGCCCGGCCGTGGTTCCGGTGCCGCGTCCGGGCAAGGCGCCCAGGACCGTCTCCCGGGCGTCCACGGGGAAGGCCCCGTCGATGGTCCAGCGGCTCGTCGCCTCGCCGCGTGAGCCCGCGAAGTCCAGTCGGCCGGCGAGGTCCTGGACGGCCGTGCTCTTGCCCGTGCCGAAGGTGAGGGTCTGCCGGAAGGCGGCGCCGCCGGTCTTCTGGGTGTGCCGGAGGGCGAGGTTGACCTGCCGGGCGACCGGCTCGGAGAACACCGGGTGGGCCGGGGCGGCCGGGGTCGCGGTGTCGTCGCCGCCGCAGGCGGTGAGGGAGAGGACCGCGGCGGCGAGCAGGGCGGAGGCGCGGACGGCGTGTCTGATCACGCCTTCAAGACCCGGCGGCGGAGCGGAGGGTTGCCCCCCGGAGGGTCACGGAACGATCACCCGAGGGTCAGCGCCACCAGGGCCGTCGTCGCCGCGGTCTCCTCGACGGCGCCGAAGACGTCGCCCGTGACCCCGCCGAACCGGCGGACGCAGCGGCGGAGGAGGAGCGCGGCCGCGCCGAGGGCGGCGCCGGCGGCGAGGACGTTGCGGACGGCGTCGTACGGGGAGGAGAGGAGGCCCGCGGCCGCGCAGGCGACCAGGACGACGGCGGTGGAGAAGGTCGAGGAGCGGACCGGGACGGTCTGCGCGACGATCGCGCCGAGGCCCTCGGGCCGGGCGGGCGGGACGCCGTGGCGGGAGGCGTGGGTGAGGGCGAGGCGGGCGACGGTGGCGGCGAGCGTGATGGCGACGGTGCCGTGCGCCCAGCTCTGCTCGTACAGCCGGAACAGTGCGGCGACCTGGGCGAGGAGGACGAGGACGAGCGCGATGACGCCGAACGGTCCGATGTCCGACTGCTTCATGATGCGCAGCGCGTCCTCGGCCGGCTTGGCGCTGCCGAGGCCGTCGGCCGTGTCGGCGAGGCCGTCGAGGTGGAGGCCGCGGGTGAGCACGGCGGGAACGGCGGTGGCGGCGACGGCCGAGAGCAGCGGGCCGGCCCCGAGCAGCAGGAGCGTCCCGCCGAGCGCGGCGGCGGAGAGTCCCACGACCAGTCCGGCCACGGGGGCGCAGAGCATGCCGGCGCGCGCCGCGTCCCGGTCCCAGCGGGTGATGCGGGCGGGGAACACCGTGAGGGTGCCGAAGGCGAAACGCAGGCCGTCCATCCGGGCAGGGTAATCGCCGCCCCCGGACGGTAGATTGCGCATATCGCGCATATCGGAACGGGGTGGCATGGGTCACTGGTTCTCCCGCAACATCGTCGAGCCGGGCAAGCTCCCGATGCTGCTCGCTCTGACCTCCTTCGTCCTGACATTCCTGGTCACCCGCACCGTCACCCGGCTCATCCGGGCGGGGAAGGGGCCTTTCCGGAACGTCTCCTCAGGAGGGCTCCACATCCATCACGTCGTGCCCGGCGTCGTCCTCACCGTCGTCGGCGGATTCGGCGCGGTGGCCAGCGATCGGCACGGCGTGGGCGCGTGCGTCTTCGCCGTCGTCTTCGGGGTCGGCGCGGGGCTCGTCCTCGACGAGTTCGCGCTGATCCTCCACCTCGACGACGTGTACTGGACGGACGAGGGCCGCAAGAGCGTCGAGGTGGTCGTCCTCACCGCGGCGCTGGTGGGGCTCACGCTCAGCGGCTTCTCACCGCTCGGCGTCGACGACATGACGGCGGACGAGCGCCAGAACCGGGGCACGTTCCTCCTCACCCTGGCGGTGAACTTCCTCTTCGTCCTCGTCGCCCTGCTGAAGGGGAAGTTCCGGATGGCCGTGCTCGGCGCCCTGATCCCGTTCGTGGCGATCGTCGGCGCCGTCCGCCTCGCCCGCCCCGGCTCCTGGTGGTTCCGGCGCTTCTACGGCCGCCGCCACCGGGCCAGGGCCCGCTGCGCGATCCGCGCCTACCACCACGACAAGCGCTGGAACAAGGTGCGGCGCCGCGTTCAGGACGTGATCGGCGGCTTCCAGGAGCGCGCGCCGGGGCGGGACGCGCCCCCGTCCTGACGCCGCTCGCGCCAGGCCTGGACGCCGATCAGGACGAGGACGGCGAAGATCGCCGCGAGGTGCTCCTTGCCGGCCAGGTTCGGCTTGATCACCACCTCGATCACCATCGCCACCACGACGAGACCGCCCGTCCACCGGGCCCCGTACCGCCAGCAGGCGTAGACGGCGAGGCCCACGACGGCCGCCGACGGGCCGGTGTCGACGACCTGCGCGTCGCCGGCGGGCAGCCCGAGGGGGCTGTCGGGGCCGAGGGCGATGCCCACGCGCGCGTAGAGGGTGCCGCCCAGGGTCGCCAGGTAGGCGACGGCGAGCGTCCGCCACCGCCCGAGGCAGATCTCGGCGATCCCGAACACCAGCAGCACCTGGGCGAGGGCGCCCCACACGGGCAGGTCGAGCGCGGGGACGAACAGCGAGAGCGGGGTCCTCAGCAGCGAGAGCCACAAGGGGTCCTCGGCCCGTACGGAACCGATGTTCTGGACCGGCTGGTAGCCCCAGTCCTGGTTCTGCACGACCTGGAACAGGGCGGTGAGGCAGACGGCGGCCAGCGTCATCGGAACCGCCCGCCAGTGCCGGGTGGCGAGCCCGGTCCGCACGGTGGTGAACAGCGGCCCCCACTCGCGGCGGGCGAATCCCTTGAAGCCCCCGCTCAACGGCCGCTCTCCAGATGCCTGCGGTGCATCCACTTCGGCAGGACGGGGGCTTCCAGGAAGCCCTCGGCCCGGCCGGCGGCGAGGCCGATGCGCAGCAGGTCGGCACTCTTCTCGAAGAGCATGAATCGGGGCTCCCAGATGGGTCGGTACTTGGCGTTGGCGCGGTACAGCGACTCGATCTGCCACCAGCGGGAGAAGAAGCTGAGCAGCGAACGCCACATGCGCAGCACGGGTCCCGCCCCGAGCTTCGAGCCACGTTCGAAGACGGAGCGGAACATCGCGAAGTTCAGCGAGACCTGAGTGATCCCGATCTCCTTCGCGCGCTGGAGGAGTTCGATGACCATGAACTCCATCAGTCCGTTCTCGGACTCCCGGTCACGGCGCATCAGGTCGAGCGAGAGGCCCTTCGGGCCCCACGGCACGAAGGACAGCACGGCCCGCAGCTCGCCCTGCTCGTCGGTGCACTCCAGCATCACGCAGCGGCCGTCGCTGGGGTCGCCGAGCCGGCCGAGGGCCATCGAGAAGCCCCGCTCGGTGGCTCCGTCCCGCCAGTCGTCGGCCCTGCGCAGCAGCTCGGCCGTCTCGTCGGCCGGAATGTCCTCGTGGCGCCGGATCCGGACCTCGTAACCGGCCCGCTTGACCCGGTTGTACGCCTGCCGGACCGTCCGCATGGCCCGGCCGTCCAGGGTGAACTCGTCGGTCTCCACGATCGCCTCGTCGCCGAGCTCCAGGGCGTCGAGGCCGTGCCGGGCGTAGATGACCCCGGCCTCCTCGCTCGCGCCCATCACCGCAGGGATCCAGCCGTGCTCGCGGGCCTCGGCCAGCCACGGTTCGATGGCGCCGGGCCAGGCCTCGGGGTCGCCGATCGGGTCGCCGGAGGCGAGGGACACCCCGCCCACCACCCGGTAGGTGACGGCCGCCTTCTCGCTCGGCGACCACACGACGCTCTTCTCGCGGCGCAGCGAGAAGTAGCCGAGCGAGTCCCGGTCGCCGTGCTTGTCGAGGAGGATCCGCAGCCGCTCCTCGTCCTCCTCGGTCAGCGGGTCGGTGGCCCGCCGGGACCGGAAGGCCGCGAAGAGCACGGCGAACAGGAGCAGCGTGGACAGCACGTTGATGGTGACGTCGACCCAGCCGGGGGTGGAGATCCCGGGCAGGCGCGAGTCGTCGGCGGCCAGGGTGATCAGCCGCATCACGCCGTACCGCCAGCGCTCCAGGAAGGTGGAGGGGACCGTGGACGTGTTGGTGACGGTGACCAGGACGGCGGCGAGCAGCGAGGTGACGAGCAGTCCGCCGACGGCGACGGCGGCGGCGAGCAGCGGGTTGGAGCGGTCGCCCTTCGCGTAGAACTCCTTGCGGCCGAGCAGCAGCGCCACGACGAAGGCGGCGGTCAGGCCGAGCGAGATCCAGTTCTGGGCGTGCTGCCGGATCTCGGGGAAGACCATCACGAGCGCGAAGAGCAGCAGGAAGAGGCCGCCGAGCACCATGTTGAGGATCCAGGCGGCCCGTTTGCGGCGCCGCATGGTGATGGCCAGGAAGAGGGTGAAGACCCCGGAGGCGAAGCCCGCCGTGAGCATGTACGGCGTGAAGTAGTTGTCCTCGTTGTGCCGGCGCAGGTCCTGTCCGAAGGAGACCCAGACGGCGCTCAGGAAGTTGATGAACGTGACGACGCGCAGGTACCAGACGGCGAACGCGGCGCTGCGCCGCGATCGGACGGTGGTGCCCCGGGGCGCTGCTTCGGCGGACAAACGGACCTCTCCCATGAAAAGCGATCATATGGGGCGCTGCTTGCCGTGCCGAGACGCCGGAGGCGGCCGCGCGCGTGGCGCGCCGACCGCCTCCGGAGCCCTTCGGTCCGTCCTCCCTCAGTGCTCCCCGTCCGGCGCGGCCGAGGCGGCCGAGGCGTCCGAGGAGTCCGGGGCGGCCGACATGGCCGGATCCGGACGCTCGGGCAGCTCCGCGGCGAGCGCCGCCGCGGCCTGGACGAGGGGAAGCGCGAGCAACGCCCCGGTTCCCTCACCCACATGGACGCCGAGGTCGAGCAGCGGGTTGAGCGCCATCCGGTCCAGCGCCTTCGACTGCGCCGGCTCCCCGCTCACCTGGCCCGCCAGCCACCAGTCCGGCGCCCGGAACGCCGCCCGCTGCGCCACCAGCGCGCAGGCCGCACCCACCACACCGTCCAGGATCACCGGCATCCGCCGCACCGACGCCTGCAGCAGGAAACCGGTCATCGCCGCCAGGTCGGCCCCGCCGACCGCCGCGAGCAGCTCCAGCTGATCGCCGAGCACCGGCCGGGCCCGCCGCAGCGCGTCCCGGATCGCCGCGCACTTGCGCATCCAGGCCAGGTCGTCGATCCCGGCGCCGCCCCGGCCGGTCACCACCGACGCGTCCGTCCCGCACAGCGCCGCGATCAGCGTCGACGCCGGCGTCGACCCGCCGACGCTCAGGTCGCCGAGCACCACCAGATCGGTGCCCGAGTCCGCCTCCTCGTCGGCGATCGCGATGCCGAGCCGGACCGCCGCCTCCGTCTCCTCGACCGTCAGCGCGTTCTCCACGTCGATCCGGCCGCTGCCGCGCCGCACCCGGTGCCGCACCACGTCGGCGGGCAGCAGCTCCGGCTCGCAGTCCAGACCGGCGTCCACGACCCGCACCGGCACGTTCATCGACCGGGCGAGCACGGCGACCGGGCTCGCCCCGTCCAGGACCGCCCGCACCAGCTCGTGCGCGGTGCCCGCCGCACGGCCGGACACGTCGAGCGAGGCCACCCCGTGGTCACCGGCGAACAGCACCACCCTCGGCTGCTCGATCGCCCGCACCTTGACGGTCGCCTGCGCGGCCGCCAGCCACTCGCCCAGCTCGTCCAGGCGCCCCAGCGCTCCGGGCGGCACGACCAGCCGCTCCCGGCGCTCCTCGGCGTCACGCCGGATCCCGCCGTCGGGGCGTTCGATCAGATCGGAGAAGTCGTCCAGGTTCACGGGTTCCGCCTTGTGACAATCAGCCAGGGCCTGTCCGGTGGCCATCGGTGATCGCACCCTACCCGCGCAGCACCAGCGGCTGTCCTGCGACCACCAGGACGACCTGTTCGCACTCGTCGGCGAAGGCCGCGTTCAGTCGGCCCAGTTCGTCCCGGAACCGGCGCCCCGCCGCGGTGCCCGGCACCACGCCCGCACCCACCTCGTTCGTCACCGCCACGACCGTGCGGCCCGTCGCCCGCACCGCCGCCACCAGCTCCGCCGTACGCTCCCGCAGCGCGGCCTGCCCGCCGTCCGCCCACTTCTCGTCGTCCCAGGCACCCACCCGGTCCATGGCGTCCGTCAGCCACAGCGACAGGCAGTCGATCAGCAGCGCGGGCCCGTCCCCGGCGAGCAGCGGTACGAGCTCGCAGGTCTCGGCGGTACGCCAGGAACCCGGCCGCCGCTCCCGGTGCAGGCCCACCCGCTGCGCCCACTCCGCGTCGCCCTCCCGGGACCCGCCCGTCGCCACGTACAGCACCTCGGGGAAGGCCTCCAGGCGCCGCTCTGCCTCCACCGACTTCCCCGACCTGGCCCCGCCGGTCACCAGCGTCCGCCGCGGCACGTCCGGCACCTCGTGGTACTCGCCGACGTACAGCGTCGTCCCGTCCGGCACCGTCCGCGCGCCCGCCGCCGCCAGCCGCCGGTCCAGCTCGGCCCCCGTCGGCGCGTCGTGGTCCAGGTGCACCGCGATCACCTCGGTGGCCGGCCCGACCGCCCCGGTCGCCCGCAGCCGTGCCAGCCCGTCCGGGCGGCCCGTCACATCGCCGATCACCATGTCGTACGGCACCCGGTGGTCATCCGACAGCCCCGCCGGTGCCCCGCCCGGCGGCAGGTACAGCAGCCGCTCGCCGTCCGCCGACGTCACCTCGTACCCCGTCCCGGGGGAGTCCATCGGCACCGCCCGCACCGCGTGCCCGCTGATCAGCGTCAACTCCCGGCCGTCCGGCACCCGGCCCGCCGTCGGCAGCCCCGCCGGCACCTCCACCGCGGGACCGTCGTGCGGATGCGTGAGCAGCACCTGCCGCACACCCACGAGTGAATGCCCCGAACGGGCCGCCGCCAGCGCGGCCCCCGGGGTCAGGTCGAGCAGCAGCGCCCCGTCGATGAGCAGCGCCGTCGCGGCCCGCGCCCGGGTTCCGCGGGAGAGCGCGCACACGGCGCAGGGGCATGCGGGGCGGGGCAGTCCGAGCGGGGCTCCGGTGCCGAGCAGAGTCAGTTCCACCCTCAGATCCTCCCGCGCCGCCGCGAGGCGTGCGCGCCCGGCTACGCTGCGGGCAGGAAACCGATCATCCGGTGAGCGCCAGGAGGCGGACATGGCATGGACGTGGCGGTTCGAGAAGTCCGACGGCACGCAGGTCGACCCGGTGGTGACCCCCGAGGAGTTCACCACCCAGGGCGACGCCGAGAGCTGGATCGGCGAGCACTGGCGTGACCTCCTCGGCGGCGGCGCCGACCAGGTCACCCTCTCCGAGGACGGCACCAAGATCTACGGCCCCATGCCCCTCGACGCCGAGGGCTGACACCCCGGCGCCCGGAAGGGGGCGCGGTTCTCCCCGCTCCCTTCCGGCCGCGCCGCAGGACGGTGTGTCGACGCGCACGGGCACACGCACGCGGTGCGCCGAGGAAGTGCGGGCCCTCAGGCCCGCCGTACTCCGCAGAGGTGCAGCAGGGCCGCGATCCGCCGGTACGGTTCCACGCGTCCCGCCCGGTCCTCGGCGGCGAGCAGTCGGTCCAGCTCCTCGGCGGCCGGCAGGCCCGCGCCGGCGGGGACGCCGTCCGTGAAGACCCGCACCCCGTACCAGGCGTGCAGCGGCGCCGCGATGCCCGCGAGCGTCGCCGTCAGCGCGTCGAGGCGGTCGGCCCGCACCTTCACGCCGTGGTCGTCGGTGTAGACGTCGGAGTCGAAGGCCGTGAGCGCCCCCGACCAGTCCCCGGCGAGACCCGGCCGCATGGCGAGGGCCTCCGCGTTCCGCACCACCAGGGAGAGCAGACCGCCGGGCGCCAGCATCCGGGCCAGGCCCGCGAGCAGCGCGTCCGGCTCGTCCGCGTACATGAGCACGCCGTGGCAGAGGACCACGTCGAAACTGCCGGGCAGGAAGTGGACGCCGGTCTCGCGTCCGTCGCCCTCGATCATCCGGACCCGCTCGCGGATTCCGGCGGGCTCCGTCGCCAGCGACTCGCGCGCCGCCTTGAGGAGCTCCGGGTCGGCCTCCAGGCCGGTCACGGTGTGCCCGGCGCGGGCGAGGCGCAGCGTCTGCGCGCCCTGCCCCATGCCGGCGTCGAGGATGCGCAGCCGCTGCCCCACGGGGTAGCGGCCGGATATCTGCTCGTCGAGCTGGCGGGCGACGATCTCCTGGCGGATGGTGTCGCGCAGGCCACCGGGACCGGTCGGCTGCGCGACGGCGGGCAGTACGGGACCGCCCGCCTCCGAGGTGGCCGCGCCGAAGGCGCCCTCACCGAAGGCGCCCTCGCCGGGCGTGGGTTCGCCGAGAGTGGGTTCGCCGCGCTCCGAGCTGTCGGCGCTCAGGGCCGCTCTCCGCGCTTGACCTGCGGCTTCGGCAGTCGCAGTCGGCGCATCTGGAGCGTACGCATCAGACCGTAGGCGACCGCGCCGCGCTTCGGCTCGTTCGGGAAGCGCTCGTTCAGCTGCTTGCGCAGCCGGAGCCAGATGCCGATCGAGTCGATGACGATCAGGATGATCACACCGAGCCAGAGCAGCAGGGAGATGTTCTGCAGCGCCCGGTTGGCGTTGCCGAACAGCGACAGCACGAGGATCACGACGGCCATCGGCAGGAAGAACTCGGCGATCGCGAACCGCGAGTCGACGAAGTCGCGCACGAAACGGCGGACCGGACCCTTGTCGCGGGCCGGCAGGTAACGCTCGTCGCCGCTCGCCAGCGCCTCGCGCTGCCGGGCCAGGTCGGAGCGGCGTGCCTCGCGCTGGCGCTTGGCGGCCTCCTTGCGGTCGGTCGGCACCGTCGCGGCACGCCGACGCTGGGTCTGCGCTTCACTCCGCTTCGGGGTCGGGCGGCCCTTGGGGGCCTCGGGGTCGCGGGGCTGCTTGGTGGAGAGGTCCGCCGTCACCTTGTCGGTGGGGGCCTTCTCGTCCTTCGAACGGCTACGGAACACAAAACCCAAGGGTACGGGGTGGTGGGCATGAACCCCATGCGGGGCGGGAACGATCCGCTAACGGACTGCGTCTCTGGTCGTACGCACGAAGGAAGGGCGTGGTTTCCCCTAGATCCCTCTACACCCTGGGCCGGAGGAAACGCCGTTCGTAGTCGTCCTTGGGGAGGAGCGCATCAGGCTCCGAACAGTGCGGTAATGGAGACAGGGCCCGTACTGTGGATCCTGTTGGAGAGCTGGAGCCGAAGTCCGTCAGAAGGGGGCGCGCGAAGCCCATGAGCGGTGTCATGAAGCGTATGGGGATGATCTTCCGCGCGAAGGCGAACAAGGCCCTTGACCGGGCCGAGGATCCGCGCGAGACGCTCGATTACTCCTACCAGAAGCAGCTGGAGCTGCTGCAGAAGGTGCGGCGCGGCGTCGCCGACGTCGCCACCTCCCGCAAGCGGCTCGAACTCCAGCTGAACCAGTTGCAGGGGCAGTCCGCCAAGCTGGAGGACCAGGGCCGCAAGGCGCTGGCGCTCGGCCGCGAGGACCTGGCCCGCGAGGCGCTGTCCCGCAGGGCCGCCCTCCAGCAGCAGGTCAGCGACCTTGAGGTGCAGCACCAGACGTTGCAGGGCGAGGAGGAGAAGCTCACCCTCGCCGCCCAGCGCCTCCAGGCCAAGGTCGACGCCTTCCGCACCAAGAAGGAGACGATCAAGGCGACCTACACGGCGGCCCAGGCGCAGACCCGGATCGCCGAGTCCTTCTCCGGCATCTCGGAGGAGATGAGCGACGTCGGTCTCGCGATCCAGCGGGCCGAGGACAAGACCGCCCAGCTCCAGGCGCGCGCGGGCGCGATCGACGAGCTGCTCGCCTCGGGCGCCCTGGACGACCAGTCGGGGCTCGCGAAGGACGACATCCAGGCGGAGCTGGACCGGCTCTCCGGCGGTACGGACGTCGAGCTCGAGCTCCAGCGGATGAAGGCCGAACTGGCCGGCGGCCCGTCGGCGCAGCAGCAGGCCATCGAGGGCGGTGGCGCGGCCGCGCCGGAGGACCGCACCCAGCAGTCCCACCCGCGCTTCGAGAAGTAGGCGACAGACAGGACGCGTCATGATCGTACGGATCATGGGGGAGGGCCAGTGGAAGCTGGCCGACAGCCACCTCGCCGAGCTGAACGGCCTCGACGACGAGCTGCTCGCGGAGATGGAGTCGGGGGACCAGGAAGGCTTCCTGCGCACGCTCGGCGGCCTGCTCGACGCCGTCCGGCGGCTCGGTGAGCCCCTCCCCGACGATGCCCTGGAGCCCTCGGAGCTGATCCTCCCCGCTCCGGACGCGAGCCTCGACGAGGTCCGCGCGATGCTCTCCGACGACGGCCTCATCCCGGGCTGAACCCCTCACCCGACGGTCCCGCCGCCCCCACGGGCGCCGGGACCGCGGCGCGTCCGCCCCCGGCCCGCGCATCCGCTGCCACCCCGGCCCGCAAGTCGCTGCCACACCCGGCCTGACGCCGCCACACCCGGCCTGGCCGTGTCTCCGGCCCCCGGAGCCCCTCCGCGCCCGGCCCGCACCATTGCCGCCCCCTGTGCGCCGGCGCCGCCCCGAGCCCCCGGTACGTCCTCCGTCCGGTTTCCGGGCCCGGCCCCGTACCCCTGGGGTCCGGCGCCCCGTACCGTTGTCACCCGTGACCCCCACCGGCCCTTCCACCGGGACCCCGTACGTCCGTGTGCGCGACGGGTTCCGGGCCCATCCGCTGGCCTTCGACGCGGTGCTGGCCTTCGGCGTGCTCGTGTCCATGATCGCGGCGTCGTTCACCGACCCGCACGGCAGTCCGGACGGGCCGACGTTCGGCGACCACGCGCCGGACGTGTGGAGCGTGCTGGTCATGGTCCTCGGGGCGGCCGCGCTGGTGCTGCGCCGCCGCAGGCCGTTCGGCGTGCTCTGCTTCACCGTGGCGATCAGCCTCTTCGAGCTGGTCAGCGCGAGCCGGCCGGCGCCGATCGCGATGAGCGTGGTCGTCGCGCTCTTCACGGTCGCCGCCCGCACGGACCGGCCCACCACGTGGCGGGTCGGCCTGGCCACGATGGCGCTGCTCACCACCGCGGCCATGATCTTCGGGCCGACGAACTGGTACGCGCAGGAGAACCTCGGGGTGTTCGCCTGGACCGGCATGGCGGCCGCGGCCGGGGACGCCGTCCGCAGCCGCCGGGCGTTCGTCGACGCGATCAGGGAACGGGCCGAGCGGGCCGAGCGGACGAGGGAGGAGGAGGCGGGCCGCCGGGTCGCCGAGGAGCGGCTGCGGATCGCCCGCGACCTCCACGACGTCGTCGCCCACCACATCGCCCTGGTGAACGTGCAGGCCGGCGTCGCCGCCCACGTCATGGACAAGCGCCCGGACCAGGCGAAGGAAGCCCTCTCGTACGTCCGCGAGGCGAGCCGCTCCGCGCTCGACGAGCTGCGCGCCACCGTCGGCCTGCTGCGCCAGTCCGGCGACCCCGAGGCGCCCACCGAGCCCGCCCCGGGGCTCGCCGTCCTCGACGGGCTGCTCGACAGCTTCCGCAAGGCGGGCCTCCCGGTCGCCCTGGCACGCGCCGACGGCGAGAAGCCGCTGCCCGCGACCGTCGACCTCGCCGCGTACCGGATCGTGCAGGAGGCGCTGACCAACGTCCGCAAGCACGCGGGACCGGACGCCGAGGCCGAGGTCAGCGTCGTCCGGGTGGGCCGTACGGTCGAGATCACCGTCCTCGACAACGGCGTCCCGCAGACCGGGGCGCCCGAGGGGTCCGGCGGCCACGGCCTCCTCGGCATGCGCGAGCGGGTCGGCGCGCTCGGCGGCACCCTGACCGCCGCTCCCCGGTACGGCGGCGGCTTCCGCGTCCAGGCGATACTGCCGGTGACGTCCCGCACGGGGGAGGACACATGACGATCCGGGTACTGCTCGCCGACGACCAGGCCCTGCTGCGCAGCGCCTTCAAGGTCCTGGTGAACTCCGAGCCGGACATGGAGGTCGTCGGCGAGGCGCCCGACGGCGCCGAGGCCGTCGCCCTCGCCCGCTCCGAGCGGCCCGACGTCGTCCTGATGGACATCCGCATGCCGGGCACGGACGGCCTGGCGGCCACCCGCATGATCACCGCCGACCCCGAGCTCGCGGACGTACGGATCGTCATGCTGACCACCTTCGAGGTCGACGAGTACGTCGTGCAGTCGCTGCGCGCCGGCGCCTCCGGCTTCCTCGGCAAGGGCGCCGAACCCGAGGAGCTGCTCGGCGCGATCCGGATCGCGCACGCCGGCGAGGCGCTGCTCTCCCCGGCCGCGACGAAGGGCCTGATCGCCACCTTCCTCGCCCAGGGCGCGGGGTCCGGCGCCGACACCGGCGGCGGCAAGGCCCGCTCCGAACGCCTCGCCGCCCTGACCGCCCGCGAGCGCGAGGTCCTCGTCCTCGTCGCGGGCGGGCTGTCGAACGACGAGATCGCCGAGCGGCTCGACGTCAGCCCCCTCACCGTGAAGACCCACGTCAACCGGACCATGGCGAAGCTGGGCGCCCGCGACCGGGCCCAGCTGGTGGTCACGGCCTACGAATCGGGACTGGTACGTCCCCGGGTGGACTGACGGATCACGGCGGCGTACTCCAGACGCGGTATGCGCGGGATAAGGAAGTGCACCCGGGGGCCGAGGACTTCCGGCCGCGGATGGCAGATCGTATGGGCGGGGGCATCTCCGGCGGATCAAGGCCCGGGTCTTCGCTGCTCCCGCCTGCCGACGAGTACGCCACAGAAGAGAGACCCCATGTCCTGGCTGTCCAGATTCAGCCTCGCGCAAAGGGCCCTGATCGGGCTGATGTCCATCGTCGCGATCCTGTTCGGGGTGATCGCGATCCCGCAGCTGAAGCAGCAACTGCTGCCCTCGATCGAGCTCCCCATGGTCTCGGTCCTCGCCCCGTACCAGGGCGCCTCTCCCGATGTGGTCGAGAAGCAGGTCGTCGAGCCGCTGGAGAACAACCTCAAGTCCGTCGACGGACTCAAGTCGGTCACCTCCACCGCCTCCGAGGGCATGGCCGTCGTCATGGCCTCCTTCGACTACGGCGACGAGTCGACGAAGCAGCTCGTCGCCGACGTCCAGCAGGCCGTGAACCGCGCCCGCGCCCAGCTGCCCGACTCCGTCGACCCGCAGGTGATCGCCGGCTCGACGGACGACATGCCGACCGTCGTCCTCGCCGCCGCGTCCGACAAGGACCAGCAGGCCCTCGCCGACCAGCTGGAGCGGACCGTCGTGCCCGCCCTGGAGGGCATCGACGGCGTCGGCCAGGTCGCCGTCAGCGGCGTCCAGGACCTCCAGGTCTCCGTCACCCCCGACCAGCGGAAGCTCGCCGCCGCCGGACTCACCACCATGAAGCTCGCCGAGGCCCTGCGCTCCGGCGGCGCCACGATGCCGGCCGGCGCCTTCTCGGAGGCCGGCAAGTCCCGCACGATCCAGATCGGCGGCGGCTACACCTCGCTGCGCCAGATCGAGGACCTGCGCATCCCGGCGGCCGTCCCCGGCAAGGGCAAGGCGGTCCGCCTCGGCGACGTCGCCACCGTGCGCCAGGAGGAGTCGCCGCGCGTCTCCCTCACCCGCACCAACGGCAAGCCGACCCTCGCCGTCATGGCCACCATGGACAAGGACGGCAGCGCCGTCGCCATCTCCGACGCGGTCGAGGAGAAGCTCCCCGAGCTGCGCCGCGACCTCGGCGCCGGCGCCGAGCTCACCATCGTCTCGGACCAGGGTCCGGCCGTCGCCAAGGCCGTCTCCGGCCTGACCACCGAGGGCGCGCTCGGCCTCGTCATGGCCGTCCTGGTGATCCTGGTCTTCCTCGCGTCGATCCGCTCGACCCTGGTCACCGCGGTCTCCATCCCGCTCTCGGTCGTCCTCGCCCTCATCGTGCTGTGGGCCCGCGACCTGTCGCTCAACATGCTGACGCTCGGCGCGCTCACCATCGCCATCGGCCGGGTCGTCGACGACTCGATCGTGGTCCTGGAGAACATCAAGCGGCACCTGGGATACGGCGAGGAGCGCCGGAGCGCGATCCTCACCGCGGTCCGCGAGGTGGCGGGCGCCGTCACCTCCTCGACCCTCACCACCGTCGCCGTGTTCCTGCCGATCGGCCTGGTCGGCGGCATCGTCGGCGAGATGTTCGGCTCGTTCTCGCTGACGGTGACGGCGGCCCTGCTCGCCTCGCTGCTGGTCTCCCTGACCGTGGTCCCGGTCCTCTCGTACTGGTTCCTGCGCGCGCCCAAGGGCACGTCCGAGGACCCGGAGCAGGCCCGCCGCCTGGCCGAGGAGAAGGAGGAGAAGAGCCGTCTCCAGCGCGCGTACGTGCCGGTCCTGCGGTTCGCGACCCGGCGCCGGCTCACCAGCGTGGCCATCGCGCTCGCCGTGCTGGCCGGCACCGTGGCCATGGGCGGTCTCCTGAAGACGAACTTCTTCGAGCCCGGCGATCAGGAGGTGCTCAACATCCGGCAGGAGCTGGAGCCCGGCACCGGCCTGGACGCCACCGACGCGGCCGCGAAGAAGATCGAGAAGGTCCTCGCGGAGACCGACGGCGTCAAGGACTACCAGGTCACCGTCGGCTCCTCCGGCTTCATGGCGGCCTTCGGCGGCGCCACCGGCTCCCACCAGGCCACCTACAAGGTCAGCCTGGAGGAGTCCGCCTCGTACGAGAAGACCCGGAACGCCCTCGACACGGCGCTCGGCGCGCTCGACGGCATCGGCGACACCACGATCGCCGCGGGCGACGGCTTCGGCAACCAGGACCTGAGCGTGGTCGTGAAGGCCGCCGACCCGGAGGTCCTGAAGCAGGCCTCCGAGCAGGTCCGCGCCGCGGTCGCCGAGCTGGCGGACGTCACCGACGTCCAGAGCGACCTCTCGCGGTCCGTCCCGCGCATCTCCGTGAAGGCGAACGACAAGGCCGCCGACGCCGGCCTCGACACCACCTCGCTCGGCGCGATCGTCGCCCAGGCCGTCCGGGGCACCCCGGCCGCCAAGGCGATCCTCGACGACAGCGAGCGCGACGTCCTCATCACCTCGGCGAAGCCGGCCACCACCCTGGCCGAGCTGAAGGCCCTGCCCGTCGGCCCGCTGAAGCTGGGCGACATCGCCACCGTCGAACTGGTCCCCGGCCCGGTCTCCATGACCCGGATCGACGGCGCCCGCTCCGCGACGGTCACGGCCAAGCCGACCGGTGACGACACCGGCGCGGTGGGCAACGCCCTCACACAGAAGGTCGCGAAGCTCGACCTGCCGAAGGGTGCCACCGCCACCGTCGGCGGTGCCACCGAGGACCTGGAGGAGGCCCAGATCAACCTCCTCCTGGCGATGCTCGCGGCCGTCGCGATCGTCTTCATGCTGCTGGTGGCGACCTTCCGGTCGCTGATCCAGCCGCTGATCCTGCTGGTCTCGATCCCGTTCGCGGCGACGGGCGCCAT
Source organism: Streptomyces sp. NPDC093089 (assembly GCF_044754405.1). Lineage (NCBI taxonomy): Bacteria > Bacillati > Actinomycetota > Actinomycetes > Kitasatosporales > Streptomycetaceae > Streptomyces > Streptomyces sp. NPDC093089. Next base: position 121,345 of record NZ_JBIVPA010000005.1, read on the forward strand.
CGGCCTGCTGGTGATCACCGGCACCGCCATGGGCGTCCCGGCGATGATCGGCATGCTGATGCTCATCGGCATCGTCGTCACCAACGCGATCGTCCTGATCGACCTGATCAACCAGTACCGGGCCCAGGGTCTGGGCGTCGTCGAAGCGGTGGTCGAGGGCGGCCGGCACCGGCTCCGCCCGATCCTGATGACCGCCCTGGCGACGATCTTCGCCCTGCTGCCGATGGCCCTCGGCATCACCGGCGAGGGCGGCTTCATCGCCCAGCCGCTGGCCGTCGTGGTGATCGGCGGCCTGATCACCTCGACGCTCCTGACCCTGCTCCTCGTCCCGACGCTCTACGCGATGGTGGAGCTCCGCAAGGAGCGCCGCGCGCAGAAGAGGGCGGCGAAGAGGGGGGCCGAGAGCACCCTGACGAAGGGCAGGAAGGGCAAGAAGGGCGACGCGACGGAGATCCCGGAGCAGCCGGACGTCACGCCGTTGGATGCCGGCCTGCTGGATCTCCTGGACTGAGTCCGGACGGCAGACGGAAGGGGCGCCCCGCGGGTCTCCGCGGGGCGCCCCTTCCGTCGTACGCGATGGAGAACCGTTACGGCAGAGCGAGCATCCGCTCCAGCGCGAGCTTCGCGAAGCTCTCCGTCTCCTCGTCGACCTGGATCTGGTTGACGAGGTTGCCCTCGGCAAGCGACTCCAGGGTCCACACCAGGTGCGGCAGGTCGATGCGGTTCATCGTCGAGCAGAAGCAGACCGTCTTGTCGAGGAAGACGATCTCCTTGCCCTGGTCGGCGTAACGGTTCGCCAGACGCCGGACCAGGTTCAGTTCCGTACCGATCGCCCACTTCGAGCCGGCCGGGGCCGCCTCCAGGGTGTTGATGATGTACTCGGTCGAGCCCACGTGGTCCGCGGCGGCGACGACCTCGTGCCGGCACTCGGGGTGGACGAGCACGTTCACGCCCGGGATGCGCTCGCGGACGTCGTTCACCGAGTCCAGCGAGAACCGGCCGTGCACCGAGCAGTGACCGCGCCACAGGATCATCTTGGCCGCCCGCAGCTCCTCGACGGTCAGGCCGCCGTTCGGCTTGTGCGGGTTGTAGAGCACGCAGTCGTCCAGGGACATGCCCATGTCGCGCACCGCGGTGTTGCGGCCCAGGTGCTGGTCCGGCAGGAACAGCACCTTCTCGCCCTGCTCGAAGGCCCAGTTCAGGGCCCGCTCGGCGTTGGAGGAGGTGCAGATGGTGCCCCCGTGCTTGCCGGTGAAGGCCTTGATGTCGGCCGAGGAGTTCATGTACGAGACGGGCACGACCTGCTCGGCGATGCCGGCCTCGGTCAGCACGTCCCAGCATTCGGCGACCTGCTCGGCGGTGGCCATGTCGGCCATCGAGCAGCCGGCCGCGAGGTCGGGCAGGACGACCTTCTGGTCGTCGCCGGTGAGGATGTCGGCCGACTCCGCCATGAAGTGCACACCGCAGAAGACGATGTACTCGGCCTCGGGCTTGGCCGCCGCGTCGCGGGCGAGCTTGAAGGAGTCGCCGGTGACGTCGGCGAACTGGATGACCTCGTCACGCTGGTAGTGGTGGCCGAGTACGAACACCTTGTCCCCGAGCTTCTCCTTGGCCGCGCGGGCGCGCTCCACGAGGTCCGGGTCGGAGGGCGACGGCAGGTCGCCGGGACACTCCACACCCCGCTCGCTCTTCGGGTCGGCCTCGCGGCCGAGCAGGAGCAGGGCGAGCGGCGTCGGCTGCACATCCAGGGGCTGGGCGGTGGTCACGTCACGCACCCTTTCATTCGGGTCTTCGGGGAAACCTTTTCGTCTAAATGACGCTATCTATCATAACTGCTTCACGTCATGTTGACGATGTCCATAGTGTCGATGTGACGAATTCGCCGTCCGCACTCGTGGACATGGTGTGCGAGCATGAAAGAAGCAAAGACCCGCCCGACCCGGAATGAATCCGGGGCACCGCCGGTTGCAACCGTCGGCAAGCAGTCTCCGTACACACCGGGAGAGAAGCAGATGTCCGTATCGGACGAGAAGACCACTGTCAGCGACGGCATCCTCCTGTCCGACGCCGCCGCGGCCAAGGTCAAGGCCCTCCTCGACCAGGAAGGCCGCGAGGACCTGGCCCTGCGCGTCGCCGTTCAGCCCGGTGGCTGCTCCGGCCTGCGTTACCAGCTGTTCTTCGACGAGCGTTCGCTCGACGGCGATGTCGTGAAGGACTTCGACGGCGTCAAGGTCGTCACCGACCGCATGAGCGCCCCGTACCTCGGGGGTGCCTCGATCGACTTCGTCGACACGATCGAGAAGCAGGGCTTCACCATCGACAACCCGAACGCCACGGGCTCCTGCGCCTGCGGCGACTCGTTCAGCTAAACCCGTACGCACGTGAGGGCGGCGGCCCGGGACCAGGTCCCGGGCCGCCGCCCTCACGCGTGCGCCGGCTCCGTCAGCGGCGCGGCACCGGCTGCCCGCTCGCCGCGTCGACCACGGTCCGCGCGCCGACCGGGTTGTCCAGGGCCACCGTCTTCGAGACCTCGACCGCCATGGCGACGCACACCCGGTCGGGATCGGTCGGAGCCTCCGTGATCCGGACCGTGACGCGCTCCGCGGTCTCCTGCGCCGTCACCGTGTACGTGCTGCACACCCCGCCCCAGAACGTGACGGTCAGCTTCCGGCCGTCCTCGCCCGTCCGGTACGACTCGACCTGCCGGACCGGCGCCGCGCCCTGCTCCGGCGGCGTCGGCTTCACCGGCGGCGCCAGGAACTCCGGCGCCACGGCCGTCTCGACCACCGTGTACGGCGCCGCGTCCACCGGGTCCGCCGTGAACAGCCACGCCGGTACGAGCACCCGCTCGCCCGCCACGTCCTTCGCAGCCAGCCCGAACACCGCACCCGTCACCGGGACCTCCGCCGGCGGCGCCATCTGCGCGATCCACTGACAGGGCGCGGCCGGGTCGTCGCCCTTCCCGCTCCCGTCGACACCGGTCGGGTCCTCGCCCTTGCCGCTGCCGGCTCCGGCCCCGTTCCCGCTTTCGCTGCCGTCGGTGCTCGCCGGCGGGTCCGTGGCGCAGCCGCCGATGTCGATCGGGCCGGTGCCCTTCGACTTCTCGTTCAGCTCGGCGAGCGCCTTCGAGGCCCCGATCACCGGGTACGTGGCTCCCGCCGCGGGTTCGTCCAGCATCCCGCTGCCGGCGACCGCCCGGCCGTCGGGACCGATGTGCAGCCCCGTCGACCAGCCGTAGGTCGGCAGTCCGCCGATCACCGGATTGGCGTTGACCACCCGCACCGAGCCGTTCATGACCTGCGACGCGGTCACCTTCGCGTCGTCCTGCCCGAGCACCTTCAGGATCGGTGCCGCCGCGGCCCTCGCCGCCGCCTCGCTCACCGGGGAGCCGCCGCGCGACGGCTTCGCCTCGCCCGGCGGCGGGCAGGCCTTGCCCTTGAGGCAGGTGTCGCCGACGGGACCGCCGTCGTACCAGGAGTACGTCCAGTTCCCCGGGGCCTTCCGCGCCACGTCGAGACGCGGTCCCGAACCGTCCTTCTCCGGACGGATCGTCCAGACCTGGCCGTCGAGGACCGGGCTGCCGGAGACGCCCAGCGCTTCGGCCAGCCTGGTCACCTCGGCCGAGGTGACCAGGCCCTCGGGCCGGTGGACCGCGGCCGAGGAGGGCCCTTGGGGGAGTGGGCCCTTGGCTGTGTAGACGGTCCCCCGGGGGTCGCCGCCCGGGTCCGGCTCACCCGGCGCGATGCCGGCGCCGCCGCTGCCGCTCTCCAGGCGCAGGGGCGGCGGCGAGCCGCCCGCGTCGGCGGCCGCGCCACCCGCCCCGGCCGGTGTCGCCTCGCCGGACGCCGTCGCGGCCAGGTAGACCCCGCCGCCGCCGGCGAGCAGCACTCCCGCCGCCACCGAGGCGGCGATGACGTTCCGTCGCCTCCGTACGTTCTCCGTACCGCTCACCGCAACGCTCCCTCGTCTCGATCGGACAGAGGTGGGACGGAGCGGGCGGGCGGACGGTTCCGTCCGTCAGCCGCCGTACTCGGCGGTCGCGTCGATCAGCCGGGCCGAGGCGTCCGGTACGACCACCCCGTGGATCAGGGCGGGGGAGACCGGAGCGGGCGCGGGGGAGACCGGAGCGACCCAGTGCGGGGCCATCCGGGCGCCGTCCCCGCACAGCTGCGCGAGGCTCAACTCGGACTCGTGTCGCTCACGAGGAGCGGGGTAGGTGGTCATGGCCGCACCGTATGCACGGCACCGCTCCGGAGAAAAGCCCTACTCTGGGGTAGTTTCCACTGTTCGGCAGGACACCGCCCAACCGGTAGCGTGAACTGTCATTACCGCCTTCCCGCAGGAGCACCCCGCCGTGCGTATCGCAGTCACCGGCTCCATCGCCACCGACCACCTCATGACCTTCCCCGGCCGGTTCTCCGACCAGCTCGTGGCCGACCAGCTCCACACGGTGTCCCTCTCCTTCCTCGTGGACAACCTCGACGTGCGCCGGGGAGGCGTCGCCGCCAACATCTGCTTCGGCATGGGCCAGCTCGGCAGCCGCCCCGTCCTGGTCGGCGCCGCCGGCTTCGACTTCGACGAGTACCGCGCCTGGCTCGACCGGCACGGCGTCGACACCGGCTCGGTGCGCATCTCCGAGGTCCTCCACACCGCCCGCTTCGTCTGCACCACGGACCAGGACCACAACCAGATCGGCTCCTTCTACACGGGCGCGATGAGCGAGGCCCGGCTGATCGAGCTCAAGGCCGTCGCCGACCGCGTCGGCGGCCTCGACCTCGTCCTCATCGGCGCCGACGACCCCGAGGCGATGCTCCGCCACACGGAGGAGTGCAAGGCCCGCGAGATCCCCTTCGCCGCCGACTTCTCCCAGCAGATCGCGCGTATGAACGGCGAGGAGATCCGCACGCTCCTCGACGGCGCCACCTACCTCTTCTCCAACGAGTACGAGAAGGGCCTCATCGAGTCCAAGACGGGCTGGACCGACGCCGAGATCCTCTCCCGCGTCGGCCACCGCATCACCACGCTCGGCTCGCGCGGTGTCCGCATCGAGCGCGTCGGCGAGACCCCGATCGAGGTCGCCTGCCCCGAGGAGAACGCCAAGGTCGACCCGACCGGCGTCGGCGACGCCTTCCGCGCCGGCTTCCTCACCGGGCTCTCCTGGGGCGTCGGCCTCGAGCGCGCGGCGCAGCTCGGCTGCATGCTCGCCACGCTCGTCATCGAGACGCTCGGGACGCAGGAGTACACCCTCGCCCGCGCCAACTTCATCGACCGCTTCACCAAGGCCTACGGCGACCCCGCCACCGCCGACCTCCACCCCCACCTCCCCTAACCCCCCACCCCGGGGGACGCCCCTTCCCCGCCGGGCCACAACCGCCGGCCCACCCCGTTGCGCCACAACGGCTGCCGCACCCCGGCCCGACCCACCCCGTTGCGCCACAACGGCTGCCGCGCCCCGGCCCGACCCACCTCGTTGTGCCACAACGGACGTCGCACCTCCGTCCGACCCGTCCGGGCTCGGCCTGGCCCGCCTCGTTGTGGGCAATCGTCCCGCTGGGGCGTGGGGGTCCACACGGGGGTGGGCGACGGCCCGGGCGGGGCCGCATCCCGCACAAGGGCCCGGAGCGCGGGGCCCACGCGGCAGGGCGCGGCGGCCGGCGGCAGGCACGGGCCACGCGGCGGGGCGCCGCCCCACACGGAGGTGGGCGGCAGGCCGCGGCCCGCACGAGCCGAGGGCGGCGGGCACATGCCCACGCGGCGCGCGGAGCGGCACGGCCCACGTCACGGAAGGGCCGCCCCGCCGCAGGCCGAGCCCGGCGGCCGAGCCCGCAGACCGAGCCCCGCGGTCGAGCGACGCGGTCGAGCGACGCCCGCCGTTCTCAGGAGAGCCGGCGGACGACGTACGCCGAGCCGCCCCCACCCGCCGGGCTCTCACCTACGTACTCCTGCCCTCGCATCTCGCACCAGGCCGGGATGTCGAGGCGGGCGGCCGCGTCGTCGGCGAGGACGGTGACGGTTCCGCCGACGGGGACGTCGCCGATGACTTTGGCGAGTTCGATGACGGGGATGGGGCAGCGCCGGCCGAGGGCGTCGACGACGAGGGAGGGGGAGTCGGAGGGGGGCGCGGCCGAGGCGGCGGGGGCGGAGGAGGTGGCGCCGAGGCGTTCGCGTACGACCGCGACGACGCGGGGCAGGACGTCGAGGAAGTCGTCGACGTCGGACGCGGCGGTGCCGGCGGGCAGGGAGAGCCGGACGTTTCCTTCGCTCAGGACGCCCATCGCGCGCAGGACGTGGCTGGGGGTCAGGGTCGAGCTCGTGCAGGAGGAGCCGGAGGAGACGGAGAAGCCCTCGCGGTCGAGTTCGTGCAGAAGGGTCTCCCCGTCGACGTAGAGACAGGAGAAGGTGACGAGGTGGGGGAGCCGGCGGACCGGGTCGCCGACGACCTCGACGTCCGGAACCAGCTCGGGCACGCGGGTGCGGATGCGGTCGACCAGGCCGCGGAGGCGGGCGTCCTCGGCGGCGGCCTCGGCGCGTACCGCTCGCAGGGAGGCCGCCGCGGCGACGATCGCGGGGAGGTTCTCGAAGCCGGGCGCGCGCCCCGATTCCCTTTCGTCCGCAGGGCCTTGGGGCGCGAAGCGGACGCCCTTCCGTACGGCGAGCAGGCCCACGCCCGCGGGGCCGCCCCATTTGTGGGCGCTGGCGGTGAGCAGGGACCAGCCGCCGTCGACCGGCCCCCAGCCGAGTGACTGGGCCGCGTCCACGAGCAGGGGGACGCCTGCCGCGCGGCAGGCCTCGGCGACCTCGGCCACCGGCTGCTCGGTGCCGACCTCGTGGTTGGCGGACTGGAGACACGCGAGGGCGGTGTCGGGCCCGAGCGCGGCGGCGAAGACCGCCGGGTCCACGGCGCCGGACCGTCCCACGGGTACCTCGGTCACCGTGCCGCCGGCCGCCGCGTGGGTCTCGCCCGCGTGCAGGACGGAGGAGTGTTCGACCGCCGACACCACGAGCCGGTCTCCGACGCGCCGACGCCCCGCGAGCGCCCCTGACACCCCCGCGTGAACCGCGCGTGTCCCCGAAGGAGTGAACACGAGCTCGTCCGGACGGCACCCCACGGCGTCTGCCGCGGCCTCCCGCGCCGCGTCGAGCAGCAGCCTGGCCCGCCGCCCCTCCCGGTACAGCCGGGCCGGGTCGGCCCACCCCTCGTCCAGAGAAGCGAGCAGCGCCTGGCGGGCGACGGGGTGCAGCGGAGCGGCGGACGCGGCATCGAAGTACGGCATCCGCCCACGGTAGGCCCTGCCCCCGTCCGATCCACTCCCACCCACGTCGACAGCCGCGGCCCCCCGCATCCGGCCGACCCCAGGCCCCCCGCGCCCGCCGCGACGGTGAGCGGGGCACCGGGCCCGACCCTGACCCCGACCCCGCCGAGGCAGCCCCCACCCCGCCCCACCCCCACCTCATCCCCTCCTCCCACCCCCAGCGCTCCCACCCCTTCCCCTCACCACCCCCCGGGGCACTCCCCACGCACCCCCACCCCCCCGATGAGCCCCCGTCAGAAGTGCGGTGCGGTGCGTCGGCAGGCGGCCGAACGGGGGTGTGGGACCCCCCTCCGGAACGGTGGAGTCCACCCCTTCGGGGGCTCGGACGGCGCGTTGGGCACCCTCCCCGCGCGACCCCAAATAGCGTCCAGTAGGGTTTGGTCCGCATAAACATCCAAACCCCTGCCCGCGGCCGGGGCGGCGACCGACCAGCGAGACGGACGGCCGTGGCCGACCACTGCGGGCCGAGACTCTCGGGAAGGCGCTACGTGAGTCCCAACGGCTCCGACCGCTCGTCGCGGCGCCCGATGCGGCGGAAGCTGCCGCAGGTGCTGACTGCGGGCCTGATCCTGGCGACAGCCACGGGCTGCTCGTACAACTGGGAAGACTTCCCTCGCCTTGGCATGCCCACCCCTGTGACGGAAGAGGCGCCTCGGATCCTCTCCCTGTGGCAGGGCTCCTGGGCCGCCGCGCTCATCACCGGAATCCTGGTGTGGGGCCTGATCCTCTGGTCCGTCATCTTCCACCGGCGGAGCAGGACCAAGGTCGAGGTACCTCCGCAGACCCGTTACAACATGCCCATCGAGGCGCTGTACACGGTCACCCCGCTCATCATCGTCTCGGTGCTCTTCTACTTCACCGCGCGCGACGAGTCGAAGCTCCTCGAGCTCACCCCGAAGCCGGCTCACACGGTCAACGTGGTCGGCTACCAGTGGAGCTGGGGCTTCAACTACGTCGAGAACGTGCCCGGTGTAGAGGGCGACGCCAAGACGGACAAGAACCTCGCGTCCATTCCGGACAAGTTCCTCGCGGACTTCCCGGAGAACGCGGGCGGTGTCTACGACGCCGGTATCCCCGGCGACCGGAACCCGCAGACCGGCAACCCGGGTCCGACCCTGTGGCTGCCGAAGGGCGAGAAGGTCCGGTTCGTCCTGACCTCTCGTGACGTCATCCACTCCTTCTGGGTGGTTCCCTTCCTCATGAAGCAGGACGTCATCCCGGGTCACACCAACTCCTTCGAAGTGATTCCGACGCAGGAAGGCACCTTCCTCGGCAAGTGCGCCGAGCTGTGCGGTGTCGACCACTCCCGGATGCTCTTCAACGTCAAGGTGGTCTCCCCGGAGCGCTACCAGCAGCACCTGAAGGAGCTGGCCGAGAAGGGGCAGACCGGCTACATCCCGTCTGGCATCGAGCAGACGGACCCGGCCAGGAATGCGGAGAAGAACCAACTGTGAGCATCCACAACGAAACCCAGGGTGCCGCCGCAGCTGAGGACTCGTACGAGAACGAGTTGCCCGTACGGCGCAAGCAGCCCGGCAACGTGGTCATCAAGTGGCTGACCACCACCGACCACAAGACGATCGGTACGCTCTACCTCGTCACGTCGTTCGTCTTCTTCTGCATCGGCGGACTCATGGCGCTCTTCATGCGCGCCGAGCTGGCCCGTCCGGGTACGCAGATCATGTCGAACGAGCAGTTCAACCAGGCGTTCACGATGCACGGCACGATCATGCTGCTGATGTTCGCGACGCCGCTGTTCGCCGGATTCGCGAACTGGATCATGCCGCTGCAGATCGGCGCGCCCGACGTGGCGTTCCCGCGGCTGAACATGTTCGCCTACTGGCTCTACCTGTTCGGCTCGATCATCGCCGTCGCCGGCTTCCTCACCCCGCAGGGTGCCGCCGACTTCGGCTGGTTCGCCTACTCCCCGCTGTCGGACGCCGTCCGCTCGCCGGGTGTCGGCGCCGACATGTGGATCATGGGTCTGGCCTTCTCCGGCTTCGGCACGATCCTCGGTTCGGTCAACTTCATCACCACGATCATCTGCATGCGCGCTCCGGGCATGACGATGTTCCGCATGCCGATCTTCACCTGGAACGTGCTGCTGACCGGTGTCCTGGTCCTGCTCGCCTTCCCGGTCCTGGCGGCCGCGCTGTTCGCCCTGGAGGCGGACCGCAAGTTCGGCTCGCACATCTTCGACGCGTCCAACGGTGGAGCGCTGCTCTGGCAGCACCTCTTCTGGTTCTTCGGACACCCAGAGGTGTACATCATCGCGCTGCCGTTCTTCGGCATCGTCTCCGAGGTCATCCCGGTCTTCAGCCGCAAGCCGATGTTCGGCTACATCGGTCTGGTGGCCGCGACCATCGCGATCGCCGGTCTGTCCGTGACGGTGTGGGCCCACCACATGTACGTCACAGGCGGTGTGCTCCTGCCGTTCTTCTCCTTCATGACGTTCCTCATCGCCGTACCGACCGGCGTGAAGTTCTTCAACTGGATCGGAACGATGTGGAAGGGCTCGTTGTCCTTCGAGACCCCGATGCTCTGGACGATCGGCTTCCTGATCACCTTCACCTTCGGTGGTCTGACCGGTGTCATCCTGGCCTCGCCGCCGATGGACTTCCACGTCTCCGACTCGTACTTCGTCGTCGCGCACTTCCACTACGTCGTCTTCGGCACCGTGGTCTTCGCGATGTTCGCCGGGTTCCACTTCTGGTGGCCGAAGTTCACGGGCAAGATGCTGGACGAGCGGCTCGGCAAGATGACGTTCTGGACGCTGTTCATCGGCTTCCACGGCACGTTCCTGGTGCAGCACTGGCTCGGTGCCGAGGGCATGCCGCGTCGTTACGCGGACTACCTCGACGCCGACGGCTTCACCGCGCTGAACACGATCTCGACGATCTCCTCGTTCCTGCTCGGCCTGTCGATCCTGCCGTTCCTCTACAACGTCTGGAAGACCGCCAAGTACGGCAAGAAGATCGAGGTCGACGACCCGTGGGGCTACGGCCGTTCGCTCGAGTGGGCGACGTCCTGCCCGCCGCCGCGGCACAACTTCCTCACCCTGCCGCGGATCCGTTCGGAATCGCCGGCGTTCGACCTGCACCACCCCGAGATCGCCGCTCTCGACCAGCTCGAGAACAAGGGCCACGTGGTTGAGGCCGTCACGGGCGGCAAGGAGGCCGGCAAGTGAAGATCCAGGGCAAGATGTTCATCTGGCTGAGCGTCTTCATCCTTGCCATGGCGATCCTCTACGGCGTCTGGTCCAAGGAGCCGGTCGGTACGACGGCGCTCTTCCTGGCCTTCGGCCTGTCCATCATGATCGGCTACTACCTGGCCTTCACGGCCAAGCGTGTCGACGCGATGGCGCAGGACGACAAGGAGGCCGACGTCGCGGACGAGGCCGGTGAGGTGGGCTTCTTCGCCCCGCACAGCTGGCAGCCGCTCTCGCTGGCCGTCGGTGGCGCGCTCGCCTTCCTCGCCATCGCGATGGGCTGGTGGATCCTGTACTTCTCCGCCCCGCTGATCCTGGTCGGCCTCTTCGGCTGGGTCTTCGAGTTCTACCGCGGCGAGAACCAGAACCAGTAGCGGTACCCCGCTCCGCTCCGGAGCACGCAGAGGGGCCCGGACACTTCGTCACCGAAGTGTCCGGGCCCCTCTTTTGCCGCACTCGGCGCGCTGGCGCCGAGGACAGTCCTTAGCGTGAAGTCATGAACGACACGCCGCGCATTCGGACTGTTCTGAGCTCCACTCTTCTGGCCGTCACCGTCACCGCAGCCGCCACGGCGTGTGCGGGCTCCGACGGCCACCCGCTGTCGGCCGAGGCCTACGACGCGGCGGACCAGCTCGCGGTCAGTGCCCCCGCCGACGGAGCCAAGGCGGACCCCGAGAAGCCCCTGGAGGTCACGGCCAAGGGCGACGAAGGCCGGATCACCGACGTCACCGCCACCGACGAGTCGGGGCGCCACCTCGCGGGCGAACTCACCGCGGACGGCCGGCGCTGGCGCTCCACGGTCGCCCTCGCGGCCGGCGCCCGCTACACCGTCCGGGTGGCCACGGAGGACGCCGACGGCGCCCCAGGGGCCCGTACGTTCACTTTCCAGACGGCTCCGGCCGAACGGGCCCTCACCGCGACCTTCGGGCCGCAGGCGGGCACCTACGGCGTCGGGCAGCCCATCACGGCCGACCTCAGCCTCCCCGTCAAGGACCTGGCCGCCCGCGCGGCCGTCGAACGGGCCCTCAAGGTCCGCTCCACGCCCTTCGTCGAGGGCTCCTGGTACTGGGTGGACGACAAGAAACTGCACTTCCGTCCGAAGGAGTACTGGCCCGCCGGCGCCCTCGTCACGGTCACCGGCAACCTGGACGGCCTCAAGGTGGGCGACAAGCTCTACGGCGGCGCGTCCAAGCCCCTGAAACTCACGATCGGCGACCGGATAGAAGCGGTCGCCGACGCCGGGTCGCACCACATGACCGTGAAGCGCAACGGAGAAGTGATCAATACCATTCCGGTGACCACCGGCAAACCGGGCTTCTCCACCCGAAACGGCGTCAAAGTGATCCTGGGCAAGGAGTACTACGTCCGGATGCGCGGCACCAGCATCGGCATAGCCGAGGGCAGCGCGGAGTCGTACGACCTCCCGGTCTACTACGCCACCCGGGTCACCTGGAGCGGCGAGTACGTCCACGCCGCGCCCTGGTCGGTCGGCTCGCAGGGCGTGGCGAACGTCAGTCACGGCTGCGTCGGCATGTCGACCGAGAACGCGGCCTGGTTCTACAAGACCGTCCGCCCCGGAGACGTCGTCCGCGTCGTCAACAGCATCGGCGAGACGATGGACGCCTTCGGCAACGGCTTCGGCGACTGGAACCTGTCCTGGGACAAGTGGCGCGAGGGAAGCGCCCTGGTGGAGGCCGCCGGAAGCCCGGTCGCCCCCACCGAGAAGGCCCGCCTACGCCCGTCGATCTGACCGGCTCACGCGTCGATCGACAGGCGCGAGCGCAGCAGGGACGCCAGGGACGCCGCGAACTCCACCGGTTCCACCGGAAGGGTGATCGCGGCGTCTGCGCGACTCCAGGTGGCCAGCCAGGCGTCCTGCGGGCGCCCGATGAGCAGCAGCACCGGCGGGCAGCGGAAGACCTCGTCCTTGATCTGGCGGCAGACGCCCATGCCGCCGGCGGGCACCGCCTCGCCGTCGAGGACGCAGACGTCGATGCCGCCCTCCTCCAGGCGCTTCAGCACCGCCGGCAGCGTCGCGCACTCCACGAACTCGACCGGGGGAACGTCGGCCGCCGGCCTGCGCCCGGCCGCGAGGCGTACCTGCTCGCGGGTGTTCGCGTCGTCGCTGTAGAGCAGGACCGTGGCACTCGACTGCATCGTTCCTCCGCGTGGAAGTCCGTGGGATGGTCGTCGATCGATGCGCCGGATGCTACTCCGGTCCACACCCCGTCAACACCCGTTCAACACCTGTTCGAAGGGTGCTCCGGGGCGCTTCCACTGGGCCGTTCGGGCTGGACACGGCCCCCGGACACTCCGAACGGCACCCCCCGGAGTGAGGGCGGGATAAGCGACCGACATAATGTCGGTCGTGGCGACAGTAACGACAGTAGAAACAGGGCACGCGCACCCGTCGGTCAATCGACCGAACCTCACCAGCGTCGGAACCATCATCTGGTTGAGTTCCGAGCTGATGTTCTTCGCGGCCCTCTTCGCGATGTACTTCACCCTGCGATCGGTGACGGGTCCCGAGTTCTGGGCGGAACAGGCTTCGGCCTTGAACTTCCCCTTCTCGGCGACCAACACCACGATCCTGGTGCTCTCCTCCCTCACCTGTCAGCTCGGCGTGTTCGCCGCCGAGCGGGGCGACGTGAAGAAGCTCAGGACGTGGTTCATCATCACGTTCGTGATGGGTGCGATCTTCATCGGCGGCCAGGTCTTCGAGTACACGGAGCTGGTCAAGCACGAGGGCCTCTCGCTCTCGTCCGACCCGTACGGCTCGGTGTTCTACCTGACCACCGGCTTCCACGGCCTGCACGTGACGGGCGGTCTCATCGCCTTCCTGCTGGTCCTCGGCCGGACGTACGCCGCCAAGAGGTTCACCCACGAGCAGGCAACCGCCGCCATCGTCGTGTCCTACTACTGGCACTTCGTCGATGTCGTCTGGATCGGCCTCTTCGCCACGATCTACATGATCAAGTAATCGGTCCCGCCGACACGGCGGACCGAGACATCCAGCAAGCATCGACGCAGAAGATCCTGACACCGGGGTAATCCGTGAAAAAGCTCTCCGCACGACGACGCCATCCGCTGGCGGCGGTCGTCGTCCTACTTCTCGCGCTGGCGGCCACTGGGGGGCTGTACGCCGCGTTCGCGCCCGCGGGCACGGCGAAGGCCGATGAAACCGCCCAGTCCCTCGCCATCGAGGAGGGGAAGAAGCTCTACTCCGTCGGCTGCGCCAGCTGCCACGGAACCGGCGGTCAGGGCACCTCTGACGGCCCGTCTCTCGTCGGCGTCGGCTCCGCCGCGGTCGACTTCCAGGTCGGCACGGGCCGCATGCCGGCCCAGCAGCCGGGCGCCCAGGTCCCGAAGAAGAAGGTCATCTACTCGCAGGCTGAGATCGATCAGCTCGCGGCGTACGTCGCCTCTCTCGGTGCCGGCCCGATCACGCCGACCGAGGGCCAGTACAGCCCTGAGGGTGCGGACATCGCCAAGGGCGGCGAGCTGTTCCGCACCAACTGTGCCCAGTGCCACAACTTCACCGGTGAGGGTGGCGCGCTGACCTACGGCAAGTACGCCCCGAACCTCGAAGGCGTGAGCCCGAAGCACCTCTACGAGGCCATGCAGACCGGCCCGCAGAACATGCCCTCCTTCCCGGACACGACCATGCCGGAGAAGGAGAAGAAGGACATCATCGCGTACGTCCAGGCCGTCAACAGCGACAAGGCCGACAACCCGGGCGGTCTCAAGCTCGGTGGCCTCGGCCCCGTCAGCGAGGGCCTGTTCGCCTGGGTCTTCGGTCTGGGTGCGCTGATCGCAGTTGCCATCTGGGTCGCGGCCCACACCGCTAAGGCCAAGAAGTCATGAGTAGCCAAGAGATTCCAGAAGAGAACCTGCCGGCAGGGCAGGACACCGCGCACGGCGCGGTGAAGGTCGCCGACGACCCGTTCGCCGACCCGGGCCTCCCGCCCCACAAGCCCCGCATCCAGGACATCGACGAGCGTGCCGCCCGTCGGTCCGAGCGCGCGGTCGCCTTCATGTTCACGCTGTCGATGCTGGCCACCGTCGGCTTCATCGCCTCGTACGTGATCTTCCCGGTCGACAAGATCGTGTACATCTGGCCGTTCGGCCGGGTGTCCGCGCTCAACTTCGCCCTGGGCTGGACCCTCGGTCTCGCTCTCTTCTTCATCGGCGCGGGCGCGGTCCACTGGGCCCGCACCCTGATGTCCGACGTCGAGATCGCGGACGAGCGGCACCCGATCCAGGCCGACCCGGAGACCAAGGCGAAGGTCATGGCGGACTTCGCGGCCGGTGCCGCCGAGTCCGGTATGGGCCGCCGCAAGCTCATCCGCAACACGATGTTCGGCGCGCTGTCGCTCGTCCCGCTCTCCGGCCTCGTGCTGCTGCGTGACATGGGCCCGCTGCCCGAGAAGAAGCTCCGGACCACCATGTGGACCAAGGGCCTCCAGCTCATCAACATGAACACCAACGAGCCGCTGCGTCCCGAGGACGTCGCCGTCGGTTCGCTGACGTTCGCGATGCCCGAGGGCCTCTCGGAGCACGACCACCACTTCCAGGTCGAGATCGCCAAGGCCGCCCTGATGATCGTCCGGATCCAGCCGGAGGACATCAAGGACAAGCGCGAGCTCGAGTGGTCGCACGAGGGCATCGTCGCCTTCTCGAAGATCTGCACCCACGTGGGCTGCCCGATCTCCCTGTACGAGCAGCAGACGCACCACGTGCTCTGCCCGTGCCACCAGTCCACCTTCGACCTCTCCGACGGCGCCCGCGTCATCTTCGGCCCGGCCGGTCACGCCCTCCCGCAGCTGCGGATCGGCGTGAACGACAAGGGCTTCCTGGAGGCGCTCGGCGACTTCGACGAGCCCGTCGGTCCTGCCTTCTGGGAGCGCGGATGAGCACCGTGACCGATACGAAGAAAGCACCCGCCGGTGAGCGGGTCGCCGACTGGGCCGACGGACGCCTGGGGATCTACACGCTGGCCAAGGCCAACATGCGGAAGATCTTCCCGGACCACTGGTCCTTCATGCTGGGCGAGATCTGCCTCTACAGCTTCCTCATCATCATCCTGACGGGCGTCTACCTGACGATGTTCTTCCACCCGTCGATGAACGAGGTGGAGTACGTCGGACCGTACGTCCCGCTCCAGGGACAGCTGATGTCCGAGGCGTTCAACTCGACGATGCACATCTCGTTCGAGGTCCGCGGCGGTCTGCTCATCCGGCAGATCCACCACTGGGCGGCGCTGATCTTCCTCGCCGGCATGTTCGTGCACATGATGCGCGTCTTCTTCACGGGCGCGTTCCGCAAGCCGCGTGAGATCAACTGGCTGTTCGGCTTCCTGCTGTTCTTCCTGGGCATGTTCACCGGCTTCACCGGTTACTCGCTCCCGGACGACCTGCTCTCCGGCACCGGTGTCCGCTTCATGCAGGGCGCGATCCTGTCCGTGCCGGTCATCGGCACGTACCTGTCGATGTTCCTGTTCGGCGGGGAGTTCCCCGGCGGCGACTTCGTGGCCCGGTTCTACTCGGCCCACGTGCTCCTGCTGCCCGGCATCATGCTCGGCCTCGTGGTGGCGCACCTCATCCTGGTGTTCTTCCACAAGCACACGCAGTTCGCCGGCCCCGGCCGCACGAACAACAACGTCGTGGGCATGCCGCTGCTGCCGGTCTACATGGCCAAGGCCGGAGGCTTCTTCTTCCTGGTCTTCGGTGTCATCGCGGTCATCTCGGCGATCGCCTCGATCAACCCGATCTGGGCCCTCGGCCCGTACCGCCCGGACCAGGTGTCCACCGGCGCCCAGCCCGACTGGTACATGGGCTTCGCCGAGGGTCTGATCCGTGTCATGCCGGGCTGGGAGATCAACCTCTGGGGCCACACGCTGGTCCTGGGCGTGATGATCCCGCTGGCGATCTTCCCGGCGGTCCTCGCCGCGATCGCGGTGTACCCGTTCATCGAGTCCTGGATCACCGGCGACAAGCGCGAGCACCACATCGCGCAGCGCCCGCGCAACGCTCCGACGCGCACCGCCTTCGGCGTCGCCTGGATCACCGCGTACATGATCATGCTGATCGGTGGTGGAAACGACCTCTGGGCGACCCACTTCCACCTGTCGCTGAACTCGATCACCTGGTTCGTCCGGATCTTCTTCTTCGTCGGACCGGTCATCGCGTTCATCGCCACCAAGCGGATCTGCCTCGGCCTCCAGCGCCGCGACAAGGACAAGGTGCTGCACGGCCGCGAGTCGGGCATCATCAAGCGCCTGCCGCACGGTGAGTTCGTCGAGATCCACGAGCCGCTCAGCCAGGGCGAACTGCACCGCCTCACCGCGCACGAGCAGTACGACGCGGCGGAGCTTCCGCCGGCCGTCGACGAGAACGGCGTGGAGCGCAAGGTCGGTGCCCTGGAGAAGCTCCGGGTCAAGCTCAACAAGGGCTACTACGGCGGCGACAGCCAGATCGCCAAGCCGACGGCCGAGGAGTACAAGGAGATCCAGAGCGGCCACGGCCACCACTGATCACCTTGACCTCCTGACTTCCTGAAGGTCGCCACGGCGAGAGCCCCGTCCATTCGATGGACGGGGCTCTTTGCCGTCCCCCCGGCTCGATAGGGTGGGTCCGTACCCGTCACGATCATCAGGAGCTGCCATGAGCGCTGCGACCCCCGCTGGAGGACCTACGTCGGCGGGCCGCTCCTGGCCCGTCCTCCTGAACGGCCTGCTCGACGGCAGGGACCTCACCGCCGACGACACGGCCTGGGCGATGGACCTGATCATGAGCGGCGAGGCGACCGACGCCCAGATCGCCGGCTTCATGGTGGCGCTGCGGGCCAAGGGCGAGACCGTCCAGGAGATCGCCGGCCTCGTGCGGACCATGTACGCGCACGCCAACGTGATCGAGGTGCCCGGTCCCGCCGTGGACATCGTCGGCACCGGCGGCGACGGCGCCAAGACGGTGAACATCTCCACCATGGCGTCGATCGTGGTCGCCGGCACGGGCACGAAGGTCGTCAAGCACGGCAACCGCGCCGCGTCCTCCGCCTCCGGCTCCTCCGACGTCCTGGAGAAGCTCGGCATCAACCTGCACCTCACCCCGCAGCGGGTCGCCGAGGTCGCCGAGGAAGCAGGCATCACCATCTGCTTCGCGGTGAAGTTCCACCCGTCGCTGCGGCACGTCGCCGCGGCGCGCGGCCAGCTGGGCATCCGGACGACCTTCAACGTCCTCGGTCCGCTGACCAACCCGGCCAAGGTGAAGGCCCAGGCCGTCGGGGTCGCCGACCCGCGCATGGCGCCGATCGTGGCCGGAGTCCTCGCCGAGCGCGGCAACTCCGCCCTGGTCTTCCGCGGCGACGACGGCCTGGACGAGCTGACGACCACCGCCACCTCGCGGGTCTGGGTGGTCCGGGACGGCGCCGTCGCCGAGGAGCGCTTCGACCCGCGGGACGTCGGCATCGAGCTCGTGCCCCTGGAGGCCCTGCGCGGCGCGGACGCCTCGTACAACGCCGACGTGGCCCGTCGGCTGCTCGCGGGGGAGACCGGTCCGGTCCGGGACGCGGTGCTGCTCAACGCGGCGGCGGCGCTGACCGCCCTGGAGCCCGGCCGGGGCACCCTGGCGGAGCAGCTGTCCGCGGGCATGGCGAAGGCCGCCGAGTCGATCGACTCCGGCGCGGCCCGTCGGAGCCTGGAGCGCTGGATCGCGGCCAGCAACGCCTGACGGCCGCCGCCTTCGGTCGTACGACCCCGGTCCGCCATGCGGACCGGGGTCTTGCGCATCGGCGATCATGTGGCAGGATGCTTTCCAGGTCACGAGTGACAGCGTTTAGGCCCCGGCTTGCTGTCCGGCAACCCTCCGTCCGTGGCGGGGTGCCCCGGGTGATGACCAGGCCGTAGGCAGCGAGGTCTACGGCAAGCGCGGACCCCTCGAACACCAGGGGTCCTGGTCTCTCGAGGAGCGTTTTCCGTGAGCAAGCGAATGCGATAGGGCGAATCCGCCCCTTTCTTCACCCTCGGAACAGGGTCACTTCCGCGTACCCGCGTACCGGCGTGCGTCCCCCGTCGCCTCCGAGGCATCACCCGTACCCCGCCGATCCGGCCGCGTACGGGATCACCGAAGCCATTCCGCACCGCCCGCCGGGAGATACCGCCATGTCCGCACGCCCGAACACCGCCGCCGCCACCGTCGATTCCGTCGCCGCCGAGTCCGCCGACCCCTGCTGCGCGGCCCCGCTGCCCGTCCTCGGCCGGGACGTCACCGTCCCGCTCGTCACCGGCGGCGAGGTGACCTACGCGGCGCTCGACTACGCGGCCAGCGCCCCCGCCCTCCAGCGGGTCTGGGACGACGTCGCCGCGTACGCCCCCTACTACGGCAGCGTCCACCGCGGCGCCGGCTACCTCTCCCAGCTCTCCACCGACCTCTTCGAGAACAGCCGCGCCACCGTCGCCGAGTTCCTCGACTGCCGTCCCGGCGACCAGGTCGTGTTCACCCGCTCCACCACCGACTCGCTGAACCTGCTCGCCGCCACGCTCCCCGCCGACTGCGAGGTCTTCGTCTTCGAGACCGAGCACCACGCCTCGCTGCTGCCCTGGCGCGACGCCCGCGTCACCTACCTCAACGCGCCGCGCACCCCGGCCGAGGCGGTCGAGACCCTGGAGCGCGCCCTCGCCGACCGCGATCCTCACGGTCCCGCGCTGGTCTGCGTCACCGGCGCGTCCAACGTCACCGGGGAGCTGTGGCCGGTGCGGGAACTCGCCGCCGCCGCGCACGCCCACGGCGCCCGGATCGTGCTCGACGCCGCCCAGCTCGCACCCCACCACCCGGTCTCCGTGCGGGAGTTGGACGTCGACTGGGTCGCCTTCTCCGGGCACAAGCTGTACGCGCCCTTCGGCTCCGGCGTCCTCGCCGGCCGCGCCGACTGGCTGGGGGACGCCGAGCCCTACCTCGCGGGCGGCGGCGCCTCCCGCAAGGTGGCCCGCCGGGCCGACGGTGGTGTGGACGTGGAGTGGCACACCACCGCGGCCCGGCACGAGGCCGGTTCGCCGAACGTCATCGGCGTCTACTCGATCGCCTCCGCCTGCAAGGCGCTCACCGAGGCCGGCTTCGACTCCCTCGTCGCCCGCGAGCAGCACCTGATCGACACGGTCCGCGCGGGCCTGGCCGAGGTGCCCGAGGTGCGCGTGCTCTCGCTCTTCGGCGACGACGCGCCGCGCGTGGGCGTCATCTCCTTCGTCGTGGCGGGCTGGAACAGCTCCCACTTCGCCGCCGCGCTCTCCGCCGAGTACGGCATCGGCGTCCGCGACGGCCTCTTCTGCGCCCACCCGCTGGTCCGCACCCTGCTCGGCAGCGACCCGCAGGACCCGGGCGAGTGCGGCGCCCCGGAGGCCGCGCCCGGCGAGCGTTCGCTCAACGCCATCCGGGTGAGCTTCGGCGCCGGTACGCCGGACGAGCACGTGGAGCGGTTCGTCGGTGCCGTGAAGGAGCTCGTCCGGGACGGCGCGCAGTGGAAGTACCGCACCGAGGACGGCCGCTGCGTCCCGGACCGCGGCTGATCTATCACTCGTACGGGTGAAGGGGGCCTCCCGTCCGGGAGGCCCCCTTCACGTGTCCCGCGGTCCGGCGCTCAGGACTCCAGACCGATGGCGAAGGCCGCCTCCAGGTCGTGCTGGGAGTACGTGCGGAACGCCACGTGGGTGTCCGTGGCCTCGACGCCGGGGATCTTGCTGATGCGGCCGGGGATCACGTCCGCCAGGTCGTCGTGGCGGGGCACCCGGACCATGGCGATGAGGTCGTACGTGCCGGTCACCGAGAAGACCTCGCTGACGCTGTCGAGCGCGGCGATCGACTCGGCGATCTCGGGGATGCGGTCCACGCTGGTCTTGATGAGCACGATCGCGGTGATCACGGCTGGCTTTCTCCCTCGGTCGCCGCGGCTGGAGCCTTCACTCTATCCCCACCCCGGTAGCACCCCCAGGCGTAGAGGAATCCGACGGAGAAGCCCACGACATGGGCCAGGTAGGCGACGCCGGGACCCGGCCCCGCCGCGCGCGCGGCCAGCCACTGGAGCACGAACCAGAAGATCAGGACGATCCACGCGGGGAAGCGCAGCGGCAGGAAGAGGAGGAAGGGGAAGAGGCTGGTGACCCGGGCGCGCGGGAAGAGGAAGAGGAAGGCCCCGAGCACCCCGGAGATCGCCCCCGACGCCCCCACCAGGGTCTGCTCGCTGTCCGCGTGCGCCACCGCGTACCCGAGGAGCGCCAGGTAGCCGGTGCTCAGGTAGAAGAGGGCGAAGCCGGCCGGGCCCATGCGCTCCTCGGCCATGGCCCCGAAGACGTACAGGAAGAGCATGTTCCCCAGCAGGTGGAGCCAGCTGCCGTGGACGAACAGCGCGGTGAGCGGGGTGAGCAGGGCGTGCGGCTCGCCGCCCGTCAGCTCGGCCGGGACGACGCCCCAGCGGCGGAAGTACGTCCCCTGCGCCGCCAGGAGCGCGTCCCCCGTGCCGTACACCGGGTTGACCCCGGAGACGGGACTGACCACGAAGAGGAGGCAGCAGGCGGCGATCAGTCCGTAGGTCACCGTGGGCCCCTTGCGCGCGCCCTGCCAGGCACCGCGGGCCGCTCCTCGCCAGTCGATCATGGACAGATCATGGCGTACCGGGGCCGAAGTGGACAGAGTGCCTCGCCGTGCCCCGGGGTACCGGGGAGGCCGTAGGGTTACGGGCACGACGACCGCAGTTCGACGGCGCACCGCGGCTCCCGCACCTGGTACCACGCAACAGGAAGAAGGACGGCACGATGACGACGGTTCCCCTGCCGACCGCCGAGACCCGCTGGCGCTGCACCCTCTGCGGCAACCTGACCCGCTTCGACGTGACGCGCTCCTCGAAGGTCGTCGAGTACGTCCATCTGGACCTCGCGGGCGATCCGACGGTCGAGGAGCGGCAGGTGGTCAGTGAGACCATCGAGTCGGTCCGCTGCCGCTGGTGCAACGCGGTGGACCAGATCGAACTGGTGGACAGGCCGGGCGCCGCCTCCTGAGGGACGGCGCGGACGACATAGGGGTGACGGATCGTGGAGCAGCCCGCGCACGGTGGAGAGCCGGCCGGCGCGGCAGGTGACGCTGCCGAGACGCTCGACCACCCACTGCCGGAAGGCGTACGGCGGCGGGTCGTCGCGCTGGTCGCGGAGGCCTTCGGCGGGTTGACCGTCGCGGAGCTCCCCGCACCCCTGCGGCAGTACGCCCGCTTCACCGCCAGCCGGCGGGCCAAGTTCGCCGGCAACGCCATGGCGGCCGCCCTGGAGAGCGACCCGCTCTTCCGGCAGCGGATCGGCGAGCGGTTCAAGCAGGGCCAGCCCGAACTGGCCGGCGCCGTGGAGACCGGTGCCCCGCCGGCCGCCGCAGACCCCGTCGACGTGGCCGCCGCCGCCTATGTGCTGCGGCCGCCCGGCTGGGTCAAGCTCGTGGCCGCCGCGGGCGAGGAGGCCCAGCGGGCCGACGCCGAGCGGGCCGACGAGGCGGGCCGGCGCGAGCTGGAGCGGCTCCGCGAGGAGCTCACGGCCGCCCGGGACCGCTCCAGGGGCGAGACCGAGCAGCTGCGCCACGACCTCGAAGCGGCCCGCAAGGAAGCGGAATCGCTTCACCGCAAGCTGCGCAGCGCCCAGAGCGACGTGAAGCGCGGTGAGGCCGCGCTGCGGCGCGTCCAGGGCGAGATCGACGCCGTACGCGCCGAGGGGGCGGCCCAGCTGTCGTCCGCCGAGAGCGAGACGAGGCGGCTCAAGGCGCGGCTCGGCGAGGTCGAGGCGGCCCTGGAGGCGAGCCGCCGGACGGCCCGCGAGGGGCGTTCGGTGGAGGACATGCGGCTGCGGCTGCTCCTGGACACGGTGCTCGACGCCGCCCAGGGGCTGCGTCGCGAACTGGCGCTGCCGCCCGTGTCGGTGCACCCGGCGGACACCGTGGACGCGGTGGAGCCGGGGCGGATGTCCCCGAAGGACATCGCGGCCCGGGCGCTCTCCGAGACCGATCCGGCGCTGCTCGACCAGTTGCTCGCACTGCCGCAGGCCCATCTGGTGGTCGACGGCTACAACGTCACCAAGACCGGCTATCCGACGATGCCGCTGGAGAAGCAGCGGCTGCGGCTGCTGGGCGGCCTCTCGGCGCTCGCGGCGCGTTCGGGCGCCGAGGTCACCTGCGTCTTCGACGGGGCGGAGCTGGCGGCGCCGGTGCTGCTCGCGCCGCCGCGCGGGGTGCGGGTGCTGTTCTCCAAGCCGGGCGTCACGGCGGACGAGTTGATCCGTCAGCTGGTGCGGGCCGAGCCGCCGGGGCGGCCGGTGGTGGTGGTCTCCACCGACCGCGAGGTGGCCGACGGGGTGGCGAAGGCGGGCGCGCGGCCCGTCGCGTCCGTCTTGCTCCTGAAGCGGCTTTCGCGCCTCTCGTGACCCCTCGCAACTAGTGCGCTTTATGCCCGGATTGTGGATGGCGGATCGTCAAGTCGCCGTCACCGCGCGTGCGGTACGTGTAAACAAAGTGCCGCGTGAGCAATATTTTTGCCGGTGGGATTTGAACTGATCACAGCTTGGTCACTAGGGTCGGGCATCGAACCTTCGCGCGGTTGATCACCCATCCGGGGTGACGGCGGAGGAACCGCCTGCCCCTGACCGGTTGGGCGGCTCTGAGGAAGAAGGAGCTCGCCTTCGTGGCGTCCCACCGTCGACCCAAGCAGCCGAGCCGTGCCCGTGTGACCGTGTTCACCGCGGCAGCGGCCGCCGCCGTCGCGCTCTCCGCCCAGTCCGGCGCCCAGGCGGCTCCCGCCAACCCCAAGATCGACGACGTCAAGTCGAAGGTCGACAAGCTGGGCCACGAGGCCGAGGAGGCCACGGAGCAGTACAACCTCGCCGAGGAGCGGCGGGGCAAGCTGCAGAAGGAGATCGGCGACCTTCAGGACAAGGTGGCCCGCGGTCAGCAGGAGCTCAACACCCTGCGCGACCAGATCGGTTCCGTCGCCAGCGCCCAGTACCGCTCCGGCGGCATCGACCCGGCGCTCCAGCTCTTCCTCTCCGCCGACCCGGACACCTACCTCGACAAGGCGTCCGCGATCGACCAGCTGAGCGCCCAGCAGGCCGACGTGCTCACCTCGATCCAGGCCAAGCAGCGCACGCTCGCCCAGCAGAGGGCCGAGGCCACCACGAAGCTGGCCGACCTCGAGGACGTCCGGAAGACCCTCGGCGAGAAGAAGAAGAAGTACCTGGGCAAGCTGGCCGAGGCCCAGAAGCTCCTCAACACCCTCACGGCGGAGGAGAGGGCCAAGATCGAGCAGGCGGAGCAGCGCGCCAGCCGCGACGCCGGCGAGCGCGTCAACCTGGGCAACGAGGTTCCCGCGAACGGCTTCGGTGCCGCCGCGCTCTCGGCGGCTGCCACCCAGCTCGGCAAGCCGTACGTCTCCGGTGCCGAGGGCCCCAGCGCGTACGACTGCTCGGGTCTGACCCAGTGGGCGTACGGCCAGGCAGGCGTCGACCTCACCCGCACCACGTACACCCAGCAGAACGACGGTGTGAAGATCGGCCGCAGCCAGCTCAAGCCGGGCGACCTCGTCTTCTTCAACGGCCTGTCGCACGTGGGTCTGTACGCGGGCAACAACACGATCCTCCACGCCCCCAAGCCGGGCGCCGTCGTCCGTTACGAGTCCATGAACTACATGGGCACCTTCCAGTTCGGCGTCCGGATCGGCGGCTGACACCCGACGAACCGCCACGGCAAGGCGCCCAATCGGGTGGTTCGCCGCGACGCACACTGACCTGACGCCCCGCCGGTGACCTGTGTTCTCCGGCGGGGCGTCACTTTGTGTGCCCGGCGCCTTCGTTGGACGCGGAGTGATCAGCGGCTACTGTCTGCCGCGCCAGTCCGCGTCGACACGAACGGAGCGCGCTTCGTGGCGTCCCACCGCCGACCCGTCAGGGTCACCGTCCTCACCGCCGCCGCCGCGGCCACCGCGGCGGCGTCCTTCGGGGCCGTCCCCGCGAGCGCCGACCCCGGGGCGGGAACCGAGGCCACCCGCGCCACGGTCGACCGCCTCTTCGAGGAGGCGGAGAGGGCCACCGAGGGCTACAACCGCGCGGACGAGAAGGCGGACGCGCTGCGCCGCACGGTCGCCGAGGCCCGCGACGGCCTCGCCCGCGGCCAGGAGCGCATCAACCGCATGCGGGGCGCGCTCGGTTCGGTCGCCGGAGCCCAGTACCGCTCCGGCGGCATCGACCCCACCCTCGCGCTGCTGCTCTCCTCCGACCCGGACAGCTACCTCGACCGCGCCTCCGCCCTCGACCGGGCCAACGCCCGCCAGGGCGCCGCGCTCGGCGAACTCCAGCGGGAGCAGCGCCGGCTGAACCAGAAGCGGACCGAGGCCCGCACGGCCCTCGACGAACTGGAGCGCAGCCGCGCCGAGGTCGCCCGCCACAAGCGCACCGTCGAGCGCAAGCTCGCCGAGGCCCGCCGGGTGCTCGCCTCCCTCACCGCGGAGGAGCGCGCCGACTTCGACCGCGCGTCCCGGGACGGCGGCCGTGAAGGAGGCCAGGACGGCCGCCGCGACGGCGCTGCCGCCGAGGACCTGCCGCCCCTCGCCGACCTCGGCCCGGCCTCCTCGCGGGCCGCCGCCGCGGTGATCGCCGCCCGCAGCGCGATCGGCAAGCCGTACGTGTGGGGGGCCACCGGGCCCTCCGCCTTCGACTGCTCGGGCCTGATGGTCTGGTCGTACCGCCAGGCCGGCATCAGCCTGCCGCGCACCTCCTCGGCGCAGCGGTACGCGGGCCGCCGGGTGCCGCTGTCGCAGGCGCAGCCCGGGGACCTGGTCACGTACCGGGGGGACGCCAGCCACGTCGCGATCTACGCGGGCAACGGCCAGGTCATCCACGCCCCCTACCCGGGCGCCCGGGTCCGCTACGACCCGGTGAACATGATGTCCCACGCGACGGTGACCCGGGTCTGAGACCGGGCCGGAGGCCGCGCCCGCCGATCCGCCCGTACGATCGGGGCGTGGCAGGTCAGGGGAGTGGAGCGGCGCGCGGCGCGGTCGCGTGCGCGGCGGCGGCCGTGCTGGCCCTCGCCGGGTGCACCGCCCCCGGGCCGGCCGACCCGTCGCCCCGGGAGATCCAGAGCCTGCTGGACCGGCACGCGGAGGCGCTGCTCGACCGCGACGAGGCCGGCTACCTCTCGGCCCTGGACCCCGCGCTCGCACCGGCCGCCCGCACCGAGTTCGACCGGCTCGCGAAGATCCCGCTCGGCGGCCTCGACTACCGGGTCACCGACGTCGACCGGACCGGCGAGGGCAGGGCCACCGCCGAGGTCGAGCTGGGATACCGGATCAAGGGCTACGACTCCGGGCCCGCCACCACCGAGCGGATCCTGGACCTCGTCGAACGGGACGGCCGCTGGTACGTCACCGGTGACCGCGCCGCCGAGGGCGCCCCGCAGCAGCTGTGGCAGCAGGGCGAGGTGGAGACGGTGACCGGCCGCCGCAGCCTCGTCCTCGGCGTGGGGCAGAGCACGGAGCGGCTGCGGGAGATCGCGGCCGCGGCGGACCGGGCGGTGCCCGCGGTCGGCGACGCCTGGAAGGGGAGCTGGGCGGGCCGGATCGTGGTCCTCGTCCCCGCGTCGGTCGACGCGATGGGCCGGCTCCTCGGCGGGCCGGCCGCGAACTACCGGGGGATCGCGGCCGTCACGACCGGCGAGACGGGCGGCGGCCCGCTGGCGCCCGCCGACCGGGTGATCGTCAACCCGGACGCGTACGCGGTGCTCGGCTCCTTCGGCCGGCAGCTGGTCCTCACCCACGAGACCACCCACGTCGCCACGCGCGTCCAGACCACCGAGGCCACCCCGGTCTGGCTCTCCGAGGGCTTCGCCGACTGGGTCGCCTACCGGGGCACCGGCCGCACCGCCGCCCAGGCCGCGCCCGAGCTGCGCCGCGCGGTCCGCGCCGGCGAGCCGCCCGCCCGGCTCCCGGACGACGCCGACTTCACCTTCGGTGGCGGCGCGGACGTCCTCGCGCGCGCCTACGAGGGCGGCTGGCTCGCCTGCGAGCTGATCGCCGACCGCTGGGGCGCCGCGAAGCTGACGGAGTTCTACCGTGCCGTCGGCGCGCACCCGGCCCGTGAGGGCGCGGCGGAGAAGGCCTTCCACGACGTCCTGGACACCACCCCGGAGCGCTTCACCGCCGACTGGCGGACCTACCTGGCCGAGCGGCTCGACGGCGGCGAGTCCTAGGCCTGGTCCCAGGCCTAGTCCCTGCGGAAGAGGGAGATCCCGTCGCGCCGGTCGACCATGCGGTAGCCGGGAACGTCCGGTGCGGCCGCTTCCATCGCCTTGCCGGCGGCGCACTCCGGGTCGCTCGGGTCGGCGGCGTCGTAGATCAGCCACTGGGGCGGCTCGGACGGGGGGAAGGACCGGGGGAACAGGCATATCTCGCTGACGGTGGCTCGGTCGGCGAGCTGGGCGGCCAGGCGGTTGGACGCGGCCACGGTCGCGCCGTCGGGGATCTCGGCGAGCAGCGAGTCCGCCGTCCTGACGTAGGCGGTCTCGCTCCAGGTGCGCGGGAGCACGAGTTCGTGCAGGGGGTGGGTGAAGAAGGTGACGCCGGTGGTGAGCGCGCCGATGACGCAGGCGGGCAGGAACGCGCGCGCGGTCACCCGGCCCGTGGCGACGGCGTGGACGGCGGCGGCGAAGGCGACGGGCATGAGGACGGCGCTGTAGTGGAAGTCCGTCCCCCAGTGGAAGGGGTTCGGCGAGGTGAAGCGCCAGGCCAGCGTCGGCAGTGCGACGAGCAGGAGCGGGGAGCGGAGGGCGAGGAATCCGGTGGGGGCGACGATCATGAAGACCGTGAGCCACTTGATCGGGGGCCAGAAGGCCTCGGCGGCCTGCACGAGCAGGCCCGTCTCCTCGGGGGTCGGCGTGGGCCAGTAGGCGAACTTCCCGACGGGGTTGAAGTACGGGAGGATCACCAGCATCTCCAGGGCCGTCGAGGCGACCCCGAAGGCGGCGACGGCGAGCCCCACGGTCCGCGGCCCCTTCCATGCCGCGTAGGCGCCGATCGCGGCGACCGTGAGGCCGAGGTCCTCCTTGACGAGCACCAGCGGAAGCGACCACAGGAGGGCCGCGCGCCAGTTCTTCCGCCCGGCGGCGCAGAGGGAGAGCGTCAGCAGCGGTACGGCGAGGGCGACCTCGTGGAAGTCGAAGGAGATCAGCTTGGCGAGGCCCCAGGACGCCCCGTACGAGACGCCGATCCAGTAGGCGAATTTACGCCCTCTGACCTCGTACGCCCACTTCATCAAGGGGGTTATGGAAAAGGCGACGAGGGCCGCCTGGCAGACGAGCAGGGTATAACTGGACGGAAATGCCCGATAAGCCGGAGAGAGCAGGGCGAGGATCGGGTGGAAGTGATCCCCGAGGGTGTTGTAGTCGGGCCCTTTCAGGGGTGAATACGGAGCGGAGAGTTCCGAATAGGACTTCACGATCTGCGTGAAGATGCCCAGGTCGTAGCCCGTCGAGAGGTTCGCCGCGTGGCGCCGCACCGACAGGAGCAGGTA
This sequence comes from Streptomyces sp. NPDC093089, assembly GCF_044754405.1. Lineage (NCBI taxonomy): Bacteria > Bacillati > Actinomycetota > Actinomycetes > Kitasatosporales > Streptomycetaceae > Streptomyces > Streptomyces sp. NPDC093089. The sequence continues at coordinate 149,441 of NZ_JBIVPA010000005.1, forward strand.
CACCAGGAAGAAAGCGCCGGGGACCAGGTACGCGCGCTTCGGGAATTTCCCCGCCGAGGCCTGCCGTGATTCCCGTACGGCTCTCCCGGCGCCCTCTGTCCCCGTGCGCCGCTGAAGCGTGTCGACCGAGATATTCGGGTTGTTCATGTCAGTAGGGGAACCTAACAGGGAGACAAAGGTCCATCAGGGTAGCACCGGCACCTATCGACGGGACGGGCCCGAACCCGTCAGTATCCGCTCGCCTTCCGGCCGGTCCGCGGGGACGGCGATGCGGACCACGCCGGCCTCCGTCACCGTGTGCCGCCACAGGATGCGGCAGGCCGAGAGGGCGGCGGCCACCAGCAGGCCGTTGCGCAGGAACAGGACCGCGATGCCCAGCGGATCGCTCTCCGTCACGTGCCAGAACCAGACGGGGAACTCGAACTGCGTGACGGCCGTCGCCCACAGCACCAGGTGGGCGGGGCGCCGCATCCTGCTCGACCGGTAGGCGAGGCAGACCGCGGCGAGACCGAACAACCAGATCATGTACTGGGGCGAGATCACCCGGCTCGTCACGGTGAAGAGCAGCACCGCGACGAACGCCGCGTCCGCCGTCGTCGAGGAGACGAAGCGCCGGGCCCTGAACCGCCAGAGCGCCAGCCAGCCGAAGGCCAGGACCGTCGTCCCCATCGCGGCGGCCGACACCCACGGGACGTAGGGGCCGATGAACTCCATCGAGCCGTAGTTCATCCGCGCCACGCCGTCCCAGCCGAGGTTCCGGGCCACGTGGAACACCATCGCGCCCATCGACTCGACCTCCGTGCCCCGCTCGCTCTGGTAGGAGAGGAAGGCCAGCGACCCCGGCATCCACACCGCGCACCACAGCAGGACCGCGGCACCCGCGCCCGCCGCCACCGGCCAGGAGCGCCAGGTCACCCGCCCCTTGGGGGTGCCCACCAGCAGCAGTGCCGGCCACACCTTGAGCACCGCGCCGAAGCCGGCGAGCACGCCGAGCGTCCGCGGGCTGCGGACGGCGGCGAGCAGGGCCGCCACGGCCACGGCGGCCACCATGATGTCGTAGCGGGCGTACGCGGTCGGGCCGAGCAGCGGCACCGCCGCCAGCCACAGCCAGGCGCCCCGCATCGACCGGCCGGGACGGCGGCCCGTGCGCACGAGGAGTCCGAAGACGAAGGCGTCGCACAGGAACGCGAGGAGGAAGAAGGCGGCCGTGTAGCCGAGGAACGGCAGCAGCGCGGGCGCGAGCACGGCGAAGGCGGCGGCCGGCGGGTACTGCCAGGTCGCGTCGTCCAGAGGGTACGTACCGGACCGCAGGACCTCGAACCAGCCCCGGTAGATCTCCCCGACCTCGCGCGTCACGTCCGGTCCGGGGACCACCACGACCTTGAAGGCGCACAGCAGCACGACGATCCGGGTGAGGCCCCAGAGGAGGAGGGGGAGCCGCAGGTGTATCCAGGAGTCCTTGCCCGCCGCACCCGTCATGACCGTCCTGGTTCCTGTCCTGTCGGCTCGTTCGTACGGGAGGAAGTGGTGGTGCCGGGTGGTGGGCGCGCTCGCGGTACTGTCGGCCACGATGCACAAGACCCTGATCGTAACCAACGACTTCCCGCCGCGTCCCGGCGGAATCCAGGCCTTCCTGCACAACATGGCGCTCCGCCTCGATCCCGATCGGATCGTCGTCTACGCCTCCACGTGGAAGCGCAGCCGCGAAGGGATCGAGGCGACGGCCGCGTTCGACGCCGAGCAGCCTTTCACGGTCGTCCGGGATCGCACCACCATGCTGCTGCCGACCCCTCGGGTCACGGCCCGCGCCACCGCGCTGCTCCGCGAGCACGGCTGCGAGTCCGTGTGGTTCGGTGCCGCCGCGCCGCTCGGCCTGATGGCTCCCGCCCTGCGCAGGGCGGGAGCGCGGCGGCTCGTCGCCACCACCCACGGCCACGAGGCGGGCTGGGCCCAGCTGCCCGCTTCCCGGCAGCTGCTGCGCCGGATCGGCGAGGGCACGGACACGATCACCCACCTCGGCGAGTACACCCGCTCCCGGATCGCGGCGGCCCTCACGCCCGCCGCGGCCGACCGGATGGTGCAGCTGCCGCCGGGGGTGGACGAGAGGACCTTCCACCCCGGCTCGGGCGGTGACGAGGTCCGTGCCCGGCTCGGGCTCAGCGACCGCCCCGTCGTCGTCTGCGTCTCGCGGCTCGTCCCGCGCAAGGGCCAGGACACCCTGATCAGGGCCATGCCGCGGATCCTCGGCCGGGTGCCGGACGCGGTCCTCCTGATCGTCGGCGGCGGCCCGTACGAGAAGGATCTGCGGCGCCTCGCCGCGGAGACCGGCGTGGCCGGATCCGTACGGTTCACCGGCGCCGTCCCCTGGTCGGAGCTCCCCGCCCACTACGGGGCCGGCGACGTCTTCGCCATGCCCTGCCGCACCCGGCGCGGCGGCCTCGACGTGGAGGGCCTCGGCATCGTCTACCTGGAGGCCTCGGCCACCGGTCTTCCGGTCGTCGCCGGCGACTCCGGCGGCGCCCCCGACGCCGTTCTCGACGGGGAGACCGGCTGGGTCGTCCGCGGTGACTCCCCCGAGGACACCGCCGACCGCGTCGCGACCCTCCTCCTCGACCCCGAGCTGCGGGAGCGGATGGGGGAGCGGGGCCGTGCCTGGGTCGAGGAGAAGTGGCGCTGGGACCTGCTGGCGGAGCGGCTCAGGGAGCTGCTGTAGCGGACGGCTTCCGCGTCATGACGTAGGTGCTGCCGCCGTCGGGGTCGCCGAAGAAGAAGAACAGGACGAGCCTGCGCTTGTCGTCGCGGTCCACGTGGAAGCACCAGGAGTAGGTGGTGGGCGCGTCCGTGCCGGCCGGCAGCGGCATGGTCGCGTCGGCCCGGTGGTCGACCTCGGTGCGCGTGGTGAGTTCCAGGCGCACGCCCTGCCCGCCGCGGTCGTCGGCCAGGGACCAGGTGCCCTTGCCGGAGAGCCGCCAGCCCTGGTCGAAGTCGAAGTCCTGGCCGTCGAGCCGGGTGACGCTCGCCGTCCCGTCCGGGCGCAGCGTCATCGCGGTGCCCTCCACGGACTCCCAGGCCCCGGCGACCTCGGCCGCCGTGGCGTCGTGGACGCCCGTCCCCTCGTAGTACTGGGCCGGCCCGGCGAGGCAGGCGGTCAGGGTGGCGAGCAGGGCCGCCACCGCCCCGTACCTCGTGAGCGCGCGCGGCGCGTTTCCCCTCGTGGTCTTCACGGGGGTCATCCTGCCACCCGGAGTTGAACGTGTTCAACTCTGATTCCGGGGAGGGTGCGGAACGGCCGGAGGCCCGGGGCGGTGTCGCCCCGGGCCTCCGGCCGGATGATCCGTCCGCGGGCCTCAGCCCTGGTAGATCGCCTCGATCTCGTCCGCGAAGTCCTTCGCCACCACGTTCCGCTTCAGCTTCAGGGACGGCGTGATGTGGCCCGCCTCCTCGGTGAACTGGGCCGGCAGGATGCGGAACTTGCGGACCGACTCGGCCTTGGAGACCGCGGCGTTGCCGTCGTCGATCGCCCGCTGGACCTCCGCCATGAGGTCCGCGTCGTCGCGGAGGGAAGCCGCCGTCGAACCGGCCGGCTTGCCGTGCTCGCTCGCCCAGCGGCCGAGGAACTCCTCGTCGATGGTGACCAGCGCGCCCACGAACGGGCGCCCGTCGCCGACCACCATGCACTCCGCGACCAGCGCGTGCGCCCGGATCCGGTCCTCGATGACCGCCGGGGCGACGTTCTTGCCGCCCGCCGTCACCAGGATCTCCTTCTTGCGGCCCGTGATCGCGAGGTAGCCGTCCTCGTCGAGCGTGCCGATGTCACCCGTGTGGAACCAGCCGTCCGCCAGCGCCTCGGCCGTCGCCGCCGGGTTGTTCCAGTACTCCGTGAAGATGTGCTCGCCGTGCAGCAGCACCTCGCCGTCGTCGGCGATCCGCACCACCGAGCCCGGCAGCGGCTGGCCGACCGTGCCGATCTTCTGCCGGTCCCACGGGTTGAACGCCGTCGCCGCGCACGACTCCGTCAGGCCGTAGCCCTCGAGGACCGTGAAGCCGATGCCCCGGAAGAAGTGGCCGAGCCGCTCGCCCAGCGGCGCGCCGCCCGAGATCGCGTACTCGCCGCGCCCGCCGAGCACCGCCCGCAGCTTGCTGAAGACCAGCTTGTCGAAGAGCTTGTGCTTCAGCTTCAGTCCGAGGGACGGGCCCTGCGGGGTGCCGATCGCCCGGCTGTACGCGATGGCCGTGTGCGCGGCCTTGTCGAAGATCTTGCCCTTGCCGTCGGCCTGGGCCTTCGCCCGCGCCGAGTTGTAGACCTTCTCGAAGACCCGCGGCACGCCCAGGATCAGCGTCGGCCGGAACGAGGCCAGCTCGTCGGTGAGGTTCTTGATGTCCGGGACGCAGCCCAGCCGGATCGGCGCCATCACGGACGCGACCTCGACGAGCCGCCCGAAGACGTGCGCGGCCGGCAGGAACAGCAGCACCGAGCACTCGCCCGTACGGAAGAGGGGCTTCAGCCGCTCCACCACGTTGCCGCACTCGGCGAAGAAGGCCCGGTGGGTCAGGACGCAGCCCTTGGGGCGGCCGGTCGTGCCCGAGGTGTAGACGATCGTCGCCGGGTCGTCCGCGTTCGCCGCCGACATGCGCGCGTCGAGCAGCTCGTCCGAGACGTCCGCGCCGGTGGCCGTGAGCCGCGCGACCGCGTCGTCCTCGATCTGCCAGACGCCCTTGAGCGCGGGCAGGTTCGCCCGTACGGACTCCACCGAGGCCAGGTGCGCGGCGCTCTCGACGAGGGCCAGGGTCGCGCCCGAGTCGCCGAGGATCCACTGGATCTGCTCCGGCGAGCTCGTCTCGTACACCGGCACGGTCACGCCGCCGGCGCTCCAGATCGCGAAGTCGAGCAGGACCCACTCGTAGCGCGTGCGGGAGAGCAGCGCGACCCGGTCGCCCGGCTCCACGCCCGCGGCGATCAGGCCCTTGGCCGCCCCGCGGACCTCAGCGAGGAACTGCGTGGCGGTGACGTCCGTCCAGGCGCCGTCGACCTTGCGCCCCATCACGGCGACGTCTGGGTGCTGGGAGGCGTTGCGGCGGATGAGATCCGTCAGGTTGCCGTCCGCGGGGACCTCGTACAGGGCCGGAAGGCTGAACTCGCGCAAGACTGCTGCTCCTCATCGGGCGCCGGCGCCACGGCTCTGTGTGATGCACCGGTGAAGTCCATGTTCGGGCAGGTGCTCAGTGGGGGTGAGCACGACTGGACTGCCCGGACGTTACCCACCAGTACATGGTTCCCGATAGGGGGTCCCGGCCAGATGTTCCGTGCGTCACACATATGTGGCGGTGCTCTGCGCACAGTAATCCACCGGTTTCGCGACTCCCAAGTAACCGCAGGTGACACCCCCTAAGGTGGGCTCATGCGAGTCCATGTGGTCAGTGACGTACACGGCAACGCCGGCGACCTCGCCAAGGCCGGGGAGGGCGCCGACGCCCTGATATGCCTCGGTGACCTGGTCCTCTTCCTCGACTACGCCGACCACAGCCGCGGGATCTTCCCCGACCTCTTCGGCACCGAGAACGCCGACCGGCTGGTCGAGCTGCGCACCGCCCGCCGCTTCGACGAGGCCCGTGACCTGGGGCGCAGCCTCTGGGCCGCGCTCGACGTCGACCGGGACACCGCCATCGAGGCCGCCGTGCGCCGCCAGTACGCCGAACTCTTCGCCGCCTTCCCCACCCCCACCTACGCCACCTACGGCAACGTCGACATCCCCCGGCTCTGGCCCGACTTCGCCGGACCGGGCACCAACGTCCTCGACGGCGAGCGGATCGAGCTCGGCGGCCTCACCGTCGGCTTCGTCGGCGGCGGCCTGCGCACCCCCATGCGCACCCCCTACGAGATCTCCGACGAGGAGTACGCGGCGAAGGTCGAGGCGCTCGGGGACGTCGACGTCCTCTGCTCCCACATCCCGCCGGACGTGCCGGACCTGACCTACGACACCGTCGCCCGCCGCTTCGAGCGCGGCAGCCGGGCCCTGCTCGACGCGATCCACCGCGTCCGGCCCCGCTACGCCCTCTTCGGCCACGTCCACCAGCCGCTCGCGCGGCGGATGCGGATCGGCTCGACCGAGTGCGTGAACGTCGGCCACTTCGCCTCGACCGGCACCCCCTTCGCCCTGGAGTGGTGACGGGGCCCGACTCGCGGCGCGATAGCCTGCCGTGTAGGCACGCCTGTGCCCTTTCACTTCCGCCGGACCGCACCGTGGAGGAGCCACCGCGATGGCCGAACACACCAGCTCGAGCATCACCATCGAGGCGGCGCCGGCCGACGTCATGGGCGTGATCGCCGACTTCGCCCGCTATCCCGAGTGGACCGGCGAGGTGAAGGAGGCCGAGGTCCTGGAGACCGACGGTTCCGGCCGCGCCGAGAAGGTCCGCCTGCTCCTCGACGCCGGCGCCATCAAGGACGACCACACCCTCGCCTACACCTGGACCGGCGCCAACGAGGTCAGCTGGACCCTCGTCAAGTCCCAGATGCTCCGCTCCCTCGACGGCTCCTACCGGCTCGCCCCGCTCGGCGGCGACCGCACCGAGGTCACCTACCAGCTCACCGTCGACGTCAAGATCCCCATGCTCGGCATGATCAAGCGCAAGGCAGAGAAGGTCATCATCGACCGCGCCCTCGCCGGCCTGAAGAAGCGCGTCGAATCCGGCGCGTGACCCCTCGGAGGGCGCGGGTAACGTCCTCCGCATGCGGATCATCCTTGTCACAGGGCCCGGCGGCGCGGGGCGCACCACCGTCGCCGCCGCGACCGCCCTCGCGGAGGCGGGCGCGGGGAAGCGGGTGGTGCTCCTCTCCGAGGACGCCGCCGCCGGCGTGGAGGGCGAGGGGCTCACGGTGCTGCGGCCCGATCCCGCGGCCGACTTCCGGCGCGAGTTCCTCGGGTTCCAGGCGAGGTCACGGGCCGCGCTCGACCTCCTCGGAGCCGCCCCGTTCGAGGACGCGGAACTGACCGAGCTGCCCGGCAGCCGGCAGTTCGCGCTGCTGAGAGCGGTCCGCGACGCGGCCCGCGGCGACCACGACGTCGCCGTCGTCGACCTGCCGCCGACGGCCGAGGCGCTCGCCGTCCTCGCCCTGCCCGAGCAGCTCCGCCGCTACGTGCGCCGCCTCCTCCCGCCCGAGCGGCAGGCCGCCCGCGCCCTGCGCCCCATGCTGGCCCAGCTCGCCGGCGTCCCGATGCCCGCGCAGTGGCTGTACGAGACGACTGCACGCTGGGAGGCGGAGCTCGCCGCCGTCCAGGCCGTCGTGGAATCCCCCCGGACCGGCGTCCGGCTCGTGGTCGAACCCGGCCCCGCCGCCGTCCGGGCCCTGCGCACCGCACGGCTGGGACTCGCCCTCCAGGGCCTCGCGCTGGAGGCCGTCGTCGCCAACCGGCTGCTGCCCGCCGCGTCCGAGGACCCCTGGCTCGCCGGACTCACCGCCGAGCAGCACCGGCACCTGGCGGAGCTCCGTACCGCCACCGACGTCCTGCACGAGCTCCCGCACCTCGGCCGGGACCCGCGCGGAGCCGAGGACCTCGCCCTCCTCGCGCCGGTACGGCCGGACGCCCCGCCCGCCCCCGTACCGGCGTGGCCCGTCGAGGACCGGCGGGAGGAGGACGGCGTCCTCGTCTGGCACATCGCCCTGCCGGGCGCCGTCAAGGAGGAGCTCGGGCTCGTCCGGCGCGGCGACGAACTGCTGCTCACCGTCGGGCCGTTCCGGCGCAGCATCCCCCTGCCGGGCGCCCTGCGCCGCTGCACCGTCACCGGGGCGGGCCTCGTCGACGGGGACCTCCGCGTGCGCTTCACGCCCGACCCGGGACTCTGGCCGCGCACTCCCTGAGGCCGTGTACCGTCGAAGTACCAGCCAGTGAGGAGTGCGCCATGAGCGATTCGGACGCCTGGGCCAAAGCCTGCGCCGAGGACCTGGAGGCGGAGAAGGCCCGCCGCCGGGCGCAGGGCGGGGCCGAGCCGGGCTCGCCCGCGGAGGAGTTCCGCAAGCTCTTCGAGGCCGTCGCCGACAAGGTGTCCGGCGGTCTCGGGAACCCGCTCCTCGCGGGCCAGGCCGTGCAGACCGTGCAGCAGCTCGTCAACCAGGCGAAGGCCGTCGTCGAGCCCGTCATCGAGCGCAACCCGCAGGTCTTCGACCACCTCGCCGCCGCCGGCAGCGAACTCCTCGCCGCCTACCGCTCGGCCGTCGAGGGCCACGAGAGCCGCTGGACCCGCGGCGGCCCCGTGGCCGAGGACGACCCGCGCCGCGACGCCGACGGGCCCCGGGCGGACGGCGACGGGCCGCGGAAGGACGACGAAGGGCCCGGAACCGGCCAGCACATCGACCTTGACTGATCAGTAGCCGTCCCGCCCTCGGGTACGGTGGGCCCTAGCGGGGCTCGACCGAAAACTGAGGGACACATGGGACTCACCATCGGCGTCGACATCGGCGGCACGAAGATCGCGGCCGGCGTGGTCGACGAGGACGGCAAGATCCTCGACACGCACAAGGTGCCCACCCCGCCGACCCCCGAGGGGATCGTCGACGCGATCAGCGCGGCCGTCTCCGAGGCCGGCAAGGGACACTCGATCGAGGCCGTCGGCATCGGCGCCGCGGGCTACGTCGACGACAAGCGTGCCACCGTCCTCTTCGCGCCGAACATCGACTGGCGGCACGAGCCGCTCAAGGACAAGGTCGAGCAGCGGGTCGGCCTGCCCGTCGTCGTCGAGAACGACGCCAACGCGGCGGCCTGGGGCGAGTACAAGTTCGGCGCCGGCCAGGGCCACGAGGACGTCATCTGCATCACCCTCGGCACCGGCCTCGGCGGCGGCATCATCATCGGCAACAAGCTCCGCCGCGGGCGCTTCGGCGTGGCCGCCGAATTCGGCCACATCCGGGTCGTCCCGGACGGCCTGCTCTGCGGCTGCGGCAGCCAGGGCTGCTGGGAGCAGTACGCCTCCGGCCGCGCGCTCGTCCGGTACGCCCGGCAGCGCGCCAACGCCACCCCGGAACGGGCGGAGATCCTGCTCGGTCTCGGCGACGGCACCCCGGAGGGCATCGAGGGCAAGCACGTCAGCCAGGCCGCCCGCGCCGGCGACCCGGTCGCCGTCGACTCCTTCCGCGAGCTGGCCCGCTGGGCCGGCGCCGGACTGGCCGACCTGGCCTCGCTCTTCGACCCGTCGGCGTTCATCGTCGGCGGCGGCGTCTCGGACGAGGGCGACCTCGTCCTCGACCCGATCCGTAAGTCCTTCCGGCGCTGGCTGATCGGCGGACAGTGGCGTCCGCACGCCCAGGTCCTCGCCGCCCAGCTCGGCAACAAGGCCGGTCTCGTCGGCGCCGCCGACCTGGCACGCCAGGGCTGACCGCCCGCACCGACAGGCCTCCAAGGCGTACGCCGACCGCCCGCCGCGTCCCCACGGACCCGGCGGGCGGTCGGCGTATGTTGCCCGACATGGCGATCAGCGAACTGCCCGGCTCCCGCACCGAGGACGACGGTTCGGCCGTCGTCCGGGTCATGAGCTACAACGTCCGCTCCCTGCGCGACGACGAGGACGCCCTCGCCCGGATCGTCCGCGCCTGCGCCCCGGACGTCGTCCTCGTCCAGGAGGCCCCGCGCTTCTTCCGCTGGCGCAAGCACGCCGCCCGGCTCGCCGCCAAGAGCGACCTCGTCGTCCTCGGCGGCGGCGCCCCCGCGGCCGGCCCCCTGCTGCTCTGCTCCCTGCGCGCCACCGTCGAACGCACCGAGGACGTCCTGCTGCCGCTCACCCCCGGCCTCCACCGCCGCGGCCTGGCGACCGCCGTCGTCCGCTTCGCCAGGGCCCGGGTCGGGCTGATCAGCTGCCACCTGAGCCTGCGAAAGGACGAGCGGTACGCCCAGGCAGGCCTGGTCCTCGACCGGGTCGCCGCCCTGGGCACCCCGTACACCGTCGTCGCCGGCGACCTGAACGAACGTCCCGGAGGCCCCGCCCACACCCGGCTGACCGCGGAACTCCGGGACGGCTGGGAGACCGCGCCCTGGGGCGGCGAGCACACCTGGACACCCGGCGACCCCCACCAGCGCATCGACGCGATCCTGGCCACGCCCGGCGTCGAGTTCCTCGGCTGCGGCGTCCCCCCGCACCTCGACCCGGCGGACCTGCGGGCCGCCACCGACCACCTGCCGGTCCTCGCGGCCGTCCGCGTCCCCGCGGCCGACTGAACGACGGGCGCCGACGGCCGCGCCACGCCCCCGCCGTACGGAGTCGGGCGAGGCCGCCGCGGCCAGGGAGGCGCCCCGGCGCCGACCGGTGCCGGGTCGGCGCCGGGAGGGTCAGACGACCGCCCCGCGGCCCGGGTCGTCGAACCCGTCGTCATCGTCGTCGTGCTTCATGCGCCCGACCAGGGTGGCGAAACCGCCCAGGAAGCCGCCGATGCAGAGGGTCGTCAGCCACCAGGTCATGTCCCACCGGAGGAGGACGGCCACCAGCATGAGGACCGGGCCGCCGACCACGGCGAGCCAGGCGAACCTGGTCGTCACGTCGGTCTCGGGCAGCGGCGGCGGCTCCGGCGGGACGAAATGGCCCTCGTCGGAGCCCTCCGGGCCGTCCTCCGGTTCGGCGGGTGAGTAGTCCCGGGGGCCGGCGGGCCGCACCCCGGGCGCGAAGACGATCGAGCTGCCGAGCGCCGGCTTCTCGGGGCCGTCGCCGTCCTCGGGCCCGTCGTCCGTCCCGGGCCCGTCGCCCGCCCCGGGCCCGTCGTCCGTCCCGGGCCCGTCCGAGGCCTCCGGCGGCGTCCCCCCGGTCTTCGGCCGCGGCTTCCAGGGCGTGCCCTCCCCGACCGTCGGCCTCGGCCGCACGGGCCGGACCTCCTCGTCGGACCCGTCGCCGGCCTCGTCCTCGGGCTCCGGCAGCGGCAGGTTCTCTATCGGCCGGAACGGCTTCGCCCCCGGCGGGTCCGCGGGCTCCTGGCCGTACCCGGCGACGATCGCGGCCCAGGCCGCCTCCTCGTCGATGGGCTGCGGCTCCCGCTCGCCGCCGTCCTGCTGCTCAGCCACCGCTCCTGCTCCCCTTTCCGTCGACAAGCCCCGGCGCGAGGCGCTCGACGAAGGCCAGGCTCTCGTCGAAGATCCGCTCCGCGTCATGGTCCAACGTCGCGACGTGGTAGCTCTGTTCCAGCAGGATCTCCCGGACGTCGGTCGAGGAGATGCGGGAGAGGATCCGGGCCGAGTCGACGGGCGGCACGACGTGGTCCTGCGGGCTGTGCAGCAGCACCACCGGCTGCGTGACCTGCGGAAGCTCCCCGTCCACGGTCCGGAAGAACTGGCGCAGGGAGTGCGCCGCGTGGAGCGGCACCCGGTCGTAGCCGACCTCGGTCACGCCCTCCTTGGCGATGTCGCTCGCGATGCCCTTGGTCGAGGGGACCAGGTGCCGGACCACCGGCAGCGCGTGGGCCGCCAGGCCGTGCACCTTGTTCCCCGGGTTGACCAGGACGATGCCCTTCACCGCGTCCCCGTACCGGGCCGCGAGCCGCAGGGTCAGCGCCCCGCCCATGGAGAGCCCGAAGACGAAGACCGTCGTGCACCGGTCGAGGAGCTCGCGCAGCGCCCGGTCCACCTCCGCGTACCAGTCGTGCCAGGTGGTGACCTGCATGTCCTGCCAGCGGGTCCCGTGGCCGGGCAGCAGCGGCACCGACACCGTCAGCCCGCGCTCGGCCAGATACTCGGCCCACGGGCGCATCGACTGCGGGGAACCGGTGAATCCGTGACAGAGAAGGACGCCGACCTCTCCGCCTTCATGGCGGTACGGCTCGGCTCCGGGAAGGACCGGCACCGGGGTCTCCTGTTCGTTGCGACTCCGGCGTGTTCGGGGGCGCCGGAGCGACGGAAAATGGGGAAGGACCTTCACGTTACGCGACCGGACCGACACCGACCAGGGCCGTAGCGGGGGGCGTGCGCCGGTACGGGATAAAGTCGTGGCGACGGCACACGGAAGGCATGGCGAGTTGATCTACGGCGCAATGAAGTTCTCCCTCGGAGGGTCTCTCAAGCTTGCCTTCCGGCCCTGGGTGGAGGGTCTGGAGAACGTTCCCGCCGACGGGCCGGCGATCCTGGCGAGCAACCACCTCTCGTTCTCGGACTCCTTCTTCCTGCCCGCCGTCCTCGACCGCAAGGTCACCTTCATCGCGAAGGCCGAGTACTTCACCACGCCCGGTGTGAAGGGCAAGCTCACCGCCGCCTTCTTCAAGGGCGTCGGCCAGCTCCCGGTGGACCGCTCGGGCGCCCGCGGCGCCGGCGAGGCGGCCATCAAGGCCGGCATCGAGGTCATCGAGGGCGGTGGCCTCTTCGGCATCTACCCCGAGGGCACCCGCTCGCCCGACGGCCGCCTCTACCGCGGCAAGCCCGGCGGCCTCGCCCGCGTGGCCCTGGCCACCGGCGCGCCCGTGATCCCGGTCGCGATGATCGACACCGAGAAGATCCAGCCGCCCGGCAAGGTCGTCCCCAAGCTGATGCGCCCCGGGATCCGGATCGGCAAGCCGCTGGACTTCACCCGCTACCAGGGCATGGAGGGGGACCGCTTCATCCTCCGCTCGGTGACCGACGAGGTCATGTACGAGATCATGAAGCTGTCCGGCCAGGAGTACGTCGACATCTACGCGACCGCCGCCAAGCGGCAGATCGCGGACGCCGAGAAGGCGGCCAAGGAGGCCGTCAAGGCCGAGATCGCCGCGCGGGAAGAGTCCGGCGCGTAGCTCCCCGCGAGGGGTTTTTCCGGGGGTGGGGGAGATGGTCAAGCGCGAGCGTGTCGTGCGCATGTCGGTCGAGCAGCCGCTGTGGCGGGCGCTGACCGGCTACCGCGTGCTGACGATGGTCTACGCGGTCCTGCTGTTCGCGTTCGACCGGGGCGCCTACGAACGGCCCTGGATCGCCGTCGGCTACCTGGCGGTGATGTGCGTCTGGACCCTCGCCACCCTCCCCAAGGTGGCGAACGCGGCCAGCTGCACCAAGAGCTTCCTCGTCGCCGACCTCACCATCGCCCTCGCCGGCATCCTCCTCACCCCGCTCGCCGACGCCCAGGCCCAGTCCGTCGACGGCCCCACGCTGCCGTCCATATGGACCGCCGGCTCCGTCCTCGCGTACGCGATCAAGGGCGGTTGGCGCTGGGCCGGAGTCGCCTCCTCCCTGGTCGCCGTCGCCAACATCGTCGAGCGCGGCCACCCCAGCCGGGACACCCTCCACAACGTGCTGCTCGTCTGGGTCGCCTCCATCGCCATCGGCTACGTCGTCGAGGTCGCCCGCGCCTCCGAGCGCACCCTCGCCCGCGCCCTGGAGATCGAGGCCGCCACCCGGGAACGGGAACGGCTCGCCCGCGACATCCACGACAGCGTCCTCCAGGTCCTCGCCATGGTGCAGCGGCGCGGCACCGCCCTCGGCGGCGAGGCCGCCGAACTCGGCCGGATGGCGGGCGAGCAGGAGGTGGCGCTCCGCACCCTCGTCGCCGGCGGGCTCGCCCGGCCCAGCCTCGTCTCCGAGGACGAGTCCGAAGGGGCGGTCGTCAGGGTCGTCGAGGTCGACGAGGAGCCCGGCGACGACGCACCCGTCGACCTGCGCCTGCTCCTCGCCCCGCGCGCCGGGGCCCGCGTCACCCTCTCCGAGCCGGGCGCCCCGGTCCTGCTGCCGGCGCCCGCCGCCCGGGAGCTGGCCGCCGCAGTCGGCGCCGCCCTGGACAATGTGCGGGTGCACGCGGGCGACGACGCCCGCGCCTGGATCCTGGTCGAGGACTGGCCGGACGAAGTGATCGTCACCGTCAGGGACGACGGCCCCGGCATCCCCGAGGGCCGTCTCACCCAGGCGGAGGGCGAGGGCCGGATGGGCGTCGCCCTCTCCATCCGGGGCAGGCTGCGGGATCTGGGCGGCACGGCCGAGCTGATCTCGGTACCGGGCCAGGGCACGGAAGTCGAGTTGAAGGTTCCACGGGGGAAGGCAGGGGAGAAGTGAGCGAGCAGCAGGCCGAGCGCCGGATCAGGGTGATGGTCGTCGACGACCATCCGATGTGGCGGGACGCGGTCGCCCGCGACCTCGCCGAGGCGGGGTTCGACGTGGTGGCCACCGCGGGCGACGGCGAGCAGGCCGTGCGCCGGGCCACGGCGGCGGCGCCCGACGTCCTCGTCCTGGACCTCAACCTGCCGGTCAAGCCGGGCGTCCAGGTCTGCAAGGAACTGGTCGGCGCGCACCCCGCCCTGCGCGTCCTCGTCCTCTCGGCGAGCGGCGAGCACGCCGACGTCCTGGAGGCGGTCAAGTCCGGCGCCACCGGCTACCTCCTCAAGTCGGCCAGTACGGAGGAGCTGACCGACGCCGTGCGGCGCACGGCCGTCGGCGACCCCGTCTTCACCCCCGGACTGGCCGGGCTCGTCCTCGGCGAGTACCGCCGGCTCGCCTCCGAGCCCGCCCCGGCGGCCGGCGGCGACGAGCCGAAGGCCCCGCAGCTGACCGAGCGCGAGACCGAGGTCCTGCGGCTCGTCGCCAAGGGGCTCAGCTACAAGCAGATCGCCGAGCGCCTGGTGATCTCGCACCGGACGGTCCAGAACCACGTCCAGAACACCCTCGGCAAGCTCCAGCTGCACAACCGGGTGGAGCTCGTCCGCTACGCCATCGAACGCGGCCTCGACGACGCCTGAGGCGGCCGGGCGCCGCGAGGGGCCGTATATTCGCGATATTCGTGCATGTGCGGCCCAAGGCGACGACAAGGGGAAACCCGTGGAGATCCTGGCATTCGGCGTGCAGGCGGACGAGGCGCCCCTCATCGAGAAGGCGTTCGAGGCCCACCACGACGTCCGCTCCCTGGGCGTCTTCCTCACCGAGGACACCGCCCCCATCGCGGCCGGCTACGAGATCGTCTCCACCAGCGTCAACTGCAGCCTCGACCACCGGGTCCTGCAGACCATCGCCGCCGGCGGCACCCGGATGATCGCCCAGCGCTCCACGGGCTTCAACAACATCGACCTGGAGGTCGCCGAACGCCTCGGCATCACCGTCGCCCGCGTCTCGTACTACTCGCCGTACTCCGTCGCCGAGTTCGCCTGGACCCTCGCGACGGCCGTCAACCGGCGCATCACCCGCGCCTCCATCCGCACCCGCGACTTCGACTTCCGCCTCGACGGGCTGATGGGCCGCGACCTGCGCGGCCGCACCGCCGGCGTCCTCGGCACCGGCAAGATCGGCGAGGCCTTCACCCGGATCGCCCACGGCTTCGGCATGAAACTGCTCGGCTGGGACGTCGCCGAGAACCCCGCCTGCACCGAGCTGGGCATGACGTACGTCGAGAAGGAGCGGCTCCTCGCCGAGGCCGACCTCGTCAGCCTCCACGTACCGCTGCTCCCCGTCACCCGGCACCTCATCGACGCCGCCGCCCTCAGGTCCATGAAGGACGACGCGATCCTGGTGAACACCAGCCGCGGCGGACTCATCGACACCGACGCCCTCGTCACCGAACTCCGGGCCGGCCGCTTCGCCGGCGTCGGCCTGGACGTCTACGAGGCGGAGGCCGGGCTCTTCTTCCTCGACAAGTCCCTGGAGGTCGTCGAGGACGACACCCTCGCCCGCCTCGTCACCTTCCCGAACGTGCTGGTCACCTCGCACCAGGCCTACTACACCGTCGACGCGGTCGGCCAGATCATCGACACCACGGTGCGGAACGTCCTCGACTACACCGCCGGGCGGCGCAGCGAGAACGTCCTGGTCCCGAGGGCGTCCTAGCGGGGGTCCTGCCGGGCTCGCAGGGCCCGGCGCCGCGCCTAGACCAGCACCCCGGCGAGGAGCGAGGCCGTCAGGGCCGCGCCGTCCGTCGTGAGCACCGACTCCGGGTGGAACTGGACGCCGGCGAAGCCCGGCCCGCGCAGCGCGTGCACCTCGCCCGTCTCCTCGTCACGGCTGACCTCGATCCGGTGCAGGGCGAGTTCCGTCGCCGACCGGTCGTCGCAGCGGGCCGTGAAGCTGTTGTAGAAGCCGACGGTCCGCTCCTGCCCGAACAGGTCGATCCGCAGCTGCGCCCCCTGGAAGGGGGTCCGCTTGCGGACGATCTCCAGGCCCAGCTCCGCGGCGATCAGCTCGTGCCCGAGGCAGACGCCGAGCAGGCCGTGGCGGTGGTCCCGCACCAGCTCGGCCGTCAGGGCCCGCAGGAAGCGCATCTTGGGGTCGGCGGTGTCCGAGGGGTTCCCGGGGCCGGGTCCCAGGACGACGGGCCCCTCGTGGGCGAGCGCCAGCTCCCGCAGCCCCGGCTCGTCGTAGCGGAGCACCGACACCTCAAGGCCCGAGGAGCGCAGCACGTGCGCCAGCATCGCCGTGAACGTGTCCTCGGCGTCGATCACGAGCGCGTGCCCGGCCAGTTCCGCCGACCTGACCTGCATCTTCAACCAGAACGGCGCGAGGTCCGCCCGGCGCGCGTCCAGGGCGGCCCGCACCCGGGGATCGTCCGCGAGCCGCACGGGCGCCGGGGCGTCGCCGTCGGCCGGCCGGCCCTCCCGCACACCGAGCGCGGTGAGCACCCCGGCGGCCTTGGCGTGCGTCTCGGCCACCTCGCCGGCCGGGTCCGAGTGCCGGACGAGGGTCGCCCCGACGGGCACCCGCAGCCGCCCTTCCGCGTCGATGTCGGCGGTGCGGATCAGGATGGGGGAGTCGAGCGTCTGCGCCCCGTTCTCGTCCGTGCCGAGCAGCGCGAGCGCGCCCGCGTAGTAGCCGCGGCCGCCGGTCTCGTGACGCTCGATCACCCGGCAGGCGTTCTGCACGGGCGAGCCGGTCACGGTCGCCGCGAACATCGTCTCCCGCAGCACCTCCCGCACGTCGAGGGAGGACCGTCCGCGCAACTCGTACTCGGTGTGCGCGAGATGGGCCATCTCCTTCAGGCGCGGGCCGATCACCACCCCGCCCATGTCGCCCACCGTGCACATCATCTTCAGCTCCTCGTCCACCACCATGGAGAGCTCCTCGGTCTCCTTGCGGTCGGCGAGGAAGGCCAGCAGGCCCTCGGCGGTCGGGGCGGCGCCGGCCGGGTAGCGGTACGTGCCGCTGATCGGGTTCATCACGACCGTCCCGCCCGCCCGTCGCCCACCACCGCCCTCGGCCGAGAGCGCTTCGCGCTCGCTCCCCCCGCCCGACATCCGCACGTGCACCTCGGGGCTGGCCCCGACGAGCGTCCGGTCGCCGGTGTGGACGACGAACGTCCAGTACGCGCCCCGCTCGCCCGCGAGCAGCCGCCGGAACAGGGCCAGCGCGTCGGCCCGCCCGAAGCCGGGGATCTCACCGGTGTAGGTGCGCCGGATGACGAAGTTCGCGCCCTCGCCCGAGCCGATCTCCTCGTCGACGACCCGGCGCACGGTCCCGGCGTACTCCTCGTCGGAGACGTCGAACCGGCCGCCCTCGACCGTCACGCCGTGCGCGGGGAGCGCGTCGAGGGCGTCGGCGAGCGGCAGCTCGTACGACTCCTCGGCGACGAGGACGGAGAGCGGGGTGCCGTCGTCCCGCACGTCGAAGCCGCGCTCCCTGATCTGCCGGAAGGGCACGAGCGCGAGCGTCGGCAGCGGTCCCACCGGCAGGTCCGCGAGGCGCTCGGCCTCGTGGACGGGGCCGATCAGCACCTCGACGGTGTCGTGGTCGCGGCCCGGGGTGCGCCTGCGCAGCAGGGCGAAGGGAGGGCAGTCGTCGTCGAGGAGACGGGAGAGGTCCATGGGGTGCGTCGTTCCTTCCGGTGGAGTGCGGGGAGGAACGGCCCGGGTACGAGAAAGGCCGCCCCTCGGGGCGGCCTGTGTGCGTTCGGTGTACGCGCAGTCAGTGGGCCGCCGGATGAGCGGTCCACCACCAGTTCTGGATCTGAGGCGCGAACATGCGAGCACTGTAACCCAGCCGGGCACGGAACGGGGCCCGGTCCGCACCGTGAACGGTGCGGACCGGGCCCCGGAGGCCGTGGCCGTGTGCCGAACTACCCGATCAGAAGATCAGGTTGTAGATCTGCCAGCCGTTGCCGACCTGCATGCGCGGCGGGAACGGCGACGTCGGGTTGCCGTTGTTGGCGTACAGCCACAGCGCACCCGATCCGTCCCGGGCGATGACGTCCGGACGGCCGTCCTTGTTCAGGTCGCTCGGGCCGAGGATCGTGTTGTACGTCTGCCAGCCCGTGCCGATCTTGAGCCGGGGCCCGAACGGCTTGGACGCCACGCCGGTGCCGTTGTAGAGGTACAGCGCGCCCGTCGTGTCGCGGCCCATGACGTCGGGCTTGCCGTCGCCCGTGAGGTCACCCGTGCTGACGATGCTGTTGTACGTCTGCCAGCCCGTACCCACCTTCAGGCGCGGCCCCAGCGGCGAGCTCGGGTTCCCGGTGCCCGGGTACAGCCACAGCACGCCCGAGCTCTCCCGGCCGATCACGTCGGGCTTGCCGTCGCCGGTCTGGTCCCGCACGCCGACGACCTGGTTGAACACGCCCCATCCGGTGCCGGCCTTCACCCGCGTCTTGAACGGCTGCGCCGGGTTCCCGCTGGCCGGGTAGTACCAGAGCGCACCGCTCGGCTCCCGCGCGATCACGTCACCCGTACCGTCCGCCCGCAGCGCCGTCAGCGGCGTCACCAGGTTGTACGCGTTCCACCCCGTGCCCACCTTGTACCGCGCCAGGAACGGCGCGGAGGCCTTCCCGCTGCCCTGGTACTGCCAGAGCCCACCGGAGGTGTCACGGGCGAGGAGGTTGTAGCGGTTGTCCGTACGTACGGGGGCCTTGGTGGCGACTTCCTTGATGTCGCTCGCCTTCACGTAACCCATGCGGTGGTTGAACCGGATCGGGATGAAGACGTTGGTCTTGCCCTCGACCCGGGTGCCGTCGACGTTGAACGCGCTGGAGTAGTAGTCGCCCGGCACCGGGCCGCCGGCCTTGGTGTACAGCTGCCCCGCGGGGAGGCTGTACCTGGTGAGCGACTCTCCGTTCCTCGGCTGGACGGCGACACCGGTCCCGGCGTAGGCGGCGTCCTCCGGGTACGCGCGCCCGTACACCGGGATCGAGGTGGCGCCGTCCTTGGCCGTGATCGCGTTCTTCACGTCGACGACGGACGTGTACTGGCCGCCGGGGTTGTGGAACCAGGCCTTCTTGCCGCCGTACCAGACGGCGGTCCAGTCGTCCTTGACGTCGGCGACGACATGGCTGCTGCCGGCCGTGACCTTGTTCGCCCAGTTGGAGCCGTACTGCCAGCCCTCGGTGAAGTACGGGTCGGTCAGCGCCTTGGTCTGGTCGGCCACGGGCTCCGAGAAGAGGTACCCGAAATTGACCGGCAGCGGGACGGTCGTCTTGGTGACGACGACCCCGTCCACCTTCTCCCTGTACTTCATCGCCTGCTGGTTCGCCGACGTGAACGGCGGGACGATCCGCACCAGCTGGCCGGCCTGGAGGAGGCCGCCCGCGTTGCCGGCACCGGTGGGGGCGCCGAGCAGCTGCATGTAGTGGTTCCAGTCCCAGAACGGGCCTGCGTCCCAGTGGTCCTGAGTCAGGGCGTCGTGGACGCTCGGGGCCTCGTCGTGCCCGATGACGTGCTCGCGGTCCAGGGGAATCTCGTACTTCGCCGCCACGAACTTCACGAGGTTCTTGGAGGCCTCGTACTGCGGCTCGGTGAACCAGCCGCCGTCGCCCTTGATCGCGTAGCCCTCGTGCTCGATGCCGATCGAGTGCATGTTGACGGTCTTGTTGTTGGCGTGGAACGCCTCGTTCTTGGTCTCGACCATCTGGGTCACACGACCGTCGGCCCGCACGATGTAGTGCGCGCTCGCCCACGCATCGGGGGTGGTGAAGACCCTCACCGCGCCGTCGTGGCTGCCCTCGACGTCATGGATGACGATCTGGCGGACGTCGAAGCCGCCGCCGCCGTTCTTGGTGCGGCTGGCGATGTTGTAGTTGCCCTGGTCCTCCGTGTACAGCGCGGGGGTGAAGGTGCAGGCGACGGTGGTCGGGCATTCGGCCGCCGGGGTCGCGGTCGTGGCCGCGAAGCTCGCGGCCAGCGGCACGTTCGAGGGCTTGACCGGGTTCACCGACGGGTCTGCCGGCAGGACGACCTGCTCGCCGTCCGTCGTGATCTCCTGCTCGCCCGTCTTGATGGACTCGAAGACGCGCTGTGCGAAGAGGTCGGAGCCCTTGCGATCGGACTGGCTGTAGCGGGCCACCGCCGGGTACCAGGCGGCCGGGTCGTCGGACAGCTCCGCGCCCGCCTGCCTCTGGTACTCCGCGAGGAGCGCGGCACCTGCCCGGATCGACGCGGCGCTGTCCTTCTGGACGGCGTCGGTCGAGCCGTCGATCAGCTCGGCGGCCTTGTCCAGGGTGTGCAGCTTCGGGTCGTCGGTGTCGACGGTCTCCTTGGGGAGCGACGCCAGCACCTTCTTCTTGTCGATCTTCTTGTCGATCGACGGGTCGCCCGTGCCGTTCAGGAGGTGGGCGAGGTCCTCGGCCGCGTCCTCCTCGATGTCCTCCGGGTCGACCTTGGTCAGACCCATGACGTTGTAAGCGCCGGTGACGCTCGGCAGCCCGTCGTGCGACTCCCACCGCGTCTGGTTGTACGACACCGCCATCAGCACGCTCTGCGGCACGTCGAACTCGCGTGCCGCGTTTGCGAACTGCGCCTGGAGGGAAAGGTCACCTCCGGACGAGTCGCCGGCCGCGCCGAGGAGGCCCGGGGAGGCGACCGCGATGGTGCCGATCGTGGCGGTGGCGACGACTGCGGCCGCCGCTCCGTACAGGAGTCGTTTCTTCTTGCGGTCCCTGCGGTGCCTCTGGGTCACACCCACCCCTGTGGTTCGACTGTGTACTTGTGAAACGGGCCAGAGGGTAACACCACTCGAATGCGTGAACGGCACCGGGTGACATTTCGGGCACGCGTCTCAGCCACTGGTCAGTGGGACAGGAGCGGACGAAGAACCCCGTAATGTTGTGCGCGTGACCGTGAACGCTGATTCCCACGCCGTCGCCAAGGCGACCTGGCGAGACCTGCCCGCGGCGCAGCAGCCCGAGTACCCCGATGCCGAGGCTCTGCGCGATGTGATCGCGGACCTCGAGTCGTATCCTCCGCTCGTCTTCGCCGGCGAGTGCGACCAGCTGCGTGCCCGGATGGGAGCCGTCGCCCGTGGCGAGGCGTTCCTGCTCCAGGGCGGCGACTGCGCCGAGGCCTTCGACGCCGTGTCCGCCGACCACATCAGGGCCAAGCTCAAGACGCTGCTCCAGATGAGCGCCGTCCTCACCTACGCGGCCTCCGTGCCCGTGGTGAAGGTCGGCCGCATCGCCGGCCAGTACTCGAAGCCCCGTTCCAAGGGCACCGAGACCCGTGACGGCGTGACCCTGCCGACCTACCGGGGCGACTCGGTCAACGGCTTCGCCTTCGACGAGAAGTCCCGCATCCCGGACCCCGAGCGCCTGAAGCGGATGTACAACGCCTCCGCCTCGACGCTCAACCTGGTGCGCGCCTTCACCACCGGTGGTTACGCCGACCTGCGCCAGGTGCACGCCTGGAACCAGGACTTCGTGAAGTCGTCCCCCTCGGGTCAGCGCTACGAGGCGCTCGCCCGCGAGATCGACAACGCGCTGAACTTCATGAAGGCCTGCGGCACCGACCCGGCCGAGTTCAAGGCGGTCGAGTTCTACGCCTCCCACGAGGCGCTGCTGCTCGACTACGAGGGCGCCCTGACCCGTACGGACTCGCGCACCGGCAAGCTGTACGACACCTCCGGCCACATGGTCTGGGTCGGCGAGCGCACCCGTCAGCTGGACCACGCGCACATCGAGTTCTGCTCGCAGATCGCCAACCCGCTGGGCGTCAAGCTGGGCCCGACCACCACGGTGGACGAGGCGCTGACGTACATCGACCGCCTGGACCCGGACCGCGAGCCGGGCCGGCTGACCTTCATCGTCCGCATGGGCGCCGACAAGGTCCGCGACAAGCTCCCCGAGCTGGTCGAGAAGGTCACCGCGTCGGGTGCGGTCGTCGCGTGGGTCACCGACCCGATGCACGGCAACACCTTCGAGGCTGCTTCCGGCCACAAGACGCGCCGTTTCGACGACGTCCTCGACGAGGTCAAGGGCTTCTTCGAGGTCCACAAGGGCCTCGGCACCCACCCGGGCGGCATCCACGTCGAGCTCACCGGCGACGACGTCACCGAGTGCGTGGGCGGCGGCGACGAGATCTTCGTCGACGACCTGCACCAGCGCTACGAGACGGCCTGCGACCCGCGCCTCAACCGGAGCCAGTCGCTCGACCTGGCGTTCCTGGTGGCCGAGATGTACCGCGATCAGTAAGTAGATACCTACGACGATGGGGCGCGGATCCATGTGATCCGCGCCCCATCGTGGTATCGGGGGCTTTTGAGGCTCCCGGCCGCCGGGTAAGGTTAGGTTAGCCTTATCGATCTCGGCGGGAGGTGAACCGCGTGTACGTCTGCTCATGCTTCGGTGTCACGGAGAAGCAGGTCAAGGAGCACGCCGACGCGGGCGCCTGCACTCCCCGCCAGATCGCCTCCGCCTGCAAGGCCGGAACGGACTGCGGTTCCTGCGTCCGTCGGATTCAGGCCATTCTCGGGCGCGGCAACTGCCCGCGACGGGAGCTCGTGGACCAGGGCATGCCCGCCCTGGCCTCTGGGTCCGACGCGGTCGCCGAACTCGGCGAAGCGGCCTGAGCGACTTCCCCGACTAGCTCGGCTGCTCGATGAGCGTCGAGATGTAGAGCGCCTCGCCCAGGGACTCGATCAGCTCCAGCTGCGTGTCCAGGTAGTCGATGTGGTGCTCCTCGTCGGCGAGGATCTCCTCGAAGAGGTTGGCCGACGTGATGTCCCCCTTGGCGCGCATCACCTCGATGCCCCGCTTGAGGCGGTCGATCGCCTCCACCTCGACCTGGCGGTCCGCCTGGAACATCTCGGTGATCGTCTGGCCCACACGGACGTGGAAGAGCCGCTGGTAGTTGGGCAGGCCGTCGAGCATCAGGATGCGCTCGGTCAGCTTGTCCGCGTGCTTCATCTCGTCGATGGACTCTTCGCGGGTGTACTTGGCGAGCTTCGTCCAGCCCTTGTTGTCCTGGATGCGGTAGTGCAGCCAGTACTGGTTGATGGCCGTCAGCTCGCCGGTCAGCTGCTCGTTGAGGAACTCGAGGACCTCGGGGTCGCCCTGCATCGCAGAGGCTCCTTCCACTTCCACGCTGTGTGTCTACGCCGTCACTGGGCAGGATGGCCGCATCCTCGCACCCCGAATGGGGGGCGTCCAGTAAGTGCAGGCTTAGTGGCAGTTGCCCGAATTGGATCGGCCGGAAGGTCGGCTGGTCATGACCACCCCTCGCGGTCTGTCACCATGGATGACATGGGTCAGCCGGAGAGCGGAGTACACCGGGAAGCGGGGCAGCCGGATCGTTCGCCGGATCTTCCGCCGGGCCAGCGGCTCCAGCGCGGCTGGCCGGTCACCCACTACGGGCCCGTACCCAAGTTCAAGCCGGACCGCTGGGAGTTCCGCGTCTTCGGGGCGACGGCCGACGGCGACAAGCGGTGCTGGAACCACGAGGAGTTCTCGGCGCTCCCGTTCTCCTCGGTCGTGGCCGATCTGCACTGCGTCACGAAATTCAGCATGCTCGGCTCCGAATGGGGCGGCGTCGCCGCCCGCAAGATCCTGGAGCTCGCCCCGCCCGCGCCCTCGGTCACCCATGTGATGGTCTGGGCCGAGTACGGCTACAGCGCCAACATGCGGCTCGCCGACTTCGCGGCCGACGGCACGATCTTCGCCACCCACAAGGACGGGGAGCTGCTCACCGCCGAGCACGGCTTCCCGCTCCGCCTCGTCGTCCCGCACCTGTACGCCTGGAAGGGCCCCAAGTGGGTCCGGGGCGTGGAGTACATGGCGGCCGACCGTCGGGGCTTCTGGGAGGAGCGCGGCTACCACAACCTCGGTGACCCGTGGACGGAGCAGCGCTACTCGTACCAGGAGGAACCGGGAGACGGCCCGGAGCTGTAGGGGCTCCGGACCGTCGGGGGTCCCTCGGTGCGGGTCGTCCCGCGGGCCGGTCAGTGGTGGTACTGGTGGACCACCGCGTGGCCCTTGCCGCGGCCGATCATCCACTTGTTGATCGGCGTGGTGATCACGAAGGCGGCGGCGAGCGCGATGGCGAGCACGATCCAGAACTTCGGTGCGGAGAGGTGTGCGTCCATGGCGCCGGGCCAGAGGGCGATGACGCCGTTGTCGATGACCTCCATGACCGTGATGGAGAGGGTGTCGGCGGCGAGGGCGACCTTGAAGGCCGTCTTGAAGTCGACGCCGGCGGCCAGGATGCCGCGCAGGGTCAGCGCGTAGCCGAAGAAGAAGGCCAGGATGATCGCGAGGATCATCGTCTGCACGTTGCCCCAGCCGAGCGCGGTGCCGATGACCATGCCGAGGACCTCGCCGATGGCGCAGCCGGTGAGGCAGTGCAGCGTGGCCTTCGCGGCCATGGCCCAGGAGACCTCGCCCATGGCGTGATCCTGGTGGCCGTGGTGACCCTGGTGGTCGGCGTGCCCTGTGTGGCCCGCGTGGCCGGTGTGGTTGTCGTGCCCGGTTCCGTGGTGCCCCGCGTGCCCCGTGTGGGCGGAGTGCCCCTCGTGGGCGGTGTGCGCCGCGTCGTTCCCGTGAGCCGAGTGGTCCGTGTGGGTGCCGTGCTCGTGGTGGGTGTGCTCGTCGTGCTGCATCGGGTGCCCCCCATGGTCGGGTAGCGGTGCCTGCCTTCACAAGAACCGTATACCCCCCTGGGGTATTCCTCAACGGGAATGCGGATCAGTCCCGGAGCTTCTTCAGCAGCTCCACGTCCGCGAGGTGGCCGGCCTTGCCGCCGGGCGTCTCGATGATCAGCGGTACGCCGTCGGTCGCCGGGTGGCGGAGGAGGTTGCGGAATCCGTCCTCGCCGATGTGGCCGACGCCGATGTTCGCGTGGCGGTCCTTGCGGGCGCCGACGACGTCCTGGGAGTCGTTGGCGTGGATCAGTTTCAGCCGTCCCTCGCCCACCGTCGCCACCAGCTGGTCGAGGGTCCGCGCGGCGCCGTGCGGGCCGGTCAGGTCGTGGCCCGCGGCGAAGATGTGGCAGGTGTCGAGGCAGATCCCGAGCTTGGGGTGGTGGTCGAGGGCGTCGAAGTACGGCCCGAAGTCCTCCGCGCGCGAGCAGAGCGAGAAGCCCTGGCCGGCCGTCGACTCCAGGAGGAGGTGCGGGTCGTCCTCGTGCGTCAGCTCGTCGAGGAGCGGCAGCACCCGCTCCCGGACCTGGGCCAGCGCCACCGCGCGCGGGCGGCCGCCGGTGGCCGAGCCGGTGTGCACGACCACGCCCTTCGCGCCGATCGCCCGGCCCCGCCGCAGCGAGTGCCGCATCGACTCGACCGACTTCTCGACGGTGGCCTCGGTGTGGGAACCGAAGTTGATCAGGTACGGGGCGTGGACCCAGGCCGAGATCGACTCGGCCTCGCACTCGGCCCGGAAGCGCTCGTCCTGGGCCGGGTTGCCGACCGGGGTGGCCCAGCCGCGCGGGTTGGCGACGAAGACCTGGACGGTCTCGGCTCCGAGCTCACGGGCGTAGCCGAGGCCGGTCGTGGCGAGACCACCGGCCACGGGGACGTGGCCGCCGACGGGGTTGCGCATCAGTCTCTACAGTCCCTTGATCGTGATCGTGACGGTGGAGCCCTCGGGGGCCGTCCCGCCGCCCTTGACGGACTGGCCGGACACCGTGTCGCCGAGGTAGGGGAAGGACTTGTCGACCTTCACCTCGAAGCCCGCGTCCTCCAGGGCCGCGCGCGCGTCCGCGGTCGTCTCGCCCGTGACGTCCGGGACCTCGACCAGCCGGGGGCCCTTGGAGACGGTGAGGGTGATGGTGTCGCCCTCGGCGGCGCGGCTGCCCTCGGCGAGGGACTGGGCGGCGACGGTGCCGGCCTCCTCGGGCGAGTGGACCCGCTCCGGGGCGACCTTCACGGTGAGTCCGGCCTCCTGGAGAGCGGCCGTGGCGTCGGCGACCGTCTCGCCGGTGACGCCGGGCACGTCGATCGGGGTGCCCTTGCTGACCACCAGGGCGATGGCCGAGTCCGGGGCGCGCTCGGTGCCGGGCTCCGGGTCGGAGCCGATCACGGCACCCTGTGCCACGGAGTCGCTGAACTCGGTGGTGATCACCCCGGGCACCAGGCCCTCCCGCTCCAGGAGGCGCTTGGCCTCCGCGAGCGGCTTGTTCCTGAGGTTGGGCACCTTCACGATCTCGGGGCCGCGGGAGAGCGTCAGGACGACCGTGCCGTTGCCCCGGAGGCGTTCGCCGGGCGCCGGGTCGACGGCCATGACCGTGCCGCGCGCGTACACGTCGCTGAAGGCGCGCTTCGTCGAGCCGACCTCCAGGCCGGCGTCGGTGATCCGCTGCGTCGCGACGGCCTCGGTCTGCCCGAGGACGGCGGGGACGCGGGTGAACTGGCCGGAGTTGATGTACCAGACGCCGGTGCCCAGGCCCAGCGCGAGCAGGACGGCGACGACGGCGAGCAGCGGGCCGCGCGGGGGCCGCCGCCGGGACGAGGGCGGCGCCTCCGGCGCCGGCATGCGGTTGGTGTGCAGCACCTGCGCGGCGTCCGCCGGGGCCGCCACGGGCCGGGCGATCACGCTGGTCCGGTCGTCGGCGGTGTCCCGGTCCTCGGACCGCGCCTGCGGGGGTACGGCGTCGAGCTGGTCGTCGCCGAGCGCGGCGCGGGCCTCGCGGAGCAGCGCGAGCAGCGCCACGGCGTCGTGCGGGCGGACGTCGGGGTTGCGGGCGGTGGCCGTCGCGACCAGCTCGTCCAGCTCCAGGGCGAGCCCGGGGACGGCGGCCGACGGGGCCGGCACGTCGGTGTTGAGGTGCTGGTAGAGCACCTGGGCCGGGGTGTCGCCGCCGTGCGGCTTCGCGCCGGTCAGCATCTCGTACAGGACGACACCGCAGGCGTACACGTCGGCGCGGGTGTCGGCGGTGCCGTGCTCGATCTGCTCCGGCGCCAGGTACGAGACCGTGCCGAGCACCGAGCCGGTCGTCGCGGTCGCCGAACCCACCGCCCGCACCAGACCGAAGTCCGCGACCTTGACCCGCCCGTCGTCCCCTATCAGGACGTTCTCCGGCTTCATGTCCCGGTGCACGAACCCCGCCCGGTGCGCCGCACCCAGCGCGGCGAGCACCGGCTCCAGGATGTCGAGCGCAGCCCTGGGCGCCAGCGCGCCGCGCTCCCGCAGGACGTCGCGCAGGGTGCAGCCGGCGACGTACTCCATCGCCAGGTACACGTACGCGCCCTCGGCGCCCTGGTCGAAGACGCCCACGACGTTCGGGTGGGCGAGCCGGGCCACCGACTTCGCCTCGCGGATGAAGCGCTCCACGAACGCGGCGTCGGTCGCCAGTGCCGGGTGCATCACCTTGAGCGCGAGCACCCGGTCGAGGCGGGTGTCCACGGCCCGGTAGACCGTGGCCATCCCGCCGACGGCGATGCGCGCGTCGACGCGGTAGCGGCCGTCGAGCAGCCGCCCGACGAGGGGGTCCTGAAGGGTCGTGTCCACGGCGTCGAGTCTACGAGCCGTGGACACGCCGCCCGCCCGGACGGGCGGGTACTGCAGCGCAGCTGTGACGAGCGCCCCGGCCGCCCGGGCTCAGAACGCGGGACGCTCCGGGTCCAGGTGGGCCCGGCCCTCCACGGGGGAGGAGGCCTCGGCGAAGTGGCGGCGCGGGATCCGGCCGGCGCGGTGGGCGAGGCGGCCGGCCTCGACGGCGTGCCGCATGGCCGAGGCCATGAGGGCGGGTTCCTGGGCGCGGGTCACGGCGGAGGCCAGCATGACCGCCGCGCACCCGAGTTCCATGGCCAGGGCCGCGTCCGAGGCGGTGCCCGCCCCGGCGTCGAGGATGACGGGAACGCCGGCGCGCTCGACGATGAGCTGGAAGTTGTGCGGGTTGCGGATGCCGAGGCCCGAGCCGATGGGGGAGCCGAGCGGCATGATCGCCGCGCAGCCCACGTCCTCCAGCTTCCGGGCGAGGACGGGGTCGTCGTTGGTGTAGGGCAGGACGGTGAAGCCGTCGTCGACGAGGGTCTCCGCCGCGTCGAGGAGCTCGACCGCGTCCGGCAGGAGGGTCCGCTCGTCGGCGACGACCTCCAGCTTGATCCAGTCGGTGCCGAGCGCCTCCCGGGCGAGCCGGGCCGTCAGGACCGCCTCGCCGGCCGTGAAGCAGCCCGCCGTGTTGGGCAGGACCCGGATGCCGAGCCGTTCGAGCACGGAGAGGACCGAGCCCTGGACGGTCGGGTCGAGGCGCCGCATGGCGACCGTCGTGAGCTCCGTACCGCTGGCGACCAGGGAGCGTTCCAGGACGTCGAGGCTGGGCGCGCCGCCGGTGCCCATGATGAGGCGGGAGGAGAACTCCGTGCCGCCGAGCAGGAAGGTGTCGTCGGACATCGCGTTCAGCCTCCCTGCACCGCGGTGATGACTTCGATCCGGTCGCCGTCGCCGAGCAGGGTCGCGGCCCATTCGCCGCGCGGCACGACCGTCTCGTTGAGGGCGGCGGCGACCCCGGAGCGGGCCGTGGTCAGGGTGGCCACGAGGGTGTCCAGGGAGACGGGGCCGGAGAGCTCGCGGGGTTCTCCGTTCACGGATACGGACAGGGACAGGCTCATACGGACTGCTCCAGACGTACGGGGGAGAATCGGCGGGGTGTGAAGGGGCGCGCCTCGTCGGGGAGGACGCCGGTGGTGAGTGCCTCGGCCATGACGTCGCCGGTGACGGGAGTGAGCAGCACCCCGTTGCGGTAGTGGCCGGTGGCCAGGTGCAGGCCGGGCAGGGTGGTGGGGCCGAGCATCGGCGCGTTGTCCGGAGAGGCGGGGCGCAGGCCGGCCAGGGTCTCGGTGAGCGGCAGTTCGGTGATCCCGGGGACGAGCTCGTGGGCGTCGCGCAGCAGTTCGTACACTCCGCCGGCCGTGACCGTGGTGTCCCAGCCGAGCTCCTCGCTGGTGGCGCCGACGACCAGTTCGCCGTTCTCGCGGGGCACCAGGTAGACGTGGCTGCCGCGGACGACGGCCCGGACGGTCCGGGAGAGGAAGGGGGCGTACGCGGCGGGCACGCGCAGCCGCAGCACCTGGCCCTTGACCGGGCGCACGGGCGGCAGCACCTCGTCCGGCACGCCGGCGAGCCGCCCGCTCAGGCTGCCCGCGGCGAGGACGACCTGGTCGGCGGTCAGTTCGCCGCCGCCGGCGAGCACGGCGCCGCGGGCCCGGTCCCGTACCACCGTCAGCCGTTCGGCGAGGGCGCGGTGGAAGACCACCCCGGCCCGCTCGCAGGCGACGAGGAGCGCGGCGGCGAGCCGGCGGGGGTCGACCTGGTGGTCGCCGTCCACCCGCAGACCGCCGCGCACCCCGGGGGCGAGCATCGGTTCGAGGCGGCGGCACTCGCGCCCGCTGAGCCACTCGGAGCTGAGCCCGCAGCGGGTCTGGAGGGCGTGCAGTTCGCGCAGGTGGGCCCGGTCGTCGGCGTCGAGGGCGACGGCGAGGGTGCCGCAGGAGCGGTGGCCGACGTCGTGGCCGGTGCACTCCTCCAGTTCGGCGACGAACGCGGGATAGCGCGCGGCGGAGGCGAGGTTGAGACCGAGCAGGGTCTCCTCGCCGTAGTGGAGTTCGGTGACGGCGGCGAGCATGCCGGCCGCGACCCGTGCGGCGCCGCCGCCCGGGTCCGGGTCGACGACGGCGGTGCGCAGTCCGCGCTGCGCGGCCCGCCAGGCCGTGACCAGGCCGATGATGCCGCCCCCGATCACGAGGACGTCGGATCCGGAATCGGATGCGCCGTCGTCGCTGAGGACATCGGAAGAACGCATGGGCGTCCAGCCCCTCCCTTCGCCGGCATGACCCGGATCAGGTTCGTACGGTCGGAGGCCGGTCCAGCCTCCCTCTCAGCCCGGTCGTCCGGGCTCCCGCGAGTGCTTTACGCCCGCCACACTAGCTTCCGCGGTGGAGGCGTCACAGACCCCACCCTTCCTGATGATCCGTCAGATACGTAAGGTGGTCGGGTGAGCGAGCAGAAGCAGGCCCAGCAGCGCGTGGTGATCGTGGGTGCGGGGATGGCGGGCGTCCAGACCGCCGTCGCCCTGCGGGAGCAGGGCTTCACCGGCCCCGTGACCCTCATCGGGGCCGAACCCCACCAGCCCTACGACCGGCCCCCGCTGTCCAAGGCCATCCTCCTCGGAAAGGCCGAGGACTCCGCCTTCGACATCGACTTCGAGGACCTCGGGATCGAACTCCGCCTCGGCCTCGACGTCACCGGCCTGCGCGCCGCCGACCACGAGATCGACACCGAGGCGGGACCCGTCGGATACGACACCCTGGTCCTCGCCACCGGCGCGCACCCGATCACCCTGCCCGGCGCCGAGGGCGTCCCCGGCGTCCATCTGCTGCGCACCCTCGACGACGCCGTGCGCCTCGGCCCCGTCCTGGAACGGCGGCACGCCGTCGTGGTCGTCGGCGCCGGGTGGATCGGCGCCGAGTTCGCCACCGCCGCGCGCGAGGCCGGCTGCGCCGTCACCGTCGTCGAGGCCGCCGACCTCCCCCTCACCGGCGCCCTCCCCGCCGAGGTCGCCGCCCCGATGGCCCAGTGGTACGCGGGCAGCGGCGCCGAACTCCTCACCCACGCGCGCGTGGACACCGTCGAACCAGGCCGGGTCGTCCTCGCCGACGGCCGCGCCCTGCCCGCCGACGCCGTCGTCGTCGGCATCGGCGCCCGCCCCGCCACCGGCTGGCTCGCCGGCTCCGGCGTCGCCCTCGACCCGAGCGGCGCCGTCACCGCCGACGACCGGCTGCGCACCTCCCTGCCCGACGTGTACGCCGTCGGCGACTGCGCCTCCTTCCCCTCCGCCCGCTACGGCGAGCGGCTCCTCGTCCACCACTGGGACAACGCGCTCCAGGGCCCCCGCACGGTCGCCGCCGCGATCACCGGAGCCGACTCCGGGCCGTACGACCCCGTGCCGTACTTCTGGTCCGAGCAGTTCGGCCGCTTCGTCCAGTACGCGGGACACCACACGGGCGCCGACGAACTGCTGTGGCGCGGCGACCCGGCCGACGAGGCCTGGTCCGTGCTCTGGCTGCGGGACGGCGTTCCGGTCGCCCTCCTCGCCGTCGGCCGCCCCCGCGACCTGGCCCAGGGCCGCAAGCTCATCGAGAGCGCCACCCCGGTCGATCCCGCGCGCGCGTCCGACCCGTCCGTCCCCCTGAAGGCGGCGGTCGGGTAGGGCCCGACTACCGGGTGTCAGTCCGGGATGGCAGGCTTGTCCCGTGACCGAGATTGACGTGAAGACCGATGCGCTCATCCCCGCCTGGCTCTATGTGCCGGACATCGCGGAGATGCTCGACGTCGAGGTGACGCGCGTGCGGCAGCTGATCAAGGAAGGCCAGCTGATCGCCGTACGCCGTGGAGAGAACAACGCCCTGCAGATTCCCGCCGCCTTCATCCAGGGCGACAGGATCGTCAAGGGCCTCGTCGGGCTGCTGACCGTGCTCCGGGACGACGGCTTCACCGACGAGGAGATGCTGGAGTGGCTCTTCACTCCGGACGAGAGCCTGCCGGGCACGCCCGCGCAGGCGCTCAACGAGAATCGCGGCACGGAGGTGAAGCGCCGAGCGCAGGCGCTCGCCCTCTGACGCCCGCGCGCCGACGCGCGGACACCGCCGCGTCCCCATGAGCGGGGCACGCGCGCACCCGCGTGCGTGAGCACCGACGACACCATCAGCGGGTGCCGCGGGGGGGGGGCCCCCCCCCCGCCCCCCCCCCCCGCCCCCCCCCCCCCCCCCCGGGGGGCCCCCCCCCCCCCCCCCCCCCCGGGCGGGGCCCCCCCCCCCCCCCCCCCCCCGGGCCCCCCCCCC